>NZ_JBVJJR010000004.1:0-32472 GCF_055585605.1 Streptomyces sp. NPDC052910
AAACGCCCGGTTACATTCCGAACCCGGAAGCTAAGCCTTTCAGCGCCGATGGTACTGCATGGGGGACCGTGTGGGAGAGTAGGACGCCGCCGAACAATATTTCAAGGACCCTTGGTCCCAGCGTTCACGCTGGGACCAAGGGTCCTTTTGTTTTTGTCGAAGCGCGACCGCCGGGCGGCTGCGCGAGAATGACTGCGGTACCTCAAGACAGGAGTCACGTCGATGTCCACCAACTCTCCCGACGACCGTTCGGGCGGCGACCGCCACGGCGGGCCGCGGGGCGGCTTCCGCCGTGACGACCGTGGCGGTCGTCCCTCCGGCGGCGGCTACGGCCGACGTGATGACGACCGCGGCGGCCACCGCGGTGGTCGCGACGACCGTGGCGGCCGGCCTTCCGGCCCCGGCGGCGGTGGCGGCCGGCCTTCCGGTTCCGGCGGCGGTGGCGGTTACGGCCGCCGCGACGACGACCGCGGCGGTTTCCGTCGGGATGACCGTCGTGACGACCGTGGTCCCCGTCGTGATGACGACCGTGGCGGCTTCCGTCGTGACGAGCGTCCGGCCTTCCGCCGTGACGACCGTCGTGATGACCGTGGCCCCCGCCGGGACGACGACCGCGGTGGTTACCGTGGTGGCCGTGACGACCGTGGCGGCCGGCCTTCCGGTCCCGGCGGCGGTGGCGGTTACGGCCGCCGCGACGACGACCGCGGCGGTTTCCGCCGTGACGAGCGTCGTGACGCCGACCGGCCTTCCTACCGTCGTGATGACCGCCGCGATGACCGCGGTCCCCGTCGCGACGACGACCGTGGCGGCTTCCGTCGCGATGAGCGTCCGGCTTTCCGCCGTGACGACCGGCGCGATGACCGCGGCCCGCGTCGCGACGACGACCGCGGCGGTTTCCGCCGTGACGAGCGTCGTGACGCCGACCGGCCCTCGTACCGCCGTGATGACCGCCGTGACGACCGTGGCCCCCGCCGGGACGACGACCGCGGTGGGTTCCGTCGTGACGAGCGTCCGGCTTTCCGCCGTGACGACCGGCGCGATGACCGCCGTGATGACCGCGGCCCGCGTCGGGATGACGACCGTGGCGGTTTCCGTCGCGATGAGCGTCCGGCTTTCCGCCGTGACGACCGTCGTGATGACCGCGGCCCGCGTCGCGACGACGACCGGGGCGGCTTCCGTCGTGACGAGCGTCCGGCCTTCCGCCGCGACGACCGCCGTGACGACCGGGGTCCGCGTCGTGATGACGACCGCGGTGGGTTCCGTCGTGACGAGCGTCCGGCCTTCCGCCGTGATGACCGCCGTGATGACCGTCGTGACGACCGCCGCGATGACCGTGGTCCCCGTCGGGACGACGACCGTGGCGGGTTCCGCCGTGACGACCGTGGCGGCCGGCCCGCCGGCGGTGGGTACGGGCGTCGGGACGACCGGGACCGTGACCGGCAGGGCGGCGGTGGCTACCGGGGGCGTGACGACCGTGGGCGCGGTGGCTTCGGGCGCCGTGACGACCGGGACCGTGACCGCGTCGAGCGGGAGCCGGTGAAGCGGCTGCCCATCCCCGACGACGTGACCGGCGACGAGATCGACGCGGACGTGCGGCAGGAGCTCATGAGCCTGCCGAAGACGCTCGCCGAGGACGTCGCCCGCAACCTCGTCATGGTGGCCAGGCTGCTCGACGAGGACGCGGAGGGGGCGTACGGCTACTCCCGGGTCGCCCTGCGGCTCGCCTCCCGCGTCGCCGCCGTCCGTGAGGCGGCCGGCTTCGCGTCGTACGCGACCGCCCGCTACTCCGAGGCGCTGGCCGAGTTCCGGGCGGCGCGCCGGATGACCGGTTCCGTCGAGCTGTGGCCCGTGATGGCGGACTGCGAGCGCGGCATGGGCCGTCCGGAGCGGGCGCTGGCCATGGCCGGTGAGCCCGAGGTGCAGAAGCTCGACAAGGCCGGCCAGGTGGAGATGCGCCTGGTGGCCGCCGGTGCCCGCAAGGACATGGGGCAGGCCGAGGCCGCCGTCGTGACGCTGCAGAGCCCCGAGCTGGCCTCGAACTCCGTCCAGCCCTGGACGGCCCGGCTGCGGTACGCCTACGCCGACGCGCTGCTCGACGTCGGTCGCGAGGCCGAGGCGCGCGAGTGGTTCGCCAAGGCCCTCGAGGCCGATCAGGGTGGCACGACCAACGCCTCCGACCGGCTCGCCGAGCTCGACGGTGTCGAGTTCACCGACGTCCTGGCGGACGTCGAGGAGGCGGAGGACACCAAGGACGCCGAGGACGCGGTGATCGAGGCCGCCGACGAGACCGACGAGGCCCCTGAGACCGACGAGGCCCCTGAGACCGACGAGGCCGAGGCGGGCGACGTGGCCGAGGAAGCCGGTGCCGAGGTGGCCGAGGGTGGCTCCGAGGCGCCGGTGGAGAAGGCTGCCGAGAAGGCTCAGGCGACCGAGAAGGCCGAGTCGGCTGAGAAGGCCGACGCCGCCGAAAAGGCCGAGTCGGCTGAGAAGGCCGACGCCGCCGAGAAGGCCGAGTCGGCCGAGAAGGCCGGCGAGGGGTCCGTCGAGGGTGGCGACGCGCGCTGATGCGCTGAGCCGCTCGTGCGAACGGCGGTGGGGTGGAACCCGTACGGGTTCCACCCCACCGCCGTTTCGCGTTCGCCGCCGGTTCGGTCCGAGCCGTCGGCTCAGTCCAGGGTGAGGCTGCGCAGGACCAGGCCCGTCGCCGGCTTGGGGCCGAAGGAGGTCGACTTGCGGGGCATCGTCACGCCCTGGGCGGCGAGCTCGTGGACCACCTCCTCGCGGACGGGGTGCATGAGGACGGCCGTGCCGCCGTGGCGCTCCGCCTGTTCGACGGCCGCGGCCGTGTCGTGGATGTAGCCGATGTGCTCGGGATCGTCGCTGACCCGCCACACGTGCTCCAGCAGCACCGAGTGCAGCACGGTGGCGTCGAGCTCGCGCCATGCCCGCGGGCGGTCGGCGGGGACCGTACGGGCCAGCAGGTCCGGGTCCGGGCGGTCCAGGAGGTGGTAGCGGCCGTCGCCGGCGAGCAGGAAGGCGTTGCCGTGCTCGTCGGCCGCCGTCGCCTCGGCCAGCGCCTCGAGAGCCGCCGGCAGCGTGACGTCCAGGGCGCGGACGCGGAAGGCGCCCGCCACGGCGGCCAGCGCGTCCGTGACCGGCAGGCGGTGCAGGAGGCGGTGGATCGCCCTGACCCGCAGCGGGTAGCGGGCGGTGTCCACGAGCAGGACGAGGCCGAAGTCCCAGGGGCCCGGCGCCGGCTGTTCGGCACGCAGCCGCTGGTAGGTGGCCCAGCGGTGGTGTCCGTCGGCGATCAGGGCCCGGTGGTGCGAGAGGTCGTCCCCGATGCGGGTCAGGTCCTCGGGGTCCGTGACGGACCAGAGGCGGTGGGCGAAGCCGTCGTCGGTCGTGGTGGAGAGGAGGGGCGCGGTGCCGGTGACGCGTTCGATGACGGCGGCGGCGCCGGTGGCGGTGCCGTCGCTCCGGTAGGCGAAGAGCAGCGGTTCCAGGTTGGCTCCGGTGTCCCGCATCAGGGCGGCGCGGTCCTCGACGACGTGCGGCATGACGTCCTCGTGGGGGAGGACGACGCCTTCCTCGCGGGGTGTGAGACGCAGGGCGCCGATGAGGCCGCGCTGGAGTATGCCGTCGCCGCGCTGCTCGTAGACGTAGAGCGCGGGCTCCGGGTCCGGGGCCAGGATGCGCTCCTCCTGCCAGCGGCGGAGGGTGTCGGCGGCCCTGCGGTGCCGGTCGGCGGCCGTGGCGGCCTGCGGGAGGATCAGCCGGACGATGTTGTGCGGATCGGCGGTCTCCAGGTGGCGCAGCCCGTCCGGCCGCACGACGACGTCGTACGGTGGCGAGGTCACGGCCGCGAGGCTGCCCACCCGTTCGGGTACGTAGCGCAGACCTCGGAAGGGGGCGAGTCGGAGGCCGTGCCCCGCGGGATCCGGATTGCTCATCAGTAAATGTTATGCCTCCTGGTCGGATGAGCAATGATCGAGACAGAGACGAACAGCACAAGGAGCGAACTCCGTATGAACGAGAGCGTCCGGACCCGGCCCGCCGGCAGCGAGCGACCGCTGAGCGAGGCCTATGACACCGCCCTGCTGGATCTCGACGGCGTGGTCTACGCCGGTGGCGAGGCCATCCCGCACGCCGTCGCGTCGCTGGAGGCGGCGCGGAAGGGCGGGATGCACCTGGCGTACGTGACGAACAACGCGGCCCGGACGCCCGAGACGGTGGCGGGACACCTGACCGAGCTCGGGATCCCCGCCGAGCCGGGGGATGTGATCAACTCCGCGCAGGCGGTGTCCCGGCTGATAGCGGAACAGCTTCCGGCCGGGTCTCGGGTGCTGGTGATCGGTGCCGAAGGGCTGCGGGTGGCGTTGCGCGAGCGTGGGCTGGTGCCGGTGGAGTCGGTCGATGACGATCCGGCGGCCGTCGCTCAGGGGTACGGCGGGCCCGACATGCCGTGGTCGCGGCTGATGGAGGCGTCGTACGCGGTGGCGCGTGGGCTGCCCTGGTTCGCGTCCAACACGGATCTGACGATCCCGAGCGGGCGGGGGATCGCGCCGGGGAACGGCGCGGCCGTGGAGGTCGTGAAGATCGCTACGGGCCGGACGCCGCAGGTGGCGGGGAAGCCGTTGCCTCCGATGCACCGGGAGACGGTGTTGCGGACGGGGGCCGAGCGGCCGCTTGTGGTCGGGGACCGGCTCGATACGGACATCGAGGGGGCGTTCGCGGGGGGTGTCGACTCGTTGCTGGTGCTGACCGGGGTGACCACGGCCGCTGAGGTACTGGCCGCCCGGCCGGAGCATCGGGCCACTTATGTCGCCGAGGATCTGCGGGGGCTGTTGGAGGGGCAGCCCTCCGTCTCCGAGGGAGACGGGGGATTCCGGTGTGGGGGGTGGACCGCCGCCGTGCGGGACGGGGTGTTCGTCCTCGACGGTGAGGGGGAGCGCATCGACGGGCTGCGGGCGTTGTGCGCCGCGGCGTGGGCGGATGCCGGGGAGGGCGTCTGTGGTGCGGACGCGGGGGGTGCGCTGGGCCGCTTGGGCTGGTAGAGGTGCCCCGGTCCCTCCGGTCCCTCCCTTTCGCCGTTTCCCGGGGCTTCGCCCCGGGCCCCGGGAAACGGCTTCGCCGTCTGCCCTCAAACGCCGGACAGGCTGAACATGTCAGGCCAGTTCGTCCAGGAGTTGTTCCTCCGTCTTCCCCCGGCGCCAGTAGCCCGTGAACGTGATCCGCTTGCGGTCGATGCCCCGGTCGTTGACCAGGTGGCGGCGGAGGGTGCGGATCGTGCCCGCCTCGCCTGCCAGCCAGGCGTAGGGGGTGCCGGTGGGGAGGCCGGCCGTGCGGACGGCTTCGGTGAGCGGGGTGTCGGTGTCGCGGATCAGCCAGGTGATGTCGGCGTTCGCGGCCGTCGGCAGGGGCTGGATGTCGTCCTCGTGGGGGACCTCGATCCAGACCCGGGCCGGCAGGTTGGGCGGCAGCCACGCGAGGATGCCGGCCACCGCCGGGAGGGCGGACTCGTCGGCGGTGATCAGGGTCCAGTCGGTGCCGGGCGGCGGGCGGTAGTCGGCGCCGCCGTTGTCGTGCACGACCGGGGCGAGGATCGCGGCGCGGTCGCCCGGGCGGGCGGTGCGGGACCAGAGGGAGGCGGGGCCGCTGTGGGCGGCGTCGCCGTGCTGGACGAAGTCGACATCCAGTTCCGTCGTGCCGTCCGGGAGGGGGCGGAGGGTACGGATCGTGTAGGTGCGCATGACGGCCCGTTCCGCCGGGTCCTGGGCTCGCCAGCGGGCGTACCAGCCCTCGTCCAGGGGCTCCGGGAGGAGCGGCGCGTCCTGGCCGGGGCGCGGCAGGAAGAGCTTGAAGCGCTGGTCGCGGCCGTCGGTGACGAGGTCGCCGAGGCGGTCGCCGCCGAAGGTGACGCGGATCAGGGCGGTGCCGATCCGCTCGGTGCGCAGGACGTGGACGTCGAAGAAGCCGTAGGGGAGGGCGGGACCGGTCACAGCTTCTTCGCCTTCTCGATGGCGGTGGTGAGGGATTCCAGGAGCGGTGCGCAACCCGCGTAGGAGAAGCGGGGCTCGCTGAGCCAGGGGCTGACCTGGCCGGCCTCGACGGCGGGGAGCTTGGCCCAGGTGGGCTTGGCGGAAAGGTCCTTGGGCTGGAGGGCGGAGGTGCGGCTGTCCAGGAGGATCAGGTCGGCCTCGTACTTGTCGGCGTTCTCCCAACTGAGGCTCTCGAAGTAGCCGCCCTTGTCGAGCTTCCGGGGGACGACGAAGTCCACGCCGAGCTCGCGGAAGTACATCAGGTCGGCGTTGACGGCCGGGTTGGAGACGTAGAAGAGGTCGGCGCTGCCGGAGGCGGCCATGACCTTGATCCGGTGGGACTTGGCGGTCCGGCGCAGGGTCTCGGCGGCCTTCTCGAAGCGGGCCTTGGCGTCGGTGACCTTCTTCGCCTTGAGGTCGGCGCCGAGGGAGGCGGCCAGTTCGGCGTAGCGCTCGATGGGCTTGAGCATGGAGACGCGGGCGGAGGTGAGGCCGACGCTGGGGGCCAGGCCGAGGATCTTGTCCTTGCTGTCGTCGGGCACGTACCAGAGGGCGCCCGGCTCGAACATGTTGGTGACCAGGAGATCCGGGTCGAGGCTCGCGTACTTCTCCACGCTGAACTCGCCCCAGGTGTTGCCGAGCACCTTCACCTTGGCGACGTCGAGGTCGCCGGCCTGCGGGTCGGGCTTGCCGTTCTTCAGCGTGGTCGGGCCGAAGACGCCGACGCACTCGACACCGAAGTCGTGGAGGGCGGCGGCCGTGCCGGTGAAGGCGACGATGCGCCGGGGGGTGCGGTCGGCCTTGACGGTGGTGCCGCGGTCGTCCTTGAAGGTCCAAGGGCCGCTCTTGCCGGAGTGGTTGGCCGACGGGGAACCGGAGGAGTCCTTGGAGCCGCCGCCGCACGCGGTGAGCAGGGCGCCCAGCCCGAGGGCGCCACCGGCCGAGAGGAGGCCACGTCGGGACAGTACGGTGGTGCGGGTCGAGCTCATGGGGTGGTGCTTCTCTCGGTGAGGGGCGATGTTGAGGGTAGGCTAACCTAACCCACGTGTTGGCCGTCGACTCCCCCCACGTACCACCGGGCACCTCCCCCGAGGCCCCGCCCCGCCGCGACGCCGTGCGCGCCCTGGGGCTGCCGGCCGCCGCCGGCCTCCTGCTGGCCGTCGTCGTGGCGTCGATCGCCGTCGGCGCCAAGCAGGTTGCCCCGGACCAGGTCTGGCACGGGCTGTTCCACTACACCGGGAGCGAGACGGACGTCGTCGTCCGGGACCTGCGCGTCCCCCGCACCCTGCTGGGCGTCCTCGCCGGGGCCGCGCTCGGCCTCGCCGGGACCGTCATGCAGGCCCTGACCCGCAACCCGCTCGCCGATCCCGGGCTGTTCGGCATCAGCGCGGGGGCCGCCGCGGCCGTCGTGTCCGGCATCAGCTTCCTCGGCGTCACCTCGCTCACCGGCTACGTGTGGTTCGCGTTCCTCGGCGCGGCCGTCGTCTCCGTCGTCGTCCACGTGCTCGGCGGCAGCCGGAGCGCCACCCCGGTCCGGCTCGCCCTCGCGGGCACCGCCGTCACCGCCGTCCTCAACGGCTATGTGTACGCGGTGGAACTGACGGACTCGGCCGCGCTGGACCGGATGCGGTTCTGGACGGTCGGCTCGCTGGCGTCCGCCAACGCGACGCTCGTCGGGCAGGTCGCGCCGTTCGTCGCCGCGGGCATCGTGCTCGCCCTCGTCCTGGCCCGGCCGCTCAACGCCATGTCACTCGGCGACGACCAGGCGCGGGCGCTCGGCACCCGGCCGGCCGTCACCCGGGTGCTCGGCCTGGCCGCCGTCACCCTGCTGTGCGGCGCGGCGACGGCCGCCTGCGGGCCCATCGTCTTCGTGGGGCTGATGGTGCCCCACATGGTCCGCTCCTTCACCGGGCCCGACCTGCGCTGGGTGCTGCCCTACGCGGCGCTCCTCGCGCCCGTGCTGCTGCTCGGCACGGACATCCTCGGGCGGATCGTCGCCCGCCCCTCCGAACTCCAGGTCGGCATCGTCACCGCGCTCGTCGGCGGGCCCCTGTTCATCCGCCTCATCCGGCGCCGGCGAACGGCCGGGCTGTGAGCGCGCGACGCCGGGCCGCTCCCGGACGACCGAGGACGGCGAACGTCGTCCGTACCCCCGGCGGGCTGTCCGTGCGGGTCGCGCCCCGCGCGGTGCTCGTCGTGCTGCTCCTGGCCGCCGCCGCGCTGGCCGCGTCCGTCGCCCTGATCGGCACCGGCGACTACCCGCTGTCGCCCGCCGAGGTCGTCCGTACGCTGACCGGCGGCGGCACCCCCGCGCAGGAGTTCATCGTCGACGACCTGCGGCTGCCCCGCGTCCTCGTCGCCCTGCTCGTCGGCGCGGCGCTGGCAGTGGCCGGCGCGGTCTTCCAGTCCGTCTCCCGCAACCCGCTGGGCAGCCCGGACGTGCTCGGCATCGCCCAGGGGTCGACCGTCGGGGCGCTGTCGGTCATCGTCCTGTCCCAGGGCACGCCGACCGCCGTCTCCGGCGGGGCGCTGGCCGGCGGGCTGCTCGCCGGTGCGGCCATCTACCTGCTCGCGTGGCAGAAGGGCGTGCACGGGCAGCGGTTCGTCCTGGTCGGCATCGCCATGACCGCCATCCTCACGTCCGTCGTCGGCTATCTGCTGACGCAGGCGGACCTCAACGACGCCACGCGCGCCACGACGTGGATGGTCGGCTCCCTCAACGGGCGCGACTGGGACCAGGTGTGGCCGCTGCTCGCCGTCTGCGCCGTGCTGGTGCCCGTCATCCTCAGCCAGGGCCGCGCCTTGCGCATGCTGGAGATGGGTGACGACACGGCGTACGCGCTCGGCGTGCCGGTCGAGCGGACGCGGCTGGTCTCGCTGGCCGCGGCCGTGCTGCTGACGGCCGCGGCCACGGCCGCCGCCGGGCCCATCGCCTTCGTCGCCCTCTCCGCTCCTCAGGTCGCCCGCCGCCTCACCGGCTCCCCGGGCCCCTGCCTCACCGCCGCCGCCTGCACCGGCGCGGCCCTGCTCGTCACCGCCGACTGGGCGTCGCAGCACCTCTTCGGCGCCGACCGACTGCCCGTCGGCGTCCTCACCGGCATGCTCGGCGGCTGCTACCTGCTGTGGCTGCTGCACGCGGAGCGGCGGGCGGGGCGGGGATGACGGGCCGGGACGGGACGGCGGCGGGAGCCGGACGGTGGCGGGAGCGGGACGGTGGCGGGGGACGAGGATGACGGTGGAAGACGAGGACGACGGCGGCGGGCCGGAGGCCGGCCGGGACACGCGACGGCGCACACGAACACGTACGGACAAGGAGACCACCCCATGAGCCGACTGCAGGCCGAATCCGTCACCCTCGCCTATGACCGGCGGGTCATCGCGGAAGACCTCTCCGTCGCGATCCCCGACCACTCCTTCACCGTCATCGTCGGTCCCAACGCCTGCGGCAAGTCCACGCTGCTGCGCGCCCTCTCCCGGATGCTCAAGCCGGCGGCCGGGGCCGTGCTCCTGGACGGCCAGGCCATCGGCTCGTACCCGGCCAAGAAGGTGGCGCGGACCCTCGGCCTGCTGCCGCAGTCGTCCGTGGCGCCCGACGGGATCACCGTCGCCGACCTCGTCGCCCGCGGCCGGTACCCGCACCAGGGGCTGCTGCGCCAGTGGTCGGCCGAGGACGAGCGGATCGTTTGGGAGTCGATGGAGGCCACCCGGGTCGCCGGGCTCGCCGACCGGCACGTCGACGAACTCTCCGGCGGCCAGCGGCAGCGCGTGTGGATCGCCATGGCCCTCGCCCAGCGGACCCCGCTGCTGCTCCTGGACGAGCCGACCACCTACCTCGACATCCAGCACCAGATCGAGGTCCTCGACCTCTGCGCCGAACTGCACGAGGAGCAGGGCCGTACGCTCGTCGCCGTCCTGCACGACCTCAACCACGCCGCTCGCTACGCCACCCACCTGATCGCCATGCGGGACGGGAAGGTCGTCGCCGAGGGCGCGCCCAACGACATCGTCACGTCCGAGCTGGTGGAGCGGGTCTTCGGGCTGAGCTGCCAGATCATCGACGACCCGCAGACCGGCACGCCCCTCGTCGTACCGGCCGCCCGGCAGGCGCGCCGGGGGCGGAAGGAACCCGGTACGGCCGGCGTGACGAGTGCGGCGGATGCGTCGGGTGTGGCGGCTGTCGCGGAGGAGGCCGGGAGCGGGACCGAGGCCGTGGCCGCGGCTACAGGACCGAGCGCAGCCTGAGGACGTCGACCAGACCGGCCTTGAGCCTCACCCGGCCGCTCGCCCAGGCGCGCGCGAAGTTCAGCCGGCCGTCGACCAGGGCGACCAGGTCGTCGCCGGTCATCTCCAGCCCGATCTCGGCCCGCCGCTCGGGCACACCCGGCACCGCCCGCACCTCCTTGAGGTGACCCTCGCGCAGATGCCCCACGAAGGTGACGTCCAGGTCGGTCACGTGGCAGCTCAGCGAACGGTCGAGCATCGCGGCGCCGCGGAGCCTCTCGTCCGCGCCCGCGAGGTTCCCCGCCAGTCTGTCCAGTGCGCTGCGGCACTCCTCGATGGTCGCCATTGCCCTGGACGGTACACCGCGCGGAGGCGAAGACCGGAGAAGCGGCCGGGGCGGGGTAGCGTCGGGGGCATGAGCGAAGAGGCCGTGACCGACGAGGCCGTGACCGGCGGGGTGACGACGGAGGAGACCCGGGGGGCCGGGGAGAGCGAGGCGGTCCGGGAGGCGGTGGAGCCCGCCGGGCCGCGGCCGCTCGGTGTCGACCGCACCCCCACCGGGCACCCCGGCGTGGACGTCCACCTGGCCCGGCTCGCGGACGCCGACCACCTCGCCGCGGACGGTCACCTGGCCGTGTACGAGGATGTACACCAGGGCCTGCGGTCCGCGCTCGCCGCCCTCGACGAGCGCCCCGACCGACCGCCGGTCCCCACGCGTCCGAACGACAACAGGAGCTGAACCGCCCGTGGGAGTGACCCGCCGCCGCCTCGACGCCGAGCTGGTGCGCCGCAAGCTGGCCCGTTCCCGCGAGCACGCGAGCCAGTTGATCGCCGCGGGCCGTGTGACCGTCGGCGGCGCGACGGCGACCAAACCCGCCACCCAGGTCGAGACCGGCGCCGCGCTCGTCGTCACCCAGGACGACAGCGACCCCGACTACGTCTCGCGCGGCGGCCACAAGCTCGCCGGCGCGCTCGCCGCGTTCGTCCCGCGCGGGCTGGTCGTCGAAGGGCGGCGCGCGCTCGACGCCGGGGCCTCGACCGGTGGTTTCACCGACGTCCTGCTGCGCGCGGGCGCCGCGCACGTCGTCGCCGTCGACGTCGGTTACGGGCAGCTCGCCTGGTCGCTGCAGAGCGACGAGCGGGTCACCGTGATGGACCGCACCAACGTCCGCGAGCTGACGCCCGAGCAGCTCGGCGGGGAACTCGTCGACCTGGTCGTCGGCGACCTGTCGTTCATCCCGCTGGGACTGGTCCTGCCCGCCCTGGTGGGCTGCACCGCGCCCGGCGCCGACCTGGTGATGATGGTCAAGCCGCAGTTCGAGGTCGGCAAGGAGCGGCTCGGCAGCGGCGGTGTCGTCCGCAGCCCCGAGCTGCGCGCCGAGGCGGTGCGCGAGGTCGCCCGCCGCGCGGCCGGACTGGGCCTCGGCGTTCTCGGCGTCACCGCCAGCCCGCTGCCCGGTCCCTCCGGCAACGTCGAGTACTTTCTGTGGCTGCGCGCCGGTGCGCCCGAACTGGACCCGGCGGACGTTGACCGTGCAGTGGCGGAGGGGCCTCGGTGACCACTACAGAAGCGACATCGGAGACATCCGGGACGGGTCGGGGGGACGGCCGGACGGTCTTCCTGCTCGCGCACACCGGCCGGCCGGCCGCCGTGCGCAGTGCCGAGCTCGTCGTCCAAGGGCTGCTGCGCTGCGGCATCGGGGTGCGGGTCCTCGCCGAGGAGGCCGCCGACCTGCCGCTGCCGCCCTCCGTCGAACGCGTCGAGACCGGTCCGGAGCGGCCGGACGTGCTGGACGGGTGTGAGCTCATCGTCGTCCTCGGCGGCGACGGGACACTGCTGCGCGGCGCCGAGTTCGCCCGCAGTTCCGGGGTGCCCATGCTGGGCGTCAACCTGGGCCGGGTCGGCTTCCTCGCCGAGGCCGAACGGGACGACCTCGACAAGGTCGTGGACCGGGTCGTGACACGGGAGTACGAGGTCGAGGAGCGGATGACCCTCGACGTGCTCGTGCGGACGGACGGGCACGTCGTCCACGCCGACTGGGCGCTCAACGAGGCGTCCGTGGAGAAGGCGGCGCGGGAGCGGCTGCTCGAAGTCGTCACCGAGGTGGACGGACGGCCTGTCTCGCGGTTCGGCGGGGACGGGGTGGTGTGTGCCACTCCGACCGGGTCCACCGCCTATGCCTTCTCGGCCGGGGGGCCTGTGGTGTGGCCCGAGGTCGAGGCGTTGCTCATGGTGCCGATCAGCGCTCACGCGCTGTTCGCCAAACCGCTGGTGACGGCGCCGGATTCGGTGCTGGCGGTGGAGGTGCAGCCGCAGACGCCCAACGGGGTGCTGTGGTGTGACGGGCGGCGGAGTGTGGAGCTGCCGGCGGGGGCTCGGGTGGAGGTGCGGCGGGGGGCCGTGCCGGTGCGGTTGGCGCGGCTGCATCACGCTTCGTTTACTGATCGGTTGGTGGCGAAGTTCGCTCTGCCGGTTGCCGGGTGGCGGGGGGCGCCGCACTGAGTGCGGCGGTGGGGGTGCCCCTGTCCCGCCCCTTCGCCGTTTCCTGGGGGCTTCGCCCCCAGCCCCCCGTGATCGCGGCTTCGCCGCTCGTCCTCAAACTCCCCCAGAGGGGGCACCCCCAACCGGCTGATCCAGCCGGTTGGGGGTGCCCCCTCTGGGGGAGTTTGAGGACTGGGGGTACCCCCTCTGGGGGAGCCCGAAGGGCGCTTCGGGGGTGCGGGGGCTCGCCCCTGCAAGAAACGGGAAGGGGCGGGGCTGGGGACCCTCACCCCGCCGGCAGCCGCCGCGCCCGCTCCAGCGCCGAGTCGCGGTGTGCCGCGAACTCCTCCTCCGTGAAGACCGGCGTCCGGATCGTCGGCGGGATGCCCGTCACGTCGTACGTCCGCCGGTCACCCGGACGCATGAATTCCTCGTTCGGGAGACCGAACGTCCAACCGTTCGGAAGCCTGCGCTCCAGGACGTCCGAGAAGACGCCCTGGGTGTTCTCGCCGATGCGGACGGGCGCGGGGGAGCGGCCCATCAGGGCCTGGGTGAAGGTCTCGCCGGCGCTGATGGTGAGGCGGCCGGTGAGGACGGCGACGGGGCCGGTGTGGCGGGAGGAGCCGGAGGCGGGGGTGACCCGTACGGGGACGGGCGGAGTGAACTTCCGGGGGTTCTCGGGGTCGTTCCGGGCGTGTTTCAGGTAGGCCGTGTACGGGCGGTCGGTGAGGCGCTCGGCGATGCGGATGCCGAGGCGGTCCGAGCCGCCCCCGTTGAAGCGGAGGTCGAGGATCAGCCCGCGCGGGGCGTGGGCGAGGACGTCGTCCAGGGCCCGGTCCAGTTCGGCCTCGTCCGCCTTCGGGCCGCCCGTCGCGGCGAACCGGGTGAAGCGGGTGATCCGCAGGTACCCCGTGCCGTCGGGGAGGACGGCGTACGAGAGCGCGCCCCGCGCCCGGGTCCGCAGCGGTACGCCGACGGCCTCGGCGACGGCCTTGTCCATCCGGGCCATGGACTCCGGCGTGGGCAGCGTCGTGTCCGCCCGGTGGCCGCCGAAGCGCTTGTCCTTGCTCACCACGAGGCTGGTGTGCCCGTCGTGCAGCGGCTCGATCATGCGCCGGAGGACGTCGAACAGCTCGTCGTCCGTGGTGTGGGCCGTGACCCGGGGGCGGAAGCGGTCGCCCACCGCCTTCCAGTCCACCCCGTGGGCCTTGAAGAACGGGTAGTTCTCGGCGTACGTCCGCCAGAAGACGTCGAAGACGCGGCGCGGGTCGGGCCGGCCGCCCTCGCCCGGCTTCGGGCCGGCCGTGCAGTCGGCGGGCAGCGCTCCGGCGCGGCGCAGGGTGATGTGGCCGACGCTCCCGTCGTAGGCGAGGCGCGCGCGGGCGCGGCCGGCGGGGTCGATCGTCAGGCCCGCGCCCTCCGCGTCGGTGAACCGGCCGGAGCCGTTCCCCTTCGCCTCCAGCAGCCCGGGCAGGCAGCTCACCGCCGTGGTGTCGAAGGTCCGCAGGCGGCGGCCCCCGCCCTCGACGGAGACCAGCGTGCCGTAGCCGTCCGTCCGCCACACGCCGTCCGGGACACCGGTCGGCGCGCCGGCCGGCCGGCTTCCGGCGGTGGCCGCCCCGGTGGTGGCCGCCCCGGTGGTCAGGGCGACGGCCGTGGCGAGGAGGAGGGCGGTGGCGGTGCGGCGGCGCCGGGTGCCGAGGCGTTCGGTCATGCCCCCAGCCTGGCGGGGGCGGGGCAGCCGGGCCATGCGGCGGCCACCCCGGAGGGAGTGGGGTTGTCCCCAGGGGCGGGCCGGGGGTTTCCCCGGATTCCGTGTGAGAGGTCCCCGAGGCCTTCCCCCCAGGGCTTCTCCGGTCCTTTCGACACGGCCCGTGGGGGCGGCCGTCGCGAGGGGGCCCCGGAACCTCGTATGGTCGTATCCGTGTTGGAGGAGATGCGGATCCGGTCCTTGGGCGTCATTGACGACGCGGTGGTCGAGCTGTCACCAGGTTTCACGGCGGTGACCGGCGAGACCGGGGCCGGCAAGACCATGGTCGTGACCAGCCTCGGGCTGCTGCTCGGCGGCCGGGCCGACCCGGCGCTCGTACGCGTCGGTGCGAAGGCGGCGGTGGTCGAGGGGCGGATCGTCGTCGACCGCGCGTCCCCCGCCGCCGTGCGCGCCGAGGAGGCGGGCGCCGAGCTGGACGACGGGGCGCTGCTCGTCAGCCGCACGCTGTCCGCCGAGGGCCGCTCCCGCGCCCACGTCGGCGGGCGCGGCGTGCCCGTCGGGCTGCTCGGCGAGCTCGCCGACGACCTCGTCGCCGTGCACGGCCAGACCGACCAGCAGGGGCTGCTCCGCCCGGCCCGGCAGCGCGCCGCGCTCGACCGGTACGCGGGGGACGCGGTGGCCGCGCCGCTCGCCAAGTACACCGACGCCTACCGGCGGCTGCGGGCCGTCGCCGCCGAGCTCGACGAGCTGACCACCCGGGCTCGCGAGCGCGCCCAGGAGGCGGACCTGCTGCGCTTCGGCCTGGACGAGATCGCCGCCGTGGAGCCGGTGGCCGGCGAGGACGCCGAACTCGCCGCCGAGGCCGAGCGGCTGGGCCACGCCGAGTCCCTCGCCTCCGCCGCCACCGCCGCGCACGCCGCCCTGGCCGGCGACCCCGAGGACCCGGAGGGCGTGGACGCCGCCTCGCTCGTCGCCGGCGCCCACCGGGCGCTGGAGGCCGTCCGCTCCCACGATCCGGCACTGGCCGCCCTCGCCGACCGGGCGGGCGAGCTCGGCATCCTGCTCCGCGACGTGGCCGGCGAGCTCGCCGGATACGCCTCCGACCTCGACGCCGACCCGCGGCGGCTCGCCGCCGTCGAGGAGCGCCGGGCCGCCCTCGCCCACCTCACGCGGAAGTACGGCGAGGACGTCACCGCCGTCCTCGCCTGGGCCGAGCGCAGCGCCGCCCGCCTGGGCGAACTGGAGGGCGACGACGACCGGATCTCCGAGCTCACCGCCGAACGCGACGCCCTGCGGGACGAACTCGGCGCCCTCGCCCGGCAACTGACCGACGCCCGCGCGGAGGCGGCGGAGCGGTTCGCGGAAGCCGTCACGGAGGAGCTCGCGCAGTTGGCGATGCCGCACGCGCGCGTCTCGTTCGCCGTCCGGCAGAACGAGGTCGCCGACGCGGACGCCGGCATCGAGGTCGGCGGACGCGCCGTCGCGTACGGGCCGCACGGCGCCGACGAGGTCGAGCTGCTGCTGGCCCCGCACCCCGGCGCCCATCCGCGGCCCATCGCCAAGGGCGCCTCCGGCGGTGAACTGTCGCGCGTCATGCTCGCCGTGGAAGTCGTCTTCGCGGGCTCCGACCCGGTGCCCACCTACCTCTTCGACGAGGTCGACGCGGGCATCGGCGGCCGGGCCGCCGTCGAGGTCGGCCGCCGCCTGGCCCGGCTCGCCCGGACCGCGCAGGTCGTCGTCGTCACCCACCTCCCGCAGGTGGCCGCCTTCGCCGACCGGCACCTGGTGGTCGAGAAGACCCACGACGGGCTGGTGACCCGCAGCGGGGTGCAGGCCCTGGAGGGGGAGGACCGGATCCGCGAACTCTCGCGCATGCTGGCCGGGCAGGAGGACTCACGGCTCGCCCGGGCCCACGCGGAAGAGCTGTTGGAGGCGGCGCGGGCGGGGCGGTGAGGCGCTCGGGGCCGGGCGACCGGCGCCGGTCGCCCGTGACCGAGGCCCCGGGTCCGGAGTGCGCGGTCCGGGGGAGCGTCGCGTGTCCGGGAGAGGGAGCGAAACGGGCAGGAGGTAACAGGCCGGTGCTTTCGCCGGTGTCGGGCGACCTCGGGGCCAACGGCTCGTAATCCCCAAACCGGGTGAATCCGCAGATGTGCGGGCGGGACAGGGCGGGCCGTACGCGGAGCGGTGGTGCCCGGACGACGGTGGCGGCTGGCATCCTGGGCACGGCACCGCGCCGTTGCCGCTCCTCCCGTACGACGCCGATCCCGCCGTTCCCCGCCGGTCCCGCCGAACCAGGAGTCACTCCCGCGTGAGCAGTTCATCCGGCACGTCCCCCGGCCGGCCCGCCCCGCACGCCGTCCAGGTGCTGGGCGGCGGCAGCGCGGGCAGCGGCGCCCATGTGCGGTCGCTGGCCGCCGGCCTCGTCGCGCGGGGCCTCCGGGTGACGGTGTGCGCGACCGGGGGGACCGAGGAACGGTACGGATTCACCGGGGCCGGCGCGTCGTTCGCGCCCCTGCCGGACGGGACCGACGCGCTCCTCGTCGCCGGGATCCGGGCGGCGAGCGCCGACGCGGACGTGGTCCACGCGCACGGTCTGCGGTGGGGTGTCCTCGCCGCGCTGGCCCTGCACGGGCGCCCGACACCGCTGGTGGTCACCTGGCACCGGCGCGTCCGCGCGGCGGGGGCCCGCGCCCACGTCGTACGGCTGATGGAGCGGCGGGCCGTACGGACCGCCGCCGTCGTGCTCGGCGCCACGCCGGACCTGGTGGACCAGGCGCGGCTGCGCGGGGCGCGGGACGCGCGGCTGACCCCCGTGGCGTTCCCCGGGCCGCGGGCCGCGGCCCCCGCCGTCCCGGAGCCGGACGGTGACGTCCCGCGGGACAAGGTACTCGCCGAACTCGGCGTGCTCGGGCGGCCGTTGCTCCTCGCCGTCGGACGGCTCGAACCGGACCAGGGGTACGGGCCGCTGCTCGACGCCGCCCGTTCCTGGCGGCGGCTCGACCCCGAGCCGCTGCTCGTCGTCGCCGGCGAGGGTACCGAGCGGCCGGCGCTCCAGCGGCGGATCGAGGACGAGGGGCTGCCCGTACGGCTCGTCGGGCGACGGGACGACGTGCCGCAACTGGTGGCCGCTGCGGATGCGGTGATCCTGCCCAGCCGGTGGGAGGGGCGGTCGCTGCTGGCGCAGGAGGCTTTCCGGGCGGGGGTGCCGTTGGTGGCCACGTCGGTGGGCGGGGTGCCCGATCTTGTCGGGGACGCGGCGGAGCTCGTCCCTTACGGGGACGGGGAGGCGTTGGCGCTTGCCGTGTCGCGGGTGCTGGGGGATGCGGGGCGGCGGGCGGAGCTTGTCGCCGCTGGGCGGCGGATGGGGGCGGGGTGGCCTTCGGAGGATGACGCGGTCGCTCATGTGCTCAGCGTGTACGACGAGTTGTGGGGGTGAGGGCGCCCCGGTCCCTCCCCCGGAGGGGGGCACCCCCATTCGCCGTTTCCTGGGGCTGCGCCCCAGACCCCCTTTTCGCGGCTTTGCCGCTCGTCCTCAAACTCCCCCAGAGGGGGGCACCCCCAACGGGCTGGACAGCCCGCCCGGGGGGTGCGGGGCGCCCTCACCCCACCAGCCGCCGTCCCCGCAGCGCCACCCCCAGCGCCAGCCGCGCCTCCGGCTCGTCCGGATCCGTCCCGAGCAGCGACGCGATCCGCGCCAGCCGGTCGTAGAGCGTCTGCCGGTTGACGTGCAGCTCCCGAGCCGTCTCCGCCTTGCGGCCCGCGTGGCGGAGGTACGTCTCCAGGGTGGGGAGCAAGGGGGTGCGGGCGGTGGCGTCGTGGGCGAGGAGGGGGCCGATGACGCGGTCGACGAAGGACGCGAGGCCGTCGCCACCACGCAGGCGGGAGAGCAGCAGGTCGACGTCGAGGGCGCGGGCGTCGTACCAGGGGCGGTCCGGCAGGCCGGCCGCGGCCGTCGCCGCCTCGGCGGCGTGCCGGAGGGCGGCCCCGGCGGTGGTCCAGTCGGCCGGCGCGCCCACGACGACGACCGGCGGCCGGGCGTGCGCCCGCCGCGCTCCGGCGCGCAGGGCGGCGGCCAGCCGGTCGGCGACCGCGGGGCGGTCGGCGGCGTCCCGGAGACCCGCCAGGAGGGGGATCCGGCCCTCCGGCAGATGGACGCCGAGCAGGACGGGCACCCCCACGGCGGCCAGCTCCTCCCGCACCGCGCAGGTCAGGGCTGCCGGGGCGGCGTCCCGGCCGGGGCCCGCCGGGACGCCGAGGACGACCGGCAGCAGCGGGCCGGGGCCGGGCCGGAAGCCGAGGACGCGGGCCAGGGCCGGGGCGTCGGCCGGGTCGAGCCGGCCCTCGGCGAGGTCGGTGAGGAAGTCGCCGCGCCCCCGGGCCGCCAGTTCCTCCTCCTGGCGGGCCTGGAGGAGGACGACGGCCAGCAGGCCCGCCGTCCGGTCGGCGGCGGCCCGGTGCACCGGCGCCAGAGGCGCGTGGACCGGGAGGACGGACAGCCGCGCGCGCGGGCCGGCGGGCCGCTGCCCGGGGACGTCCACGGTGACCCGCCCGGCCAGGTCCGCGTGGCGCAGGCCGTCCCACACCTGGAGCGGTCCGGCGGCGCCCGGCGGCGCCGGATCGGGTCCCGTCGCGTAGAGGAGCCGCCCTTCGGCGGTCTCCAGGAAGACCGGGTTGGCGGTGAACTCCGCCAGCAGCCGCAGCACTTCGGACGCTCCGCCGCCGTCCAGCAGCGCCTCCGTGCACCGCCGGTGCAGGCCGTCCGCGCGCCGCAGCAGCGCGTAGTGCGCGTTGACCAGTTCGGTGTGCACCTCCTCGGTGACCGCGACGAACGGGACCTCGCGGTGCAGTTGGACGAGCGGCAGCCCGGCCGCGCGGGCCGTGTCCACCACGGCGGCGGGCAGCGCGGGCAGCCGCGCGCCGAGCTCCACCACCAGGGCCGCGATGTCCCGGTCCGCCAAGGTGCGGACGAAGGCGCGCTGTTCGGCCGGACGGCTGCCCAGGCCCAGGCCCGTGGTCAGCAGCAGTTCGCCGCCCTTGAGGAGCGCCGCGATGTGCGGGGCCTCGCCGGCGTGCACCCAGCGCACCGGACGGTCCAGGCGGTCGGCGGCGGCCAGCACCTCGGGCAGTCCCCGGCGCAGGGCCGGCAGCTCCAGGGCGCGGGCGACGGTGACGGTGCTCCCGGGCGTCCCGGGCGTCCCGGGCGTCTCCGGGGTCCCGGGCATCGGTATCGGCGGCTGGGCGTGCATGACGTGAACCTACGGGACGGGGGCGGGCTCCGGGAGGCCGTGAGGGTGTCGCGCGGGCGTGGCCGTACGAGGCGGTCGCCGTCCCGTGCGTGTCCCGGACGGGGACGGGAACGGGGTCCGGGCGACCGCGGGAACGTCCCCCGGGCATGGCGGGAAGGGGGGCGGCCACCACCCCGCGCGTGTCCTGGACGCGCCGGCGCGTTGGCGGGCACCGGGTCGCGTGCGCGAAGCACCGCGCCCCCCGGGCGAGCCGGAGCGCTGCCCCTCCCGCGCGCCGCACGGGCGCACCCCGGCCGGCCGCGTCCCCCGCCCGCGACGTGGGGGAGCGGCGCTCCGGCGCTCGCGCCCCGCGCCCGGACCGCGCGCGGCGGGGGCGCCTCGGCGGGCGGCGTCTCACGCCGCGCCCCCGCCCCCGCGCGTAGCAGAAGTGCCCGAGCGCCCGCGGGACTTGCCGCATAGTCGGCGCCACTGCACCGGCCGCGTGATAGGCAGGGTGACCCGGATCCGGCGACGGCCGGTCGAGCCAGGACCTCGGGGGACGACGATGCAGCCACTCTACGTTTTCGACGCCGAAGTCAGCGCCCTTCCGGGCGCGGACCCCTTCCCGCTGGTACGCGAGCACGTGGGCGTCTGGCTGAGCGGCCCGGCGGGTGACGGGCCCGCCGTGGCCGAGCTGACGGCCGCCGGCGGGCCCCGCCCGCTGCACGGCGGCCGGACGGTCGAGTGGGCCGTCGAGGGGCCGCCGGACGCGACGGCCGTGCGGGTCACCGTGACCCAGCCGCTCGACGGGGACGTCGGCCGGTTCGTCACCCGGATCACCGTCTCCTCCGTCGCGGGCCGGGTCGGGCTGCGGGTCGTGATGGGCCGCGAGGTCGACGGGGGGTGGATCGCGCCCGTCCAGGACCCGCTGCTGCGCCGGCCCGGGCTGTTGCGGACGGTCGCCGCCGACGAGGCGCTCCGTCTGCACGTCCTCGGGCAGCGGGTGACCGGGCGGTACGAGCGGATCCGGGAGACGGCGGAGACCGCCGTGCTCGCGGAGTCGCTGGCCGGCCGCGCCCGGCTGCCCACCCTGCTGCTGCACCCCCGGGAGGACGCCGCCTGGACCGCCGCGCGGCAGGCGGCCGGCGAACTGATCGGCCTGGCCCAGGTCGTCACCCTCAACTACGGCACGTCCCGGGAGCTGCGCCGGCTGCTGCCGGAGGCCGCCGTGCCGGACGGCGGCGCCCGGCTGGTGTGGCCGCTGCCGGCGGCGGTCCACCCCGCGTACGCGCGCGCCGAGGTCGCCGACCCCGCCACCCGCCTCCGCTGGCTGCGCACCCTGGGCGAACTCGCCGTCGTCGCCCGCGGATCCGACCGCGGCTGGGAGGTCGCGCGCCGGGCCGCCCGGGGCACCGCCGCGCGGAACGCCGCCGAACGTCTCGCGGCGGCCCGCGCGACCGGCGACGTCGCCCGGCAACTCGACGTCTACGAGGAACGGGTGGCCCGGCTGGAGGCCGACGTCGCCTTCTGGGAGGGCGAGGCCCAGGCGCTCACCACCCGGCTGGAGGCCGCCGGGGACGCCGACGCCGCCCGCCGGGAGGCCGAGTACTGGAGGGACCTTTACATGCGGGAGGTGAAACGCGGCGACGCCAAGGCCGGGGAGCCCGCGGACCCCTGGGAGGAGGTGCCCGAGCTGGACCCGGCCGACCCGGCGGCCACCTACCGGGCCCTGGAGGAGGCCGCCGACCACCGGATCGTGTTCACGGCCGGCGCGGAACGGTCCTGGCGGACGTCCGGCTACCCCCACCCGGACGAGATGACCCAGCAGTTGATCACGCTCGCCAAGGCCGCGGTCGACCTCTACGACCAGCCGAACGGGCGGCCCGAGAAGATGCCCCGCATCACCCACTGGTTCAAGGAGCAGCACGGGCTGACGGTGGCGACCAGCGACCTCACCATCAAGAAGGACCGCAGACTGCGCTACTTCTCCTTCGACGGGGACGAGCGACGCGACGGCCTGCCGCATGTGAAGGTGCGCGACGCCACGTCCCACAACGAGGTGGGCCGGATCCACTTCGCGTTCGACCACGACAGGCGGCGGCTGATCGTGGACCACGTGGGAGTGAAGAAGTACTGATCCCCCGCCACAGGTCCGGGCGGGCCCGCCGGCCCGCCCGTCCGTCCGGTGTCAGCCGCCGAAGGCGCTCGACGCCGTCAGCCGCAGCGCGGTGTCGATCAGCGGGACGTGGCTGAACGCCTGCGGGAAGTTGCCGACCTGCCGCTTCAAATGCGGGTCCCACTCCTCGGCGAGCAGGCCGAGGTCGTTGCGGAGGGCCAGCAGCTTCTCGAAGAGCTGCCGCGCCTCGTCCACCCGGCCGATCATCGCCAGGTCGTCGGCGAGCCAGAACGAGCAGGCCAGGAAGGCCCCTTCGTCACCCTCCAGCCCGTCCACGCCCGCGTGCTCGCCGGCCGTCGGGTAGCGCAGGACGAAGCCGTCGGGGGTGGACAGCTCGCGCTGGATCGCCTCGATGGTGCCGATGACGCGCTTGTCGTCCGGCGGCAGGAAGCCCATCTGCGGAATCAGCAGCAGCGAGGCGTCCAGCTCCTTGGAGCCGTAGGACTGCGTGAACGTGTTGCGTTCCTTGTCGTAGCCCTTCTCGCACACGTCCCGGTGGATGTCGTCGCGCAGCTCGCGCCAGCGCTCCAGCGGGCCGTCCACGTCACCGGACTCGATGAGCTTGATGGTGCGGTCCACCGCCACCCAGGCCATCACCTTGGAGTGGACGAAGTGCCGGCGCGGGCCGCGGACCTCCCAGATGCCCTCGTCGGGCTCGTTCCAGTGGTCCTCCAGGTAGCCGATCAGCCGCAACTGGAGGAGCGAGGCGTAGTCGTTGCGGGCCAGGCCCGTCATGTGCGCCAGGTGCAGCGCCTCGGTGACCTCGCCGTAGACGTCGAGCTGGAGCTGGCCGGCCGCGCCGTTGCCCACCCGGACCGGCCGCGAGTTCTCGTACCCCGGCAGCCAGGACAGCTCGGCCTCGCTCAGCTCCCGCTCGCCCGCGATCCCGTACATGATCTGGAGGTTCTCGGGGTCGCCGGCGACGGCCCGCAGCAGCCACTCGCGCCAGGCGCGGGCCTCCTCGCGGTAACCGGTGCGCAGCAGCGACGACAGGGTGATCGCGGCGTCCCGCAGCCAGGTGAAGCGGTAGTCCCAGTTGCGGACGCCGCCGATCTCCTCCGGCAGGGACGTGGTGGGGGCGGCGACGATGCCGCCGGTGGGCGCGTAGGTCAGCGCCTTGAGCGTGATCAGCGAGCGGACGACGGCGTCCCGGTAGGGGCCGTGGTACGTACAGTGCTCGACCCACTCGCGCCAGAAGTCCTCGGTGGCCTCCAGCGCCCCCTCCGGGTCCGGCAGCGCCGGCGGGCCGCTGTGCGAGGGCTGCCAACTGATGGTGAAGGCCACCCGCTCGCCGGGCGAGACGGTGAAGTCGGAGTAGGTGGTGAGGTCCTTGCCGAAGGTGTCGGCGGTGGTGTCCAGCCAGACCGAGTCGGGACCCGCGACGGCCACCGTGCGGTCACCGACCTTGTGCACCCAGGGCACCACCCGCCCGTAGGAGAACCGCATCCGCAGCGCGGAGCGCATCGGCACCCGGCCGCTGACGCCCTCGACGATCCGGATCAACTGCGGCGCCCCGTCGCGCGGGGGCATGAAGTCGATGATCCGGACGGTCCCGCGGGCGGTGTCCCACTCGGACTCCAGGACCAGGGAGTCGCCCCGGTAACGGCGGCGGTCGGCCCGCGGCGGCGCCGCCCCCGAGGGGTGCGCGGGGCCGATCCGCCAGTAGCCGTGTTCCTCTGTTCCCAGCAGCCCGGCGAACGCCGCGTGGGAATCGAACCGCGGTAGGCACAGCCAGTCGGCCGTGCCGTCCCGGCAGACCAGGGCGGCGGTCTGCATGTCGCCGATGAGTGCGTAATCCTCGATACGCCCGGCCACGTCATCTCCAGTCGAACGGCATCGTGACCCCAAGGGGGCCTCTGGCGGTCAAGCGATCTTCGACGAGCTCATGTTCCGGAAGGGGTGGGTGCACACCTCCCAGCGGTGGCTGGGGCTCAGGGGTGCCGTGCCGGCCGGCTCGCTCCGTGTGTCCGTGCAGGATACGACGCCGAGTTGGGCGACGCGCGACGGTTGGCCGGGGAATCTGTGCCGAATGGGTGGCCCGGGACACGTGGTCCGCGCGCCGGTGACACACGGTCCGCGAGCCCGTCGCGCCGCGTCACCGGCGGCGCCCGCCCCGGGGCGCTGATACCCTGGTACCCCGTGGACCGGTGGGCGCAAGACCCCTCGACCGCAGCGACGGCACCCCCGCAAAGACGCCGGGTGAGCGCCGGTACGCACCTCCACCTCGCGACCACGGGAGACCCCCTTTGGCCATTGCCGCTAAGCCCACGACGACCAAGCACCTCTTCGTCACCGGGGGTGTCGCCTCCTCGCTCGGCAAGGGGCTGACCGCCTCCAGCCTGGGTGCGCTGCTCAAGGCCCGGGGTCTGCGCGTGACGATGCAGAAGCTCGACCCGTACCTGAACGTCGACCCGGGCACGATGAACCCGTTCCAGCACGGCGAGGTGTTCGTCACCAACGACGGCGCCGAGACCGACCTGGACATCGGCCACTACGAGCGCTTCCTCGACGTCGACCTCGACGGCTCGGCCAACGTCACCACCGGCCAGGTGTACTCCTCCGTGATCGCCAAGGAGCGGCGCGGCGAGTACCTGGGCGACACCGTGCAGGTCATCCCGCACATCACCAACGAGATCAAGCACCGCATCCGGCGGATGGCGACCGAGGACGTCGACGTCGTCATCACCGAGGTCGGCGGCACGGTCGGCGACATCGAGTCGCTGCCGTTCCTGGAGACCGTGCGCCAGGTCCGGCACGAGGTCGGCCGCGACAACGTGTTCGTGGTGCACATCTCGCTGCTGCCCTACATCGGCCCCTCCGGCGAGCTGAAGACCAAGCCCACCCAGCACTCGGTGGCCGCGCTCCGCAACATCGGCATCCAGCCCGACGCCATCGTGCTGCGCGCCGACCGCGAGGTGCCGACCGCCATCAAGCGCAAGATCTCGCTGATGTGCGACGTCGACGAGGACGCGGTGGTCGCCGCCATCGACGCCAAGTCGATCTACGACATCCCGAAGGTGCTGCACGCCGAGGGCCTGGACGCCTACGTCGTCCGCAAGCTCGACCTGCCGTTCCGCGACGTGGACTGGGCGCAGTGGGACGACCTGCTGGACCGCGTCCACAAGCCGGACCACGAGGTCACCGTCGCGCTCGTCGGCAAGTACATCGACCTGCCGGACGCCTACCTCTCGGTCACGGAAGCCATCCGAGCGGGTGGCTTCGCCAACCGTGCGCGGGTGAAGATCAAATGGGTGACGTCGGACGACTGCGTCACCCCCGCCGGTGCCAAGCAGCAGCTCTCCGACGTGGACGCGATCTGCATCCCGGGCGGCTTCGGCGACCGCGGCGTCAACGGCAAGGTCGGCGCCATCACCTTCGCCCGTGAGAACAAGATCCCGCTGCTGGGCCTCTGCCTGGGCCTGCAGTGCGTGGTCATCGAGGCCGCCCGCAACCTGGCCGGCATCACGGACGCCAACTCCACCGAGTTCGACCCGGCGACCGCCCACCCGGTGATCTCCACCATGGCCGAGCAGATGGACATCGTCGCCGGCGAGGGCGACATGGGCGGAACGATGCGCCTGGGCATGTACCCGGCCAAGCTCGCCGAGGGCTCGATCGTCCGTGAGGTCTACGACGACCAGCCGTACGTCGAGGAGCGCCACCGCCACCGGTACGAGGTCAACAACGCGTACCGCGCGGAGCTGGAGAAGAAGGCGAACATCGTCTTCTCCGGCACCTCCCCGGACAACAAGCTGGTCGAGTACGTCGAGTACCCGCGCGAGATCCACCCGTACCTCGTCGCCACCCAGGCCCACCCCGAGCTGCGCTCCCGGCCGACCCGGCCGCACCCGCTGTTCGCCGGTCTGGTGAAGGCCGCCGTTCGGCGTCAGCAGGGCTGATCTGTACGGTTGACCGGGGTGAGCCCCTCCTTCCGGGAGGGTCTCACCCCGGTTTTTGTGTTTCCGGAATTCTGGAGGACGTAGATGCGCATCAAGGACACCGCCGAGGAGTGGCGGGTCACCGCCTCGGAGACGCCGTTCGTCGGCGCCAAGACCAGTGCGCGCACGGACGAGGTGGTGATGCCGGACGGCACCCGCGTCAACCGTGACTACCAGGTCCACCCCGGCTCCGTCGCCGTCCTCGCCCTCGACGAGCAGGACCGGGTCCTGGTGATCAACCAGTACCGGCACCCGGTGCGGCACCGGCTCTGGGAGATCCCGGCCGGCCTGCTGGACGTCCCCGGGGAGAATCCGCTGAACGCCGCCCACCGGGAGCTCTACGAGGAGGCGCACGTCAAGGCCGAGGACTGGCGGGTGCTCGCCGACGTCTACACCTCGCCCGGCGGTTGCGACGAGGCGCTGCGGATCTTCCTGGCCCGCGATCTGTCCGCGGTGGAGGGGGAGCGGTTCGAGGTCTCCGAGGAGGAGGCGGACATGCAGCTTGAGCGGGTGCCGCTCGCCGATCTGGTGCGGGGGGTGCTCGCGGGTGAGCTGCACAACACGTGTCTTGCGGTGGGTGTTCTCGCGCTTTCCGCTGCGCGGGCCGGTGATGGGATCGACGCGTTGCGAGCGGCTGACGCTCCTTGGCCCGCGCGGCCGTTCGAGGCGTAGGGGGGTTGCCCCGGTCCCGCCCTTTCTCCGTTTCTGCGGGGGCGGGGCCGCCGCACCCCCGAGCGCGCCTGCGGCGCGCGTCCTCAAGCGCCGGACGGGCTGGGTTGACCTCCGGCCGACAAGGCGATTGTCGTACGAGCCCGGGCCCGGCATCCGCGGGTGCGCGTTCGTTTCAACTACGCTCGGTCCGTGGAGACCGACAACCTCGCGGCGGTCCACCCGGAGCGGGTGGGCCCCGGCGTGCGCCCGCGCCGCCCGGACGCGCCCGTGACGGGCGTCGCGCTCGCCCGCGCGGGCCTGTTCACCGGGCGTGACCGGGAACTGAAGGAACTCCGGGCGGACATCGCCCGTACCGGCCTGGACACCCTCTCGGGCCGCAAACCGCCCCGCAGCCGGGTCCTGCTCGTCGCCGGACGCCCCGGCTCGGGGCGCACCGCGCTCGCCGAGGAGCTGGCCCGGCGGCTGGAGCGGGACTACCCGGACGGAGTACTCCGCGCGCGCCTCACCGACGCCGACGGCACCCCCGTCCCCACCGACCGCACCGCCCGCGCCCTCCTCGCCGACCTCGGCGCCACCGCCACCGCGCCCGCCGGGGCCGAGGAGGACGAGCTCACCGCCGCCCTCCGCGCCGCCCTGGCGGGCCGCCGGGTGCTGCTGCTCCTGGACGACGCCTCGGGTGCCGCCTCCGTCGAGCCGCTGCTGCCCGACGAACCGGGCTGCCTGGTCGTCGCCGTCGCCCGGGGCCCGCTCACCGGCGTCCCCGACGTCCGGCCCTGCACCCTCGGCGGGCTGGAGACCCCAGCCGCCGTCGGCCTCCTGGAGTGGTTCGCCGGGCCCACCCGCATCACCTGCGACCCGATGGCCGCCGGCGCCGTGGTCGAGGAGTGCGCCGGGCAGCCCGCCGCGCTGGTGCTGGTCGGCGGCTGGCTGGCCGCCCACCCCAAGATGTCCGTCGCCGACGCGGCCCGGCGGCTGCGCGAACTCCCCGTCCCCGAAGGGCACGACGGCACCACGGGCCGCCCGCTCGCCCGCGCCCTCTGGCTCGCCTACGAGGCGCTGCCCGCGCTGAACGCCCGCATACTGCGACTGCTCGCGCTGGCCCCCGCCGGCCCGGCCGACGCGCACACCGCCTCCGCGCTGGCCGGCTGCTCGGTCTCCGCCGCCCAGGCCGCGCTGGACGACTTCGTCGCCCGCGGCCTGCTGCGCCCGGTCCCGGTCGACGGCGTCCCGGGGGAGCCCGCCGCACTGCCCCCGCAATACCAGGTGCCCGGCTGTCTGGCGCCGCTGCTGCGGGCGCTGCTGGAGACCCAGGACCGGCCCGCCGAGGTGGAGCTGGCCCGGGCCCGGATGCTCGAACGGGTCGTCCGTCAGTTGCACTCCTGCCGGGCCGCCGCCGAGCTGACCGACCCCTCCGTCCGCCGCCGGGTGGCCGAGCTGCCCCGGCCGCTGCGCTTCCCCTCGGCACGGGTCGCGGAGGAGTGGCTGCGCTCGCGGCTGCCCGCGCTGCTGGCCGCCGCCCGGCTGGCCGTCGAGGACGGCGGGCTGGACACCCTGGCCCGCCGGCTGGTCTCCGCGCTGACCCGGGCGCTCTCCGCCCATCTGCCGCCGGAGGAGGCCGGGCCCGAGCAGTACGGGCTGCACCGGCTGGTGCTGGACGTGGCCGACCGCCGGGACATGGCCCTGGAGAAGTCGGCCGCCCTGCTCAACCTGGGCGACCTGGACACCCGGGCCGGACGCGTCCGGATGGCGCTCGACCGGTACCGGGAGGCGCTGGCCGCCGCGCGCGCGTGCGGGGACCCGTACGCCACCAGCCGGTCCATGGAGTCGATCGCCGCCTCCTACCAGGAGCTGGAGGACTGGGCCCGGGCCACCGACTGGTACCGGCGGGCCCTGGAACTGCGGCTCACCCGCGGTGAACTGGCCGACGAGGCGCGGCTGTACGGGCGGCTCGGCGCGGTGCACACCCTGGCGGGGGAGTGGGGCGAGGCGCTGCGCACCTGGCGGGCCGCCTCCGCCGCCTGCCGCCGGCTGCGGGACCTGTCCGGGCACGCGCGGGCGCTGAGCGAGGCCGCCGTGGCGCAGGAGCACCTGGGCCGGCCGCAGGACGCGGTGCGCACCGGCCTGGAGGCGGCGGAGTGCGCGCGGCGGGCGGGCGACGGGCGGCTGGAGGCCGCCGTCCGGCTGCGGCTGGCGGACGCCCTTGACCGGCTGGCCGACCCGGCCGGCGCCGAGGCGCAGCGGCGGACGGCGGAAGGGCTGCTCGGAGAGCCGGCGGAGGCGTCAGCGGAGGCGTCCGTGACGGCGGGGACCGGCGAGACCGGGGAGAGCGGTTCCGGCCTGGCCGGGCGCTCCGGCGGGCTTGAGCCGAACGCCTGACGGGTACACGCCGGGTAACCTGCGAAAGCGATGGCAGTTTCGGAAAAGTTGTTGCTTTGCAAGGCTAGACAGCTCGACATCCTTCATTAGACTGGTTGCGCCGCGATCGACGCGGTCTGCTCTGGTATGCCGTGGCATTTCCGGATTAGCCTGAAACCCCCTGATTCAAGGACCGTGATCGACGTGAAGGTCGGCATCCCCCGCGAGGTCAAGAACAACGAGTTCCGCGTGGCCATCACCCCCGCCGGTGTGCACGAGCTGGTGCGCAACGGCCACCAGGTCTTCGTGGAGAAGGGGGCCGGTCTGGGCTCCTCCATCACGGACGCCGAGTACACCGGCGCCGGTGCGTCCATCCTGGACAGCGCCGACGAGGTCTGGGCGACCGCCGACCTGCTCCTGAAGGTCAAGGAGCCGATCGCCGAGGAGTACCACCGCCTCCGCAAGGGCCAGACCCTCTTCACCTACCTGCACCTGGCCGCCTCCCGTGAGTGCACGGACGCGCTGCTGGAGTCGGGCACCACGGCCATCGCCTACGAGACCGTCGAGCTCGCCAACCGCGCGCTGCCGCTGCTCGCCCCGATGTCCGAGGTCGCGGGCCGGCTGGCCCCGCAGGTCGGCGCCTACCACCTGATGCGCTCGGCCGGCGGCCGCGGCGTGCTGCCGGGCGGCGTCCCGGGCACGGCGGCCGGCAAGGCCGTCGTCATCGGCGGCGGCGTCTCCGGCTGGAACGCCACCCAGATCGCCGTCGGCATGGGCTTCCACGTCACCCTGCTCGACAAGGACGTCAACAAGCTGCGCGAGGCGGACAAGGTCTTCGGCACCAAGGTGCAGACGATCGTCTCCAACGCCTACGAGCTGGAGAAGGCCGTCGTCGAGGCCGACCTGGTCATCGGCGCGGTCCTGATCCCGGGTGCCAAGGCCCCGAAGCTGGTCACCAACGAGCTCGTCGCCAAGATGAAGCCCGGAAGTGTCCTTGTCGACATTGCGATCGACCAGGGCGGCTGCTTCGAGGACTCGAAGCCGACCACCCACGCGGAGCCGACCTTCACCGTCCACGACTCCGTCTTCTACTGCGTCGCCAACATGCCGGGCGCGGTGCCGAACACCTCCACCTACGCGCTGACCAACGCCACGCTGCCCTACATCGTGGAGCTGGCCAACCGCGGCTGGCAGGAGGCGCTGAGCCGGGACGCCGCGCTCGCCAAGGGCCTCAACGTCCATGAGGGACAGGTCGTTTACGGCCCCGTCGCCGAGGCGCACGGCCTTGCGCACGTCGAACTGAGCGCGCTGCTCGGCTGAGGCGTCAAACCGCCCCAGAGGGGAATCACCACCGGCAGGGCCTTGTCCACGAGGCCCTGCCGGCCGTGTTTGGTGCCGGATTCGGGCCGGTTTTCCCGAGGTGACCGCCGTTCGGAAAACTTGCGGGTGATACCCCGAACACCCTTGACAGAAGGGTGTTCGATTGCCGACACATCGTGCCGTCTCCGGCGGATTGTGTTGCTGCGGACCGCCGACACGCCATAGAGTCGCAGACCGTCGGCATGGTGCCACGCTGACCTATCTAGATGTTTCCTGGTCACCAAGGAGGTAGGACGACTTGTGAATGAGTCGACATTTGCTCCCGGGGGTGGTCATCCAGGAATGCCTGCGCAGGGCCGGAGCCCCGTGGGGCTCCACGCTGTCGGCTCCGTCGCTGTCCAGACCTTCGCAGCACAGCAGGACATCCAGAGCATGACGACAGCCCACCCGAGCATGGACGGTCTACACGTGAACGCCATGGCCGGCGACCGCGGCGGTGATCCCGCCCGTCTCGCCGACTACGAGGAAGTGCCCGACGGGCACTTCTACGACCCCGACGCGGAGTACGAGCCCGACCCGGAGTACGCGGCCACCCTGGCCCCCGACGCGGCCCGCCAGCGCCGCGAGCGCATCGGCCCCACCGGCCGCCCGCTGCCGTACTTCCCCATCCCGGGCCCGCTGACCGACCACGGTCCGGCGAAGATCATCGCGATGTGCAACCAGAAGGGCGGGGTCGGCAAGACCACCTCGACCATCAACCTGGGCGCCGCGCTCGCCGAATACGGCCGCCGGGTGCTGCTCGTCGACTTCGACCCGCAGGGCGCGCTCTCCGTCGGACTCGGCGTCAACCCGATGGAGCTCGACCTGACGGTCTACAACCTGCTCATGGAGCGCGGGATGTCGGCCGACGAGGTGCTGCTGAAGACCGCGGTGCCCAACATGGACCTGCTCCCCAGCAACATCGACCTGTCCGCCGCCGAGGTCCAGCTCGTCAGCGAGGTCGCCCGGGAATCCACGCTCCAGCGCGCGCTCAAGCCGCTGATGGCCGACTACGACTACATCGTGATCGACTGTCAGCCGTCGCTGGGCCTGCTGACGGTCAACGCCCTGACGGCGGCTCACAAGGTCATCGTCCCGCTGGAGTGCGAGTTCTTCGCCCTGCGCGGTGTCGCCCTGCTCACCGAGACCATCGAGAAGGTCCAGGAGCGGCTCAACCCCGAGCTGGAGCTCGACGGCATTCTCGCGACGATGTACGACTCGCGCACCGTGCACAGCCGCGAGGTGCTCGCGCGGGTGGTCGAGGCGTTCGACGACCACGTCTACCACACGGTCATCGGCCGGACCGTCCGCTTCCCGGAGACCACCGTCGCCGGCGAGCCCATCACCACGTACGCCTCCAACTCCGTGGGCGCCGCCGCCTACCGCCAGCTCGCCAGGGAGGTGCTCGCCCGGTGTCACGCCGAGTGAGTCTGCCCGGCGCCGACGAGCTGTTCCGCACCACCGGAGGGGTGGGGCTCCAGTCCTCGGCCCCCCGCAGACAGGCCAAGACGCCCGCCGACGGCGCGGCCCCCGCCCCCGCCCGGGTGCCCGGGCCGGCCGCCGCGGAGCCCGACACGGCGCCCGCCGTGCCCGCCTCCGACGGGACCGCCGACCAGGACACCGCCGAGCGCCGGCCGGCCGCGGACGGGCGCGAGCGCCCGGCGCCGCGGGCCGCCACCGCGGCCGGCGCCTCCCGGGCCGCCGAGCCGGTCGCCCCCCGGCGCCGCGGACGGGCCGCCAACCGCCGGCCCAGCGGGCGGGAGCGGCACGACGAGAAGATCACGGTCTACGTCTCCGCCGAGGAGCTCATGGACCTGGAGCACGCCCGCCTGGTGCTGCGCGGCGAGCACGGCCTCGCGGTGGACCGCGGCCGGATCGTGCGGGAGGCGGTCGCCGTCGTCCTCGCCGACCTCGAGGCGCGCGGCGACGCGAGCATCCTCGTGCGGCGCCTGCGCGGTCGCTGAGCGACTTCGCCGCTAACCTGCCACGGGCGGGCCCCCGCCCGCACCGCACCGGCCCCACGGGCCGTCGGATCATCTCGCTCCCCTGGACCACTCCCGCATGCCCACCGCCGCCTCCTCGCCGCCGCCTCCTGCCCGCCGCTCCCTCGGCCGGGGGCCGGGCGCGCGGCTCGCTCCGGCGGAGGCGGAGGATTTCGCCGCGGGGGCGGCGGTGCCTACGGCGCCGCCGGGGGAGCAGTCCCCAACCCCTCCCCCAGAGGGGGGACCCCCACTTCCCGTTTCCCGGGGGCAAGCCCCCCGGCCCCCCGAGCGGCTCCGCCGCGAGGGGGGC
>NZ_JBVJJR010000004.1:32572-127131 GCF_055585605.1 Streptomyces sp. NPDC052910
GCTGCGGCTGACGCGGGCGCTGCGGCTGACGCGGGCGCTGCGGCTGACGCGGGCGCTGCGGCTGACGCGGGCGCTGCGGCTGACGCGGGCGCTGCGGCTGACGCGGGCGCTGCCGCTGACGCGGGCGCGGGCGCTGACGCTGACGGGGGTGCTGCCGCTGACGCGGGCGCTGCCGCGGCCTTTGTTTCGGGTGGCGAGGGCGGCGACCACGCCGGCCCTGGTCGTGTCGGGGGGCCGGGGGCGGAGCCCACGGTTTCGGGAAGGGGCGGGGACGGGGAGGAAAACCCCCCTGACAGCAGCCGCTTCACGCTGCACCTCGACAACTTCGAAGGCCCCTTCGACCTCCTCCTCCAGCTCATCGCCAAGCACAAGCTCGACGTCACCGAAGTGGCCCTCTCCCAGGTCACCGATGAGTTCATGGCGCATCTCCGTGCCATGGGCCCCGACTTCGACCTGGATCAGACGACCGAGTTCCTGGTCGTCGCGTCCACGCTGCTGGACCTCAAGGCGGCCCGGCTGCTGCCGGCCGCCGAGGTGGAGGACGAGGCGGATCTCGCTCTTCTGGAGGCCCGGGACCTGCTGTTCGCCCGGCTGCTGCAGTACCGCGCGTACAAGCGGATCGCCGCGATCCTCGGCGAGCGGATGGCCACCGAGGGCCGCCGCCACCCGCGTACCGTCGGCCTGGAGGCCCGGTTCGCGGAGCTGCTGCCGGAGGTGGTGCTGGGGATCGGGCCGGAGCGGTTCGCCGCGCTCGCGGTGAAGGCGATGCAGCCGAAACCGGCGCCGCAGGTGTACGTGGATCACATCCACGCGCCGCTGGTGAGCGTCCGCGAGCAGGCGGAGGTGGTGATCGCCAGGCTGCGGGAGGCGGGCGAGGCCACGTTCGCCGAGCTGACCGCCGACGCGGCGGACGACCTCACCGTCGTCGCCCGGTTCCTGGCGCTCCTGGAGCTCTACCGGGAGCGGGCGGTCGCCCTGGAGCAGGAGGAGGCCCTGGGCACGCTGACCGTCCGCTGGACGGGCGGCACGGACGGTGGCGGGGGCGGCGCGCCCCTGGTGACGGACGAGTTCGACCGGGAGCCGGGGACGGCGGGCGGGGACGAGCGGGACGGAGAAAGGGAGGTGGCGGAGTGAGCGCCAGTAAGGGAACGGACGGGGACACGGCTCCCGCCGGGACGGACACCGTGGCGGAGCTGCCCCTCGCGCCCGCCCTGGAAGCCGTCCTCATGGTCGTCGACGAGCCCGTCACCGAGGAGCACCTCGCCCGGATCCTCGAACGCCCCCGCCGGGAGATCGCCGCCGGGCTGCGCGCGCTGGCCGACGAGTACACCGCGCAGGGCCGCGGCTTCGAGCTGCGGGAGATCGGCGGCGGGTGGCGGTTCTTCAGCCGGCCCGCGTACGCGGACGCGGTGGAGGCGTTCGTCCTGGACGGGCAGCAGGCCCGGCTGACGCAGGCCGCGTTGGAGACCCTGGCCGTCGTCGCGTACCGTCAGCCGGTCAGCCGTTCGCGGGTCTCCGCGGTGCGCGGGGTGAACTGCGACGGCGTCATGCGCACCCTTCTCCAGCGCGGTCTCGTGGAGGAGACGGGGACGGAACCCGAAACAGGTGCGATCCTGTACAGGACGACGAACTATTTCCTGGAGCGGATGGGCCTTCGCGGCCTGGACGAGCTTCCCGAGCTCGCACCGTTCCTCCCGGAGGCGGACGCGGTCGAGGGCGACTCCCAGGAGGGGGTCCCGTCGTTCGACCCGGACGCCCCGGACACCGAAGCGGACGACAAGACGGAACTTTGATGCGAAGCAGCGGCAGGAACAGCGGAAGCGGCAACCGGGACAACCGGGGCGGCAGCGGCGGCCGGAGCGGCGGCGGCCGGAGCGGCGGGTCCCCCCGCCCGTCCTCCGGCGGCGGGCGTGCGGGCGGCGGTCGCTCCGGCGGCGGGCGCTACGACGCCGGCCGCTCCGAGGGCGGGCGCAACGAGCGTCGCGACGACCGGCAGGACGGCCGGCGCGACGAGCGGCGGCCGGAGCAGCGCCCGCGCCGTCCGCGCCCGGAGGAGCGCCGTTACGACGTGGGCCCCGACGCCGGGCGCGGGAGCGGCCCGTCCTCCGGCCGGGCGAGCGGTCCGTCCTCCGGCCGGGGCGCCTCGGCCCGCGGCGGTGCCAAGGGCGGCCCGCGCCGCAGCCCGGCGGCCGGCGGCGACCGGCGGACGGCTCCGGCCCGCCCGCGTGAGCTCGACGCCAAGATCGAGGAGCGCAACCGGGAGCGGCACAGCAAGCCGCAGGTCAAGCTGCCCAAGACGTTCGGCGAGCAGGAGGGCGAGCGCCTGCAGAAGGTGCTGGCCCGGGCCGGCATGGGCTCCCGCCGCGCCTGCGAGGAGCTGATCGAGCAGGCCCGCGTCGAGGTCAACGGGCAGATCGTCACCGAGCAGGGCCTGCGCGTCGACCCGGAGAAGGACGAGATCAAGGTGGACGGCCTGACCGTCGCCACCCAGTCGTACCTGTTCTTCGCGCTCAACAAGCCGGCCGGCGTCGTCTCCACCATGGAGGACCCGGACGGCCGCCAGTGCCTCGGCGACTACGTCACCAACCGCGAGACCCGGCTGTTCCACGTCGGCCGTCTCGACACGGAGACCGAGGGCATCATCCTGCTCACCAACCACGGCGAGCTGGCCCACCGCCTCACCCACCCCCGCTACGGCGTCCAGAAGACCTACCTGGCCGCCATCACCGGCCCGCTGCCGCGCGACATCGGCAAGCGGCTCAAGAGCGGCATCGAGCTGGAGGACGGCTACGCGCGCGCCGACGACTTCCGCGTCATCCAGCAGACCGGCAAGAACTACCTGGTCGAGGTCACGCTGCACGAGGGCCGCAAGCACATCGTGCGCCGGATGCTGGCCGAGGCCGGCTTCCCGGTCGAGAAGCTCGTCCGCACCTCGTTCGGCCCGATCGCCCTGGGCGACCAGAAGTCCGGCTGGCTGCGGCGGCTCACCAACACCGAGGTGGGCATGCTGATGCGCGAGGTCGAGCTCTAGACCCCGGACGGGACGGACCCGGCACGGCGGCGGCCCCACCGGACCGCCGTGCCGCCCCTCCTGGAATCCTGGGCCGATGCGTGACACCGACTCGGCCGCCCTGCGGGCCGCCGGCCTTCCGACCGCCGACCTCTCGCCCGTGCTCGCCGAGCCGGGGCACCCGCTGGTCTTCGCCACCGTCTCCGGCGCCCACCTGTACGGCTTCCCGTCCCGCGACTCCGACGTCGACCTGCGCGGCGTCCACCTGCTGCCGGTGGCCGACCTCATAGGTCTGCGGGAGGGCGAGGAGACCGTCACGCGCATGGGCGTCCGCGACGGCGTCGAGATGGACCTCGTCACCCACGACCTGCGCAAGTTCGCCCGGCTGCTGCTCCGCCGGAACGGCTACGTGCTGGAGCAACTGCTGTCGCCGCTGGTCGTCCGGACGTCCGGCGTCCACGCCGAGCTCACGGCCCTCGCCCCCGCCGTGCTCACCAGCCACCACGCCCACCACTACCGGGGCTTCGCCGGCACGCAGTGGCGGTTCTTCGACCGGACGGCGGAGCTCAAGCCGCTGCTCTACACCTTCCGGGTGCTGCTCACCGGCATCCACCTGATGCGCAGCGGCGAGGTCGTCGCCCACCTGCCGACCCTCCTCGGCCTGGTGCCGGCGCCCGGCTACCTGCCCGAGCTCGTCGCCGCCAAGGCGGAGGCCGAGCACGGCGGGGCCGCCGGCCTGGTGGACGGCGCGCGCCTGGCGGCGGACGTCGAGGCGCTGCACACCGAGCTGGACGCCGCGCAGGCCGCGTCCCGGCTCCCGGAGACCGTGGCTCCGGCGGCGTACGACGCGCTGCACGACCTCGTCGTCCGGGCACGCGCCGAAGCCGGCTAGGGGGTGTCTGACGGAGCTCCGTGGGGGAGGAGCGGCGTCCGGTCCGTGCTCTGGGGGTCCCCCCGGCCGAAGGCAGGGGGAGTGCCGGCCGGAAGCTCTCGTACCGGGCGTACGTGGGCTTTCGGCCGGTGCGGCGAGAGCGCGTACCGGGCGTCGTGACGCCACAGAGAGCCGCGAGAGCACGTGCCGGGCGTCGTGACGCCACGGAGAGCCGTCAGACCCCCCTTGGACCGCGGGCCTCAGCCCGCCGCCGCGACGGACGCCCGCCGTACCCGGATCAGGAAGTCCTCCACCCGCGCCCGGTCCGGCTCCGCCGGCAGCGGGGTGCGGGCCGCCGCCACCGCCAGTTCCTCCCGCAGTCGGTCCAGTTGGCGCTCCGCCTCCGGCCAGGGCAGCTCGCCGCGCCGGACGGCCAGGAGTTCCGCGCGCCGGTCGCCGACGTCCAGGGTGAGGACGCCGGTGCGCAGCAGGTCGCGGGCGCTCGCCAGCAGCCGCATCAGGTGCATGACCTGCTTCCAGTTCGGGGCGCCGGTCCGCAGGACGGAGGCATCGGACTTCGCGCGCTGCGCGTCCGCGTAGCCGGTGAACGTCCGGTGCGCCAGTCGGGAGAGGAACGCCCCGCGCAGGGCGAGCAGTTCCCGGCCCCGCTCGTCGGTGTGGTCGACGAGCGGGGAGTGCAGGCACTCGAGGGCGGTGGGATTGGCCCGCAGGGCCAGTTCGCAGAAGCGTTCCAGCTCCCAGGAGAACTGCTCCTCCGCGGGCCCCTCGACATGCGCCGGCGGCTTGTCGAAGCCCCAGAACAGCGCGGCGGGCGCCGCGTACACCCCGCGCCGGTCGGTGTCGCTCGCCTCCGTCGCCAGCCCGAACGCGCGCGAGCCCATGACGCAGGAGTAGATCGTGTGGTCGGTCACCAGGGCGTGCATGGAGCGCATTGTGGCCGCCGGGAGGACACCGCGTCACACCGGTTTTCCCGGGCCGTGCCCCGGGGCCCGGCCCGGGGCACGGCCGCGACCCGGGGGTCAGGACCAGACGGCCAGGCCCACCGCCCGCCCGTCCTCGTCCCGCTGGATCTCCATCATCCCCTCGACCGCGTCCCGGTTGATCCGCCCGTAGACGTGCGGGAACAGCGTCCCCGGCGCGGTGCCGGGCGGCGGGGCCGGGTCGGCCGCCTCCCAGCGGACCAGGACGCCCAGCTTGTGCTCGTCGATCAGCAGCGCCATCAGCGGCCCCTTGACGTCCCGGTAGAACGCGGAGGCCACGGCCAGCGTCGTCTCCTCGTCGGGGGAGCAGTGCACGAAACCCTCCTCGTCGAGCGAGGCGGGGGCGAAGGGGCGGTCGGGCACGGACAGCCAGTCGTCCAGGGGCACCACATGAAAGATCATGCCCCCCTTCTACCCGAAGGGGCCGTCTCCGTCCCGGCGGACCGCTCCGCGCGGGTCCCGTGCGGCGGCGGCCCCGCGCCCGGCCCGGCCCGCGACGCCCTAGGCTGGGCCCGCGGGGGCCGGACGGACGCCGCCGGGGGCGTGCCCCGGGCGACGGCACCGGGCCGGGCTGCCCGCGCACGTCGTGACCGCCCGTCCCGCCGCGACCGGACCGCCCGAGTGCACCGGGCTCCGCCGCGGCCCTGCCCAAGGACCTCGCCAGTGAGAACCGCTCTCGTCATCGGCACCGGACTGATCGGCACCTCCGCCGCGCTCGCCCTGGCGGGCCGGGGGATCCAGGTGCACCTCAGCGACCACGACCCGGACCGGGCGAGCACGGCCGCCGCCCGCGGCGCCGGCACCGACCGGGAGCCGGCGGGCCGCTGCGACCTGGTGATCGTCGCCGTGCCGCCCGCGCACGTCGCCGCCACCCTCGCGGACGCGATCAAGGCCGGCCGGGGCCGGGCCTACCTCGACGTCGCCAGCGTCAAGGGCGGCCCGCGCCGGGAGCTGGAGGCGCTCGGCTGCGACCTCTCCGGCTACCTGGGCACCCACCCCATGGCGGGCCGGGAGCGCTCGGGCCCGATGGCCGCCACCGCCGACCTGTTCGAAGGCCGCCCCTGGGTGCTGACGCCCACCCCGGAGACCGACACCGAGGTCCTCAACATCGCCCTGGAGCTGATCGCCCACTGCCGGGCCGTCCCCGTGGTGATGGACGCCGACGCCCACGACCGGGCCGTCGCCCTCGTCTCGCACACCCCGCAACTGGTCTCCAGCATGGTCGCCGCCCGGCTCGCCGAGGCGGACGAGACGGCCGTACGCCTCTGCGGCCAGGGCATCCGGGACGTGACCCGGATCGCCGCCTCCGACCCCCGTATGTGGCTGGAGATCCTCGCCGCCAACCCGGGCCCGGTCGCCGACGTCCTCGCCGCGCTCTCCGCCGACCTGGAGGAGACCGTACGGGCCCTGCGCGCCCTGGACGCGGCGGGCGACTCCGCCGGCGACGAGGCGGCGGGTCCGGAGGCGGCGGCGGGTCTGGAAGACATACTGCGCCGCGGCAACGCCGGCCGGTCCCGCGTCCCCGGCAAGCACGGCTCCGCGCCGGCGGCGTACGAGACGGTGACCGTCCTCATCGGCGACCAGCCGGGCGAGCTGGCCCGTATCTTCGCGGACGCCGGCCGGGCCGGCGTCAACATCGAGGACGTGCGCATCGAGCACGCCACCGGCCGGCAGAGCGGCCTGATCCAGTTGATGGTCGAGCCGAAGGCCGCCGACGGTCTTGTCGAGACCCTCCGGGAGCGCGGCTGGTCGCTGCGCCAGTAACCGGTGGACGGAGGCCGGGCGGCCGACGGCCGGGGGCCGGGGAGCGCGGCTGTACGGGCCGGTCCGGGGAGCCAGTAACCTTGGGTGAGCCCCCAACGGGCCCAGCCAGGCAGCGACGACTCGCCGCCGTCGCACGAGGAAGGTGTCAGACACCGTGGAAACCGCCGCCCGGACCGCACCGGCAGCAGTCATCGTCGCCATCGACGGCCCCTCCGGCACGGGCAAGTCCAGCACCTCGAAGGCCGTCGCCGCCAAGCTCGGCCTCCGCTACCTGGACACCGGCGCCCAGTACCGGGCGATCACCTGGTGGATGCTGAGCAACGGCGTGGACGTGAACGACGCCGCCGCCGTGGCCGCCGCCGCGGGCAAGCCCGACCTCGTCTCCGGCACCGACCCGTCCGCGCCCACGATCACGGTCGACGGCCTGGACGCCGCCCAGCCGATCCGCACCCAGGAGGTCACCGCGGCGGTCAGCGCCGTCAGCGCGGTGCCCGAGGTGCGGACGCGGCTCACCGAGCTCCAGCGGTCCATGGCCGCCGAGGCGCCGCACGGCATCGTCGTCGAGGGCCGGGACATCGGCACCACCGTCCTCCCGGACGCCGACCTGAAGATCTTCCTCACCGCCTCGCCGGAGGCCCGCGCCGCCCGCCGCGCCGGCGAGCTCAAGGGCAAGGAGGCCGCCGACCTGGCCGCCACCCAGGCCGCCCTGATCAAGCGGGACGCCGCCGACTCCGGCCGCAAGACCTCCCCGCTGGCCAAGGCCGGGGACGCGGTCGAGGTCGACACCACCGAGCTCACGCTCGACCAGGTGATCGAGTGCGTCGTCACCCTGGTGGAGGAGAAGCGGTCCACGGGGGCTCTGCCCGCGTGACCGCCTCCGCCGCCGGTGCGGCCGTCGGGAGACGGATCGGCATCGGCCTGATGAACGGGCTGTGGAAGCCCCGCGTGCTGGGCGCCTGGCGGGTGCCCGCGGCGGGGCCGGTCATCATGGCCGTCAACCACTCCCACAACCTCGACGGCCCGATGCTGATGGGGACCGCGCCCCGGCCGGTGCACTTCCTGATCAAGAAGGAAGCGTTCGTCGGCCCGCTGGACCCCTTCCTGCGTGGCATCGGCCAACTGAAGGTCGACCGCTCCGGCGCCGACCGGACCGCGATCACCGGCGCGCTGGACGTCCTGGCGGCCGGCGGGGTCCTGGGGATCTTCCCCGAGGGCACCCGGGGCGAGGGCGACTTCGCCTCGCTGCGGGCCGGCCTGGCGTACTTCGCGGTGCGCTCCGGGGCGCCCGTCGTCCCGGTCGCCGTCCTCGGCAGCGCCGAGCGCAAGGGCCGCCTGGTCCCGGGCCTGCCGCCGCTGCGCACCCGCGTCGACGTCGTCTTCGGCGACGCCTTCCAGGCCGGCGACGGCAGCGGGCGGCGCACGCGGACGGCGCTGGACGAGGCGACCGTACGCATCCAGCGGCGGCTGAGCGCGCACCTGGCGGACGCCAAGCGCTTCACCGGCCGCTGAACGAAACTTGAGTAGCGGACCCGTCAGGGCCGCCGACGACGAAGAAGAACGAGGAACGGACTCCATGAACGACCAGATCCACACCGGCGACGAGCACGGTGCGCTTGGCGACGCCGAGTACGCGGAGTTCATGGAGCTCGCCGCTCTGGAGGGCTTCGAGGCCGACGAGGTCGCGAGCGAGCTCGCCGCCGCCGGCCACGGCCCGCTGCCCGTCCTCGCCGTCGTCGGCCGCCCCAACGTCGGCAAGTCGACGCTGGTGAACCGCATCATCGGCCGCCGCGAGGCCGTCGTCGAGGACCGCCCGGGCGTCACCCGCGACCGCGTCACCTACGAGGCGGAGTGGGCCGGCCGCCGCTTCAAGGTCGTCGACACCGGCGGCTGGGAGCAGGACGTCCTCGGCATCGACGCCTCCGTCGCCGCCCAGGCCGAGTTCGCCATCGAGGCCGCCGACGCCGTCGTCTTCGTCGTCGACTCCTCCGTCGGCGCCACCGACACCGACGAGGCCGTCGTCAAGCTGCTCCGCCGGGCCGGCAAGCCCGTCGTGCTCTGCGCCAACAAGGTCGACGGCCCCTCCGCCGAGGCCGACGCCGCCGCCCTGTGGTCGCTGGGCCTCGGCGAGCCGCACCCCGTCTCCGCCCTGCACGGCCGCGGCACCGGCGACATGCTGGACGCGGTCCTGGAGGCGCTGCCCGAGGCCCCCGCCCAGACCTTCGGCACCGCCGTCGGCGGCCCCCGCCGGATCGCGCTGATCGGCCGCCCGAACGTCGGCAAGTCCTCGATGCTGAACAAGGTGGCGGGCGAGGAGCGCGTCGTCGTCAACGAGCTGGCCGGCACCACCCGTGACCCGGTCGACGAGCTGATCGAGCTCGGCGGCAAGACCTGGAAGTTCGTGGACACCGCCGGCATCCGGCGCCGCGTCCACCTCCAGGAGGGCGCCGACTACTACGCCTCGCTGCGGACCGCCGCCGCCGTGGAGAAGGCCGAGCTGGCCGTCGTCCTCATCGACGCGAGCGAGTCCATCAGCGTCCAGGACCAGCGGATCATCACCATGGCCGTCGAGGCCGGGCGCGCGCTGGTGCTCGCGATCAACAAGTGGGACACCCTCGACGAGGAGCGCCGCTTCTACCTGGAGCGCGAGATCGAGACCGAGCTCGGCCAGATCGCCTGGGCGCCGCGGGTGAACGTCTCCGCGAAGACCGGCCGGCACATGGAGAAGCTGGTCCCGGCCATGGAGACCGCCCTCGCCGGCTGGGAGACCCGGGTGCCCACCGGGCGCCTCAACGCCTTCCTCGGCGAGCTCGTCGCGGCCCACCCGCACCCGATCCGGGGCGGCAAGCAGCCCCGCATCCTCTTCGGCACCCAGGCGGGCACCCGCCCGCCGCGGTTCGTCCTCTTCGCCTCCGGCTTCCTGGAGGCGGGCTACCGGCGCTTCGTCGAGCGTCGGCTGCGCGAGGAGTTCGGGTTCGAGGGAACGCCGATCCACATCTCGGTGCGCGTGCGGGAGAAGCGCGGGCGCAAGAAGTAAGCGGTGAGTGGCCGGGGGCGGCCGGGGGTGCGGGAGTCGCCCCCGGGGGTCGCGGCCGGGAGTGGCGCGGGCGCGAGAAGTAAGCGGTGAGTGGCCGGGGCGGCCGGGAAGTGCGGGGCTCCCCCCGGAGATCGCGGCCGGGAGAAGCGCGGGCGCGAGAAGTAAGCGGCGAGTGGCCGGGGTGCGGGGTTGCCCCCCCGGAGGTCGCGGCCGGGAATACCGCGGGCGCGAAGTGAAGTAGGCGAGCGGCCGGGGCGGCCGGGAAGTGCGGGGGTGCCCCTGAGGGTGCCGTCGGGAGAGGTGCCGCCGCGGGAAGCCGGCGGACGGTGGCCGGCTGCGGCCGGGGGTACGGGAGTGCTCTTGGAAGGCCGCCGTCGTCGGGGGCGCGGCCGGAAGGGATGTGGCGAGTGCCCGGGGCCGGGCCCTGGCGACGGCCTGCGCCCCGGTCGCCCGGGAGCGGGGCCGTCGGACCCGCCTGTCGGCGGGGCGGGGTGCTCAGTACCCCCGCTGCCGTCCGTCCCGGTTGCCCGGTGGGAGGGCCGGCAGGCCGCCGCGGCCCCGGCCCTGGGCGGGGTAGCCGTCCCAGCCGTCGGTCCAGTCGGACTGGCCGGGGTAGGGGGCGTGGCCGGTGAGCCGGCCGTAGTAGCCCTGGCCCGGACCGCCGCCGTACGGCTGCGGCTGGGGCCCGAAGCCCTTGAAGGCCAGGTCCTCCTCGCCCGCCCGGTCGCCCGGGAGGGTGCGGAAGGCCCGGCGGTACTCGGCGCAGAGCGCGTCGTAGATCGGGGTCACCGACTCCGTACGGCCGCGGTCGGCTTCGCGGGGTGGGCGCATGCCGGGGATGTAGTTCTGGTACGACGTCCGGGATGCGGGTTCGTAAGAGTACACATCCCTGCCAACGACCCCGGACCGCATCGGATGCGGGGCGGACCGCGACGGGTTACGCGGGAACCGGGGGAATCGGGGGTGCGCCGGGTGCACGGCGGGGCGCACGCCGTCGATCATCTGCCCGCGGGCCGCGCGCCCGCCGGCCGCGTACTCCCCGGCCGCGCAACCACCGGCCGCGCGCCCGCCGGTCACGTTCCGGCGAGCGGCATCGCCGCGCCGACCAGCCGGCCCGACGCCGCCGCGCGGTCCAGCGCCTCGCGCAGCAGGTCCTCGCGCGGCTGCTGGCCGATGGTGCCGACCGGTGCCGCGTACACCAGTACCCGGCCGGTCTTGTTGACCGCCGACCGCCACTCCTCGGCCACCTGCATCGGCTGGTGCGCCTGCCACCAGGCGATGGGCTGGCCCCCGTTGGCGTTCGGCTGGAGGACGGCGTGCAGCTTGCCGGTCACCAGCAGCACCGACCAGCCGGGGGTGAGGTCGGGGAGCTGGTCGATGGCGGTGACGGGGGCGAAGCCCTGCTCGGTGAGGAGCTCCAGGAAGACGTCCACCGGGCCGGTGGTGCCCGGCCGGGCGATCGGCACCAGCGGCTCCACGACGAGCGAGGGCTGCACCTCGCCGTTGATCAGCAGCAGGCCGCTGGTGACACCCAGCTCGGCATGGAGCGGCAGGTCGCCGGAGGGCTGCTCGCCGCCCTGCTGTCCGGCGTCGCCGCCGGTGATGGAGCGGACGGCGCCCTGGAGCTGCTCCTCGGAGACCGGCACCACCTGCGAGGGGATGCAGGAGGCGTGTGCGAAGGCCAGGACGGCCGTCTCCTCCCCGACGAAGAGCACGGTGCTGGTGCGCTCCCGCTCGCTGTCGCCGGGGGTGCGGCAGGAGGTGCAGTCGTACGTGCCCGGGGCGTTGTCGCCCCCGAGCAGTCGGTCCGCTTCTTCGTCGCCGATCTCGGCGCGTACTTCGTCGCTGACGTCGAGCATGCGAGGCACGGGGGGCTCCTCGGACTTCCGGTGCGGTTGCGCGCGCGCCGGGCGGTTCCCGGTGCGTCACGAAGACAACGGACGACGCGCGGCCGGGGTCACGCCCTGGGCCGGGGCGCTTCACGGCATCCGGGACGGTGGCCGAAAACGCGCGGTCGCGTCATGGAATGCTCGTCGTTCCGGGATCGAGTTGATGATCGGGGCCAACCTCCTGATCGTCAGTACGGTCTAATCTTCAGGAGGCGTGGCCATCAGGCGCGCACACCGGCTGCGGGGACGAATGCACATCTCATTCCTGATTCACAATGCCTACGGCATCGGCGGCACGATCCGCACCACGTTCAACCTGGCGGGCACGCTCGCCGAGCAGCACGACGTGGAGATCGTCTCGGTGTTCCGCCACCGGGACGAGCCCGTCTTCGCGCCGTCCGGCAGAGTGCGGCTGCGCCACCTCGTGGATCTGCGGAAGGACAGCCCCGGGTACGAGGGGAACGACCCGGAGTACGAGCGTCCGGCGACCGTGTTCCCGTCCACCGAGGGCCGCTACAAGCAGTACAGCGCCCTCACCGACCGGCGCATCGCCGATCACCTGCGGAACCTGGACTGCGACGTGGTGGTCGGCACCCGCCCGGGCCTGAACGTGCACATCGCCCAGCAGGCCCGGCGCGGCATCGCCCGGGTCGGCCAGGAGCACCTGACGCTGAGCACCCATTCGGCACCCCTGAAGCTGACGCTGCGCACCCACTACCCGCGGCTGGACGCGGTGACGACGGTCACCGAGGCGGACGCCGAGACGTACCGCAAGCTGATGCGGCTGCCCGGCGTACGGGTCGAGGCCGTGCCGAACAGCATTCCCGCCCCGGTCGTCGCCCCCGCCGACTCCACCGGCAAGTGGGTCGTCGCCGCCGGCCGGCTCGCGCCCGCCAAGCGGTACGACGTGCTGGTCAAGGCCTTCGGCAAGGTCGTCGCCGAGCGCCCCGACTGGCGGCTGCGGATCTACGGCGGCGGCGCGGAGAAGGCCAAGCTGCGCGCCCTCATCGACAAGCTCGGCCTCTACAACCACGTCTTCCTCATGGGCCCCGCCAACCCGCTGGACCCGGAGTGGGTGAAGGGCTCCATCGGCGCCGTCACCTCCAGCCTGGAGTCCTTCGGCATGACCATCGTCGAGGCGATGCGCTGCGGCCTGCCGGTGGTCTCGACGGACTGTCCGCACGGTCCCGGCGAGATCATCGACAACGGTGTCGACGGCCTGCTCGTACCGGTCGGGAAGACCGACGCCATCGCCGCCGGGCTGCTGAAGCTCATCAACGACGACGAACTGCGCCGCCGGATGGGCCGGGCCGCCCTGGAGAACTCGGCCCGTTTCGACCCCGCCGAGATCGCCGGCCGGTACGAGCGGCTCTTCGCCGAGCTCACCGGCCGCGGCGCGCTGCGCGGCTCCCTGCACCGCACCCGAGGCGCCCTGCTCAGCGGCGCCCTGCGGACCAAGGACGCCGTCCGCCCCGCCCTGCGCCGGGTGCGTGCCGCATGACCGTCCCGACCCCCGCCGGGCCCGCGAACGCGGGCTCGCCCGTACCCGAGGAGTTCACCATCGTGTCTGCCGCGCCGCGCGCCGACTGCATCGCGGATTCCGCGGGCGGACTCACCTTCGACCTCGACGCCCCCGAGGGGGCCGACGCCTCCGGCCACTGGTCGGCGGCGCTGGTGCTGCTCCGCCGGGGCGGCGACGCCGTCGAGAACGCCGACGATGAGGTCCGCCTGCCGCTCACCCCCAACGGCGACGGCCGGCTCCGCGCCGTGCTGCCCAGCACCGTGCCGCTGCCCGAGGGCCGCTGGGACGTGTACGTGGACGCCGGCGAGGCGGACCCGGTGCGGCTGCTGCCCGGCCTCGCCGACCTGCGCTCGCTGGTCGACCGCCGGCCCGGTCCCAGCACCTCGCCGCTGGCCGTGCGCATCCCCTACGCGACGAAGCACGGCAACCTCTCGCTGCGCAGTTGGCAGCGCGCCCCGCACGCCGAGGCGGGCGATCTCGGACTGGACGCCAAGGGCGTCACCGTCCACGGCACCCTGCACCGCGTCGAGGACCCGGCGGAGTGGCTGGCCGGCGCGGTGGCCGAGGCCCGCTGCCGGCGGGATCCGGAGCTGGTGTGCGCCGTGCCGCTGGAGACGGCGGGGCACGGCTTCTCGTTCACCATCGCCCACCAGGAGCTGTGCGAGCACTGGGCGGGCGGGCCGGACGTCTGGGACCTGTGGCTGCGGCGCACCGACGGGTCGGGGGAGGCCCGGGTGGCCCGGCTGCTGGACGACGTCGCGGACAAGAAGCAGATCTTCGTCTACCCGGCCCAGTCGGTGGACGCCGCGTACGCGCCCGCGCAGGCCGGCCCGTACTACACGGCCGACAACGACCTCGCGATCCGCGTCGACGAACGGCCGCCGGTGTCCTGACGGCCGCTCCCGTGCGGGCCGGCCGGGCCGCGCCGGCGGGTCAGCCGGCCGGGTCCCGGGTCACCTGGGGCTGCTGCCGGGCGGCGGTCTCCGGGTGGTGGAGGTCGAAGGCGGGCGACTCGGAGCGGATCCGGGGCAGCGTGACGAAGTTGTGGCGGGGCGGCGGGCAGGAGGTCGCCCACTCCAGCGAGCGGCCGAACCCCCAGGGGTCCTCGGCCTCCACCCGCCGGCCGTACCGCGCCGTCTTCCAGACGTTGTAGAGGAACGGCAGCGTCGACAGGCCGAGCAGGAACGAGCCGATGGTCGAGACGGTGTTGAGGGCGGTCCAGCCGTCCGCCGCCAGGTAGTCGGAGTAGCGGCGGGGCATGCCCTCGGCGCCCAGCCAGTGCTGCACCAGGAACGTCCCGTGGAATCCGGTGAACAGCGTCCAGAAGTGGACCTTCGCCAGTTGTTCGTCGAGCATCTTGCCGGTGAACTTCGGCCACCAGAAGTAGAAGCCGGCGAACATCGCGAACACGACCGTCCCGAACACCACGTAGTGGAAGTGCGCGACCACGAAGTAACTGTCGGTGACGTGGAAGTCCAGCGGCGGCGAGGCCAGGATGACGCCGGTGAGCCCGCCGAACAGAAAGCTGACCAGGAAGCCGGCCGACCACAGCATCGGCGACTCGAAGGACAGCGAGCCGTGCCACATGGTGCCGATCCAGTTGAAGAACTTCACGCCGGTCGGCACGGCGATCAGGAACGACAGCAGGGAGAAGAAGGGCAGCAGCACCGCGCCGGTGGCGAACATGTGGTGCGCCCAGACCACCACCGACAGGGCGGTGATCGCCATGGTGGCGCCGATCAGCATGGTGTAGCCGAAGATCGGTTTCCGGGAGAAGACCGGGATGATCTCGGTGATGATGCCGAAGAACGGCAGGGCGATGATGTAGACCTCGGGGTGGCCGAAGAACCAGAACAGGTGCTGCCAGAGCAGTGAGCCGCCGTTGGCCGCGTCGAAGACCACCGCGCCGAACCGCCGGTCGGCCTCCAGCACCAGCAGGGCCGCGGCCAGCACCGGGAAGGCCAGCAGGATCAGGATCGACGTGAACAGCACGTTCCAGGTGAAGACCGGCATCCGGAACATGGTCATCCCGGGGGCGCGCATACAGATGATCGTCGTCAGGAAGTTCACCGCGCCGAGGATGGTGCCGAAGCCGGAGAGCGCGAGCCCCATGATCCACAGGTCGGCGCCGACGCCGGGGGAGTGCTCGCCGCCGCTCAGCGGGGCGTAGGCGGTCCAGCCGAAGGAGGCGCCGCCCTCGGGCGTCAGCAGACTGCTCACCACGATCAGGCCGCCGAAGAGGTACAGCCAGTAGGCGAGCATGTTGAGCCGGGGGAACGCCACGTCGGGCGAGCCGATCTGAAGCGGCATGATCGCGTTGGCGAAGCCGGCGAAGGCCGGGGTGGCGAACAGCAGCAGCATGATCGTGCCGTGGGCCGTGAACGCCTCGTTGTACTGCTCGTTGCTGAGGATCTGGAGGCCGGGCCGGGCCAGTTCGGCGCGCATGAGCAGGGCCAGTACGCCGGCGGCGAGGAAGAAGCCGAACGAGGTGATGAGGTAGAGACTGCCGATCTTCTTGTGGTCGGTGGTGGTCAGCCAGTCGACCACGACCGCTCCGGGCCGCCGGCCGCCCGCCTCCGCCCGTCCCGGACCGCCGGCCGCTTCCCCGTCCGGTCCCGTGCCGCCTTGTGCGGTGCCGCTCTCCATCCGTGCCCCCTCGCTCCGGCGCGCTCGCCGGCTCCGGCTCGTACGGTCCGTCCCCGGCTCCCCCTGCCCCGGGGCACCCGTCATGATGCTCGTCGGGGCGGGGTCGCGCGAGGGTGCCGCGCCGGTCGCGGCAGGCGTCCGGAATTTAATATTCCGCAGAATTCGGCGGAACGCGGCGGCGCCGGAGGTGTTGCGTCCGCAAGTGGCGGTGAATTCCTTTACCGGGCGCCGGGGGTCGGGGTTACCCGGGGGAATGCGGAAGCCATGGGGAGGGAGGGGGGAATTCCGGCGCCGTTTCCCGTACGCCCGCAGGGGGGTGTACCGGAGGCCGGGAAAGAACCCGCGGGGGTGATGTGGGTCGCTGTAAACACCGTCCCGGATTTCTGTGACAGAAGTGTGACCCGTGGGGTCCGGGCGGCGGGCCGGCGGGCCGGCGGGCCGAGGGGGGGGCTGCGCTGCCGGGGGCGTGGGGTCGAGGGTGGCCGGGTGGCGGCAGGGCCGTCGGCCGGACGGGCTACGGTGGCCGCATGGTGCCGCTGCCGAACCTCCCCCAGGACCCCGACGACGACCTCGACGCCTACGCCGGTCTGGACGCCGGGCGAGCCTCGGCCCGGGCGCGGGAGCGGGGCTGGACGACCGTCCGCACCCTGCCGCCCGGCGCAGTGATCACGCTGGAGTACGTGGTGGGGCGGCTGAATCTGGAGGTGGCGGACGGGGTCGTGCGGCGCTGCTGGAAGGGGTGACCGCACCTCCCGTGCGTCCGTACGCGCCTGGGGGGTGTCTGACGGATCTTCATGGCGTCACGACGCCTGGCACGCGCTCTCGCCGCACCGGCTGAAGTCCACGTACGCCCGGTACGAGAGCTCCGGTCGGCACTCTCCTCCAGCCTTCGGCCGGGGGGACCCCAAGAGCACGCACCGGACGCCGCTCCTTCCTCACGGAGATCCGTCAGACACCCCCTGGGGCGGGTCCGCGTCCTGTCCGGGGCTCGACCCCCGGAGGCGCGCTCGGCCCCGGACGGAGCAGATCTTCCGTCACGCGCGAAGGGCCGCCCCGGAACTCCCGGGGCGGCCCCTCGCGTAGCGGCGCGGGTCCGGCGGCTCAGCCGACGGCGCGGCCGCGGCCGGTGGCCGGCAGCGGCGGAGTGCGAGGCGTCCGGTCGGCGTGCGGCGGCCGGCGGCTGCCGGTCGGGGTGACCGGCGTCCGCTCCGAGCGCACGGTGTGCGGCCGGGCGGCGGCGCGGGGACGGCCCTCGGACCGGCCGGCCAGGCCCGCGCCCGCCGGCTCGCGGACGGGGAGGGTGTCGTCGGCGGGCGGGCGGGGCGCCCACAGCCCGACCGGTGCCGCCGCGGCGGCCGGGGCGAGCGCCGCGCCGTGCTCGCGCAGCCGGGCCCAGGCGGCCAGCAGTCCGGCCTCGGTGCGGGCCATCAGGGGCTCGAACCAGGGCAGGGCCAGCAGGACCAGCAGACCGGCGGTCCAGCCGAGCGTCACATCGCTCATCCAGTGCGTACCGAGGTAGACCGTCGTCATGCCGACGCCGAGCGCCAGCAGGGCGGCGGAGACGGAGGCGACCCTGCGGGCCCGGGGGGTGGTGGCCAGGTAGGCGAGGACACCCCAGGTGACCACCGCGTTGGCGGTGTGGCCCGAAGGGAATATGTCGCCGCCGGCGAACATCTCGTTCGAGCCGATCGCGGTGGCGTAGTGCGGACCGAGCCGCCCCATCCCTATCTTGGCGGCGCCCACGGTCGCGTTGAGCAGCAGCAGCGCCGTGCCCAGCACCAGCAGCGGACGCAGCGTCCCGCGGCGGTGGCAGCACCAGCCCAGCCAGGCGGCCACGGCGACGGCGGTCGGGCCGCGCTGGCCCAGGACCACGAAGTAGTCGAGGAACGTGTGGATCTCCGGCCACTGCTTGTACGGCCGGAACAGCATGACCTGCCAGTCGAAACGCACCGGCCAGGACGTGGTGAGCACCCCGACCACGATCGCCGCGTAGACCACGGAGGTCGCCACGAAGATGCCCAGGCGGGTCCTGGTCATCCGCGGGCGCGGGGGCTCGGTCGGGCGCTCCTCCGCTGGGACGAGCTCGTCATGGGTACGCACTCAATCGACGTTACATTGCGTGATGGGAGGGTCCGGCCGATCTCGCCGCTTTGTGATGACGATGTGATGTGGAATGCGTCTCAAACACGACTTTCGGCGCGTTTGCTGCGGGGGATCCGGAACCGCGTCCCGGGAAATAAGAAACACTTAAAGGGGGGCTCCCGGGTGGGCGCCGGGGAGCGCGGAACATCCTTTAATTATGTGTGTGCGGATGTTTATCGGTGGGCGTTGCGAGTTCCTCGCGGCTTTTCCCGGGTGATCCGCCGCACGGCTCCGGCGGACCGGTCGGATGATCGGGGAAGCGGCCGGGGAGCGCGCGGGAATGATCATGAAAATGATCAGGGCGGTCCGGAGCCGTTCAGCCAGAACGCTCCGTAACAGGCCGCCGCCAGCGCCAGCGAGCCCCCCACCGCCACCGCCCGCGCCGTCCGCAGTCGGGCCAAAGCCGTGGCGAGCGGCAGCAGCAGCGGGAAGGCCGGCAGCATCAGCCGCGGCTTGGAGCCGAAGTAGCCCTTCGCGGTCAGCGCCAGCAGCAGCACCGTCCCCGAGTACACCAGCAGCGGCAGCGGCTGCCCGCGCCGCGCCCCGGCCACGTACAGCCACACCACCAGCGCCACGCCCACCAGCAGGCCCAGCCCGGCCGGCCAGGCCGTACCGGTGAACCGCCCGGCGACGAACGTGCCGAACGCGACACCGCCGTCGAAGCCGTTGCCCCAGCCGCCCTGGACGTCCAGATAGCCGGTCGGGCTGCCGGTCCGCACGCCGACCCACACGACGTACGCGAGACAGCCCAGCGGGGCCGGCACCACCCCGAGCAGCATCCGGCGGAGCTCGGAAGGCTCCGGCCGCCGGTCCCGGCGCAGCAGGGCGACCGCCGCCGTCACCCACACGGCCGCGACCACCGCCGCTCCCACCGGACGCGTCAGCCCGGCCAGCACCGCGCACACCCCGGCCGCGGGCCAGCGGCCGGTCAGCACCGCGTACAGCGCCCACGCGGCCGACGCCGTGAACAGCGACTCCGAGTAGGCCATCGACTGCACCACGCCCACCGGCAGCGCCGCCCACAGGACGACCAGCGCGACCCCGGCCCGGCGGCCGTGCAACCGCTCGCCCACGGCGAAGATCCCGCCGGCCGCGCAGAGCGAGGCGACCGCGCTCACCAGCAGCCCCGCGTCCGCCGCCGACAGCGGCAGCACCCCCGACAGCGCCCGTTCCAGCCACGGCAGCAGCGGGAAGAACGCCAGATCGGAGTGGACCTTCCCGTCCGCCAGGGACAGCGTGTAGCCGTAACCGTCCTCCGCTATCCGGGAGTACCAGACCGCGTCCCAGCGCCCCGAGAGCAGGTGGTGCGCGTCCTTGCCGGTCGCCGTCCCCCACAGGGCGAGGACCGCCAGCCCCAGCACCCGGACCGCCGCGTACGCCAGCAGGGCCGGCGCGGCCCGCCGGAGCGCGCCGGAGGCGGCCGGGCCGGGGCCGTCCGCCGGGTCGGTGCGTATGCCGGAGGCACAGGGGGAGGCGAGTTCGGTCACCGGCCAATTGTCCAGCATCCGGGCCGGTGACCCTCCGCGCCGCCCGGCCGGTGCTGCCGCCGGTGACCTGCCGGGATTCGCGTACGCTGTCGTCTCACTCGTCCCCCCGGCACCGCGGCCCACCGTCCCGTCACGGCCGCGCGACTGGCCGGAACCCGATACGGAGGTGGGTGAAAAATGCCCGGAACGACGACGGCCCGCCCCCGGTGGACCGCCGGTGTTCCCCGGCAGCGGCAGCGCACCGGAGGGCCCGGTCCCGGGGCCGGCGCCAACCGCTGGGCCGTGCTCGTGGTCCTCTGCGCCAGCCTGCTCCTGGTCGCCGTGGACGCCACCGTGCTGCACGTCGCCGTCCCCGCCGTCTCCGAGGACCTGCGCCCCGGCCCCATCCAGTTGCTCTGGGTCGTCGACGTCTATCCGCTCGTCTGCGCCTCGCTGCTGATCCTCTTCGGCACGCTCGGCGACCGGGTCGGCCGGCGGCGGGTGCTGCTGCTCGGCTACGCCCTGTTCGGCTGCGCCTCGCTGCTCGCCGCCTGCGCCGGCCGGCCGGAGGTGCTGATCGCCGCGCGGGCGCTGCTCGGCGTCGGCGGGGCGATGATCATGCCGGCGACGCTGTCCATCCTGCGGCAGGTCTTTCCCGACCGGCGGGAGCGGGCGCTGGCCATCGGTGTCTGGACCGGGGTGGCCGCCGTCGGCGCGGCCCTGGGACCGCTGCTGGGCGGCTTCCTGCTCGAACACTACTGGTGGGGCTCGGTCTTCCTCATCAACCTGCCGCTGATGGCCGTCAGCCTTCCGGTCGGCCGCCGGCTGCTGCCCGAATCGACGGGCGACCGGAACGGGCCGTGGGACGTGCTCGGCGCGCTGATGGCCGCGTTCGGACTGTTCGGCGTGGTCTTCGGGGTGAAACGGATCGGCGGCGCCGAGCCGCTGTCCCTGCTGACCGTGGTGCCCGCCGCCGTGGGCGTGGCGCTGCTCGTCCTCTTCGTCCGCCGGCAGCGGCGGCGCGAGCACCCGCTGGTGGACCTGGACCTGTTCGCCCGGCCCGCCTTCGGGGTGTCCGTCGGCTGCATCGTGCTGGCCATGCTGGCGCTGGTCGGCCTGGAGCTGGTCGCCGCCCAGTACCTCCAGCTCGTCCTCGGGCTGACCCCGTTGCAGACCGGGCTGCGGCTGCTGCCGCTGACCCTCGCCGCGATGGCCGCCGGCCTGGCCGGCTCCCGCGTCCTGCTCCGCTTCGGGCCGCGCGCCATGGTCGCCGGCGGCTTCGCGCTGACGGCGGTCGCGGTCCTCGCCCTCACCGCGATGGGCCGCGAGGACCGGCCCGCCTTCCTCGTCGGCTGCTTCGTCTTCCTCGGCCTGGGCCTGGAGACCACACTGTTCGGGGCGTACGAGTCGATGCTCGGCGAGGCCCCGGCCGCCGAGGCCGGCGGCGCCGCGGCGATCGGCGAGACCTCGTACCAGCTCGGCGCGGGCATGGGCATCGCCCTGCTCGGCAGCGTCATGAACGCCGTCTACGCGCCGGGGGTGACCGGCGTCCCCGGCGTGCCCAGCGCGGCGGGCGCCGCGGCCGGACACTCGCTCGGCGAGGCGTACCGGGTGGCCGACCGGCTCGGCGGCCCGCCCGGCACGGCGCTGCGGACGGCGGCGCGGGACGCGTTCGTGCACGGGCTGCACGTCACGCTCGCCGTCAGCGCGGCGATCCTGCTGGCCGGCGCGGTGGCGGCGCTGCGGCTGCCGCGGTCGGCGGAGGGGGAGCAGGGGGAGCAGGGCGGGGGCAAGGGGTAGAAGGCGGCGGGGGGCGGCGGTGGGTGGACCGCGTCGGGCGGGGGGTGTTGTGGGTGGACCGTGGTGGGTCGACCGCCGTCGGGTGGGAGGCGTTGTGCGGGGGCCGGGCGACGGGCGGAGTCCGAGCCGCGTCCCGCGCCCGCGCCCCGCGCCCCGGACGCCGGGCGTTGGGTGGCGGGTTCGGCCGGTCGTCCGTCGAGGTCACAGAGGTTCGCTCTGGACGAGGCGGTTACCGGCCCGTAGCGTCTGAGCGAGCCGCAGGACCGCACCCAGGTGGAGGGGGCCATGCCCGACCAGCCCGCCATGCCCGACCAGCCCGTCGAGGCCGACCGGCCCGTGACGTCCGCCGGGCCCGTCCGGCCCGTCAAGCCGGCGAAGGCCGCCGCGTTCGACCCGCACGACCCGATCGGCATCGACGACCTGCTGACCGACGAGGACCGCGCCGTCCGCGCCACCATGCGGCAGTGGGCCGCCGACCGCGTCCTGCCGCACGTCGCCGAGTGGTACGAGCGCGGCGAGCTGCCCGGCATCCGTGAGCTCGCCCGCGAGCTGGGCTCCCTGGGCGCGCTCGGGATGTCGCTCACGGGCTACGGCTGCGCCGGCGCGAGCGCCGTGCAGTACGGGCTCGCCTGCCTGGAACTGGAGGCGGCCGATTCCGGCGTGCGCTCCCTGGTCTCCGTCCAGGGCTCCCTCGCCATGTACGCCATCCACCGCTTCGGCTCCGAGGAGCAGAAGCGGCGCTGGCTGCCGTCGATGGCCGCGGGCGAGACGATCGGCTGCTTCGCGCTCACCGAGCCCGACCACGGTTCCGACCCCGGCGGCATGCGGACCTACGCCAAGCGCGAGGCCGGCGGCGACTGGGTGCTCACCGGCCGCAAGATGTGGATCACCAACGGCTCGGTGGCCGGTGTCGCCGTCGTCTGGGCGCGGACCGACGAGGGCATCCGCGGCTTCGTCGTCCCCACCGACCGCCCCGGCTTCTCCGCCCCCGAGATCAAGCACAAGTGGTCGCTGCGCGCCTCCGTCACCAGCGAGCTCGTCCTGGACGGGGTGCGGCTGCCCGCCGACGCCGTCCTCCCGGAGGCCGTCGGGCTGCGCGCGCCGCTCGGCTGCCTGAGCCACGCCCGGTACGGAATCGTCTGGGGCGCGATGGGCGCCGCCCGCGCGTGCTTCGAGGCGGCGCTGGACTACGCGCGGACCCGGGAGCAGTTCGGCCGGCCGATCGGCGGTTTCCAGTTGACCCAGGCCAAGCTGGCCGACATGGCGGTGGAGCTGCACAAGGGGATCCTGCTCGCCCATCACCTGGGGCTGCGGATGGACGCGGGGCGGCTGCGGCCGGAGCAGGTGAGTTTCGGGAAGCTGAACAACGTGCGGGAGGCGATCGAGATCTGCCGTACCGCCCGGACGATCCTGGGGGCCAACGGGATCTCGCTGGAGTACCCGGTGATGCGGCACGCGACCAACCTGGAGTCGGTGCTCACCTACGAGGGGACGGTGGAGATGCACCAGTTGGTGCTGGGGAAGGCGTTGACGGGGCTCGACGCGTTCCGGTGAGGGAGCGGGGCCGGGGTCTTCCGGGGCCCCGGGCTCGTCCTCAGGCGCCGGCCGGGCCGAGGTGCGCTCGTCCGACGCGTGAGGACACGCGGCCCGTGTGCCGCGCGAGCCGGGCCCGATGACATGTCGCGGGCCGGCCGGAGGGGTCAGCTCTGGTTGAAGAAGCCCCCGTTCGCCCGGCCCACCGGCTCCCCGTTGACCACCTTGTAGTCGGCCGGGGTGAGCAGGAAGACCCGGTTGGCGACCCGCTCGATGGAGCCGCGGAGGCCGAAGGTCAGACCGGCCGCGAAGTCCACGACCCGCTTGGCGTCGCTCGGTTCCATCGCGGTGAGGTTGACGATCACCGGGACGCCCTCGCGGAACAGCTCGCCGATCCCGCGGGCGTCACGGAAGCCGTCGGGGGTCACCGTGGCGATCCGGGTGCCCTGTTCCTGGGCCGCCTCGTCGGCGACACGGACTCTCGGGTTGGTCACCCAGGAGTCACCGGGCTCGGGCCCCTCGGCGTACTCGTCGTCGTAGTAGCGCTCGTCATCGCTGTCGTCGACGAGGCCAAGCCAGGCACTCGCCTTACGCACCGAACCCATGGACGCCTCCTCTCACACGCGGTGTGTTCCGCCCGCCCCTCTATGGTCGTCCATGATGCGGATGGTGTGCCAAGTGGATAGGGGCCAAGCGAGGATTTCGTGACGCATCTGGTGCAAAGCAGGTGGCGGTGCGTCAGAAACCCCGAAGCCCCCGATGCGAGCCCCCCGCTCGGCCGTGACCGGCCTGTACCGAGCCTATGACTAGGATGCGCCAGTTGCTCGGCACCAACACGGGGGCGTCATTGTTCGGAATCATCAGGCCATGCCGGCATCGGCTTTCGGAGGCCATGCGGACGGAGTGGATGGCTCATCTGTGCGGTCTCTGCCTGGCTTTGAGGGGAGACCATGGGCAGTTTGCCCGAATAGCGACGAACTATGACGGATTGGTGATATCCGTTCTCGTCGAAGCGCAGTCCCCGCGTGCCGGGGAGGCGGCGGACCGGCGGCGCAAGGCCGGACCCTGTCCGTTGCGCGGGATGCGCACGGCGTCGGTCGCCACCGGCGAGGGCGCGCGGCTGGCCGCGTCCGTCTCCCTCGTCCTCGCCTCCGCGAAGCTGCGCGACCACGCGGCCGACGGAGACGGGGCGATGGCCCGTCGTCCGGTGGCCGCGGCGGCCCGCCGGGTCGCCGCCTCCTGGGACCGGGCGGGCGCCCGCACCGGCTCCGACCTGGGTTTCGACACGGCGCTGCTGGTCGACGCGGTCGAGCGGCAGACCGGCCTTGAGGCCCTCGCCGGGCCCGGTACGGCGCTGACCTCGCTCACCGAACCGACGGAGACCGCCACCGCCGCCGCCTTCGGGCACACCGCCGTGCTGGCCGGACGGCCGGAGAACCGGGAGCCGCTGGAGGAGGCGGGCCGGCTCTTCGGGCGGCTCGCGCACCTGCTGGACGCGGTCGAGGACCTGGAGTCCGACGCCGAGTCGGGGGCGTGGAACCCCATCGCCGCGACCGGCGCCGACCTCGCCGACGTCCGGCGGCTGTGCGACGACGCGGTGCACGGGGTGCGGCTCGCGCTCGCCGACGTCGCGTTCGCGAGCAAGGCGCAGGGGCGCCTCGCGCACCTGCTGCTCGTCCACGAACTCCCGCGCGCCGTCGACCGGGCGTTCGCCACGGAGGGGTGCGGGCACCACGGACCCGGGCAGGGCCACGGGCGGGCAGGGGAGCGGGACGGGAGCGAGGGGGCGGGAATCCGGGCCGCGTTCGGGCCGCCGCCCGTCATGCCGCCGCCGCCCGCGCCGCCGGAGCCTCCGCGGCGCGGCCGGCGGCGCGGGCTGACGGCCGGATGCGCGGTGTGGGCCGGGCTCTTCTGCACCTGCCAGGTGTGCTGCCGGGATCCGTACCACGATCCGTGGAGCGGGCAGCCGCGTGAGGGGTGGTGTCACAAGTGCGACTGCGATGGCTGTAGCGATTGCGGTGATTGCTGTGACTGCTGCGGCAACTGCTGTTCCTGTGGAGACAGTTGTGGATGTGATGGCTGCGGATGTGACTGCTGAGGATGAGCGGCCGCCGAGGGCGTGAGGGCGGCGCTTCCGCGAAGTGCCGGGCTTCGCTCGGACGTCGTGTCTTCGGCCGTGCCGGACGGTGGCTGTTCGGCGAGGGGCGTACGGGGTGATGGGGGCGGATGAGGTGTCCGCCCGGCGGGGAAGTGCCCGGAACGACCGATTCGACCCTTGCGGCCGGGGCCGCCGGGTCGAATACTCCCTCATCAGTGCTTGTCAGGGGCGCGGCGCGGGAACGGAGCGCGCCGCGCCGTGCCGTGTGCGGCCCCGCCCCTCCGGGAGGCGCCGGTGCCGGTGTCAAGGCGCCGGTGGGAAGGCATCGGTGGGAAGGCATCGGTGGGAAAGGCGCCGGTGGGAAGGCACCGGCGTGAAGACCTGGGCGTGCCGTCGCCGGCGTGAAGATCTGAGCATGCAGTCGCCAGCAGAGGACATCAGCGTGAGGACAGCAGCGTGAGGAACAAGCGCACCGCCCGCACCACCGTCCCGGCCGCCCTCGTCACCCCGCCCGGCAGAAGAGCCGCCGCCCTCGGCGCCGCGCTGCTCGCCGTCTCCGCCTTCGCCGCCACCCCCGCCGGGGCGGCCCCCGGCGCCCCGGCGGTGCCCTCCGCCGCCCGGCTCGCCGCGCTGAGCACCGCGGTCGGCGAGGCCGACGTGCCGGGCACCGCCTGGGCGGTCGACGAGCGGACCCACGAGGTGGTCGTGACCGCCGACGCGACCGTCCCGGCCGAGGGCGTCGACCGGATCAGACGGGCGGCCGGGCCGGACACCGACGCGATACGCGTCGAACGCGCCCCCGGGACCTTCCGGCCGCTGATCGCCGGCGGCGACGCGGTGCACGCCGGCGACTGGCGCTGCTCGGCGGGGTTCAACGTCCGCAAGGGCACCACCTACTACTTCCTCACCGCCGGCCACTGCACCGAGGGCAGGCCCGACTACTACGCCGACCCCGGGCACCGCGTGCCGGTCGGCCCCACCGCCGCCGGCACCTTCCCCGGGGCCGACCACGGGCTCGTGCGCTACGCCAACGGCACGCTGCCCCACCCGAGCGCCGTCGACCTCTACGACGGCGAGTCGCAGCGCATCACCTCCGCGGCCATGCCCCGCGTCGGGCAGAGCGTCCGCCGCAGCGGTTCCACCACCGGGGTGCGCGGGGGGCGGGTCACCGCGCTGAACGCCACGGTCAACTACGGCAACGGGCAGGTCGTCCGGGGTCTGATCAAGACGGACGTCTGCGCGGAGCCGGGCGACAGCGGGGGCGCCCTCTTCTCCGGTTCCACGGCGCTGGGCCTGGCCTCCGGCGGCAGCGGCGACTGCCGCAAGGGCGGGACGACCTTCTACCAACCCGTCGTCGCGGCGCTCGACGCCTACGGCGTCCGCCTCTTCTGAACCCGGGCGCCGCCCGCTCCGGGGGCCTCCTCGGGAAGCAGGGTGCGGGGAGCGGGGAGCGGGAGCGGACGGGCGGCCGAAAGGCCGGACGGACGGTCTTCGGGGCGCCAGGGTCCCTCCGTCGGAACCCCGAGGGGCGCCGGTTGGGCCGGCGCCCCTCGGTTCACCGCGGTGCGAGCGCCGGGCCGGCGCCGCGCGGGTGCCGCTCCCCGCTCACCGCGGCCCGGTGCAGTTGCCCTGGACGGTCACCCAGATGTTGTCGTCGGGCGTGGTGCCACTGGCCACCACGCCCCAGGGGTAGCAGTTCTTCGGGAGCTTGTGGTTCGCGTTCGCCCGGGCGCCGTCCAGCGAGCCGGCGACCCCGGTGACGTAGACGTAGTAGGTGGACGAGTCCGCCGTCGCCGCTCCCCGGGCCGGCGCGGCAGTGGCGGCCGACGCGGGGGCGGCCGACGCAGTGGCGGCCGGTGCCACCCCGGCCAGCAGGGCCGCCGCGACCGCGGCGAGTCCGGCCGTCGCAAGCTTTCCGTTCACAGAAACCTCCACATCAACTTCCCCGCGACGAACGGTAGTTACGCCGCACACGAGGAAATCTAGGGCAACCTCGCGCGCCACAAAAGTGGTTGCACTATCTACAAACACGTTTCGTAACTGCCGTCCCCGGACGGGGGAAGCCCGGACGGCCGGTCGGATCACCGCGCCGTGGCGAGTGGAGAGCGGGCCCGGGGCCAGGCGACGGGGGCGGCCGGCGGAAGGCCGCTCGGAGCCGCGGGCCGCCTGGCCGGGTCATGCGAGAACAGGGCTTCCCAGGGCTCGACCCGGGGTCCGGCGAGGCATACCGTGGACATATCGCCTGTCGTGGGACACAGGGGGCCGTGATGGTCGAAGACCTCGTGGTGGCGGCCGTGGCCGCGGCGTCCGCAGGAGCGGTGTACCTGATGGCGGCGGCCCGGGTGATCAAGCAGTACGAACGCGGCGTCGTCCTGCGCCTGGGCAAGCTGCGCAGTGAGGTCCGGCCGCCGGGCCTCACCATGGTCATTCCGGGCGTGGACCGGCTCCGCAAGGTGAACATGCAGATCGTCACGCTGCCCGTACCCGCCCAGGAGGGCATCACCCGGGACAACGTGACCGTCCGGGTCGACGCCGTCGTCTACTTCAAGGTCGTCAACGCGGCGGAGGCCGTCATCCAGGTCGAGGACTACCGCTTCGCGGTCTCGCAGATGGCCCAGACCTCGTTGCGCTCGATCATCGGCAAGAGCGACCTGGACGACCTGCTGTCCAACCGGGAGAAGCTCAACCAGGGCCTGGAGCTGATGCTCGACAGCCCCGCCATCGGCTGGGGCGTGCAGATCGACCGGGTGGAGATCAAGGACGTCTCGCTGCCCGAGACGATGAAGCGCTCGATGTCGCGGCAGGCGGAGGCGGAACGGGAGCGCCGGGCGCGGGTGATCAACGCGGACGCGGAACTGCTGGCGTCGAAGAAGCTGGCGGAGGCCGCCGCGACCATGTCCGCGCAGCCCTCGGCCCTGCAACTGCGGCTTCTCCAGACCATCGTGGCGGTGGCGGCGGAGAAGAACTCGACGCTGGTGCTGCCGTTCCCGGTGGAGTTGCTGCGGTTCCTGGAACGGGCGGGGGCGGGGCCGCCGGCGGACGGCGGACGGGCGGGGGAGGGGCGGCCTCCCGAGGAGCGGGCCGTCGGAGAGCGGACTGTCGGCGAACGGGTCGTCGGGGAGCGGATTGCCGGCGAACGGGACGTCGACGAACGGGATGTCGACGAGCGGGCTGTGGAAGGGCGGGCCGTAGAAGGGCGCAAGGCGCAGGGGTGGACGGTCGAAGGATGGACGCCGGAGGAGCGGACGGCGGAGAAGGAGGCCGTTCCGGAGCCGCCGCGCGGCGATGCCGGAGAAGCGGCGACAGGTGGTGGACGGGCAGCCGGCCCAGGTGAGTCCGGCAGTGACGGGCCGCAGTGACCGGCCGGAGTGACCGGCCGGAGTGACGGGCCGGGGAGGCGCGGGAGGTCGATGGGCTCGGTGAGGGGTGACCCCCTGGGGGTGGGAGTGGGGTGCCGCCCTGCGGTCCCGCCCCCGGGTCCTCTCTCCCGGTCGCCCTCCGGACCACCGAAGCGGCGCTGCGCGCGCATGGGCATGCACGCGACCGGAAGTCGCCCTTGTGCGCTCCCACCCCGGGTGGGGACACTCGGACGCACGAACTTGGCATGGACGCGTCCTCCTGGTCCGGGGCGCGGTCGTGTCCCCGCGCGGCTCTCCGGACCCGGAAGGTCATCCGCCGCCGGGGACGAACCCCCCACTGGAGGTGACCGGTTGAAGACCTTCCGGCCGTCCGTGCGCGGTGCGCCGGCCGGCGCCCGGCGGCCGAGGCCGTCGCCCGGTTCGGGGACGCGGTGACGGTCCGGAGGTCCGCCGCCCGCGCCGACGCCGTCGGCGGCCGGTCGGGTGTTGCGTGGGGGACGCGCGCGATCGTCGCGGAGTCCTCGGGCTTCCCCGGTCATGACCGCACCTCGGAGGCCCGCACCTCGGAGGCCCGTGCCCCGGACGGGAGGGACTCCCGCCGGCCGACGCCTCCGGCGCCCGCGACGCCGCGGGCGCCGGGCGGGCGCGTCGGCTGAACTCCGGGTCGCGAGCGGGACGTCGCCGCTCCGCCCGGTCACGGACGGCGGCCCCCGGACACACCTCCACGGTGTCCGGGGGCCGCCTCACGCGCGGGGCCCTGCGGGCTCACGGCCCGACCGGCGTCAGAACTCGAAGACGGTGCCCTTGCTCGCCTTCATCTCGCACGGGTTGGCGAACGTGTGCTCGTACTTGACGCGCTGACCTTCCCAGACGCCTTCCGCGGTCACGACGAACGGGTTCCACTCCTTGGTGCAGGCCGTGCCGGACTTCACCTTGGTGATGGTGGCGAAGTCGCCGTTCGCGGCGCGCAGTTGGTCACATGCCCCACGGGCGTCCGGGTGGCTTCCACTCGGCTTGGGCATGCAGTTGAGGGTCACCGCACGCTGGACGCCGGCGGAGGCGGCCTTGTCGCCCTGACCGACGGTGAGCACCAGTGCCGAGGGCGCGTACAGGCTCTGCTGGGCGGCGGGTGCGGGCGTGGGCGCCGCGCTAGCGGTGGCCCCGGCCCCCACCAGGCTGCCCAGGATCAACGCTGACCCCAGGGCGATCCCCCCAGTGATGTACCGCATTCCGAACACTCCCTTGTTCGTGGGTTCTGATAACGCTCGGAAGTTTGGCCCATGCGGTGCGTGAACGCACATGCATCGATCGCTTTCAGTCGCTGGTTGAAAGCGTTGTGTAGTGGCTCGTTTCCGCTGTTCATGGAGGGGTGGGAGAGGCGGCGCGTGCGGCCGGGACGGTGCAGGGCGTCCGGTCTGGCGGGATTGGGGCGATTTAATGTTGCGGGAGTATTGACCTGCGCTAACCCCTTGCCATCGTTGATCGGGCGGCAACTGCCCTTTGGAAATCAAGGATTGGCGGGGAGTGGATTCGATGAATCCGGAGTTCGGGGCGGAGGGTCCGGCTCCGGGCAGGGCTCGGCCGAAAAGAGGGGCGGCCGGGGCGGGGGAGGGTTTCCGGACGCCCCGGGGATGGCTCGGTAATGACCGAAGAGGCGCCATCCCGACCGTCTGGTATGGGTGTTCAGGTCACCTGGTGGTCGATTCCTGTTCTCCGGGACCCTGAAACCGTTCGCTGGTGGTCTTGTTCCGTTCACGGAGGATCGCGCCCACCCAGGTGACCGCGGCGCCGGCCACCGCCCAGCCGGACAGCACCAGCAGGGGGCAGGTCAGGGCGTTGCCGTCGAAGTAGGCGAGGGAACGGGCGGACCAGGTGCCGGCGCCGGGCGGGAGCGCCGGGCCGATCGCCCGCCAGAAGGGCGGCAGCAGGGGATAGGGGTACGCGCCGCCCGCGCTCGGGTTGCCGAGGACGACGACGATCGCGATCGCCAGCCCGATGCCGACGACGCCCGCCAGGCTCTGCAGGGCCAGGGTGAGGGCGCCCACCGCGAAGACCACCAGTGTCCCCAGTCCCCACAGCGGGGCGACACCGGCCGGCAGCGCGTCCAGGACGGGCCCGGTGATCACCGCGCCGAGCAGGCCGGAGACGGCCGCGTAGACCGCGAGGGCGGCCAGCCGGATGGTGGCGCGGTGCGGGTTGGCGGGGCGGGCGCCCGCGCTGATCGCGAGGATCGCGGCACACAGGTACCCGCCCACGCACCACCCCACCACCAGGTAGAACGAGGTCAGGCCGCGCGAGTCGCCGGCCGCGGCGGGGGCGATGTCGACGACCTTCACCGACCGGTGCTCGGCCGCCTCGGCCCGGGTGGCGATCGCCTCGGCGGCCTGGGCGAGCGAAGCGCCCGCGCCGCTCGCGACGAGCAGGGTGTCCTTGGTGCCGCGCGGGTCGACCACCAGGGCCGCGTCCAGGTCGCGCTCCCGCAGTTTCCGCTCGGCCGCCGCCCGGTCGGCCGTCACGCGCGGGTCCAGCGGGTCGCCCGGCAGCCGGTCCAGCCGGTCGGCCAGGGAACCGGCCGCCTGCCGGGGCGCCACCACGCCCAGCCGGATGTCCCGCGGCTCGGGGTGGTGGAACGCCCCCACATAGGAGGCGATGAAGGCGAGCTGGAGGACGAGGACGCCGGTCACCAGGAGCGCGGCGCGGCCGGTCACCGCGTCGCGCACCTCCCGGACGAAAGAGCTCATGTCCCGAGCCTGCGGGGCGCGGCCGGGCGGCGCAGGCGGGGCGGGCCGATCGGGGGAGCCGGGCAGGACGCTCGTACGCGTGTTCGTACGAATGTTCGATGAGTGGTTTATGGTGGAGGGAGAGGGGCGGAAATCAGCCAGGGGGTCATGACGGGCGAACGGCGGGAGGTGCGATGGGTGCTCGTTCGGCGTTCCCGTCGGAACCGACGCGTCCGGGGTCGTCGCGGGTGTCCCCGGAGTTCCCCGGGGCTTCCGCGCCGGCCACGGCCTCTCCCACGCCTTCGCGGCCCGTGCCCCCGGCGGCCCCGGTCCACCGTGCGGCCGCCCGGTCCGGGGCCCCGCGCGCCCGGGCCTCCGCCTCTCCCTTCACCCACCTGCACGTCGCCTCCGGCTTCTCCGCGCGCTACGGCGCCTCGCACCCCGAACGGCTCGCCGAGCGGGCGGCCGAGCGCGGGATGGACGCGCTCGCGCTCACCGACCGCGACACCCTCGCCGGTGCCGTCCGGTTCGCCCGCGCCACCGCCGCCGCCGGGGTGCGCCCGCTGTTTGGCGTGGACCTGGCCGTGCGCGGCCCGGAGCCCGCGCCCGGCGAGACCGTCCGCCGCCGCGGCCCCGTGCGCGGCGGGGCGTTCGTCGACGAGTCCGCGCCCCGCGCCGTCTTCCTCGCCCGCGACGGCGCGTTCGGCTGGGCCGCGCTGTGCGGCCTGGTCACCGCCGCTCACACCAGGCACAGCGCTGACGCCGCTCACACCGGGCACACCGCTCACACAGGGCACGCCGGTCCCGCCGACCGCCCCGAGCTGCCCTGGGCGGAGGCCGCGGCCTCCGCCGCGGGCCCGCGTCCGCCGGTGTTCGTCCTGCTCGGGCCGGACTCCGAGGCCGGCCGCGCCCTCGCCGCCGGCCGCCCCGACCGGGCGGCCCGGCTGCTCGCGCCGTGGCGTGAAACGTTCGGTGACGCGCTCCGGCTGGAGGTCGTCTGGCACGGCCGCACCGGCACCGGGCCCGGCTCGCTGCGGCTCGCCGCCCGTACCCTCGGCCTCGCCGCCGACCTGGGCGTACCGGCCGTCCTCAGCAATGCCGCGCGCTACGCCGACCCCGGCCTGGGGCCCGTCGCCGACGTGCTCGACGCGGCCCGCCGCCTGGTGCCCGTCGACTTCCGCCGGCCCGAGGCGCTGGACGGCGGCGAGCGCTGGCTCAAGGACCCCGGAGCCATGGCCGCCGCCGCCGAACGGATCGCGGAGGCCGCCGGACTGGGCCGGGACGCCGCCCGGCGGCTGCTCGGCACCACCGAGGAGACCGCCGCCGCCTGCCGCGTCGACCCCGAGGACGACATCGGCCTGGGCTCCGTCCACTTCCCCGAACCGCGCCTGGTCGGCGCGGACCGGCGCACCGCCGACCGGGTGCTGCGCTCCCGCTGCACCGCCGGCCTGGTGCGGCGCGGCCTCGACCGCGGTCCCCGTGGCCGGGAGTACCGGGACCGGCTGGACGACGAGCTGGACGTCATCGCGCGGCGCGGCTTCGCGTCGTACTTCCTCACCGTCGCCCGGGTCGTGGACGACGCCCGCGAGCTCGGCGTCCGCGTCGCCGCCCGCGGCTCCGGCGCCGGCTCGCTGGTCAACCACCTGCTGGGCATCGCCGGTGCCGACCCGGTCGAACACGGCCTGCTGATGGAGCGGTTCCTCTCCACCCGGCGGGCCGCGCTGCCCGACATCGACATCGACGTCGAGTCCGCGCGCCGGCTGGACGTCTACCGCGCGATCTTCGACCGGTTCGGCCCGGAGCGGGTCGCGACCGTCGCCATGCCCGAGACCTACCGGGTCCGGCACGCCCTGCGCGACGTGGGCGCGGCGCTCGGCATGGATCCGGCCGAGGTGGACCGGCTCGCCAAGGCGTTCCCGCACATCCGGGCGCGCGACGCGCGGGCCGCCCTCGCCGAGCTGCCCGAGCTGCGCGGCATCCGGCCGGAGCGGTACGGGCGGCTGTGGGAGCTGACCGAGGCGCTGGACGCGCTGCCGCGCGGCGTCGCCATGCACCCGTGCGGCGTCCTGCTGTCCGACGCGAGCCTGCGCGCCCGCACCCCCGTCGTGCCGACCAGCGGCGAGGGCTTCCCGATGTCCCAGTTCGACAAGGACGACGTGGAGGAGCTGGGCCTGCTCAAGCTCGACGTACTGGGCGTGCGGATGCAGTCCGCGATGGCGCACGCGGTGGACGAGGTCGAACGGGCCACCGGCCGCCGCATCGACCTCGACGACCCGGCGCAGGTCCGGCCCGGGGACCCGCGCACGTACGCGCTGATCCGCTCCGCCGAGACGCTCGGCTGCTTCCAGATCGAGTCGCCCGGCCAGCGCGACCTCGTCGGCCGGCTCCAGCCGGAGACCTTCCACGACCTCGTCGTCGACATCTCGCTGTTCCGGCCCGGCCCGGTCGCCGCCGACATGGTGCGCCCCTTCATCGAGGCCCGGCACGGCCGCGCGCCCGCCCGGTACCCGCACCCGGACCTGGCGGAGGTGCTCAAGGAGACCTACGGCGTGGTCGTCTTCCATGAGCAGGTGATCGAGATCCTGCGTGTCATGACCGGTTGCGACCGGGGTGAGGGGGACGAGATGCGGCGCGCGCTCTCCAAGCCCGAGTTGCTCGGCCGGGTGCGGGCCTGGTTCGCGGACCGGGCGGCGGAGCGCGGCTACTCCCCCGACGTCGTCCGCCGCACCTGGGAGATCGTCGAGGCGTTCGGCTCGTACGGCTTCTGCAAGGCGCACGCCGTCGCCTTCGCGGTGCCCACCTACCAGTCGGCCTGGCTCAAGGCGCACCACCCGGCCGCGTTCTACGCCGGGTTGCTCACCCACGACCCGGGGATGTACCCCAAGCGGCTGCTGCTCGCGGACGCGCGGCGGCACGGGGTGCCGGTGCTGCCGCTGGACGTGAACCGTTCGGACGCCGCCTATCGGATCGAACTGGTGTCCGAGAGGCGGTTCGGGATCCGGCTCGCCCTCTCCGAGGTGCACGGCATCACCGAGGCCGAGACGGAACGGATCGTGGCCGGCCGCCCCTACAGCTCCCTCCCGGACCTGTGGCGACGGGCCCGGCCCCGCCTCCCCGTCGCCGAAGGGTTGGCGCGCGTCGGGGCGTTGGACGCGTTCGGCGCCAACCGGCGCGACCTGCTCCTGCACCTCGCCGAGCTCCACCGCCACCAGCGGGGGCCCGCCGCCGCCCAGCCGACCCTGGTCGACGACGTGCGGACCGAGCCGATCGGCCTGCCCGACCTCGACGCGCAGGAGCGGCTGGGCGCCGAGCTGAACGTGCTCGGCATGGACACCTCGCGCCATCTGATGACCGATCACCGTTCTTTTCTGCGGGAGTTGGGTGTACTCCCGGCGAACCGGCTGCGCGACGCGCGGCACGGCGAGACCGTCCTGGTCGCGGGCGCCAAGGCGGCCACCCAGACCCCGCCGGTCCGGTCCGGCCGGCGGGTGGTCTTCGCGACCCTGGACGACGGCACGGGCCTGGTCGACTGCGCCTTCTTCGACGACTCCCACGCGGCCTGCGCCCACACGGTCTTCCACTCCTGGCTGCTGCTGGTCCGCGGCACGGTCCAGCGGCGCGGGCCGCGCAGCTTCAGCGTGGTCGGCGTCCGGGCGTGGAACCTCGCGGAGCTCGCCGCCCTCCGGGCGGAGGGCGGACTGGAGGCGGTGGCCGACGTGCTGGCCCGGCCGGCGGAGGAGGGCCCCGGCCCCGGAGCGCCCCGGCGGCGCGTCGACATGCCCACCGGTTACGCGATGCACCCCTGGGCCGACCTCCGGCCGGCGGGGGAGGGGACGGCCACGGGACGGAAGCTGTGGCACGCGAGTCAGGGGAGCGCGGGGCGATGAGTGAGGTGACGCGCAGGCTGACGGCCGTTCCGGATCCGGAAGCGGGCCTGGCACCGTCGCGCTTGGAGCCGGGCTTGGAGCCGGGCTTGGGACCTTCGCGCCTGGAGCCGGGTTCGGAACCGTCGCACCCGGAACCGGGCCTGGGACCGGATGCGGAGCCGGGCCCGGGACCGGAACCGGCGCCGGGATCGGGCCTGATGCCGGGCCCGGGCTCGGGGTCGGTTCGTCGGCTGCGGGCGGCCGAGGGGCTGCGGCCGGCCGAGGGCGCGGGCGCCCGGCGGGCCGCGCCGGACGGGAGTGCTTCCGCCACCCCCGTGCTGTACGTCCGTTTCCACCCGGCCGCGGACGCGTCCGCTCCGGGTGCCGCCGCTCCGCGCCCCCGCGGCACGGGCCCGTCCGCTCCGGGCGCCCGGACCCTGGGCGCCGCCGCCCCGGGGGCCTCCCTCGACGAGGAGGTCTACGACGGTCTCCTCGCCCTGCTCGCGGAGGTCACCCCCGTCGTCCAGGCGCTGCCGCCGGCCGCCGCGCTCGCCGACGTCCGGGGCGCGACCCGGTACTTCGGCCGCGACCCCGCAGGACTCGCCGCCCTGCTGCGGGTCCGGAGCCTCGCCCGGTACGGCGTCGACTGCGCGGTCGGCGTCGCCGCCAACCCGATGCTGGCGCGGATGGCCGCCCAGGACGCGCCGCCCGGCGCGGTCCGCGTACTGCCGGCGGACGACGCCGAGGTGGCCGCCTTCCTCGCCCGCAGGCCGGCGGCGGCCCTGTACGGCGTCGGTCCCGCCACCGCCCGTACCCTCTGCGCGTACGGGCTCGACAGCGTCGGCCGGATCGCCGCCGCGCCGCTGCCCGCACTCCAGCGCATCCTGGGCGCCGCCGCCGGGCGGACGCTGTACGAACGGGCGCACGGCATCGACCCCACGCCGGTGACCCCGGAGGCGCGGGCCCGCTCGATGGGCGCGGAGCACCGGTTCGGCGCCGACGAGCTGGATCCGGAGCGGCGCCGGCGCGCCCTGCTCGCGCTCGCCGACGGGCTCGGGGCCCGGCTGCGCGGCGACGGCCAGGTCGCCCGCGGCCTCACCCTCACCGTCCGGTACGCCGACGGTTCCACCACCACGCGGACCCGTACCTTCACCGAACCGACCGCGCACACACCGGAGTTGACCACCGTGGCGTACGAACTGCACGGTGCGCTCGGTCTGCAGCGGGCCCGGGTGCGGGCGGTGGCGCTGCGCGCCGAGCAGCTCGCCGACGCCGAAGGGGCCCCGCGTCAGTTGACGTTCGACGCGGCCGACGACAAGGCGCGCCGGGTGGAGGCGGCCGTCGACCGGGCGCGGGCGCGCTTCGGCCCGTCGGCGGTGGGGCCGGCGGCGGCGCTGCACGTCGCCTGACTGGGATCGCCGGGTGCCCGAGTCCGCGTACCACCTCGCTGTTACTGCCGCGTAACTGGCCGAATTCGTGCGAACCAAGAGGCGTCGAACTTCTTGACGATGTCATGACCTTCCCGCAACCTACTCGCACGTAAGTTGATGCCCTTTCAGCGCGAGGCTCCCTCCTGGCCGTCGTGTCGCTGCCGTGCGCCCACTCCCACCTGCGAGGTTTCCTTTATGTCCGGAATCCGAAGACTCCGCTGTTTCCGCGAAGCCCGCCCCCTGCTCCGCGTTCTCGGCACCCTGTTGCCCGCCCTGGCCCTGGTGCTCGCCGCCGGAGCGGCGGCACCGGCCGCCGACGCGGGTACGCGCACGGTCAGCCGTGGCTGGAACGACTTCTCCTGCAAGCCGTCACCCGCCCACCCCCGGCCCGTGGTCCTCATCCACGGCACCCTCGGCAACTCGGTGGACAACTGGCTCTTCCTCGCCCCCTACCTGGTGAACCGCGGCTACTGCGTCTTCTCGCTCGACTACGGCCGGATCGCCGGCGTCCCGGTCTTCAACGGCCTCGGCCCGGTCGAGCAGTCGTCGGCCCAGCTCTCCGCCTACGTCGACCGGGTCCGAGAGGCCACCGGCACCCCGAAGGTGGACCTCGTCGGCCACTCCCAGGGCGGCGGCGTGATGCCGCGCTACTACCTCAACTTCCTGGACGGCGCGGGCAAGGTGAACTCACTGACCGGGCTCGCCCCCTCCAATCACGGCACGACCCTCTCGGGCCTCACCAAGCTCATGGACAAGATCCCGGGCGCCCGCCAGGCGATCCACGGCGCCACCCCCGGCCTCACCGACCAGGCCATCGGCTCGGACTTCCTCAAGAAGCTGAACTCCCGCCCCGACACGGTGCCCGGCGTCCGCTACACGGTCGTCGCCACCAAGTACGACGAGGTCGTCACCCCGTACCAGACCTCGTACCTCTCCGGCCCGAACGTCCGCAACATCCTGCTCCAGGACCGCTGCTCCGTCGACCTCTCCGAACACGTCGCGACCGGCATGGTCGACCGCGTCGCCTTCAAGGAGGTCGCCAACGCCCTCGACCCGGCCCACGCGACCCCGGCCACGTGCGCGGACATGGTGAGCTGAAACGTTCCACTCGCTCCTGAGGAAGCGATTGCCCGACTTTTCGGGGCGTCCGCACCGGCCACCCGGGGTGCGGACGCCCTCTGCGTACGCGGCCCGGAGGTGTGACCATACGGCTGCGACGGACGCGGGTCCTTGCTTGACGGGGGCGCCGGCTCCTCCCTCTGGATCCACGTGCCCGTCCTCTCCGACGTACCGCGGCCAAGGCCGCTGTCGGGTGCCGGGTGTGGTTACCGGTCGGCGATCCCGACGGGGAGCGCAGCCCTCAGACCGTGGTGACGGGGCGCGTCATCGTGTGTTCCAGGCGGGGTTCGCCCGGGCGGACGGGGTGAGATTCTCCCGTGGGGGTGAAGCCCCGCCGCCGGTAGTAGCGTTCGGCGCGGGCGTTGTCGGCGGTGACCCGGAGGCGGAGTGTGGTGTGGCCGTGGCCGGCCGCCCAGGCGAGGGTCGCGTCGAGGAGGAGGTCCGCGGCGCCCGAGCCGCGGGCGGTGGGGGCGACCCAGAAGGAGACGAGGTCGGCCGTCCGGGGGCCGTCGGGGAGCACGCCGGCGAGTCCGCACGGTTCGCCCTCCCGTTCCGCGAGGAACGTGTTGCGCCGGGTGAGGCGCTCCCGCCATGTCTCTTCCGTGAAGGCGTGCTCGCGGGCCCATGTGGAGCCGAACGCCTCGGGCGCGTCGGCGAGCGCCGCCAGGCGGACGGAGCGGTAGAGGCGCCATTCGTCGGGGTGGAGCGGGCGGATGGTGATCTGTGCCATGGGGGCGACCGTCCCAGGCTGGGCGGCAGGGGGCAAGCGACTTTCCGCCTCGCGGGGACATAGGGGATGTAAGCGGCTTCTCGCTCAACCGCGTTGACAGAGTTAGGGTTGCCTAACCTAAGGTCGACTCGTGAGCGCGAACCACCCCCGTTTCGCCGCGGTCTCGCGCGCGCCCCGGGCCGCCACGCGCGGCCGTCGTCGGCGGTAGCGGCAGTGGCGACGCCGGTGCCGGTGCCGCGGTCCCCGTCCGACGGCGCCTCGGCGCGACGGCACCTCTGTGAACGCGACGGCACCTCTGTAATACGGCCGACCCGGTTCCGGGCCGGCCCCCGGACCCGGCCTGCCGCGCGGCCCCACCCGCCGCGGGCCCCCTCGGCGTACCCGCGGCACCCCTGCCGATCCCGAACCGAAGCCACGCCGATCCCGAACCGAAGCCACCCGAATCCGAACCGAAGCCACGCCGAATCCGAACCCGACACCGACCTCCTCCTCGCCCTCGGCCCGAAAGGCGTTTCCGTGCGGCTGACCGAACGTTTCCCCTCCCTTGTGGCCCGCGTCCGTTCCCACGTGTCCCGCGCGCCGCGTCCGTCGGAGCGCGGCGCGCGGGAGGGTGCCGTATGAGCGGGCGGGTCCCGGACGGCGGCGTGGAGGGCGGGCTCGTCGCCCGTGTCCTCGACGCCGTGCTCCGCGAGGACGTCTGCCGACTGCGCGGCACGGCGCGGGCCACGAGCCGCCCGGACGGGGAGCGGCTGGCGCTGACCGTGGCCGGGGAAACGATCCTGCTGCCGGTCGCCTACGACGGTCCGGGCGGCGCGGCGCGCGTCCGCGCACCCCTGCTGGAGACCCCGGACGGCGTCGTCACCGGGCTGGACGCCGTCCTGGCGCGGCTGCGCCCGGCGGCGGACCCCCGGGAGCGCGCCGGGTTCGACGCCTTCGCCGCCGCCTGCGCGGCCGAACTCGCCGCCCTGCGGCTCCGCGAGCGGACCCGCGGTGAGGTCGCCGAGCGGCTGGCGGCGGCGTACGGGCGGAGCGCCGCCGAGTGGAACGGGCCGCGCGGCGCCCTCGCGTTCGACGTGCTCGCCGCCCGCCGCCCCGACCCGGACCCGCCGACGGGTCACCCCGGGGCACCGGAGCCCCTGGAACCCCTCGCGTACGCCCCGGAGTTCCACGCCTGTTTCGGGCTCCGTTGGGTCGCCCTGCCGGACGCGGCCGTCCGCCGGGGGCCGGAACATCCCCCCGCGTGGTGGCCGGCACCCGGCGACCTCGGTCTCCCCGGCCTGTCCGGCACGCACACCATGCTGCCGGTGCACCCGTTGACCGCCGGTGCGCCGCTCGCCCGGGCGCTGCGCGCCGCCGGCCTCGACGCCGCCGCCCGGCTCGCCGAGAAACCCTGGGCGGACGTGGTGCCGACGCGGTCCACCGCGACCCTCGCCCTGACCGAAGCGCCCGGAACCCGGCTCGAACTGCCGCTCCCCGCCGCCGGGTACGCCCCCGGGCAGGCCACCGCCACCGCGCCCGCCGCACTCGCCGACGCCGTGGTGACGCAACGCCTCCTGGACGAAGTCCTGCTGTGCGAGCCGTACTTCGCCGGTTCCGTCCTCCCGGCCGACGCGGACACCTACCTGCACGCGGGGCACCCGCTGCTCACCGTCCGGGTGCGCCGCGGACCGCGCGAGCCGGCCGACGGTCACACGGTCCCCGTCGCCGCGCTGGCGGCCCGGACCCCGGACGGCGAGACGGTCGCCGACGCGCTCGCCCGGCGCTACTACGGGGGCTCGGCGCGAGCCTTCGCCGACGCCTACCTGACGCTGCTGCTGGACTGGTCCACCACCCTCTTCTCGTACGGCGTCGCCCTGGAGACGCACCCCCGGGACCTGGCGGTCGTCCTCGACGAACCCCACGGCCGGACCCGGTTGCGGCTCCTCTACCGGGACCACGCCAGCCCCCGTGTGAACGGCGTACGGCTCGCCTCGCGGCTCGGCGGCGAGGCCGCCGACCTCCTCGGCTTCGCCGACCGGGGCATCCTCGCCGGACACGACGGGCCCGTCGCCGACCTCCTCGCCGCCGGAGTCCTCCGCCGGTGCGCGGTGGAACCCCTGGCCGCGCTCACCGGAACCGGCCGGGGCGACGGTCTCCGCCTGCTGCGCGCCCGCCTCACCGACGCCCTGGACCGCATCCCGCCCGGCGCCGCGACCGTCCTGCGCACCCGCCTTCTGGACGCCGGCCGGCTCCCGGTCCGCGCCGCCCTCGCCCCGGCTCTCCGGCCGGGCTCCCCGCCGTACGTCAACGTGCCCAACTACCTGACGGCGCCTTGGGGGTGAGGCGGGCAGGGGCGAGGGGTGGCGGCGGCGCCGCCGTGCGCGTCTTGCCCCACGTGTGCCGGTCACAGCGGCCCGGAAAGCGGTACCCCCACCCGGAAACCGGCAGGGCGGCCGAGTGCGCCCGGCGACGGCTCCGCACGGCGGTTACGGCCGCCTGTCGCCCCCGGGTCCGTAGCCGGCGGTCAGCGTCGCGGCGTATGCGTCGGGGACGGTCCAACCCGCGAAGGTCGGGGGGAGGTACGACGTCAGCGCTTCGGAAACCTCCAGGAAGGGCCCATACCGTGCACGCCATTCGTCCCGTGCGGCCGCGTTCGGGAAACCCTGGAAAACCGCCACCTCGGGATCCCTTTCGGCCCAGCAACCCCACTTCCCGGAAGGTCCGGTCACGGCGACGACGTTCGCCGAGACGGCGATCGATCCCATGACGTCACCGTCCGGTTCACAGCCGATCGCCGACCAGTAATCGTCCGCACCGGCTTCGACGGACAGCGATACGGCCGGGTACATCCCGTATTCCGGAAGGTGGAACTCCTCGCACTCCGGCTCGAGGACCAGCAGCTCCACGCGTTCGTCTCCGTGTGACCGGGCCATCGCGCGCAGAGCCGGCCAGAAGTCCGGGGTGAGGAGCGCGTCGAATTCGCAGAACAGCGAGTCCCCCGAAGCGTTCCGGAAGACCTGCCGAGGCAGCCGCGCACCGAGATCGAAGGTGGCTTCACCACGGGAGCGAACCCGAAGATAGCTGTCGCGGTCGACGACGAGCGCACGTGCCTCTGCCATCGGTCCTCTCCTCATCCGTTCTCGATGTCCCGGTGCCGGCCCTCCCGGTCCGGGGCGGTCGTCATCCGCGGCCCGTCCCTCTTCGGCCGCCGATCGCGCGAGCCGGCCGCCCGGCCATCGCGCGAGCCGGTTGTCCTTCTTCGCGCGAGCCGGTCGTCGGTCTTCGCGCCGGACGCGCCCCGGCTTAGCCCCCGGGAAGTGCTCCGGCCCCTCCTCCCCTCAGAACTCTCGCACGTACCGCCATTCCGCCGCCGCCCAGGTGTAGCCGAGCCATTCGTTGACCGCCAGCATGGGCGCGTTCCCCGCGTCGTTGCCGGTGAACGCTTCGGTGCAGCCCGCCGCGCGGGCGCGGCGCAGGGTGTGGCTCTTGATCAGTTTCGCGAGGCCCCGGCCGCGGTGGGCCCGGGCGGTGCCCGTCATGGCGGACATCATGCGGCCGTGGCCGTCGGTCCGGACGAGGGTGTACGCGACGGGGACGCCGTCCGCGACGGCGGCGGTCGAGAGCGCGTGGTCGATGCCGGGCCGCCGCCACTCGGTGGCGAGCCACTCCTCGTACGGCGGGACGGAGACGGGGACGTCCCCGGGTTCGTCCGCCGCGCACGCGGTGTCCAGCGCGTGGATCGGGCGCGGGTCGCCGGCGAAGTCGGCCAGGGGGCGCAGCTCCACGCCCCGGGGTGTCTCCGGTGCGGGCGGCAGCGGGGTGCCGACGAGGTCGAGCCGGAGGAAGCCGGCCCGGCGGAGCCGGCGGTAGCCGTGGGCCTCCGCGTGGGCGGGGGAGCGGCCGTCGTCGTTCGCCCAGATGTAGACGGACCGGGCGCCGAGCCCCGTCAGGTACTGCTCGGCCACCCGGAGCAGCGCCGAGGTGACGGCGTCGGCGGCCGGGCCGCCCAGCCGCGGGTCGGCGTACGGGGAGGCGAACGCCCGGCCGTGCGCCCGCGCGTCGTCGTCCGTGTACAGGCCGGCGCGGGCGCTGCCGGCGACGCGTCCGTCCACCTCGGCGACGAGCAGCCGGTACCGCTGTTCCGGCGGGGCGTTCCGCAGCTCCCAGAGCAGCGTCTCGGCGGTGACGACCATGAAGGGGACCGCCGCGCGGCGGGCCTGGGCGACGGGTTCGGCGTCGGCGGGGGTGAACTCCCGGACAGTCGGAGGCATGCGGCGAACCGTAGGGCGGGGCGGAGCGGTTTGCGAAAGGTTTTCCATTCGCATGGTTGGTACATGCATCTACAGGGCGTAGCGTCGCCGGCGCGGACGGTCGCGGAAGGCGGTCCTCCGCGTCGGACGGGGGCCGAGCCATGCCCCGGCGCGCTCGCGAGCGCCCCGGGACGCCTGCCGAAAGGGGACACCGCGTATGTGCGGAATCACCGGATGGATCGCTTACGACCAGGACCTCACCACCGCCGGAGCACGCGCCGCGCTGGAGGCGATGACGCGGACGATGGAGTGCCGGGGACCGGACGCCTCGGGCCTCTGGCAGGACACCCACGCCGCGTTCGGCCATCGCAGGCTCGCCGTCATCGACATCGAGGGCGGCCGGCAGCCGATGCTCGTCGAACACGACGGCCGCACCCGGCTCGCCCTCACCTACAGCGGCGAGGTCTACAACTACCGTGAGCTGCGCGCCGAACTCACCGGCCGCGGACACGCGTTCCGCACCGGCAGCGACACCGAGGTCGTGCTGCACGCCTACCTCGAATGGGGCGAGGCGTTCACCGAACGCCTCAACGGCATGTTCGCGTTCGCCCTCTGGGACCCGCGCACGGAGGAACTGCTGCTCGTCCGCGACCGGATGGGCGTCAAGCCGCTCTACTACCACCCCACGCCCGACGGCGTCCTGTTCGGCTCCGAGCAGAAGGCCGTCCTCGCCCACCCCGCCGTCCGCGCGACCGTCGGCACCGAGGGGCTGGCGGAAGTGCTGGCCTTCGTCAAGACGCCGGGCCACGGCGTCTACGACGGGATGTACGAGGTGCGGCCCGGCCACACCGTCCGGATCCGCCGGGACGGGACCACCGTCCGGCGCTACTGGGCGCTGGAGGCGCGCGAGCACACCGACGACATCCCGGCCACCGTCGCACACGTCCGCGAGCTGCTCGACGACATCGTCACCCGCCAACTGATCGCCGACGTCCCGCTGTGCACCCTGCTCTCCGGCGGACTCGACTCCTCCGCCGTCACCGCGCTCGCCGCCAAGGGCCTCGCCGAGGCGGGCCGCGGGCCGGTCCGCTCCTTCTCCGTCGACTTCGCCGGCCGGACCGACCACTTCGTCCCCGACGGCCTGCGGGCCACACCCGACGGCCCGTACGCCCACGCCCTCGCCGCACACGTGCGCTCCGACCACCGGGACATCGTCCTCGACACCGCCGACCTGATGGACCGCGGCCACCGCCGGGCCGTCCTCACCGCCCGGGACCTGCCCACCGGCTTCGGTGACGGCGACACCTCGCTCTACCTGCTGTTCAAGGCGATCCGCGAACAGTCCACGGTCGCCCTCTCCGGGGAGTCGGCCGACGAGGTGTTCGGCGGCTACCGGTGGTTCCACGACCCCGCGGCCGTCCACGCCGACACCTTCCCCTGGGTCGCGGCCGGCATCGCCCACACCTTCGCGGGCGGCGACAGCGCCCTGGTCGCGCTCCTCGGCAAGGACGTCCTCGACGCCGTCGACCTCCCCGCGTACGTCGACGCCCGCTACCGGGAGGCCCTCGACGAGGTGCCCCGGCTGCCCGGTGAGACGGGGCCGGAGCGCCGCATGCGCGAAATCTGCCACCTCCACCTCACCCGGTTCGTGCAGATCCTCCTCGACCGCAAGGACCGGGCCAGCATGGCCACCGGCCTGGAGGTGCGGGTGCCGTTCTGCGACCACCGGCTGGTCGAGTACGTCTTCAACACCCCCTGGTCCATGAAGACGTTCGACGGCCGCGAGAAGTCCCTGCTGCGCGCCGCCGTCCGCGACGTGCTGCCCGACGCCGTCGCCGACCGGGTCAAGAGCCCCTACCCCGCCACCCAGGACCCGCGCTACGCCGCCGCCCTCCGCGCCGAGCTCCGCGAACTCCTCGCCGACCGGGACGCCCCCGTCCGCCCGCTCCTCCGCGAAAACGCGCTCCGGGACGCCCTCGCGGAGGAGTCCGGCGACCGCTACCGGGGGGCCGTCGAACTCGTCCTCGGACTGGACACGTGGCTGCGGACGGGCGGGATCGACCTGCGGCTGTGAGGCGGGCGGGGCGGCGGACGCGGGGACGGCGGTCCGGGGACAGCGGTCCGGGGACAGCGGTCCGGGGACAGCGGTCCGGGGACAGCGGCCGGGGCGCGGGCCCGGGGGAGACGGTGCGAGCGCCGGCCCCGGCGCCGGCCCCGAGGTCCGCCGGCCGCCGGGGCGGGCTCCTCCGGTTCCGGCCGTCCGGCGGCGCACAATGGAGGGCGCACACCGTCCAGCCAGCCAGGAGACCCACGTGGCCTTGCACCTGACCGTCGATCCGGAAGCGCCCGAACCGCCCTACGAGCAGATCCGCGCCCACATCGCCGACCGGGCCCGCTCCGGCGCGCTCCCCGTCGGCCACCGGCTGCCGACCGTCCGAGGCCTCGCCGAGGAACTGGGCCTCGCCGCCAACACGGTGGCCAAGGCCTACCGGGCCCTGGAGGCCGACGGCGTGATCGAGACCCACGGCCGCAACGGCACCTTCGTCGCCGCCCCCGGCGACACCGCCGACCGCGAGGCCGCGGCCGCCGCCCGCGCCTACGCCGAACGCGCCCACCGCCTCGGCCTCGGCCGGGAAGCGGCCCTGGCCGCGGCGGAACAGGCGCTGCGGGCGGTGTACGGGGACTGACGGCCCGCCGGCGTCCGCCGGCCACGACAGACCGGGCACCCCGGGGCACCGGCGCGGCTCCGGCCCCGGCGGCCGCCGCCCGCACCGGACGGTCCGCCGGTCGTCGTCAGGGGACGGACAGCCGCCACGGGTAGGACCGGTGGAACTCGCCGGGGCCGTAGACGATGTCCAGGCGCGAGGGCTCCTTCTCCGCCGTGTACACGATCTCCAGGCGCGTCGTCTCACCCTCCGTCAGCACGTGGGGAGACGAGCCGGCCAGCTCCAAGGGGTAGCCGGAGAGCTTTCTGACGCCGGGGTTCGCGTTCTCGTAGCTCCCGATGTCCTGGCTGCGCAGTTCCACCGGAGCGCCGCTGTCGTTCGTCACGGTGATGGGCACGCGGTAGGTGTGGGCGGCCGGGGCCTCGTCGCCCCTCTCCCGCGGGGACAGGGTGGTGGGGCGGACGGGGCCGATGGAGACGCGGACGCCGTCGTCGTAGGTGATCGTGCCGTCCGGGGCGGGGGACCGGCCCTGGGCCGCGCCCGTGCTCTTCCGGGCGGCGACCCCCTGGCCGGTCCGGTAGCGGACGCAGCCGGCGTCGGCGGACACGAAGGGCTTGCGCGTGTACCAGTCGGTGTCCATGGTGAGGGTGATGCCGTGGTCGGCGACGGTGCTGATGCCCGGCCAGTGTGCCGGTTCGCGCCGGTCGCCGGCCTCGGGCGTGGGCTCCGGGGTGTCCCGGACCTTCCAGCCGTGGCGCCGCCAGGCCGCGCGGACCTTGTCCAGGTCGGCCAGGTAGTCGGCCTTGCGGGCGTACTCCAGGCTCCAGATGTAATGGGGCTGGTCCCGGGTCACCCCGTCACCGTCGAAGCCCAGGTCGTCGACGCACGAGGTGCTGCCCTCCTTGTGCATCCAGTCGGCTTTGCCGGCGCCCGGACGGAGACCGGCGATGACCTCTTTCCCGGCCTCCCGGGTCCTGATGTCCTGGGTGCGGTAGTCGGCGGCGGAACGCACGGAACCGCCCCCGAGGCCCTCGAAGAAGCCGACCACCGTGGTGAAACCCCAGCAGACCAGGGCGACCGCGGCCAGCGAGGCGAGCCACGGCCACGTCGCCGCCGCGCGGCCGGCTTCGCCGGACGGGGTGCCGGCGGTCGGGTCGTCCGTGGCCGGGACGTCCGTGGCCGGGACGTTTGTGACCGGGGTGTCCACGGAGGCGCTGGTCGGCTCTTGGGGCGGGTGTTTCTCCATGTGACGATTCCACGCCACGGGCCCGCCCGCCGGCAGAGGTGACTTACTCAACCGGAACTGAGTACGGGTACCCAGGCCCCGGCGGACGACCCGCGTCCCCCGCCCACCGTCGCCGTTCCGGCGGAAGCCCCCGGACCGGGCCCTCCGGCCGATACCCTGACCGGGATGGGACGTCATGCCGGGGGACCGGCGTTGCCGAAACGGGGGCGGTGGCGGCTGACCGCCCTGCTCGCGGTCGTGGCCTGCGCCCTGGCCCTGCTGCTCGCGGCGATCCTCGCCGACTGGCGCTCCCGGGACGGCGGGTCGCACGACGAGCGGGCCGAGGTCGGCTGGGGCTTCACCCACACCCAGTACAGCGCCGACCGCGGCGGGGACACCGCCCGGCGGGCCGCCGCCAGGCTGCTCGCTGCCGAGTCCCTGCCGCAGAACCAGCACATCATGGGCTGGGGAGCGGACAACCCCGAGCCCCGGCCGGGGAGTTACAACTTCACCGACCTCGACCGCCGCGTCTCCCTGATGCGCCGCTCGGGCGGGACGCCGGTGCTCACCCTCTGCTGCGCCCCCGACTGGATGAAGGGCGGCGGGGCACGGACCGACTGGTCCCAGAAGTCCCTGGAGAAGGCCCCGGACCGGGACCACTACCGCGACTTCGCCCGGCTCGCCGGCGTCGTCGCCAAGCGCTACCCCGACGTTCATCACTTCATCGTCTGGAACGAACTCAAGGGGTTCTACGACGAATCCCGTAAACGCTGGAACTACGAGGGTTACACCGAGCTCTACAACCTCGTCTACGAGGAGATCAGGAAACAGCGGGACGACGTCCTCATCGGCGGGCCCTACGTCGTCATGGACAGCAACGCGCCCGGCGCCGCCTCCAACGTCTCCGCGCTCCAGGGCCCGTGGGGCATCGTCGACCAGCGTTCCGTCGACGCCCTGGAGTACTGGAACCGGCACAAGACGGGCGCCGACTTCGTCGTCGTCGACGGCTCCAGCTACACCCGGGACGGAGACCGGCTCCTCCCCGACGAGTTCCGCGCCACCCGCAAGTTCGCCGACGTCACCACCTGGCTGCGGAAGGCCACCGGGCTGCCCGTCTGGTGGGCCGAGTGGTACGTCGAACCGCCCGACGCCCGCGACAACCGGGCCGGCTGGACCGAGGACCACCGCGTCGCCGTCCAGGCCACCGCCATGATGCACATGGCCGCCTCCGGCGTCTCCGCCGCCTTCTACTGGAACCCCGAGAACGACACGGCCCCCTGCCCGGGCTGCCTCTGGACCAGCACCGAGCTCGGCGACGGCGGCGCCCGGCTGCCCATGATGGACCTGCTGTCCCGGTTCGCCCGCGAGTTCCCCCCGGGGAAGGAGGTCCGGCGGCCGGACGTCCGGGGGGAGGGGGTGGAGGCGCTCGCGTCGCGGGACGCGACGGTGGTCGTCAACACGCGGGACCAGGGGGTCGAGGTGCGGGTGGACGGGCGGGCGGTGGCGTTGAAGGGGTACGAGGTGCGGTGGCTGGGGTGAGGGGGCCCGTACTCAAACGCCGGACGGGCTGAAGTGCGTACCCAGGGCGCGACACCCAGCCCGTCCGGCGTTTGAGGACCCCGCGGCGAAGCCGCGATGCCGGGGCGCGGACCCTCCCGCAGGAAACGGTGAAAGGGCGGGGCCGGGGCTCACGACATCGTCGCCAGCCGCTGCACCAGCACCACGACCAGCACCACCAGCAACGGCATCGCGAACCAGAACGACCCCTGCATCCACCGCACCTGCCGCACCCCCGGCCGCATCCCCACCCGTGCCAGCTCCCGCGCCGTCAGCAGGACCAGCAGGGCGAGCGCCGCGAGGCCGCCGACGACGGAGAGCGGGGTCCAGGTGACGTGGGGGCCGACGGGGCCGGGGCGGGGCGGATCCGGGGTGCCCGGGGGCTTGTCGCGGAGTTCGTAGAGGGCCGCGTCGGCGTTGGCCAGGACGCGGCGCAGTTCCGGGCGGCCGTCCAGGGCCCGCCGCATGCGGTGGTCCCAGTCCGCGGCGTAGCCGGCGCTGAGCTCCAGGTACGTCGACTGGCCGCGGTTCAGGACGACGTACGCGTTCGGGCCCGCCGCCCGTAGGGCCGTGACCAGGTCCGGCGCGCCGCCGGCGGGGTCGCGGGGCGCGAGCGTCGGCTCGTACAGGACGCGTTCCATGTCGCGGGTGCCCCAGGGCATCGCCGGGGTCACGTTGGTGACCGTGTCGCTGCTCATCCACAGCAGCCGTACCGTCGGCTGGTCGTGCGCGTACACGTAGTCCATGGCCGCGACCTCGCCCGGGCGGACGCGTTCGAAGTCCTCGTTGCCCCAGCGGGCCACCAGGAAGCCGAACAGCAGGACCAGGCCGGCCGTCAGCGCGCACAAGGGCGCGGCGAGGGGGCGGGGCTTCCGGCCCGCCGCCGGGAAGAGGGCCAGGGCGCCCAGGACGCAGGCGCCCGGCACCGCGAACAGGAAGACCCGCAGGGCCACTTCACCGCCGTACGACTGCATGCCGAAGGCCAGGAACGGCACGCACGTCAGGACGGCCAGGGCCGTGTCGCCCACCCCGGCCCTGCGCCGGCGCCACCAGCCGAGGGCCGCGAGCGCGAAGACCCCGCCCGCGAGCGCCACCCGGGTGTACAGCACCAGCTTGTGGACCGGGTTGCCGCCCTCGATCCGGCCGGAGACGGAGGACGAGACATTGCCGCCCAACGAGCCCAGCCCACCGAAGAGTTCGTCGAAGTGGCCGGACCAGTACGGCTCCGCCAGGAACCCCACCCATACCGCCAGCAGCACTCCGCAGAGGAGCGGCAGGCCGCGCAGGGTGCAGCGGCGGGCCAGGACCAGGGCCGTCAGCACGCCCAGCATGACGAACGGGGTGAGCTGGTGGCTCGCCACCGACGCCGCGTACACGGCGATCAGCACGCCCAGCAGCAGCGTCCGCGTCCGGCGGTCCGTCTCCTCCACCCGGCGCTCGCCCGGCAGCCGTTTGCCCGGGAGCTCGCCCGGCCAGCGGAACCAGACCAGCAGCACGGCCACGAAGAGGAGGTAGAGGACGTAGTTGAGGGACTGCGGCGAGAAGTAGTCCTGCCCGACCCAACCGCAGAGCGCGAACAGCCACAACGCCGTCCACTTGGCCCGCCAGTGCGCCCGCACGGCGCGCAGGAGCAGCGCCAGCGGGGCGAGGGTGAGCAGTTGCACGGTCAGCGGCCACCAGCGCAGCACCTCGCTGAGGTCGTCCACGCCGCACGCCCGCGCGGCGAACGCCGCCAGCGCGAAGAAGCCCGGCCAGCTCCAGCGCGCGTCCAGGTCGGGCGCGGCGGTGCCGGTCCGGTCGATGTAGTCCAGGAAGCCCAGGTGTTGCCAGGCCGTCGCGAAGCGGGGACGGTCCTCCAGGACCGCCGGCGCGGCGTGCAGGGAGACCACCGTCGCCAGGAGGACGGCGGCGAGCAGCCAGGTACGGGGACGGGCGGGCACCAGGGCGGCGGCGAACACCGCGACCAGCAGGGCCGCCCCCACCAGCGTCGCGACCGGCAGCACGGACACCAGCCCGAGCCCGCCCATCCCGTCGAGGTTCACCTCGCCGAGCGCCCGCAACGGCACCCAGTAGAGCGCGAGCGCCGCCGTCAGCAGCAGCCACCCGCCCGCTTCCGGCCGCCGCCACCGGGGGGCGGGCCACCCGGCGAGCCGGGACCGCTTCCCGGTGGCGGCGGGAGCCCGCTCGGACGCCGGCCCGTCCGGCCGTGCCGCTTCCGTCCGCCCCCGGCGCCACGGCGTACCGGAGAGCGTCACCGTGCGATCGGGGTCTCCCTGCGCGGCAGCGACGGCGGCGGCGCCGGCAGCGGCGGCGGGGGCGGAAGCGGCGGCCGGGGCGGCGTCCGGGGTGTGCGGCGGGCGGGCCACCGCCGGTGCCGGCTCCTTCCCCCCGTCTCCGTCTCCGTCGGAAGCCGCCCCGGCCCCGCCCCCGCTCCCGCCCTCGGGCGCGGGCCCGGAATCCGTCCGCGAAGGCGCTGCCCCGGGCTCGGCCCGTACGCTCACCCGCTCCTTGCGCAGGCGCACACCGCCGCGTGCTTTCGGGCGGTGCTCGTCGGTGTTCTCCGGTGTGCCCTTGTCCATGGTCCCTCGGCCCCCGTGCCCCCGTGTCGCCGTCCGGTCGTCTCCGCCCGCCGCCCGGTCGCCGCCGCCCGGTGCCGGCGCGCGGCGCGTCCCGTCCGGCGGGAACGGGAGCGGGAACGCGCCCCGGCCCGGGCCCTCCGCGCGGAGCGCGAGCGCTTCCGGGGCCAGGCGGACGTCCGGCCGGCGCTCGAGGTGGTCGAAGTCCAGCCGTACACCCAGGGGGAGCGTGTCCGCGTCCAGCGCGGCGCGCAGCGCCCAGCGCGTGCCGTAGCCGCCCTCAAGGCTCCGGGCGCGCTGCCGGCGGGAGGCGAGATCCGCGAGGTCGCCGTCGGGGGCGGCCTCGGCGGCGCGCTCCGGCGCCACCGGCCGGGGCCGGGACGGAGCGCGGAGCACGCCCCACAGCTTCACCGCCGCCACCGAGGAGATCACCAGCAGACTGGAGATCTCCGCCACCCCGGCCCCCGTCAGCCCCATCCGGGGCAGGAGCAGCAGGGTCAGCCCCAGCACCAGGACGCACAACAGCCCCTGCAACCACGCGAGTCCCGCCGTCCGGCTCTGGGCCCGCAGCACGGCGAAGTACGTCTCCATGACCACCCGCAGCACCGCGCCCACCGCGAACCAGCGCAGCAGCGGCGTCGCCTCCGTGTAGGCGGGGCCGAAGACACCCAGGATCCAGGGCGCCAGGACGAACAGCAGCCCGCACACCGGAAGCATGATCTTCGCCATCCGGCGCAGGGCGGCCCGGCAGTTCTCCGCCAGCCGCTCCGGGTCGTGCGACCCCTCGACGGTCAGCGAGGCGCCCATGTTGATGGCGAGCAGGTTGACCGTGCCCCCTATGGTGGACGCGATGTAGAAGTACGCGTTCTCGGCCGAGCTGATCTGCGAGGCGACGAGCACCGGCACCAGGTAGACGACGGCCAGCGAGAACAGCGACCCGGTGTAGTCGCCGGCCAGGAACCGGCCGATCTCGCGGGCGGACGCCGGACGCGCGGTCGCGGCGGTCGTCCGGACGTGCTCGGGCACCAGCCGGCGGAACACCAGCCAGCCCAGCGGCAGGACCGACACGGAGATCGACACCACCCACGAGGCGAACACCCCGGCCCCCGGCAGCACCGACGCCAGGGCGATCAGCAGGGCGAGCTTGGCCGCCGAGAACGCGGTGTTCCCCACCGGCACCCACACCGCCTGGCGCAGCCCGGTCAGCACCCCGTCCTGGAGGGTCAGCAGCGACCAGGCGACCACGGCGACGACGAACACCAAACCGTGCCGCACCCCGTGCAGCGCGTGGTAGGACGGCCCCCAGAGGTCCAGGGTGAGCAGGAAGAAGCCGGCGGCCACGGCGACGACCACGGAACTGGCCGCGTAGGTGCGGACCACCAGCCGGCCCGTCGTCCGGCCCGCGACCGGTATGAAGCGGGCCAGCGCGCCGGTCAGGGTGACCGCGGTGAGCCCGGCGAGCAGTTTCATGGCGGCGATGGCCGCCGAGCCCCGGCCGACCGAGTCCTCGCTGTAATAGCGGGCGGCGACCAGCCAGAAGCCGACCCCGAGGACGGCGCTGATGCCGGTGTTGAGCATCAGGGCGAACGCGTTGCGGAACAGCGGGCTGCCGCCGCCCCCGCTCCGTCCCGACAGCCGGAACCCGCGGCCCGCCGGTGCCACCGCCCGCTCCTCGGTCCGTGCGGACACGTCCTGCGCGGACGCATCCTGGGTGGACGTGTCAGCCACGCGCCTCTCTTGCCCTTCTCATCGCCTGACGGCCTCCGGTCGCCACCCGCCGGCCCCCGCGGACGACGGCGTACCCCTTGGTCAGGGCGCGGTCGACGGCGAACAGCCGGGCGACCGCCCGGCCGTGCACCATGCGTTCGAAGTCGGCGATCCCCGTGGTCCGGCGCACGGTCACCCGGCGCACGGCGTACGGCCCCTGCCGGCGCGCGGCCAGGCCGTTGCCCACCGCCAGGGAGATCCCGAAGCCGGCCGAGCGCACCGCCTCCCGCACCCGGCGACTGGAGTACCCGTAGGGGTACGCGAACGAAACCGGCGGCCGGCCCAGTTCGCCGGTGAGGATCTCCCGGCACCGCCCGATCTCGAACGCCAGCCCCGCGTCGGGCAGTTGATCGAGCTGCGGGTGGGTGTGGCTGTGCCCGCCGATTTCCGCGCCGGCCTCGGCGAGCTCGCGCAGTTGGTCCCAGGTGAGCATGAGGTCGAGCGCGCCCCCGGTGTCGTACGGCCCGCGCAGCCAGCCCGTGGAGACGAACACCGTCGAGGCGAAGCCCCGTTCGGCGAGGGCGGGGAGGGCGTGCCGGTGCACGCCCTCGTAGCCGTCGTCGAACGTGATGAGCACCGGCTTCGGCGGCAGCGGACGGCCGTCCCGCCAGGCGCCGGCCAGCTCCCGGGCCGTCAGCGGGACGAAGCCGGACGCGTCCAGCAGTCGCATCTGCTCGGCGAACGCCTCCGGGGCGACGGACAGCGCGTGCGTCGCCCGCGCGGGGGAGTGCGCCACCGCGTGGTACATGAGGATCGGCACCTCGGCCGGTCTCGTCACCCGGACCCCTCCCCGCCACCGCCCGGCCCGGGCGCCGCACCCGGCGGCCCCCCGGCCGCCGCGCGGTCCACGTCCCCGCCGGCCGCCGTCCCGGCCACCGGGACATCCGTCGCCGGGGCACCCGTCATCGGGGCGTCCGTCGCCGAGGCATCGGTCACCGGGGCACCCGCCACTGAGACACCCGTCGCCGGGGCACCGGCCACCGCAGCACCGGCCACCGCAGCACCGGCCACTGCGGCCCCCGTCGCCGGGGCGCCGGTCACCGAAGAACCGGCCGCCGGGGTGCCCGTCGCCGGGGCACCGGCCACCGGGGCGCCCGTCACTGAAGCGCCGGTCACCGAAGCGCCGGTCACCGAAGCACCCGTCGCTGAGACACCCGTCACCGAAGCGCCGGCCACCGAGGCACCCGCCACCGCGGCGCCCGTCACCGAAAACCTGCCGCCGCCCCGCCACGCCCGGAGGCTGCCGACCGCGTAACCGGCGGTCGCGGCGGCCACTCCGGTGACGATCGCCGCGGCTCGGCCGGCGCCCCCGGGCCGCCCGAGCAGGGCGTCGCGCAGCCCGCGCGCCACGCCCACTGGGAGCACCCGGGTCGTGTAGCGGCGCTCGGAGGCGAGCCCGTCCCGGGCGCCGACGCTGTGCGCCACGAGCGCCTTGGAAAGGCCCTCGGCGTACGCCCGGGTGCGCAGGTAGCCGAACCGTTCCCGCTCGGCGGGGACCCGGTGGTGGATCACCGCCCGGTCGTCGATCAGCAGTACCGCCCCGGGCACCGCCCGGGCCAGCCGGATGCACAGTTCCGTCTCCTCGCAGCCCAGCGGCAGCCGGTGGCCGTCGCGGCCGATGCCGGAGGCGAACCCGCCGACGGCCGTCAGCGCCGACCTGCGGAACGAGGCGTTGCCGCCGAGGACGTTGCGCACCCGGATCCGGCCGGGCGGCAGGCCGCGGTACGTGCAGCCCACCGCCCAGTCCATCTCCTCCGGGAACCACGCGGGCCGGGCCCGCGACGCCCACACCGGCCGGGTGTGCCCGCCGACCGCCACCACGTGCGGATCGGCGTACGCCCGGACGAAGTGCAGCAGCCAGTCGCGCTCCGCCACCGCGTCGTCGTCCAGGAAGGCGACCACCTCCCCGGTCGAGGCCGCGACGCCGGTGTTGCGGCCGGCGGACAGGCCGCGCGGGCCGGCGTTGGCCAGCACCCGGACGCGGCCCGCGGGACCGTCCGGCGCGCCCAGCCCGTCGTCGCCGTAGACCTTGGCCAGCTTGCGCAGCAGCGCCGGGTTGTGGTCCACGACGAGCAGGGTCTCGCGCGCCGGGTAGGACTGCGCGGCCACCGAGGCCACCGCGGCGAGGATGTCGCCCCAGCGGTCCTCGGTGTAGACGCAGACGACCACCGAGACGTCCGGCGTCGTGGTCCGCTCCGCCGGCGCTGTGCTCAAGACACCTCCCCGCGGCTCGCGGCCGGCGCGATGGCCAGGGGCCGGCGGGCCGGCCGCTTGTGCCGCCGGGAACCGCGCTCGTGCAGGATGACCTTGAGGACCCGCAGTCCGTCGCGCACGGCCCGCAGGTTGCTGGCGCCGTGGATGCGGACGAACTCGTGGCTGGGGATCTCCTGGACCCGCAGGCCGGCCTTGACGACTCTGATGTTCATCAGGGTCTCCACCTCGAAGCCGGCGCAGTCCAGGGCGATGTCGTCCAGGACGCGCTTCCAGAAGGCGTTGTACCCGTAGCACAGGTCCGTGTAGCGGGCGCCGAACTTGTGGTTGACGATCGAGCACAGGACGCGGTTGCCCAGCTTGCGGATGGGCGTCATGTCGTCCGTGCCGCCCCCGTTGGCGAACCGGGACCCCTTGGCGAAGTCCGCGCCGCCCACCAGGGCCGAGACGTAGCTGACGATCTCGTTGCCGTCGGCCGAACCGTCCGCGTCCACCATGACGATGATCTCGCCCGAGCAGGCGGCGAACCCGGTGATCAGTGCGTCGCCCTTGCCCTTGCCCTGCTGCTCGACGACCTTGACCCCCGGCCAGAGCTCCCGGGCCACCTTGACGGTGTCGTCGGTGGAGTTCCCGTCGACCAGGACCACCTCGTGGATCCAGGACGGCAGGGTCTTGAAGACGTACGGCAGGTTCTCCGCCTCGTTCATCGCGGGGATCACCACGCTGACCGGCGGTGCTATCGCGAACTGCGGCGTCACCGGCCGGTACTGGGCGGGTGGGTCCTCGGGCCGGGCGGTCTCGCCGCCGGTGTCGGCCCCGGGGGTCCGGTCGTGGTCCTGACCGGCCGCCGGGCGCAGGAACGAACTCATGAGTCTGTGTTTCCCTCTCGTCCGGAGGACCGCCCGCCCCCGAGCGGTCCCATGGTGTGTCCGGTTCGAAAAGGGGGTCTCATCCTGTCCGGCGCGACGGACAACCGTCGCCCGTACAGGGTGAGTTGGCAAATGGCACAGGCCGCGCGGCACGCGACTCGACACGGATCTCCCCGGCCGAGCGCGGCACCCCCTGCCGCGCCCCGCCCCGGATCCATCGCGGCGACTGGAGCCCCTCCCCGGAGCCGCGAGAACCGATGGACCGATGCGGGTAGATGTACGACGGTATTGAAGCTTGAGACCGTATGGCAAGAGGTGCGTTGGAGCCTCCTCCTTTGGTGTCCTTTGTTCCTGACGCACCGTCGGGTATGCGAACGCACACCCGGAGCGCACCGGCGCATGACGTCCGCCGCGGCTCAGACGCTCCGCCGCAACCGTCCCACCCGCTTGAGCAGCCGGTCGGCCGGATCGAAGAGTTGGGGGCGCGTGACGACGGTGTTGCGCAGCGCGCGCACCGGCGCACGCCGGGCCTTGTGCCCCAGTGCGACCGGATGACGTCGCATCACCCACCCTTCGGACACGCTGAGTTCGCGTGTCTTGAGCGAGTCCTTGTACGCCTTGGCGCCCCGTCCGAGGTCCAGATAGGCCAGCCCCTCGGCGGCGGCCCCCTCCGCCATCCGCACGTGCAGCACCAGACCGGGCGAGTACTTCGCGAACCCCGGGTCGTACGCCGGAAACCAGCACGCCAGCACCGTCCGCGACCGCAGCCCGAAGTGCGCCGCGACGGGCCGCCCGCCCGCGTAGAGCACGGACAGCAGTCCGCCGCACGCCTCCGAGCGGGTGTGGAAGAGCTGCTCGACCAGCTTGGAGATCCACGGGCGTGCGAAGCGGTCGCTGCGCCCCGTTCTTCGGTACTGCGCCGACTTCCAGCCGATCAGCGTCCGCAGCACCGCCGGATCGCGCTCGTCGTGCACGTACCGCACCCCGCCGGCGTCCCGGCCGAGCCGGCGCTCCTTGGCCAGCGTGGTGCGGGTGAACTTGGGCGACTGCTCGCGCAGCGCCTTCAGATAGGAGTCGAAGCCCTGCTCGACGTCGATGACGGGGGAGGGGAAGGCGCCGGCCGCCCCCTCCTCGAAGGGCTTCTGGCCCTCCACCAGGTGGTCGAACTCCCACAGCGACAGCCCGCAGGCCGCCAGCAGTTCCTTCGCGTCCCACTGGAACCCGGGCCGGTGCACCAGCCCCTGGGCGTCCGAGACGCCGAGCCCGACCGCCCGGCCGACCCCGAACACCGAACGCTGGAAAGGGAAGAAGGCGGCCGGGGCGCCCTCCTCCCGGACGACGGCGATCCGGACACCCCGCCGGCAGCGGCCCACCGCCAGCGCGAACTCCGGTGCCAGAAAAGGGTTTCCGAGCTGCGGCGAGCCGTCCTCCACCGCCCGGGCCTGCATGGCCGACCACGCCGCCCGGTCGGCCGCGGTGAGTTCCCCCGGGCGGTGGACGCTGACCTCCACGTCAGGTCGTCCGGTCGCTCGTGCCGCGCCCCCGGTGGCGCCAGGCGTGCGCCAGCAGGAAGAGGAGCAGACTGACCGCCGCGACCGCCGCCACCCCGCCGCGTACCGTCCAATTGTGCAGCGCCAGCATGGTCTGGGCGGTCAGCAGGTCGACCGCGACCGCCCCGCCGGCCGCCACCACGGCCCGGCTGAGCGGGTCGAGCCCGCGCAGCGCGGCGGCCACGCCGCAGGCGGGCGCCACGATCAGGAAGAAGAGGGTGAAGGGCGCCCGCAGCGGCGAGCCGATGTCCAGCAGCGCCAGCGCCGCGCCCGCCCCGGCCATCGCGGCGGCCGCTCCCGCGACGACGGGCAGCGAGTCCGCGGCCGGACGGGAGAGGGGGCCGCCTCTCCCCGGGCGGCCCTGCGGCCCCGGGGCGGGCGGGCCGCCGGACGGATCGCCGGGCGGGTCGTCGGGTGGTTCCCGGCCCGCGGTACGGAGACCGCCGTCGCGGAGCCCGTCGTCACGGAAACCGCTGTCGCGGAGTTCGCCGTCAGGGCGACGGCCGTCACGGAGACCACTGTCATGGAGACCGCTGTCATCAAGACCGATGGGATCGCTGAAGCTCTGCATTGGCGACTTAGCCCCCCGAAGCGCCGGATGCCGGGCTTCAATGTCGCGCAACGGGCGAAGGCCGTCAAGATGTGAAGGACGGGCGAACAGGCTTCTGGACGCGGCTCCCGGCCACAAGCGGAGCCATGCCTCCCGGTCGGTGTCCGGCGGGCCGGCGTGATCGTCAACCCGCTTTCGAGCGACGGCTGTTCGGGTGATCGTCAGGTTGTCCCGTTGACCCTTCGCGGCGGACGCCGGGCGGCTCAGGACGGTCCGCGGCGGCCGTCGTGTCCACCATCCTTCACCGAACGGCCACCGGGGTAAGGGTGCGCCGCAAATATTGTCATGGACACTTCCGGCAGCTCGGTGTCGCTGCTACCACAGGGGTGGCAGTGAACCCTGCTAGGGAGGTTCCATGAATCACCACATTTCGGGTGCCGCATCGGCCGTGGCCCTCGCCCTGACCCTCACCCTCGGCGGCACCGGCGCCGCCCAGGCCGCACCGGAGGCGACCCCCACCGCCCCCTCTTACGTCGCCCTGGGCGACTCGTACTCCTCCGGCGTCGGCGCCGGCGCCTACCAGTCCTCCAGCGGAGGCTGTAAACGCAGCGACAAGGCGTACCCGGCCCTGTGGGCGGCGGCGCACAGACCCGCGTCGTTCGCCTTCACCGCCTGCTCGGGCGCCCGCACCGGGGACGTGCTCGCCGACCAGTTGGCCCCCCTCACCCCCACGACGGGTCTGGTCAGCATCAGCGTCGGCGGCAACGACGCGGGCTTCGCGGACGCCATGTCCACCTGCGTGCTCAACAGCGACAGCGTCTGTCTGGACCGCATCGCGACGGCGAGCGCCTTCATCCGCGGCGAACTGCCCGCCAAGCTGGACACCGTCTACTCCGCCATCAGCGCCCGCTCGCCCAAGGCCCGCGTCGTCGTCCTCGGTTACCCCCGCTTCTACAGGCTGGGCGCGGTCTGCGCCGGTCTGAGCGAGGCCAAGCGAAAGGCCATCAACGACGCCGCCGACCTGCTCGACTCGGTCACCGCCAAGCGGGCCGCCGACCACGGCTTCGCCTTCGGCGACGTCAACACCACCTTCTCCGGCCACGAGCTGTGCTCGGGCAGCCCCTGGCTGCACAGTGTGACCCTGCCGGTCGACGAGTCCTACCACCCGACGGCCGGCGGGCAGTCCGGCGGCTATCTGCCGGTATTCTCCGCCGCGGCCTGACCCCGCGTCCGCCCGGGCCCCCGCGACCACCGTCGCGGGGGCCCGGGCGGCATGGCCGGCGGACACCTCCGGACCCGGTGAACGCACCGCGACGGAGGGTGACTTCCGCCCGTTCCGGGAGCCGTCCGCCGCGCCGCCCGGCCGGTACGGTGCGACAGGTTCAGGCCAGTGTCGTCAACCCCCTTGACGGGGTGGTGAATCCGTTCGCGGATGCGCGGGTGACGCGATGGGGCGATAGGGTTACCCTGCCTTGGCCGGGTGCCTCGTACGGGTGGGGAGTCTCATGGACCAGATAACAATGCGCAGCAGGCCGCGTGTGCCTGCCATCGAGTGCGGGAGCGGCGCCACCGGCGCCCGCCTCGAACGCCATCTCGCGGTGCTCGCCGGCCCCGCCGTGCCGCAGCGCGAGACCGAGGGCGCGACCCTGCTGATGCGCGAGCTGACCTCGCGCGACCACGCGCGGGCGGCCGGCACCGGCCGGACGGAGCGTGTCTCCCTCTTCGCGCCCCTGCGCCGGCTCCGCCGGTCGCTGTTCGGCAGCCGCCCCTGACGCTCCCCGGCGTTCGGCGTCCCCGGCGTTCTCCCGGTTCCCCAGCGTTCCCCGGTGTCCATCGGCGTGCCCGGCCTTCCCGGCCCCGGGCACCGGTTGTCCCCGGGCCCGTCCGGCCCCGGCTCCCCTCGGCGTTTTCCCGCGACGGCTGTGCCGCCGGTGACGGCTGTGCTGCCGATGACGGATCCTGCCGACCGTGCCGCTCGCGCGCCGGAAGGATGCGGCCCACGCCCCGACGCGCCCGGTGCGCTCCGGAGCCCGGCGCTCCTCCTCGCTCCATGGGCCTCGAACTCGCTTCAACGGCCTCGAAGTCAGGCGGCCTCGAAACCCCGGCGCTCCGGAACCTCCGGAGTCTCCGGCCACAGCGGGTTTCGCCGTTCAGTGCGCCTCGACGCTCACCGTGAACGAGAAGCGGTCGCCGCGGTAATGGATCCGGGCCACGTCCACGACCCGCCCGCTCGCGTCGTAGGTCACCCCCGTGTAGTGCAGGATCGGGCTGAGCAGCGGCACCTGGAGCAGCCGCGCGGTCTCCGGGTCGGCCAGCCGTGCCTCCACGGTGTCCGTGATCCGGCTGATGCGCACGCCCACGGCGTCGCGGAGCACCTTCGTCATGGGCCAGCGGGTGAGGTCCTCCAGGTCGATCCGGGCGGCGAGTTCGGGGTGCACCCAGTTCTCGGCCCGGTTCACCGGCTCGCCCGTCTCCCCGTCCCGGCGCAGCCGCCGGAACGCCACGGCTTCCGTCAGGCCCGGGAAGAACTCGGCCAGCTCGCCGGGGAGCGGCGCCGGGCCGTGGCCGAGTACGGTGGTCCGCTCGCCGGACTGCTGGGCCACGATCGCGTCCACCGAGCCGAGCAGCCGCACGGGGGAGCCCCGCCGGGCGCTCGGCTCGATGAAGGTGCCGCGCCGCCGGTGCCGGCTGATCAGCCCCTCTTCCTCCAGCTCCTTCAGCGCCTGCCGCATGGTCAGCACGCTCACCCCGTAGTGCGCGGCGAGCGCGTCCTCGGTGGGCAGGCGCAGCGGGTCGTCGGGGCGGCGCCCGAGTATGGACGCGCGCAACGACTGCGACACCTGGTACCAGAGCGGCAGTTTGCGGTTGAGCGCCAGGGAGTCGGGGGCGAAGGTCGTCACGGGGGCTCCGGCTCTGCGGTGGATCAGGGGTGGCCCGGGGAGGCGTCCCGGGGGCGTCTCAGGGGCGGTAGTGCCGCTCCAGACCCTGCCACACGTCGTCGTACCCCGACTGGAGCTGGTCGGCGTCCGCCGCCTGGGCGGTGAGCGTGACCGGCCACCGCGTCTCGAACATGAAGGCCAGCCCGTCGTCCACCTTGTGCGGCTTCAGCTCGGCGGCGCTCGCCTTGTCGAAGGTCTCCCGGTCCGGCCCGTGCGCCGACATCATGTTGTGCAGCGAGCCGCCGCCCGGGACGAAACCGCCCTCCCCGGCCGTCTTCGCGTCGTAGGCGCCCTCGATCAGGCCCATGTACTCGCTCATCACGTTGCGGTGGAAGTACGGCGGCCGGAAGGTGTCCTCGCCGACCAGCCAGCGCGGTGCGAACACCACGAAGTCGACGCCCGCCAGGCCCGGGGTGTCCGACGGCGAGGTGAGCACGGTGAAGATCGACGGGTCGGGGTGGTCGTAGCTGACCGTCCCGATGACGTTGAACCGGCGGAGGTCGTAGACGTACGGGACGAGGTTGCCGTGCCAGGCGACGACGTCGAGCGGCGAGTGGTCGTACACCGCCTCCCAGAGGTTGCCGCAGAACTTGTTCACCACCCGGACCGGCCCGTCGGCGTCCTCGTACGCGGCCACCGGGGCGAGGAAGTCCCGCGCGTTGGCCAGCCCGTTGGCGCCGATCGGGCCCAGGTCGGGCAGGGTGAACGGCTGCCCGTAGTTCTCGCAGACGTAACCGCGCGCGGTGTCGTCCAGCAGTTCCACCCGGAAGCGGACGCCGCGCGGGATCAGCGCCACGTGGCCCGGTTCGGCGCGCAGCAGGCCGAACTCGGTGCGCAGCAGCAGCCCGCCGCGCTCGGGGACGATCAGCAGCTCGCCGTCGGCGTCGCTGAACACGCGGTCCGTCATCGAGGCGTTGGCCGTGTACAGGTGGATCGCCATGCCGGTGCGCTGGGTGGCGTCGCCGTTGCCGCCCAGCGTCCACAGGCCGGCGAGGAAGTCGGTGCCCTCGGGCGGCTCCGGCAGCGGGTCCCAGCGCAGCCGGTTGGGGTCCGGGACGGTCTCGGTGAAGGGGGCGCCGCGCAGGCCGCCGTTGCCGGTCCGGGTGAACGGGGGGTGGGCGGCCGACGGGCGAATCCGGTAGAGCCAGGACCGGCGGTTGTGGTGCCGGGGTTCGGTGAAGGCGGTGCCGCTCAACTGCTCCGCGTAGAGCCCGAGGGGTGCCCGCTGGGGTGAGTTGCGCCCGTGCGGCAGCGCGCCGGGAACGGCCTCGCTGCTGTGCTCGTTGCCGAACCCCGAGGCGTAGACGAGCCCTTCGGCCGTCTTGCGCGCCCGCTCTCTGTCCGTGCCGGTCATCGTGTGCTCCCACTGCCGGAGGAATCCTCTGTATGACCGTAGGATTCGGGGGCCCGGCCCGTCAATGGACCTTGAGCGCCGGGTTCCGGGCGGCGGGGGCGGAGACCGGACCGGCCCTTGGTGCGGACCGGGCGGCCGGTTAGGTTGGGGGCCGGGCCTCGGGCGGGGGGTGCACCGGCACGCCGCGCCCCGGCGCCCGGCACCCACGCCCACCGCGAACGCGAGGAGACGCCCTGTGACCGCGTATGACGGGATGTTCGTCGACGGAGCCTGGCGGCCCGCCCGGGGAACCGGCCGGATCGAGGTGGTGAACCCGGCGACCGAGGAGGTCGTCGCGACCGTCCCGGCCGGCACGGCCGACGACGTCGACGACGCCGTCCGGGCCGCCCGCGCCGCCCTGCCCGACTGGGCCGCGACCCCGCCCGCCCGGCGCGGCGCGTACCTGACCGCCCTGGCCGACGCGCTCGCCGCCCGCCAGGAGGAGATCGCCGCCACCGTCACCACCGAACTCGGCTCGGCCATCGGCTTCGCCCGGCGCGTCCACGCCGGACTGCCGGTCGCCGTCACCCGCTCCTACGCCGAGCTCGCCGCGGGCTTCGCGTTCGAGGAGCGGATCGGCTCGTCCACGGTCCTCCACGAACCGGCCGGCGTCGTCGGCGCGATCACCCCCTGGAACTACCCGCTCCACCAGATCGTCTGCAAGGTCGCGCCCGCCCTCGCCGCGGGGTGCACCGTCGTCCTCAAGCCGGCCGAGTACACCCCGCTCACGGCCCGGATCTTCGCCGAGTGCACGGCCGCCGCCGACCTGCCCCCGGGCGTGTTCAACCTGGTCACCGGGTACGGCCCGGAGGCCGGGCAGCCGCTCGCCGAGCACCCGGACGTCGACCTGGTCTCCTTCACCGGCTCCACCGCCGTCGGCCGCCGGATCGGAGCCATCGCGGGCGGCGCCGTCAAGCGCGTCGCCCTGGAGCTCGGCGGCAAGTCGGCCAACGTCATCCTCCCCGGCGCCGACCTCGCGCAGGCCGTCCGCGCCAACGTCGCCGACGTGATGCGCAACGCCGGCCAGTCCTGCAACGCCCTCACCCGCACCCTGGTCCACACCGACCACTACGACGAGGCCGTGGCCCTCGCCGTCGAGGCCGTCGCAGAGTACGTGCCCGGCGACCCGACCGACCCCGACCGCCGGCTGGGCCCGGTCGTCAGCGCCCGGCAGCGGGACCGGGTGCGGGAGCTGCTCCGCAAGGGCGCCGAGGAGGGCGCCCGCGTCGCCACCGGCGGCGCCGAACCGCCCGAGGGCCCGGACAAGGGCTACTACGTGCGCCCGACCGTCCTCGCCGACGTCACCCCCGACATGACCGTCGCCCGCGAGGAGATCTTCGGCCCGGTCCTGTCCTTCCTGCGCTACGAGGACACCGAGGAGGCCCTGCGGATCGCCAACGACAGCGAGTACGGCCTCTCCGGCGCCGTCTGGGCGGCCGACCGGGACGAGGCGGTGGCCTTCGCCCGCCGGATGGAGTGCGGCCGGGTGGACGTCAACGGCGGCGACTTCAACATCCTGGCGCCCTTCGGCGGCTGGAAGCGGTCGGGCGTGGGCCGCGAACTCGGCGTCCACGGGCTGACGGAGTACCTCCAGACCAAGTCGCTCCAGCTCTGACCCGGGGCGGGCGGCCGTCCGCGCGCCGACCGGGCCGAACGGGTACGGCCCGCACCAGGCGGCCGTCCGGGGTCCCCGCCACCGGACGGCCAAGCGCTGTCCCGTCCCGGCCGTCGAACGCCGCCTCGCCCGGTCCGCTCCATGGGGGCGCGGCGGAAAACCGTCAACCGGCTGCCGCCCGGGGGCTCCCCGGCGACCTCTTCGACGAGGTGGAGGCCGGCCCCCGTCGGGAGCCGTGCGGGCGGTGTCCGGCGGGCACCGCCCGCGCAATCACCGCATGACCACCGCGCAATCACCGCATGACCACCGCGCAATCACCGCATGACCACCGCGCAGCCACCGCATGACCACCGCGCAGCCACCGCATGACCACCGCGCAGCCACCGCATGACCACCGCGCAGCACCGCACGACCACCGCGCAGCCACCCCACAGCCTTCCGCACGGCCACGCCCACGCCCGGCGCAATACGGCGTCCCCGAGGGGCCGTACCCCTATCACGGTGAGGGCACCGCCGACATGGGCGGCCCGACGGGTGGTGGGGCGTTCGGGCCTCCGCCTCCGGCAAGCAGGCGGAAGGACGGACATGGCGGACCTGACGATGGAGCCCGAGGCTCCGGAACGCGCCCCTTCGCGCGGTGTGGGCGCGGTGGTGGTGGACTGGCTCTCCACGACGGACCACAAGAAGATCGGTTCGCTGTACCTGGTGACCTCGTTCTGCTTCTTCGCCTTCGGCGGGCTGCTGGCCCTGCTGATGCGGGCGGAACTGGCCCGGCCGGGCCTGCAGATCCTGTCGACCGAGCAGTTCAACCAGGCGTTCACGATGCACGGCGCGATCATGCTGCTGATGTTCGCGACCCCGCTGTTCGCCGGCTTCGCCAACGCCATCATGCCGTTGCAGATCGGCGCGCCGGACGTGGCGTTCCCGCGGCTGAACATGTTCGCCTACTGGCTCTACCTCTTCGGCTCGCTGCTCGCCGTCGCCGGTTTCCTCACCCCGCAGGGCGCCGCCGACTTCGGGTGGTTCGCCTACACCCCGCTGTCGGACGGCTCGCACTCCCCGCAGGTCGGCGCCGATATGTGGATCATGGGCCTGGTCTTCTCCGGCTTCGGCACGATCCTCGGCTCGGTCAACTTCATCACCACGGTCATCTGCATGCGCGCGCCCGGCATGACGATGTTCCGGCTGCCGATCTTCACCTGGAACGTCCTGCTCACCAGCGTGCTGGTGTTGCTCGCCTTCCCGGTGCTGGCCGCGGCCCTGCTGGCGCTGGAGGCGGACCGGAAGTTCGGCGCCCACATCTTCGACGCGGCCAACGGCGGGGCCATCCTGTGGCAGCACCTCTTCTGGTTCTTCGGCCATCCCGAGGTCTACATCATCGCCCTGCCGTTCTTCGGGGTCGTCACCGAGATCATCCCGGTCTTCGCCCGCAAGCCGATCTTCGGATACGCGGGCCTCGTCGGCGCGACGATCTCCATCACCGGGCTGTCCGTCACGGTGTGGGCGCACCACATGTTCCCCACCGGCGCGGTGCTGCTGCCGTTCTTCTCCTTCATGTCGTTCCTGATCGCCATCCCGACCGGGGTGAAGTTCTTCAACTGGATCGGCACCATGTGGAAGGGCTCACTCTCCTTCGAGACGCCGATGCTCTGGGTGACCGGCTTCCTGGTCACCTTCCTCTTCGGCGGGCTGACCGGCGTCATCCTCGCCTCCCCGCCGATGGACTTCCACGTCACCGACTCCTACTTCGTCGTCGCCCACTTCCACTACGTGGTGTTCGGCACCGTCGTCTTCGCCATGTTCGCCGGATTCCACTTCTGGTGGCCGAAGTTCACCGGCAAGACGCTCGACGAACGACTGGGGAAGATGCACTTCTGGACGCTGTTCGCCGGGTTCCACGGCACCTTCCTGGTCCAGCACTGGCTGGGCGCCGAGGGCATGCCCCGCCGCTACGCGGACTACCTCGCCGCCGACGGATTCACCTGGCTCAACACCATTTCCTCGATCGGCTCGTTCCTGCTGGGCCTGTCCACCCTGCCGTTCCTCTACAACGTCTGGAAGACCGCCAAGTACGGCAAGCCGGTCCACGTCGACGACCCCTGGGGCTACGGCCGTTCGCTGGAGTGGGCCACCTCCTGCCCGCCGCCGCGCCACAACTTCTGCACCCTGCCCCGCATCCGCTCCGAATCGCCCGCCTTCGACCTCCACCACCCGGACATCGCCCAGCGCGACCAAGAGGAGAACGTCGGCCGGCGCGACATCGTCGAATCCGACTCGGCGGGCACACTGTGACGCGGGCGGGAAGCGGACCCGACGGCGGAAGCCGGACGGCGCTCCCACGGGCCGGCACCCCGGACGTCGCCGCCGGCATCCACCGGCTGGAGGGCTACCTCCTCCTCCGGGCCGAGGCGGACGAGGCCCGCCGGGCGGCCGAACGCTTCGCGGACCGCCTGCCCTGGCTCGACGGCCACCGGCGCGCCGAACTCGTCGACCTCTACACCCGCGAACGCCTGGCCCAGCACCGCCGCGCCCTCGAACGCGTCCGCGACCGGAGCCTGAGCCTGCGGGCCGAGTACGCCCGGCGGTACGAGCTGCTGCGCCGCCGCCTGGTGGCCGTCACCCTGCTCGCCGTTCCGGCCGCCGCCTGCGGCGCCCGCACCCTGGCCGCGGTCCGGTACGGGACCTGAGGCCGCGCCCTCCCGGTCACCGCGCCGGGCGGGGGAAGGCCAGCCGCACGCCCTGCACGCCGGGGGAGAAGTGGGCCAGCGGCGGCCCTTCCGGCGGCGGCAGCCCGACGGACGCGGTCAGCGTCTCGTGCGCCTCCTCCACCCGGGCGGCGCGCAGCCGCCACGGCTCGTGCTCGACGGGCGTCTCCCACAGGACGCCCGAGCCGTGGCTGTAGGCCCGCCGGCGGTCGGTCAGCCAGACGTCCAGGGCGTCCTGCGCGAGCGGTTCGCCGGGGCGTACGACCAGTTGGTACGCGGGGCCGCCGCCGCGCCGCTCACCGGCGTACCGCACCACCGGCCCGTCGGCCCGCAGCCGCAGTCGGGCCAGGTGGTACGGGATGCCGAGCCCCCGGGCGGCCAGCAGCGGAGGGACCGTCACCTCCAGGGAGAGGAACCACAGCCCCGGCCTGCCGTCGCCGAGGCGGGCGTAGGTGCGCAGGTTGGTCTCCGGGAAGGTCCACCGGGGACGGGGCAGGCCCAGGGGCCGGACGGACGCCATGGCGAACGGGGTCAGCCCCACCCAGGCGGCGCCGTCGAAGGTGTCGACGACCACACCCGGGGGGAGCAGGGCCTGCACCACGCGCGGCTCGTAGCGCCAGTGCAGGAACGTCTGGCACGTCCAGCGGGCCGTCAGGCACGGGAACGTGACGCGTTCCGTGACGTGCTCGGGCCGCTCGGGCCGCTCGGGTTCCTCGGGGGCGGACGGCGCCATGGCTCGGACTCCTCTGTCGACTCGCCGCGGCCTGGTTCCCGGGGCCCGCGGTCTCCCGGCCCTGAGGCGGTACCGGTCTTCCCGCCGGGCCCGGCCTCAGGGCCGGCCGCGGGACCGGGCGGCCACGGCCGCCGGATCCCGTTCCCCCGCCGGCTCCACGAGGGTCGTGACGCGGACCAGCGCGGGCCGCCGGGGAACGGACACCGGCCCGAACCGGACGGGCGGCGCCACCCGGGCGGGCGGCCCGAGGCCGGTGCCCTCCCACCGGACGTCCCCGCCCGTGATCGGCCACAGGTCGCGCGCGCCGTAGAACGACCGGCGCCCGGACCGGGACACCCCGTGGGTGCGCAGGCCCAGCAGCCGGGCGGGCAGGCCGACGGAGCGGATCCAGAGCGGATGGGTGGCGGCCGAGGCGGGCACGGCGTGCAGGAGACGCCCCAGGGGGCTCCGGGGGCCGGTGGTGAAGCGCCAGCTCAACGGCCCCGCCGTCACCGCCCAGTGGACGCCCGTCCGCACCACCGTCACGGGCCGGACGTCCACCCGGTCGAAGACGTAGGTCGCGGCGACGAACTCCGCCACCTCCTCGGTGGGGGCCAGCAGCAGACGCGTCCCGTCCGCGTGCTCCACCATGACGTCGCTGAACGGGCCGAACGGCGAACGGGGCCAGTGCCCGAGGACGAGCCGGGTCCCGGAGGCCGTTCCGGTCCCCGCGATCCAGCCGTCGAACCGCAGCCGCGCGCCGCGCGCGTCTCGCGCGGACCGGCCCCGGCCGTACGGGGCGGCGGCCGTCCGTCCGCGGCCGGGTTCACGCGGCACGGGGCGGCGGTCCGACGTCCGGGCGGCGCCCCGGGCGCCGGACCGCGTGGCGCAGTCCGGGGCCGGGACCCGTGCGGGCGGCCCGGGCGTCCGTGACGGCACCGGAGGCGAGGGCGTACACCGCCTTGTGCGGCAGGTCGACGGCCGGTTCACCGCTCGACCGGGTGGCGGGGGGCGCGCCGACGCCGGTCGCGTTCGCCAGGAGCCGGCCCTCGGTGCGCCGCACGACACCGCACCGCGCGGAGGACAGCGGGCCGCGCAGCCCGGCGCGGGCCATCGCGGAGCACAGCACGCCCGGCAGGGCGCCCTGGCCGTAGCGCGTGACCCGGTTCGCGGCGTCGGAGGTCCCGTCGCGCCCGGTCGGCCGGGGCAGCACCCGGCCGGGGACCCGGGATCCGGGGCGGCCGCTGCACCGCTGCTCGGCCTTCTCCGCCAGGGCCATCACCACCACCCCGGCGGCCCCGGCGAGCAGGCCCTCCCACACCACGCGTGTCCTCATGCCACCCCGGGTACCCGACCGCCGTCGGGACATCCCCGTACCGGCGGCCGGACCGGGCGGGGCCGGGGCCGCGGCTGCCCCCGCCGACCGATGCCGATCCGGTCCGGTCCGTCCGGGCACACCGTGCCCTTCCCGGGGTACCCGGGCGAGGCACCCCACTCCACCGCACCCCAGCCCGCACCCCCCGAGGGAGGCCGGAACGCCCATGACGCACCGGGACCGGCACGCCGTTCCACCGCCCGCGCCCCCGGCCCGTCGGTCCACGGCCGCCGGCGCCCTGCTGGGCGTCGGGGTGATGGCGGCCGTGGACGAGATCGTCTTCCACCAGATCCTCCACTGGCACCACTTCTTCGACCGCTCCACGCCCGGCGTCGCCCTCCTCTCCGACGGGCTGCTGCACACCGCCGAACTGCTGGCACTGGTCGCCGCCTGCTTCCTGCTCGCCGACCTCGGCCGGCACCGCGCCCTGGCGGCGGCCCACGCCCGGGCGGGCTGCCTCCTGGGAGCGGGGGCCTTCCAGCTCTGGGACGGCACCGTCGACCACAAGGTGCTGCGCGTCCACCAGATCCGCTACGGCGTCGACGTCACCCCCTACGACTGGGCGTGGAACGGCGCCGGACTGCTCCTGCTGGCGGTGGGCGCGGCACTCGCCGTACGGGCCCGTGGCTGGCGACCGGGGGGAGTGGTTCGGTGACCGGGGCGCTCGCGCACCTGATGCCTCCCGGGCTCGTGCCGGGTTGTGCCTGCCGGCTGTGGGCGCTGCTTCCGCTGTACGGGCTCGTGGCCGGCGGCTGACGGGAGTGGTCCGGTGACCGGGGTGCTCGCGCACCTGATGCCCCCCGACCCCGGGCCCGTGGCCGGGTTGTGCCTGCCGGCTGTGGACGTCGCATCCGCCGTACGGGCTCGTGGCCGGCGGCCGACGGGAGTGGTCCGGTGACCGGGGCGTCCGGGCACGCGATGGCCACCGGCCCCGGGCCCGCCGAACGGGTCCTCGCGCTCGTCGCGGCCGTGGCCGGTATCGGCTACCTGGTCGCCGCGGCCCGGCTGCGCCGCCGGGGTGACGCCTGGCCCGTCCATCGCGACGTGGCGTTCGCCGCGGGGGCCGCGGCCCTGGCCGCGGCGCTGAGCGTGCCGCCGCCGGGCGGGCCGTTCACCTCCCACATGGGGCATCACCTCGTCGTGGCCATGGCGGCACCGCTGCCGTTGGTGCTCGGCCACCCCCTCACGCTGGCCCTGCGCCTCCTGCCGCCCGGCCGTGTGCGCCGGGCCCTGCCGGCCCTCGCCCGGTCCCGGGCCGCCGCCTGCCTGACGTTCCCGCCGTTCGCCGCGCTGCTCGACGTCGGCGGGCTCTGGCTGCTGTACCGCACGCCTCTGTTCGCCGAGACTCATCACCGGCCGTTCGTGCACGCCGCCGTCATGCTGCACGTGGTGGCCGCCGGGCTGTTGTTCACGTTCTCCGCCGGGCCGCTCACCCCGCTGCACCGCCGTTGGGGTCCCGGCTGGCGCGGCTTCGCCCTGCTGGCCGCCGGCACCGCCCACGGTGTCCTCGCCAAGCTGCTCTACGACCGCCCGCCGCCCGGCACGGCCTTCGCCCCGGCGGACCTGCGCACCGGCGCCCGGCTCATGTACTACGGCGGTGACCTCGTCGAACTCTGCCTGGCCACCGCCCTGGCCGCCTCCTGGTACGCGGCCGCCGGCCGGGCCCGCCGCAGGGCCCTGCGGCCGCGCCCGGCGACTGTGCCGGGAGCCGCCGAGGGACGGTCGTGACGGCCGCTGCTCGGTGCGGTCGGTCGTCACCGGGCCTCGACGGGCCGCCCGTGACGGAGACCTTGACGGGCCGTCGCCCGCGCCGTGGCCCGGTGGGCCGTCCGTCACCGGGCTTCGGACAGGCCGTCCGTCACTGGGCTCCGGACAGGCCGTTCGTGACGGGGGCGGAAGGCCCTGGCGCGCGGCTCCCCGGACGCTCGGCGAGTGGTCCGCGCCGAGAGGCCGGAACCGGCCGCCGCACCAGGCCACCCGGCGGGCGGTCGTGACGGCGGGGGCCCGGGGGCCTAGGCTGAGCCGCGGTTCACCGGGGGTGTCCCGGGGCCGCTGAGGACGCTCGGGACACGCTCCGTCCGCGCACGACCCGCCGGCCCCGTCCCGGCCCGTCCCGGCGCGCTCCTCGCGTCGGCCGGGCTCCGACCGAGAGGTGACCCGCCGTGACCCGCGCCGCCGTCCTGACCGCCGTCGGAGCCCCGCTCCGCGTCACCGAGATCGACCTGCCGGACCCCGGCCCGGGGCAGGTGAGGGTGCGGATCGCCGCGGCGGGGGTGTGCCACTCCGACCTGTCGCTCGCGGACGGGACGCTCCGGCAGCCCGTCCCGGCCGTGCTCGGGCACGAGGGGTCGGGGACGGTCACCGCCGTCGGGGACGGTGTGACCCATGTGGCGCCGGGGGACGAGGTGGTGCTCAACTGGGCGCCCGCCTGCCGCCGTTGCCACTTCTGCGGCATCGGCGAGCCCTGGCTCTGCGCCGAGTCCCTCGCCACCACACCCGAGCCCTACGCCACGCTCGGCGCGGACGGCACACCGCTCCACCCGGCCCTGGGAACCGCCGTGTTCGCCGAGGAGACGGTCGTCCGCGCCGCCGCCGTCCTGCCGCTGCCCGCGGGCGTGCCGCTGGCCGAGGCGGCGCTGCTGGGCTGCGCCGTGCTCACCGGCTACGGCGCGGTGCACCACAGCGCCCGGGTGCGGCCGGGGGAGTCGGTGGTGGTCGTCGGCGTCGGCGGGGTCGGGCTCGCCACCGTGCGCTCGGCGCGTCTCGCGGGAGCGGGGCAGGTGATCGCGGTGGAGGTCTCCCCGGAGAAGGAGGAACTGGCCCGCGCCTGCGGGGCCACCGCGTTCGTGCCCGCCGGGGACGGCGCGGTCGCGCGGATCCGCGAACTCACCGGCGGCCATGGCGCGGACGTGGCCGTGGAGTGCGTGGGCCGGCCGGAGACCATCCGGACGGCCTGGACGGCCACCCGGCGCGGCGGGCGCACCACCGTCGTGGGCGTCGGCGGCCGGGACCGGCACGTCGCCTTCTCCGCCCTGGAACTCTTCCACTCCGGCCGGACCCTCTCCGGCTGCGTCTACGGCAACACCGACCCCGCCCGCGACCTGCCCGTCCTCGCCGAGCACGTGCGTGAGGGGCGCTTCGACCTGTCGTCCCTGATCACGCGGCGGATCGGGCTCGCCGACATCCCCGACGCGTTCGCGTCGATGCTGGCCGGGCGCGGCGGGCGTTCCCTGGTGGTCTTCTGAGCCCCGCCCGGAGGGGCGGTCTTCCCGGCCCCGGGCGGGGCGGGGCTCAGCCCGGGACGCCCTCGTCCCGCAGCCCCGGCAGGTGGACGACCAGCAGCACCAGCCCGCCCAGCACGACGTGGCGTTCGGCGGCGGGCACCCCGTTCCACCGCGAGGACTGCCACATCGCGAACCACTCGCCGCCGACGGCCAGGAACCCCACGCCGAACAGCAGCAGGTACAGCACCAGCCCCAGCGTCGTGGCGCGCCGGGCCGGGGCGAACCCGGTGAGGGGACCGTGCCGCGGTGCGCGCAGCCAGCGCGCCGTCGCCACCGTCAGAACCGCCGCCGTCAGCGCCTCCCAGGCGATGATCAGCAGGTAGGCGCCGTCCTGGAGCGGGCGCCAGGTGACGGCCCGCCAGGTCAGGTCGTCGTCCCCGAACGTCGTGTCCATCGCCAGGACGTGCCGGACGAACTGCCGGTTGGTGTCGAAGTCCGTGATGTTGCCGAAGACCACGAGCAGCATGAGGAGCGCCACCGTGCCGGTCAGGACGGCCGCCGCCAGGGGCAGCCCGTCCCGCCGCGCCCAGGCCGTCCGGCCCCGCCCCACCGCGCGTACCCGTCCTCCCGCCATGCCGTCCCCCTTCCGTCCGGAGCCGGCCCCGGGCCGGTCCTGAACAGCCGCCGCCTGAGGGCAGCATGCCCGCGCCCACCGCCGTGTACGCGGGCCGAGCGCCTGCTCAGCCGCGGGGTAAGGTGTCGTTCCCGCCGGCCGGGCCGGGGAGGGCCGGAGGGGCGGGAAAAGCCGGGACGAGCCGGGACCGAGTCGGGGCGAGGGGGACGTATGGACGCCGGGGGCGGACGGACCGAGGAGTGGGCGGACGTCACACCGGACGCGGCCCGGCGGCTGCTCACCGCGGCCGTCCGGGCGTTCGCCGAGCGCGGCTACCACGCCACCACCACCCGGGACATCGCCGGCCGGGCCGGGATGAGTCCCGCCGCCCTCTACATCCACTTCCGCACCAAGGAGGACCTCCTCCACCGGATCAGCGGAGTGGGCCACCGCCTCGCGCTTGACCTCCTCACCCGGGCCAGGGACGGCTCCGGCGGGGCGGCGGAGCGGCTGGCCGAGGCGGTACGGACGTTCGTGCGCTGGCACGCCGAACACCACACCACCGCCCGGGTCGTTCAGTACGAACTGGGGGCGCTCGCCGAGGATCACCGGGCCGAGATCACCGAGCTGCGCCGGGAGACCGACGCCGCGGTCCGGTCGATCGTCGAGGACGGCGTCGCCTCCGGGGAGTTCGACGTCCCGGACGTGCGCGGCACCAGCCTCGCCCTGCTCTCCCTCTGTGTGGACGTCGCACGCTGGTTCCGCGACGACGGCAAGCGCACGCCCGAGGAGGTCGGCGAGCTGTACGCGGGGCTGGCCCTGCGGATGGTCGGCCACCGGGGCGACGCGGACGCCGGCCGCTGACGTAGGGTCGGGAACCGTGCCACAGATACCCGTGACCGTTCACGAACTGACCGTCGGGCAACTGGCGGCCCGCAGCGGCGTCGCCGTCTCCGCCCTGCACTTCTACGAGTCCAAGGGCCTGATCGGCAGCCGCCGCACGGCCGGCAACCAGCGTCGGTTCGACCGCGACGCGCTGCGCCGGGTGGCCTTCATCCGGGCCGCGCAGCGGGTGGGCATCCCGCTCGCCACGATCCGCGAGGCGCTGGCGCGCCTGCCGGAGGAGCGCACGCCGACCGCCGAGGACTGGGCGAGGCTGTCCGAGGCGTGGCGTGGTGAGCTCGACGAGCGGATCAAGCGGCTGGAGCGGCTGCGGGACCGGCTGGACGGGTGCATCGGGTGCGGCTGTCTCTCGCTGGACAAGTGCGCGCTGTCCAACCCGGACGACCTGTTCGGGGGGCGGCGGGGCTGCGGTTCGCTGCTCGGCTGAACCCGCCCCGGGCCCGGGCCGCTTCCGGAGGGCGGCGCCGGCGCGGCACCCTCCGGAAGGCCCGCCGCCTCCTCACGCCGCCGCGTACCGGGGAGCGAAGGCGTACCGCCGGGCCGCGGCCAGCGCCCGCGGCGTGAGGACGGCGACCGGCACCACGATCCCGCAGTCCGTGCACACCGGCCCCTCCCACGGATGCCGCTCCAGCCCCGTCCGCCACTCGATGTGCTCCTGCGCGCAGACCGGGCAGGAGTCCCCGGGGGCCGACTCCATCGCGTCGATCACCCGCCGCAGCACGTCCGCCAGCCTGGCCCGCGGTTGGAGGTCGGGGGAGGCGCAGGGGACGATGTCACACCCGCCCCAGGTGTTGCGGTGCCAGTCGTCGAGGGCGGTGGGCTGGCGGATGCCGTCGTGCTTCTCGCGCCGGCGGCGGCCGGCGAACTCCACCTCGTAGGCCAGCCACAGCTCACGGGCCTCCTCCAGTTCCTCCAGCGCCCGGATCAGCCGCTCCGGGTCGGGCGAGCGGTCGTCGGGGGCCAGCCCCGACCGGGCGCACAGATGGTGCCAGGTGGCCCGGTGACCGTACGGGGCGAAGCGTTCGAGGCACTTGCGGAGGGACGTCCGTCGCAGAGCGATGGTGTTCCCCGGGTTGCGTACCTCTCGCGCGAGAGCTCTGAAACCTGCCACTGCTTCCACCTCCGGCGAGCGGACTCGGACGGCCTGGTGCCGGCCGCGGGCGGCCGACACGACTGGGACGTACCGCGGCTCGTTTCGGATCCCTCCGGGGCGGCGCGGGTCGGTCCCGTCCGCTAGCGCATGCCCAGTCCGGCGAGAAGGACGACACGTGCGAGCTCCTCGTGGCAGATGTCGCTGTGCGCGCCGGAGGGCGGACCACCCGTCCGGACGACCTCCGAGGCGTCGAGGTTGACGCAGCCGCCGGCCGGGAGTCCGTCCGCCAGGGCCTCGGCGAGGGTGCGGGCCGAGCAGCCCGGCACGTCCCGGAGGCCGTCGTAACCGAGGGCGCCCCAGCGCGTCAGGTCCAGGCCCAGCAGTGAGTCGGCGTCGCCTGCGAGCCGGGACGCGAGGGGGTAGAGGGTGCCGAGAGCGGTGTCGTGCCGGGAGTGACAGCAGACCAGCGGGCCGGCGACGCGCTCGGTCAGACCGTTCAGCACGCCGCCCCGCCGGGGCGCGAACGGCAGTCGGGGCGAGAAGGCGTAATGCGAGAAGGCGCCCTGGAGCAGGGTCAGGGAGCCGACGGGAACGCCGTCGGGCAGCCCGCCGAGCGCGAACGCGGCCAGCCGGGCGCCGAAACTGTGGCCGACCAGGTGCACCCGCGGGCCGCGTCCGGCGAGCTCGCCCGCCACCGGGCCGAGCCCCTGCCGCCCGACCACACCGGCCCGCCGCTTCATCTCCCAGTACGTGCCCTGCCGCAGCAGTTCGAGCGCTCCGCGCCAGACCCGGCCGAGTGCGCCGCCGAACAGACCGGGGGCCGGGACCGCGCCGGTGGACTCCAGCGCCGCGGCGAACCGCCCGCACACCTCCACCGCGCTGTCGGCGAACATGGCCGGAACCGTCGGTTCGGACTCGGTGTCCCGGGCCCAGGCGTCGTCGGCGCCCCCCTCCCGCTCGGCCTCCCGGGGACGCGGGTTGACCAGGGTGCGGACGAGGCCGGTGAACTCCTCCAGCCGCGCCCGGTCCTCGGGCTGCCGCTCGGCGAGTTCCGCGATTCTGCCGATCACCGCATCCCGGCCGGGGAAGGCCAGGGCCAGGGCCTCGCGGGTGCCGGGCGGCAGCCCGGGGGCGGTGGGGACGGCCGTGGTGTCCGTGCCGGTCGTGGTGTCCGTGCCGGTCGTGTCGGTCGTGCCGGCCGACGGGCCGGGGAGGCCCGGAAGGCCCAGGAGACCCCGGAGGAACGGCGGTGCCTCGTCGGCGAAGCGGAGCGAGGGCCAGATCACCCCCACGTAGCCGACGCGCGGCGGGTCCGCGAGAGTGGTGAGGGAGACGAGGAGGGTGGGGAAGGGGCTGAAGAAGCGGCGGTAGAGGGCGGTGGCCGTGGCGCGGGTGTTGTTCCAGCCGTGCGCGAAGACGACCACGTCGGTGAGGTGTTCGTCGGCGGCGCCCTGGAGGAGGGCGTCCCGCTCGCCGGGTTCGACGCGCCCGTCCTTGCCGAAGGTCAGTTCCCAGTACGGCTGCGCACTCATGTCCGCCATGGAGCCCCCTGTGCCGGTCCGGTGTGCGCGCATGGTCCTGCTGTCAAGGGGGACTGTCCAGCCTTCCGGCGCCCGTCTCCCCACTCGTCCGCCGTGTGGCGCGTTCCCGTGCCCCGGGCGCGCGAACCGGGCGCGGGGCGCGCGGGCGCGGTGTCCGGGACGGGGCGCGGGGCAGGCGGCGGGGCGGGCTTCGGGACAGGGCTGAGGGCATGCCGCGAGCCCTGCCCCGGGTCACGTCCCGGGCCCTGCCGCGGATCCCGCCCCGGGGCAGGCGAAATGCCCAACTCCCGCGTCCGGCGGGGGTCCTGCCCGGGACGCTCGAACGCGTGAGTGGCAAGATCCCCCGGGGGGAGCCGCGCCGGCCGGCACGGCACATCAGCGACATCAGTCGACAAAGGGGTGGGGACGATGAAGAGGGCGGGGAGAACGGGAACGTACGGAACGCCGGGATGTGCCGGCAGGCCGGTGCCGCAGCGGCTGCTGGCCGCCGCCACCCGGCTGTTCGCGGACCAGGGCTACGACCGGACCTCCGTACAGGAGATCGTCGAGGCCGCCGGGGTCACCAAGGGCGCGCTGTACCACTACTTCGGCTCCAAGGACGACCTGCTCCATGAGATCTACGCCCGGGTGCTGCGCCAGCAGCAGGAGCGGCTGGACGCCGTGGCGGGCCGGGACGCGCCGGTGGAGCAGCGGCTGCGCGACGCGGCGGCGGACGTCGCGGTGACCACCATCGAGAACCTGGACGATACGAAGATCTTCTTCCGGTCCATGCACCAGCTCGGCCCCGAGCAGTACCGCCGGGTGCGGGCCGAACGCCGGCGCTACCACGAGCGGTTCAGGGCGCTCATCGAGGAGGGGCAGCGCACGGGCGTCTTCAGCCGGACGACCCCCGCCGACCTGGTGGTGGACTACCACTTCGGCTCCCTGCACCACCTCGGAAGCTGGTACCGCCCGGACGGGCCGATGACGCCCCGGGAGGTCGGCGACCACCTCGCCGACCTCCTGCTGCGGGCGCTGCGCCCGTAGGCCGGAGGCCGTGGGAGCCGTGGGGGAGTCGTGGCCGGGGCGCTCCGGGCGGCGGCCCGGCCGCGCCCGCCGCCGTGTGACGGTCCGGGGTGCCGCCCGGGCGTGACGGTCCGGTGCCCCTACGCGTGGCAGGACAGCGGCTTGCCGCCGTTCATCTCGGCCATGTCCCCAAGTACAGCGGGCAGGTCGAGCGGTGCCCCCAGCGGCAGTCCGTCCAGCTCCGCGTAGGCCCGGTGCAGGTTGCCGACCAGCCGCTCGCTCTCCTGGAGCGCCGCGAACTCGCCGAGGTCGGCCTCGCGCGCCACCTCCAGCGGGGGCAGCCCCGCCGCGTGCCCGGCGCGCGCCAGCTCCTCGACGTACCGGAAGTAGCGCTCCACGGTGTCGTACACCCCGGGGTCGGTCACCGGGCCGTGGCCGGGTACGACGGTCTCCGCGTCCAGTTCCCGCAGCACGTCCAGGGCGGCGAGCGAGCCGCTGAGCGAACCGAACGGGATGAACGGCGTACCGCCGTTGAAGACCAGGTCGCCGGTGAACACGATCCGCCGCTCCGGCAGCCACACGATGGTGTCGCCGACGGTGTGCGCCGGACCGGGGTGGATCAGCCGCACCTCGGTGTCACCGATGTGCACGGTGAGTTCGTCGGTGTACGTGAGGGTGGCGGGGGTGATCCGGACGTCGCCGTAGTCGACCCACGGCCAGATGGCGTGCAACTGCGGGCCGACGGCCAGGGTCTGCTCCCGGCAGCCGGCGTGCCCGACGATCGTCGCGCCGGGGGCGAAGACGCAGTTGCCGTAGGTGTGGTCGCCGTGGTGGTGGGTGTTGACGACGAGGGAGGGCGCCGGGGCGCCGCTCGCCGCGACGGCGTCGCGCAGCAGCTCCGCGCGGCGGACGGTCGGGGCGGTGTCGATCAGCAGGGTGCGGCCGCCGTCGGTGACGAAGCCCGCGTTGTTCAGGCACCAGCCGCCGTCGGGCTGGACGTAGGCGCTCACCCCGGGCGCCAGCGGCACGGTGTAGGGGGCGGGGACGGCCTCCGGCCCCGCGGGCGGTTCGCCGGCTCCGGGGGAGCCGGTCAAGGGGGTGCTGGTGCTCGACATCGTGCGCGCCTCTCCTCGGGGTGCGCCCGGCCCGCGCCGGGTGCGCGGAACCGGACCGGCCGTCAGAATACGGACGGAGTGGACGAGAGGGGAGAGCGGGCTCCGCTCAGTGCCGGCATCGGCCGGGCCCCGGACCCGCTCGGCTCCGGACCCGCTGGGCCCCGGCGCGTGCTCGGCCCCGGCGCTCGCTCGGCCCCTGCGCGTGCTCAGCCCCGGCGCCCGCTCAGTTCCGGCGCTCCAGCCCGGTGCGCAGCCGCTCCAGCAGCCCGTGCAGGACGGCCCGCTCCCCGTCGTCGAGGGAGTCGAGGGCGTCGTGGGTGGCCCGCATCTCTTCCCTGACCCGGCGGATGGTCTCCCGGCCCTCGTCGGTGGCCACCACGTTCTTCACCCGGCGGTCGGAGGGGTCGGGCTCGCGGCGCACCAGGCCGCGGGCCTCCAGCCGGTCGACGATGCCGGTGACGTTGGACGCGTCGCAGACCAGCAGGGTGGCCAGGCCGCGCATCGGCACCGGGCCCTTGAGCTGCGCGAGCAGCTTGGCCTGGACGCCGGTGAGGCCGTGCCGGGCGGCGGAGGCCGAGAAGTCCTGCCACTGGGCGGTGCCGAGTGCCGCCACGAGTTCCAGGAGCTCGGACTTGCCGGGCGAGGTCGGGCGGGCCTGGGGGGTCGGGGCGGTCATGGCGGCAGTCTACTGAACGCTTGAGACTCTCAACCATTAACTTGACGACCTCAAGTATCCGGCCCTACCGTTGCCCGGTTGCTTGATGACATCAAGCATCAACGTTGTGAAGCATCCATGTCGTGAAGCATCGGTTTTCCTGAAGCGTCGGCTTCGTGAAGTGCCGGCTTCGTGAGCAAGCGGAGGAAAGAACCGGCCATGACCACACCAGCGCCCGCCACCCCGGCCCGGCAGCGGAGCGAGACGGTCATCGTCTTCGCCCTGAGCCTCGCCGCCATGGTGGTCTCGATGATGCAGACCCTGGTGGTGCCGATCCTCGGCCTGATCCAGAGCGACCTGGAGACGACCCCCGCCAACGTGAGCTGGGTCACCACCGCCACCCTGCTCTCCGCCGCCGTCTTCACCCCGCTGCTCGGCCGCTTCGGCGACCAGCACGGCAAGAAGCAGACCCTCGTCGGCGTCCTCGTCGTCATGGTGGCCGGGTCCGTGCTGGCCGCCACCACCCACTCGCTGCTCTGGCTGATCGTCGGCCGGGTGCTCCAGGGCGCCGCCACCGCGATCTTCCCGCTCGCCCTGTCCGTGCTCCGCGAGGAGATCCGCCCGGCCCGGCTGCCCGGTGCGATGGCCCTGGTCAGCGGCACCCTGGCGTTCGGCAGCGGCCTCGCCTTGGTCGCCGTCGGCCTGCTCACCTCCGGTGACCACCCCGACTACCGCAGCGCCTTCTGGCTGGCCACCGGCCTCGCCGCGCTGGCCCTGATCGCCGTCGTCACGCTCGTCCCCGCCACCCGGGAGACCACCGGCGGCCGGACGGACGTCCTCGGCGCCCTCACCCTGGCGGCCACCCTCGTCCTGCTCCTGCTGCCCGTCTCGCAGGGACACGAGTGGGGCTGGTCCTCGGCCCGCACCCTCGGCTGCTTCGCCGGCGCGGTGATCATGGCCGCCGTGTGGACGCTCGTCGAGCGGAAGGTCAAGGAGCCGCTGGTCGACATGCGGATGTTCGCCCACTGGCCGGTCCTCTTCGCCAACCTCGCCGGGCTGCTCGTCGGCTTCGGCTCGTTCGCCCTCTTCATCGGCGTCTCGTACCTCGTCCAGATGCCGTCCAAGCTCACCGGCTACGGCTTCGACGCCAGCATCCTGCGGGCCTCCGTCGAGTTCCTGCTGCCCGGCACCCTGGTCTCGCTGCTCGCCGCGCCCATCGGCGGCAAGCTCGTGCGGCAGCACGGCCCCCGCCGGGTGCTCTACCTGGCCTCCCTCGCCGGCCTCCTCGGCTTCGGCTGGCTCGCCCTCGACCACGACCACGCGTTCTCCGTGATCGCCGGCGGAATGCTGGTCGGCGCCGGCATCAGCTTCGGCTACGCCGCCATGCCCGCCGTGATCGTCGGCAGCGTGCCGCCCCGCCAGACCGGCATCGCCAACGGCATCAACTCCATCTCCCGCTCCACCGGCAGCGCCATCGGCAGCGCCATGGTCACCACCGTGCTCGCCTCCAAGAGCGTCGAGCACCTGCCGCCGGGCCTGCCCAAGCTGCCCGCCGAGAGCCAGTTCACCCTGACCTTCGTGATCGCCGCCGTCGCGTTCCTGCTGGTGTCGCTGGTCGCCGCCCTCGGACTGCGGACCATTCACACCCTGCGGTCCACTGCGGTGGCGGGCTCCGCCCCGGCGACGGACGCTGAGACGGCAGGCGCCACGCGCTGAACACCGAGTCGGACGACTTGACGACCCGAGGACCCGAGGACCCGAGGAGCATCACCATGAAGGCTGTCAGCTACCGCGCCTACGGCGGACCCGAGGTCCTGGAGTACGGCGAGGTCCCCGAGCCCAAGATCGGCCCGGACTCCGTGCTCATCGGGGTCAGGGCGGCGGCAGTCAACCCGGTCGACTGGAAGGCCCAGGCCGGCTACCTCGACGGTCAGCTCGACGCGGTCTTCCCGGTCGTCCCCGGCTGGGACGTGTCCGGGATCGTGGTCCGGCTCGGCGCGGACACGCCCGAGTTCAAGGTCGGCGACGAGGTCATGGGCTACGTCCGGGAGGACTTCCTCTCCCGCGGCACCTACGCCGAATTCGTCGCCGCCCCCGTCCGGACCCTCGCCCGCAAGCCCGCCAACGTCTCGTTCGAACAGGCGGCGGGGCTGCCGCTGGCCGGCCTCACCGCCTACCAGGCGCTGCGCGCCGCCCGCGTCGGCCCCGACGACACCGTCCTCGTCCACGCGGCGGCGGGCGGCGTCGGCTCCCTCGCCGTCCAGTTGGCCCGCAACATCGGCGCCCGCGTGATCGGCACGGCGAGCGAGGGCAACCACCCTTACCTGCGCTCCCTCGGCGCCGAACCGGTCGCCTACGGCGACGGCCTCGTCGACCGCTTCCGGGCACTCGCCCCCGAGGGCGCCTCCGTCGTCCTCGACTTCGTCGGCGGCGGAGTCATCAAGACGTCCTCCCTCATCACCGTCCCCGGCGCCCGCCTCGTCTCCATCGCCGACCCCGCCGTCACCGACCTGGGCGGCCGCCTCCTCTGGGTCCGCCCCGACGCGGCGGACCTGGCGGCCCTCGGGCACCTGGCGGAGCGGGGACGACTGTGCGTCGAGGTGGCCGGCGTATACCCGCTGGAACAGGCCGCGGAGGCGCAGCGGCGCAGCGCGGAGGGCCACACACGCGGCAAGCTCATTCTTGTGCCGTAGGGGGTTCGCCCCGGTCCCGCCCTTTCACCGTTTCTCGCGGGGGCGGGCCCCCGTCCCCAGGCTCCGTCAGGGGGACAGGGGGCCGCCCGGCTCGGCGAGGGCGGCCACGAAGCGGCTCCAGGCCGCGTCGGGGAATGCCAGGGTGGTCCGGTCCGGACGCTTCGAGTCGCGGACCGGCATGAGGCCGGGGAGCTTCTCGGCGGGGACCTGGAGGCATTGGCCGCCATTGCCGCTATGGGCAACCCGGCACTGTCCGCGAAGCGCAGAATCCTCACATCGATATGCGTCTCATGAGAACGCTCGATCAAGTGCAGGAGCTGTGCCCGCATCACGTGAGGGCTGCCGGTGACGATGTGCAGGGCGGACTCCCAGAGAACACACCCCGAAGCGTGGCGGTTCGGGTGTCAGAGGCGGGAGCGGGTGCCGATCAGCGGAACCGGAAGCGTGGCACCGTAACGGTTGACGTTGTGTTCGATTGTCGCCGTCGTCGTGATGCCCGCTCGACGGCGCCGCACACCTCGCCCGGCGGCTTGTCGAGCAGGGCGACGGCCTCGGCGAAGTCGGGGAACGCGGCCTCGAAGGACCGTGCGGCGACGAGGAACATCGAGCGGTCCGTCAAAGCCCGGGCGAGGCGTGCGGGGTCGTCGGGGAGGCGACGGGCGAGCGCCACGCCTTCGTCGAAGTACGGCGTGAGACGCTCCTCGAACCGGTGGTGGTGGTCGCCTTCGCGGAGGGCCGCACGGATGCTGATCCTCCGCTGGACGTCGACCAGTTCGGGCAGCCGACCGGCCTCGCGGAGGTCCGCCGCCTCCGCTTCGAGTTCCGGCAGGGTGCCGAGAAAGGCGTTCCACCTGTCGTGCGAGTGGTAAAGGCCGGTGCCGAACGCCGGCATCGGGGACTCGACGCTCGCGGGTGGTTCGTCGGCCCGCCCCGACAGGGCGAACAGGGTCACCCACCACGCGAGGATGCAGCTCCAATTCCGCGGTTCGCCCGTCGTCGCCAGCTCTTCCAGGACCCTCAGGGCCTCGCGCCGGACCGCCGCGGCGTCCGCCGCGTGCCCGGTGGCCTCCCGCATCCGGGAGAAGTGCACCAGCTCCCAGGTGAGGATGGCCAGTGCTTCGCGCTGACCGGCGGCCCGGCGCCGGGACTCGTCGAGAAGCTCGCGGAAGACGGCCGCTGCCGCGTCGTGCAGACCGGCGCCCTCCAGATTCGCCGCCCACTCGACCAGGTTCCAGAAGCGGTGTTCCGGCAGGCCGTTCCGGGCTTCCCATTCGTTGAGCTCCGCCGCCTCCGCGAAGCGGCCCTCCTCGGCCAGGAGGATCGCCAGCCGCCCGGTGCTTCCGGCCTCGGCCAGCTCCGCGCAGGCCGCACGCCCCTCCGCCCGGCGCCCGACGGCGAACAGGGCCGACTGGTAGGCGTCCAGCGCCCTGCACAGCCGCTCCGTCCGGTTCGGCGCCGCGGCCTCGATCCGCCGGCCCGCCTCGACCGCCTCGGCGGCCAGCGCCACACGCGCCTCCGGGTCCCGGCTCTCGTAACTCATCCCGAGGAGCGCGTCGACCAGCTTAGGGGCGTACGCCTTCGGGCTCGCCTCCGCCAGGACCCGGTACGCACCGACCTGTTCGGGCAGGCTCGGCCGCCCGGAGCGCAGCAGCAGCACGCGCGCCCGCAACACCGCGTCGTGATCGGTCTCCGCCATGTTCCCCCTGTCTCCGGCTGGTTCACGAGGGAGATTCTGGGAGCCGGCGAGCAGGCCGGACAAGGTACGCGAACTGTGCGTTCCGTCCTACGAAACACGCCTGGGACCTGTCATGATGGACATGCCCTCAAGCTGCTACGCGGAGCCGCTGCGGGCCGACGCGGAGCGGGACTCATACGAGGCTGATTCCGGCCTGTGCCTTGATCACGTCCACGGCATCACTGGTGAGCCACCTGATCGGTACGACGGTCCAGCGATCGCTACCGGGCTTGCGCATGACAACGGCACTGCCGTCCTGCACGAGTTCGCAGCGCATGTCAGGCCGCTCCGGTGCCGGTGAGCCGGAGCCCGTGATCCCGGTCCGATAGCCCTCGTTCGAGCATCGCGTCGGTGATGGCCACCCCGTCGGTCCCGGCGAGGTGGTCGTACCAGGTGCGGGAGTGGGCGAGGGTCTGTCGGCGGCCGGCCGCCGACAGGGAGCGGAGTGCCCGGGGGTGCTCGGGTGCCGGCGCGGCGAGGCTCTCAAGGAGCTCGGCTATGTGCGGACCGGCCGGCCGCACATGGCGGTGGCGGCCCTGCCGTTCCTCGACCCGCAGGTGCCCGCCGACGAGCGCGTGCAGGTGCTCGGTCGCGGTCGAGGGCGCCACCTCCACGTGACGCGCCGGCTCGGTCGCCGTCCACGCCCGGCCGTCGAGGAGGGCGAGGCAAAAGCCCGCCGCGTGCCATCGGCCAGAAGCTTCGCCACGTGGCCAGACCAGGGCCGGCTGACGGGGCGCGTTGCGTGTCCATGCGGCCCGTTGTTTCCCTCCGACACTTCGGCCCCGGCCGAAAGAACCGGATCCTAGGCTCCTCGCCATGAACACGGCACCCACCAGCACCCTGCCCGCCCCGACAGCCGCCGCCCATCTGGAGATCGAGCCGAGCATCCTGTATTTCGGGACGCCCGTGGTGCTCCTGTCGACGGAGAACCAGGACGGCTCGTTCAACCTCGCCCCGATGTCGTCCGCGTGGGCCCTCGGGAAGACGGTGGTGATGGGACTGGGCCGTGAGGGGCAGACCGCGTACAACCTCGGCAGCCGCCCCGACCTCGTCATCAGTCTGCCGGCCCCCGACCGGTGGCCGGCCGTGGAGCGGCTGGCGTCGCTGACCGGCCGGAGTCCGGTGCCCGCCGGCAAGCCCGAGGGCTGCCGCTTCGAGCCGGACAAGTTCGCCGCCGCGGGCCTGACCGGTGAGCCCTCCCATCTGGTCCGGCCGCCTCGCGTGGCCGGATGCCCGATCCAACTGGAGGCCCGTGCCGAGCGGGTGCGGCCGGACGTCTCGGGGGAGTTCGTCGTCGAGGCCGTCGTGCGCAAGGTGCACGCCGACTCCCGCATCGTCGTGCCGGGCACCGACCACATCGACCCCGCCGCCTGGAGCCCCCTCATCTACAACTTCCGCCACTACTTCGGACTCGGCCCGGAACTCGGCCACTCCTACCGCACCCGGACACCCCGCGACGTCGAGGGGCCCGCGCTCGCCGACACGCCGCCCGCCTGACCTCAGGCGGTCCGGCCGGAATGCGCACCGAGGGGGCGGCTCGCGTAGCCGTCGGTGCGCGCGACCATGTCCCACTCGCCCGACCCGTGGCGGAGGCGGACGGCCGGGCGGCAGGACCGGGCCGAGCCCCCGCCGGTCGTCCACGACCGGGCGCGGCGCGGCGGATCGCCGAGCCGCGCGTGCCGTGAGGAAGGCGAGCGCCTCACCGCCCCCGCCACTCCCGCAACCTCCGCCACGCCTCCATCCCGTCCGGTACGCACGGCCACTCCGGCAGCCGCCGTTCCACCTCCTCCTCGGGGAGGAACCCGTACCAGTCCACCTCCTCCGCCTGCGGCCGGACCGGCAGGTCGCAGCGCACCTCGTAGACGGCCGACCACCACCCCCCGTACTCCTCCGACCGGTACAGGAAGCGGAAGAGCGGCGTCGGCGCGGGGAGGCCGGTGACGCCCAGCTCCTCCTCCGCCTCCCGCAGGGCCGCCGCGTCGTAGGTCTCGCCGGTGCCGAGGACGCCGCCGACGAACGGGTCGTAGTGCGAGGGGAAGACCAGCTTCCGGGGCGTGCGGCGGTGCACGAAGAGGCGGCCGGCCGCGTCGCGCACCTGGACGAACGTGCAGCGGTGGAGGAGGCGCCGGGCGTAAACCTCGCCCCGGGGGGCCTGGCCCACCACGTGGTCGTGTTCGTCGACGACGTCCAGGATCTCGTCCGCCGACAGGGCCTGGGAGTGACCGGTGGAATCCGTCATGGGCCCATTCAAGCGGGAGCGGGCGTCAGCGCGGCTGGAGGTCCCGCAGTTCCGGTGCCGTCGCGCCGGGCGGCATCGCCGGATGCCGGCCGATCAGGACGATGCCGACGACGATCGCGACGAGGCCGGCCGCCTCCCAGGCCAGCGCCCCGGGCGAGGTCCGCAGCCGGTCGCCGAGGAAGCCCACCCCGCAGGCGATGCCGGCCAGCGGCTGGGCCGCGGTGAGGGCCGGCAGGGACATCCGCAGGGGCGCGGTCTCGAAGGCGCTCTGCACCAGCACCAGGCCGGTGACGCCCAGGGCCAGCACCACGTACGGCTGCCAACTGATCACCAGGGCCGACCAGCCGCCGTCGCGGAAACGCTCGCCGCTGACCCGGGTGAGGGCGTCCTGGAGCCCGTACAGCAGGCCGGCGGCCACGGCGAGGGTCGCGGCCTCGGCGCTCATCCGGAGCCGCTTGGAGACGGCCGCGAGGACCAACGCGCAGCCGACCACCAGGCCGACGATCAGCCAGTGCCGCAGCGGGTCGGTCACGGACTCGCCGCCGTGCGGGCGGCCGGCGACGATGAAGGCGGTGACCCCGCCGGCCAGCAGCCAGAGGCCGCCCCAGCCCGTCCAGCCGAGCGACTGCCCGGTCTGCAGCCGGGAGAGGGCCATGGCGAACAGCAGGTTCGTCGCCAGCAGCGGCTCGACCAGGGACACCTCGCCGCCGCCCAGCGCCACGGCGCCGAGCGCCATGCCGCACACCATGAAACCGATCCCCGCCAGCCAGCGCGGCATCCTCACCAGGTCCAGCAGCAGCCGGAAGGAGAGGAAATCGCTCATGGGGGCCCGCTGTGCCGCGTTCTGCTGGAGGACGAACCCGACACCGAGGCAGAAAGCCGCGCTCAGCGCGAAGGCGAAGACCATACGTCGCGCACCTCAAGACCTGCCGGTCAACAGCCAATTGACCCGGTAGACGATAGTCGCCGCACGGACGGTACGCCGTCCGAGTACCCCGCTTTCGGACGTTCATCCAGACCGGTACGGAGGGGACTCCATCGGCCTTGACGCAGAGCTGTGACTAGCGCTTTGCTGTGCGTGATCAAGATTGCCGGTCAGCGGGCACCCGGGTCCGGGCCCCCGCAGGGACGCACTTCCGCGGAGGACGCTCGACGATGACCCCTCCACCCCCCTTGGGCCGCGCTCGGCTGGGGGGCGGGCCGACCTTCGACTCCGCACTCGACGACACCGAGCTGGTCACCGTCCGTGACGATCTGGCCCGCGGGCGGTGGGCCGAGACCCGCCGGCTCCTCGCCGACACCGGCGACGACTGGGACCTGCGCGGCCACCGCCTCACCGTCCTCGCCGAGGTGTCCACCAGCACCGCCTGGGGACGCGAGTGGCTGCTCGCCGAGCCCGACAGCGCCGACGCCACCGCCCTGCTCGCCTGCGCCGCCGTCCACCGCGCCGTACGCCGTAAGAGCGACGCCGGGAACGCCCGGAACCTCTGCCGGGCCGCCGCCCGGATGGCACCCCGCGACCCCACCCCCTGGCTGGGCCTGCTCCTCCTGGCCCACGCCGGCGTCACCGACGACGAGCCCGCCCGCTGCTTCGGCCAGGTCCGCGCCCGGCACCCCGAGCACCACCACGCCCACCACCTCATGGCCGCCTGCCTGGCCGGACACAAGGCCGACCACGACGACCCGCTGCACGAGGTGTACGACTTCGCCGCCTGGGCCGCCGAGCAGGCCCCCGCCGACTCCCCGCTGGCCCTGCTCCCCGTCGTCGCGCACGCCGAACGGTTCCGCGCCCTGGCCCGCGCCGGCACCCTCCCGCGCGACCCGGCCGCGTCCGGGCACTGGACCGGCCGCCGGGCCCGCCAGGTGCTCAAGGCCGCCTTCGACTGGTGGCTGGAATGGGACGTCAACGACACGGACGACGCGCCCGAGCCGGCCGGAGCCCAAGGGGACCCGCGCGCCGCCCGGAAGCCGGCCGCCCCGCCGCACCCCCGGCACAAGGTCGACCTGAACTTCCTCGCCCACGCCAAGCTCCACGAGGGCCGGCTGGCCGAGGCGGCGGCGCTCCTCATCCGGATCGGCCCGCACGTCACCCGCGAACCCTGGGCCTACCCCGACCGCGACCCCAAGGCCGCCTACCGCGCCGCCCGCCGCGCCGCCCTCGGCTCCCGGTGACGCAGCACATTCCCCCCCCGCAAACCCACCCGAGTGAGGACGGCACCCGCATGCCAACCGGCAGGACGACTCCAGGAAAGACGGCACCAGCCGAGATCCGCACCTTCAAGGGCCAGGAAAGGAGCCTGCGCGCCGACCGCATCGGCCTGGCCGGCCTCCTGATGTCCGTCGTCGCCGCCAGCGCGCCGCTGATGGTGACCACCGGCGGCATGCCCGTCACCTTCGGCGTGCTGGGCGTCGTCGGCTCGCCCCTGCTGTACGTCATCCTCGGGCTGATCCTGCTGCTCTTCAGCTTCGGCTACGCCGAGATGAGCCGCCACGTGCACAACGCGGGCGCCTTCACCGCGTACATCGCCCGCGGCCTCGGCGGCACGGCAGGCGCCGCCTCCTCCATCGTGGCCCTGGTCTCGTACAGCGCCATGCAGTGCTGCATCTACGGCCTCTTCGGCTTCGAACTGTCCAACCTGCTCCAGCGGCACCTGGACATGACCGTCGCCTGGTGGATACCCGCCCTCATCGCCGTCGTGGTCGTCGGCGTCCTCGGCTGGCTGAAGATCGACCTGAATGTGAAGGTGCTCGGCGTCCTGCTGCTGATCGAGGTCGTCATGGTCCTCGTCTTCGACGTCGCAGGCCTCGGCTCGCCCGGCCCCGAGGGCGTCTCACTGCGCGCCTTCCACCCCGACACCCTCTCCGGCGCGGGACTCGGCACCGCCTTCTGCGGCACCATCGCCTCCTTCGTCGGCTTCGAACAGGCCGCCGTCTACTCGGAGGAGACCAGCCGTCCGCAGGTCGTCGTCGCCCGGGTCACCTACCTCGCCGTCGGGTTCATCGCCGTCTTCTTCGCGGTCAGCGCCTGGGCGCTGACCGTCGCCGCCGGACCCTCGAAGATCCACGAACTCTCCCTCACCGAGGGCCCCAACCTCCTCTTCGGGCTCACCGAGGACCGGCTCGGCTCCGGGTTCACCGACGTCATGCACCTCTTCTACGTGACCGGCATGTTCGCCGCGATGCTCAGCTTCCACAACGTCGTCGCCCGGTACGCCTTCGCCATGGGCCGCGAGGGACTGCTGCCCGCCGCCGTCGGCCGCACCTCCCGCACCAGCGGCGCGCCCGCCCACGGCTCGCTGCTGCAGAGCGCCGTCGCGCTGTTCGTCGTCATCGTCTTCGCCGCCACCGACGACAAGCCCACCGGCGACCCGACCGCGCCCGTCCTGCGGCTGTCCAACTGGCTGGGCAACGTCTGCGCCCTCGGCGTCACCGTGCTGATGATCGCCGCCTCCGCCGGCGTCATCGTCTTCTTCGTCCGGCGCGGCGCCGCCCGCGCCCAGGCCTGGCGCCTCGTCGCCTCCGGCGTCGCCGGGGTGGCCCTGACCGTCATCGCCGTGATCACCGTCCGGGACTTCGACGCGCTGGTCGGCTCCGGCCCGGACTCGCCGCTGCGCTGGCTGCTCCCCGGCATCGTGCTGGTGGCGCTGATCGCCGGGCTGGTGCTGGGCGCCGTCCTGAAGTCCGTACGGCCCGAGGTGCACGCCCGCATCGGGCTCGGGAACGAGGCGTTCCAACTGGAGAAGGCGGCCGAGAGCGCGGAAGGCACCGGACCCGCGGCGCACGCCGGACCGGCCCCGGAGGGAGCCGCCGGACAGCGCTGAGCCCCGGGTGGCGCCGAGCTCCGGGCGGCGCGGAGCCCCGGGCGGCGCTGAGCCCCGGGTGGCGCTGAGCTCCGGGCGGCGCGGCGTGCGGGCGGCGGCTCGGGCGGGCGGGCGGCGAGAGGCTCGTACACCGCGCCGCCGCCCGGCCGTTCCGCGGGCTCTCGGGAGTGGCCGCCGGCGAGGGCTCCCGGGACTGGCCGCCCGGGACTGGCCACCCGTTCCCGGCCACCCGGGACTGACCACCCGCTCTCGGCCGCCTGGGACCGCGCGCCCGGGAGCGGGCGGCCTGGGGGGCGTGGGGGACGTGGGGACGTGGGGGGCCGTAACTCCCGTGACCCCTGGGCCCCTTGGTGACCGATCGGTTACGCTGCTGTCCCGTCCCGGTCCCTCGGCCGAAGGGGTTCGCACCATGACCGTTCCGCACGCGCGTCGGATCCCCGTTCCGCAAACCCTGGCCGACCGCGCGGAGTTCGCCGGGTCGGACTACGCGTCCGCCTTCGCGATACCGGTCGACGACCCCCGCGCCCGGACGCCCGAGCAGTGGGCGCGGGCCGTGTTCGAGGGTGCGCCCGCCCCGCTGCGAGCCGTGCTGCGCATGGGGTGGACCCTGGCCCTCGGCCTGCGCATGGGCCCGGCCGCGGGATCCGCCGGGCACGTCCTGGGCTGGCGCATCGCCCGGTCCACCCCCGACTCGGTGACCCTGGACGGCCACTCGGGCCGGTTCGCCACGTACAACGTGGTGCTCGTCGAGGACGGGCGCGTGGTGTGGGCCACGGCCGTACGCTTCAAGGGACGCGGCGCGGCCCCGCTGTGGAGCGCGGCCCGGCCGGTGCACCACATCGCGGTCCCCTTCCTTCTCCGCCGCGCCTGCCGGTCGCTCCGTACCGCGAGCCGTACGCACTGAACGAACGAGCTTTCGGCAACGAGCTTCGGCAACGAGCCCTCTCCCCGCCCCCAGGTGCCCCGGCCCCCCTGCCGAGATGACGCGGTGACCGATCAGGACGACCAGGCACAGGAGCCGCCCACACCGCCCGTCCCTGTGCCCACTGGACCGAGAGCGGCGGGGCCTGGCGCCCCTCGACCACGACGCGGGGGCTCCCGCCCGCCGACAGCCCGTCGGCCCGGCGTCGCCTCGCGCGCCCGCGAGCAACCGCGTCGGCCCTCGGCACTCCGACCGGCCGGGGTCGGGACGCTCGGGGCGGGACGGACGAGTGGTGACCGCGTGCTCGATCGGACCCCAGGCGCAGAAACAGAAAAACCCCAGCTTGGCTGGGGTTTCCCGAGAGTGTCCGAGGGGGGACTTGAACCCCCACGCCCGATAAAGGGCACTAGCACCTCAAGCTAGCGCGTCTGCCATTCCGCCACCCGGACCAGGTGTCGTTTCCTCGGGGTGTTCCCCGCGGCGACATGGAAAACAATACCAGGTTTCGAGCGGTGCTCGATCACTCGGTTGTGGGGTCGGTGTACGGCCGCGACCAGCGGGTTCTTGCGGGAGTGTGTCGGCGGCATTGCGGCCTTGGGCTGGGGCGGCGGCGGGTGCAGGATGGCGGTGGGCCCAGGCCGGGGGTCCGTGCGAGAGGGCTCCCGGGGGCGAACCACGAGGAGGCAGCGTGAGCGCGGAACACAGGACGGGCGCCGAGAGCGAGGTCGTGGACATCTGCCGCGACCTGATCCGGATCGACACCAGCAACTACGGCGACCACTCCGGGCCCGGCGAGCGTGCCGCCGCCGAGTACGTGGCGGAGAAGCTCGCCGAGGTAGGGCTGGAGCCGCAGATCTTCGAGTCGCACCCCGGCCGGGCCTCGACGGTGGCGCGGATAGAGGGGGAGGACCCCTCGCGGCCGGCGCTGCTGATCCACGGCCACACGGACGTCGTCCCGGCGGACGCCGCCGACTGGACCCACCACCCGTTCGCGGGCGAGATCGCCGACGGGTGCCTGTGGGGGCGCGGCGCGGTCGACATGAAGGACATGGACGCGATGACCCTCGCGGTCGTCCGCGACCGGATGCGGACCGGGCGCAAGCCGCCGCGCGACGTGGTGCTGGCGTTCCTCGCGGACGAGGAGGCGGGCGGTACGTACGGCGCCCGCTACCTGGTGGACAAGCATCCCGGCCTCTTCGAGGGCGTCACCGAGGCGATCAGCGAGGTCGGCGGGTTCTCGTTCACCGTCAACGAGAACCTGCGGCTCTACCTGGTCGAGACGGCCCAGAAGGGCATGCACTGGATGCGGCTCACCGTGGAGGGCACGGCCGGCCACGGGTCCATGACCAACACGGACAACGCGATCACCGAGCTCTGCGAGGCGGTCGGCCGGCTGGGGCGGCACCAGTTCCCGGTGCGCGTGACGAAGACGGTGCGGTCCTTCCTGGACGAGCTGTCGGACGCGCTGGGCACCCCGCTGGACCCGGAGGACATGGAGGCCACCCTCGCCAAGCTGGGAGGCATCGCCAAGATCATCGGTGCGACGCTGCGGAACACGGCCGCCCCGACGATGCTGGGCGCCGGCTACAAGGTCAATGTGATCCCCGGGCAGGCCACGGCGCACGTGGACGGCCGGTTCCTGCCCGGGTACGAGGAGGAGTTCCTGGCCGACCTCGACCGGATCCTCGGGCCGCGGGTCAAGCGCGAGGACGTGCACGCGGACAAGGCGCTGGAGACCGGGTTCGACGGCGACCTGGTCCAGGCGATGCAGACGGCGCTGCGGGCCGAGGACCCGATCGCGCGGGCCGTGCCCTACATGCTCTCCGGCGGCACCGACGCCAAGTCCTTCGACGACCTCGGCATCCGCGGCTTCGGGTTCGCCCCCCTGAAGCTGCCGCCGGAGCTGGACTTCGCCGGGATGTTCCACGGAGTGGACGAGCGGGTGCCGGTCGATGGTCTGACATTCGGTGCGCGGGTGCTCGACCGGTTCCTGGATGAGTGCTGACACGCTTTCTGAAAGAGCGTCAGATTGTACGGAGTTGGCGCTTTTTTCACTGGAAAGAGTGAACGGACTCAAGGTTACGTAGCCCGGTTCCCCCCGTGTCGTTACAGGGGGTGCGGTCCGCGGCTGGGATCGCATTCCAACAAGGAGGAACCATGCTCAAGAAGGTCGTCGCCACTGCGGCTGCCACCGGTGGTCTCGTGCTCACGGGCGCGGGTCTGGCAGCAGCGGCCGGCGGGGCGCAGGGCGCCGCGGTCAACAGCCCCGGTGTCGTCTCGGGCAACGTCGTCCAGGTTCCGGTCACGGTGCCGGTCAACCTGTGCGGCAACACGGTCAACGTCGTCGGGCTGCTCAACCCCACGCACGGCAACACCTGCGTCAACAAGTGACGTTGCCCCTCACCGGGTGAGGGATGGAGAACCGGGCGGCCCCGGAGCGCGCGCCATGCGCCCCGGGGCCGCCGGGCTTTCGACCCGGACACCGTGCGCGGGCAGCCGGCCCGCGCACGTTCCGCATGGCAAGCAGTAGTAGCAGAGGGGCAAAGCAATGCGACAGGTCGCCAAAAAGGGCCTGCTCACCGTCGCGGCAGCGGGCAGTGTGCTCGCCGTGACCGGTGGCTACGCGTACGCGGACTCCGGCGCCCAGGGCGCCGCCGCGCACTCCCCGGGCGTCGCGTCCGGGAACACCGTTCAGGTGCCGGTGCACGTTCCGGTGAACGTCTGCGGCAACACCGTGAACGTCGTCGGGGCGCTCAACCCCGCCTCCGGCAACACCTGTGTCAACGGTGGTCACGGAGGCCACGGTTCCCACGGGCAGGAGCACGGCAAGGGCCACGGGCACGGCGGCGACCACGGCCGGACCCACGGGCACGGCGGCGGTCACCACGGCGGTGGCGCCGCCGCGGAGGGCGCGGCCGTCGGCTCGCCCGGCGTCGTCTCCGGGAACGTCGTCCAGGCACCGGTGGACGTGCCGGTCAACGCCTGCGGCAACACCGTGGACGTGGTCGGCGTCGGCAACCCCACCTTCGGCAACACCTGCGTCAACGACGGCCACGGCCACGGCAAGGGCCCGGACCACACCGGGCCGCACCACCCGGACAAGCCGTCCTCGCACGAGCCCTCGCACCACCACCCGCCGGCCGACAAGCCGCACGGGGACAAGGACAAGCCGTGTGACGAGCACAAGCCGGCCGGGCACCACAACCCGCCGGCCGAGCACTCGGCGCACGACAAGCCGGGGCACGTCACCCCGGGTCCCGTCGTCTCCGGGCCGGTCGTCCCGGTGGCCGTGGTGAAGGACGCGCACCGTCCGGCACGGCCGGCCGCCGCGGCGGTCGAGGAGAAGGACGACGAGCTCGCGCACACCGGTGCGGGCGAGCTGGGCATGGCCGGTGCCGCGAGCGCGGCCCTGCTGCTCGGCGGCGCCGTCCTGTACCGCCGGGCGCGCGCCGGTCAGCAGAGCTGATCCGGCGGGCCGAAGCGGTCGAGCCGGCACGGCGGGCCGAGGTGGTCGACCCGGCACGGCGGAGCTGATCCGGCGGAGCCGGGCGGCGCGGCCGGGCGGGCGCACACCGCCCCCAGGGAGCGGGTTCCGGGACACCGGGGCCCGCTCCCGTCGTTCGCGCCCGGCGTACGACCTGCTGTGCGAGCCGCCGTACGACCCGGCGTACGGTCCGGTGTCCGCTACCAGGTGGCGCGTAGCTGGCGGATGATCCGGCGGCGCAGCCGCACTTTTCGGCTGCCGTCGGGGAAGAGGCGCAGGCGGTCCAACTCCCAGTGTCCGTACTCGGCGTGGTCGGTCAGCAGGCGTGTGGCAGCGCCCCGGGACACCCCTCGCGGCACATACACATCACAGAATTCGTATTCCGGCATCGCATCTATTGTGCGGGAACAGCCTCGGTACGGATAGCGTCTGCACTATGTCTGATGCTGCGCAGCCAACCGCTGCCGAGGTACGGGCCGCCGCCGAGGCGGTCAAAGCCGCTCTGGACCGCCACCTCGACGCCGTCGAACGCCGGTCGGGGGAAGACGACCCGGCCGTCTACGCCGCGTTCAACGAGCTGGCCGCGGCAGCCGAGGCGTACGACGAGCTGCTGTACGACGCCTACGACGAGGTCACCCCCTTCGAGATCCCGGGTGACGACTCGCTGCCCGCCTACGCCGGTCCCGACGAGCCCAGCGCGCTCAGCGTGCTGATCCGCCGGGACTACGCGGTGGCCGAGCCGCAACGCCTGCTCGCCCAGGCCCAGCGGGTCGCGGACCTGGACCCCGATGTCCCCGACCCGGTACCCGGCGCCCACCGGCCCGGCAACGGCGCGGGGATCGTGGGCGGCAGCGTGCACGCGGCCCTGGGCGTGCTCTTCGGCGAGTACGAACCGGATGAAATCGCCTCCCGGCACAAGGAGTTCGGCCTGGAGGAAGGTGACTCCACGCTGTGGGTGGCCGCCCTCGACGACCTCGCCGAGCCGGGGGAGTGGCTCTCGGCCCCCTTCGACCAGGCCGACCCGCAGCGGGTGATCTGCCGGTTCGACGTCAGCGCCGTGTTCGACGAGGAGCTGGACGACCTCGACGACGGGCTGGACGACGCGGTGCTGGGCGTCGTGGGCGGCGGGGCGGTGCTCGACGTCGTCTCGGACGACGACATCGAAGTGGTCGACGACGACATCGAGGTGGTCGACGATCTCGACGACCTTGAGGACGCCGATGAGGGCGGCGAAGGCGATCAGGGCGGCGAGGGTGGTGCCGCCGGCGGCGCGGGGGCGCCGGGCGGCCGGAGGGGGCCGGGCACGCCTCGCTGACCGGCCCGGGGGCGGACGGGGACCCGTCCGCCCCGGTCGGATGCGGCCGGTTCCGGCCGGTCGGTCCCCGGGGGCCGGCCGTGGGACGGCCCCGCCGGCCCCGGCGATCCGGAACTGCCGCCCTGCCGCCGAAACCTTGTGGATGCCGGGATCGTTCGCCTGGCCGCCTGGCCGCCTGGCCGCCTGGCCGCCTGGCCGCCTGGCCGCCTGGCCGCCTGGCCGCCTGGCCGCCTGGCCGCCTGGCCGCCTGGCCGCCTGGACG
>NZ_JBVJJR010000004.1:127225-433516 GCF_055585605.1 Streptomyces sp. NPDC052910
CGCCTGGCCGCCTGGCCGCCTGGCCGCCTGGCCGCCTGGCCGCCTGGCCGCCTGGCCGCCTGGCCGCCTGGCCGCCTGGCCGCCTGGCCGCCTGGCCGGGTGGGTCCGTCGGGTCAGGCCGCCGGTCTTGACCGCCTTGTCGACTCCGCGTCCGTCCGCCCCTGCCCGGGCCGTCGGTCCGGTCCGGCCGTTCGCTCACCGTGCGCGTCCGTCCAGCCAGCCAGCCCGCCCGGTTCGGCGGGGTCACAGGCCGCCGGGGAGCCGGCCACGGCCCCGCCGAGCGCGAGCGTCAGGGGCCGTCCGGCCCGGCCTGGCCACGGAACCCCTCGGCGACCGCCGTCGACCTCACTCCGCCGGCGGCGTCTGCGCCTTCAGCAGGGAGCGCAGCCGTGTCGTCCGTTCCTTCGCGGGGATCTCCGCCACGGCCCGCGGCAGGTCCTGGCCCGCGCCGTGTACCACGGAGAGGTGGCGTTCGCCGCGGCCGAACGCCGTGTAGACCCAGGACCTCGTCAGGCCGGGGCCGGCGTCGCCGGGGAGGACCACCACCGCGGCCGGCCAGCGGGTGCCGGCCGCCTGGTGGGCGGTGACGGCCCAGCCGTGCCGTACGGCGTCGGCCACGCGGGCGGGCGGGACGACGACCCGGGTGCCCGAGCAGTCGAGCCGCAGCCCGTCGGCGTCGCCGGAGACCACCGTGCCCGGGACCATGCGGCCGGGGGCGGGGACGTAGGCGATCCGGTCGCCGGGGTCGAAGCCGCCGAACCGGCCGGGGCCGGGGTTGAGCCGCTGCTTAAGGGCGGTGTTGAGGGCCCGGGTGCCGGCGGGGCCGCCGTGGCCGGCCGTGACGACCTGGGTGTCCTGGGGCGGGACGCCGATCGCGCGCGGGACGGAGTCGGCGACGAGCTGGACCGTGCGGTGCACGGCCTCCCCGGCGTCCTGCACCGGGACGATGACGACCTCCTTGCCGGGGGCGTCGACGCGCAGCAGCTCGCCGGCCCCGATGCCGGAGAGCAGCTCGCCGAGGGGGCCGGAGTCGGGGGTGCGGGAGACGACCACCGGGCAGGCGCGGGCCGCCAGGACGTCGGCGAACACCCGCCCGGGGCCGGCCGACCAGAGTTCGGCGGGATCGCCGGAGAGCACCAGCCGGGCGCCGTCGGGCAGTGACTCGACCAGCGCGGCGGCGGTCTCGACGTCCAGGCGCGGCGCGTCGAGCACCGCCAGCAGGTCGACGGCGAGCGCCCCCTCGGCGTCCCGCTCCGGCCCCTCCCGGCCGGCGAGCAGCCCGGCGACCGTGACCGCCTCGGCGTCCCCGGCGGCGGCCAGGCGCCGCCGGCCGTCCTCGGTGAACGCGGCGGCCACCGCGCGCAGCCCGAGCGACCGGGCCGCGGCGACGACCGCCGCGGGCTCGGCGCGGGCGGCCTCGCCGCCGCTGTGCGCGACCAGGCCGGAGGCGGCCACGGCGCGGATCAGCTCGGCGGCCGACGGGGAGGGTGCCGCGGCGGCGGCGCCCGCCCAGTCCTGGTCCCGGGCGGCGAGCGTGCCGAGCAGCCGGGCGAGCCCGTCGGCCAGGCTCTCCTCGGCCATGGCGTACCGGTCGAGGCCCAGCAGGGTCCGGACCGGCACCTCCGCCTCGCCGGACTCCTCCTCGGGGGTCTCGGGGGCCCGCAGGGGCTCCTGGAAGACCAGCACCGAGCCGTCCGCCACCACCTCGCGGAGCGCCTCCTCCGGATCCGGGACGGCCCGCCGGGCGAGCTCCTCGCGCACGGCGGGCGCTTCCAGCACGGTGTGCCCGGCGAGCGCGGCCCGCTCCAGCAGCCGGACGACGAGGGCCCGGACCCGGCGCTCGTCGCCCGGGCCGCACGCGTCGCCGAGCAGCGCGCGGGCGAAGCCGTCCGCCTGCTCGGGGCGGACGCCCCCGACGCCCATCAGCAGCCACGGGTCCTCGCCCAGCGCCTCGGCGGCCTGTTCCCCGAGCGCGGCCACCACCGCCCCGGCCAGGCTCTCGGGCGCCCCGCCCGCCGTCAGCACCCGCCGCACCCCGGCGAGCGCCTCCTCGTCCACCGGCGCCTCGGCGAGCGGCCCTTCCACAGCGGCCACGGGCCGGGCCGGCCGCGCGGCCGCACGCGGCGCGGGCGCCGGCCTGGCCGGCTGCGTGAAGAACGACGCGGCGGGCCGCTCCCCGCTCTCCACGGCCCGCACGGCCGCGGCCAGCGCCTCCGCGACGGCGGACTTCCCGGGCGCCGCCCCGCCGCCCCCGGGGGCGGCCGAAGCGGCTTCCGGGCCACCGGCGGCGGCGCTCCCGCGCCCGCCGTCCGGGCCCGCGTCCGCGGCGGGCTCCCGGTCGCGGCGGCCGTCGGGGGAGGACGCGCCGTCCGGCGCTTCGCCGCCCTCGGGGGCGGCGGGAGGCACCTCGCCGCCCGCCCGGGCGGACTCCGAACGCGCCGCGTCGTCTGGTTTCCGGCCGGAGCGGCCGTCGGCAGCGGTGCCCTGACCGTCTGCCGTGCCACGTGCCGCCTCGGCCGGGCCCGCCGCGGAGCCCGGCCGAGCGACCGGCGCCTCCGGGCCCCCGGCCCGTCCGCCGTCCGTCCCCACGTCCGACGCGTCCCGACCGGTCGGTACGTCGTCCTGTGCGCTGGAGGCGCGGCCCGGCATCGTGCCGGGCCCCGGTGCGCTCTCGGCCGCGGCCGACTCGCCCGCTACCGGGTCTTCGGGGCGCGGCGCCGGTGCGGCGTCCGGGGACGTCCGCGCGGCGGCCGCTTCAGGCGCTTCGGTCGCGTCCGTCGCGTCCGTCGTGTCCTTGGCGTCCGTCGTGTCCTTGGCGTCCGGAGCGGGGGAGGAGGCGGGGGTTCCCCCGGACGTCGGGGCGGTGGCCTTCTCCGCGTCAGCGGGTTTCGCGCTGACGGGTTCCGTGCCGATGGGTTCCGTGCCGGCGGTGGCCGCACTGCCGGAACCCGTTCCGTCGGCGCTCGGGGCGCCGCCGGCAGCCGTCCGCAAACCGTCTCCGTCCCCGCCTTCACCGCCGTCCGGGCCGTCCGGCGCGCCCGTCCCGGCCCCGGCCGTATTCCGGGCCTCCCGGCCGTCGGGCCCGGGCCGCGCGGCCTCGGGTGCCCGGTCCGGGGTCGGGTCCGGTGTCGCGGACGTCGTCCCGTCCGTGGCCGCGGGGGCGGCCTCGCCGTCGAGGCGGTCCGTGTTCACAGCTCGCTCCAGTCCTGGTCGGGGTAGCGGTGCACCGGCGCCGACACATCGTCGAGCGCTTGGCAGATCTCGTCCGGAAGCGTAAGGGCTTCCACTGACAACGCCGCCCTGAGCTGCCGCGCCGTGCGGGCGCCGACGATCGGGGCGGTGACGCCGGGCCGGTCGCGGACCCAGGCGAGGGCGACTTGGAGGGGCGTCGTGGCGAGCCCGTCGGCGGCGGTGACGACGGCGTCGACGACGCGGCGCGCGGGCTCCTCCAGATACGGGGCGACGAACGGCGCGAGGTGTTCGGAGGCGCCCCGGGAGTCGGCGGGCGTCGAGCGGCGGTACTTGCCGGTGAGCACGCCCCGGCCCAGCGGCGACGAGGGCAGGACGCCGACGCCCAGGTCGAGCGCGGCGGGCAGCACTTCGCGTTCGATGCCGCGCTGGAGCAGCGAGTACTCCATCTGTGTGCTGGCCAGCCGGGTGCGCGTGCCCGGCGCGGCCAGTTGCCAGGTCGCGGCCTTGGCGAGCTGCCAGCCGCAGAAGTGCGAGACGCCGGCGTACCGGACCCGGCCGCTGGCGACGGCGGTGTCGACGGCCTGGAGGGTCTCCTCCAGCGGTGTGCCCGGGTCGAAGGCGTGCAGTTGCCACAGGTCGACGTGGTCCGTGCCGAGCCGGGCGAGGGAGGCGTCGAGGGCGGTCAGCAGGTGGCCGCGCGAGGCGTCGGCGCGGTGGCCGGGGTCCAGGACGCTGCCCGCCTTGGTGGCCAGGACCAGGTCCCGGCGGGGGACCACCGTGTCGAGGAGCCGGCCGAGGAGGTACTCGGCCGCGCCGCCCGCGTAGACGTCCGCCGTGTCCACCAGCGTCCCGCCCGCCTCGTGGAAGACCCTGAGCTGCTCGCCGGCCTCGTACTCGTCGGTGTCCCGCCCCCAGGTGAGCGTGCCGAGTCCGATCCGGGAGACGCGCAGGCCCGTACGGCCGACATGCCTTTGCTCCATGACCGGTGAGCGTATCGGCCGGCCGGGTCGGCACCGGGCCCGGCGCCGCGCGGTCACGGGCGCCCCGGGCGCCGCCCTTGCACACGTGGCGCCGGGCCGGCGAGGGCCTTCCCCGGAGGCAGGCGGCGCGGGCGTCCCCACCCGGCACCGGCCCGGCGCGGCCCCCGGCGGCCTCCGGTACGGCTTCCGGCGTCGCGCGGTCACCCCACGTCACCCGGTGACGTACCACCGGTCCGCGCGCTAGAGTCCCCGCGACGACGACGTTACTGATCGGTAGGGAGAGCGGGATGCGGCTCGGAATCAACCTCGGCTACTGGGGCGCCGGGATGGACGCGGACAATCTCGCGGTCGCCAAGGAGGCCGACCGGCTCGGCTACGCGGTCTGCTGGGCCGCCGAGGCGTACGGCTCCGACGCGGCCACCGTCCTCTCCTGGGTCGCCGCGCAGACCGAGCGCATCGACGTCGGCTCGGCCATCTTCCAGGTCCCGGCCCGCACCCCCGCCATGACGGCCATGACCGCCGCCACCCTCGACTCGCTCTCCGGCGGCCGGTTCCGGCTGGGCCTCGGCGTCTCCGGCCCGCAGGTCTCCGAGGGCTGGTACGGCGTCAAGTTCGACAAGCCGCTCGCCCGCACCCGCGAGTACGTCGAGATCGTCCGCAAGGCCATGTCCCGCGAGCGCCTGACGCACGAGGGCGAGCACTGGACGCTGCCGCTGCCCGGCGGTCCCGGCAAGCCGATCAAGCTGACCGTGCACCCCGTCCGCGAGCACATCCCGCTCTACATCGCGGCCATCGGGCCCAAGAACCTGGAGCAGACGGGCGAGATCGCCGACGGCGCCCTCGTCCTCTTCTTCGCCCCCGAGCTCGCCGAGGAGACCACCCTCGGCTCGCTCCGCGCCGGCCGCGCCAAGGCCGGCAAGGACATGGACGGCTTCGACCTCGTCCCGACCGTGCCGCTCGCCCTCGGCGACGACGTCGCCGCCCTCGCGGACACCTTCCGCCCCTACACCGCCCTCTACGTCGGCGGCATGGGCAGCGCCAAGCAGAACTTCTACAACCGGCTCGCGGTCCGCATGGGCTACGAGAAGGAGGCCGCCGAGATCCAGGAGAAGTACCTCTCCGGGGACAAGAAGGGCGCCGCCGCAGCGGTCCCGCAGCAGTTGATCGACTCGACGTCGCTGCTCGGCTCCGTCGAGCGGATCTCCGACCGGATGCGCGCCTACGCCGAGGCCGGTGTCACCACGCTGTCCCTGACCCCCGCGGGCTTCACGCTGGAGGAGCGGATCGCCGGGCTGCGGGCCGGCGTCGAGGCGCTGGAGCGGGCCGGACTCGCCTGAGGCTCCGAGCCGGAGGTCCGAGTCGGTGACTTCGGGCCGGTGACCCCGAGCCCCTTCGGGCCGGTGACCCTGAGCCCGACGCTCCGAGCCTGACGCCCGAGGAGCCGGTGAGCCCGAACCTGGCGCTCCCCGCCCGACGCCCCGAGAAGCCTGCGGCCGTGGTGGGGGCTCGGGGGTCTTCCCCGCCACGGCCGGCACCGGGCTCAACGCCCGTACGTCCGCCGGGTTACGGGGCGGAGGGCGCCCGGGGCGCGCGCCCGTCGTCGTCCGTTCGGCCGAGCGCCCGCCGCCTCCTGGCTGGCGCCCCCCTCGGCGGGGACCTTGACTGGTTCCCACGGAGGTGACGGCCATGCTCACGGCCAGAAGTCTGTTCCAGGAGATCCTCGGCCACGACGAGGCGTACCGCCTGTTCTGCTCCATCGCCGCCGGCGGCGAGGCGCAGGGCGGCTGGGAGAACGGCCGTATCGCCCTCCTGGTCCCCGAGGAACTGCGGGCCCTCGCCCCCAAGATCGCCCGGCACGGCGCGGACGAGGACAAGCACGGCCGGATCTTCCTGGCCCTGCTGCGCAAACGCGGCCTGGAACCGGTCGAGGTGCCGCCCGAGACCGACTACACGATGCTCCTCGAACGCCGCGGCATCGGCCTGCCGCACGCCAAACTGCGCGCGGACGAGCCGCTGACCGTGCGGGACGTCATCACCTACCTGGCCCACAGCCGCGTCACCGAACAGCGCGCCGCCGGCCAGATGCGGATGCTCAGCCACCACTTCGGCGACCACCCCGAGATCGGCCGGGCTCTCCGGATGATCAGCCACGACGAGGCCAACCACCTCGCGTACTGCCACGAGGAACTGCTGCGGCTCGCCGCCGCCGGACACGGCCGGACGATCCACACCCTGCTGCGCGAGGCCGCCCGGGTGGAGTCCGCCGTCCACCGTGACGTCGGCCTGGCCGTCATGGAGCGCATGGGCCGCCTGCTGGGCTGGCCGCGCGCCAAGTCGGCCGCCCTGGCCGCGGGCCTCCACGCGCTGTACGCGGGGGAGCGGCTCGGCGGCCGGCGGCGGGCGGTCGGGCTGCGCATGCCGGAGCGGCGGGACGCGCTGGGCGGCGGGGCGGTGGCGGTGGCGCCGGAATTCGTCTGACCGAGGGCGCCCGCCTGCCTCACGGCCACCGAGGCCGCGTACCCGCCCTTCAGCCACCCGAGAACAGCCGCACCCGAGGCCACGTACCCGCCTCATAGCCCCCACGGAACCGCCACCCGAGGCCGCGTACCCGCCCGACAGCCGCCCCAGGGCCGCCTACCCGCCGCCCTACAGCCACCCGCGCCGCTTGAACAGCCGGTACAGCAGCACCACCACGCCCACCATCAGCACCAGCGCCGCCGGGTAGCCCCACACCTGCCGGAGCTCGGGCATGTGGTCGAAGTTCATCCCGAACACTCCGGCGATCATCGTCGGGGCCGCCGCCATCGCCGCCCACGCCGAGATCTTCCGCATGTCGTCGTTCTGCTGCACGCCCATCTGCGCGAGGTGGGCGGAGAGGATGTCGGACAGCAGCCGGTCCAACTGCTCCACCGCCTCGTTGGCCCGGGCCAGGTGGTCGCCGACGTCGCGGAAGAACGGCCGCGCCTCCTCGTTGACGAACGGCAGCCCGGTGCTCGCCAGCCGGTTCACCGGCTCGGCGAGCGGCCCGGTGGCCCGCCGGAACTCCACCACCTGGCGCTTGAACGCGTAGATCCGGGACGCGATGTTCTTGTTGTCGAAGCCCAGAGGGGCGAACACCTCGGTCTCCAGCTCGTCCAGGTCGGCCTGGAGCAGCCCGGACACCTCCGTGTAGTGGTCCACGACCGCGTCGCTCACCGCGTACAGCACCGAGGTCGGCCCGCAGCGCAGCAGGTCGGGCTGTTCCTCCAGCCGGGACCTGAGCTCGGAGAGCGGGTTGCCGACGCCGTGCCGGACCGTCACCACGAAGGAGTCGCCGAGGAACATCATCAGTTCGCCGGTGCTCACGGTGTCGGTGTGGTCGTCGTAGACGACGGGCTTGAGGACGACGAAGAGCGAGTCGGCGTACACCTCCAGCTTGGGCCGCTGGTGCGCCTTGAGGGCGTCCTCGACGGCCAGCGGGTGCAAGCCGAACTCGCTGGTGACCAGGTCGAACTCGCTTTCCGTCGGCTCGTGCAGGCCCACCCAGAGGAAGGCGTCCCCGTCCGCGCGCGCCTGGTCGAGCGCGTCGGAGAAGTCGGCCGGACCGTCCGTGCGGTGTCCGTTCCGGTAGATGGCGAAATCCACGATCACGCGGGGCATTCTCCCTTCCCGGGGGCTGCTTGGTGTCCACAAGGGCGTCCGCGCCGCCGTCCGTCCGGCGGCCCGCACCGCCGTCGGTGTCCGTCCGGGGGGCGTCGTAGGCTGGCGGTCATGCCCACCCTGATCCTGGTCCGGCACGGCCGGTCCACCGCCAACACCGGCGGGGTGCTCGCGGGATGGACCCCCGGTGTCGCCCTGGACGAACGGGGCACCGCCCAGGCCGCGGCCCTCCCGGACCGCCTGCGGGACATCCCGCTCGCCGCTCTCGTCACCAGTCCCCTCCAGCGTTGTCAGGAGACCGTGGCCCCCTTGCTCGCCGCCCGTCGGGAGCTGCCGTCGAGCACGGACGAGCGGATCGGCGAGTGCCACTACGGCGACTGGTCCGGCCGCGCGCTCGCCGAACTCCACGACGAGCCGCTGATGACCGTCGTGCAGCGGCACCCCTCCGCCGCCTCCTTCCCCGGCGGCGAGTCCCTACGCGCGATGCAGGCCCGCGCCGTGGACGCGGTGCACGACTGGAACGAGCGGATCGAGCGCGAGCACGGCCCCGACGCCGTCTACCTCATGTGCTCGCACGGCGATCCGATCAAGGCGATCGTCGCCGACGCGCTCGGCCTCCACCTCGACCACTTCCAGCGGATCGCGGTCGACCCCTGTTCGCTCACGGTGATCCGCTACACCCCCCTGCGGCCGTACCTGCTGCGGCTCGGGGACACCGGCGAGACCGCCTCCCTGGCACCACCCGCCACACCGCCGGGCGGGGGAGCGGGCGACCCGGGGGAGGCCGTGGTGGGGGGCGGCGCGGGAGCACCGTGATCCACATGCGCAGTAGGGTGGGGGCGCGGGGGCGCCGCCGCACCGTCTGACCGATCCGGTCGTCCCCGCTGTTCCACAGTCCCGCACTCCCGCTGTCCCCGTCGGCGTTCCGAAGAAGACCGAACAAGACCCAGGAAGACCCCAGGAAGACCGAGAAGTCCGGGACTTCCCGCAGGACCCCCCCTCCGACACCGAACCAATGGAGCAGGACGTTGTCCCGTCAGGTGTTCCTCTACGACCCGCCGGACCGCTTCGTCGCCGGTACGGTCGGGCTGCCGGGCCGCCGCACTTTCTTCCTCCAGGCCAGCGCGGCCGGCCGGACCACCACCGTCGCCCTGGAGAAGGCCCAGGTGGAAGCGCTCGCGGAGCGCATCGACGAACTGCTGGACGAGGTCGTCCGGCGCACCGGCGGCAGCGCCCCGGTCCCGGCCGTGGCCCCCGTCGAGTACGCCGACACCGCGCCCCTGGACACCCCCGTCGAGGAGGAGTTCCGGGTCGGCACCATGGCCCTGGCCTGGGACGCCGAGGGGCAGCGGATGGTCGTCGAGGCACAGGCCCTGGTCGAGCTGGAGGCCGACACCGACGAGGACCTGGCCGCCGCCGAGGAGCGCCTCCTCCAGGACGAGACCAACGGGCCGCCCATGCTCCGGGTGCGGATCACCGGCACCATGGCCCGCGCGTTCGCCAAGCGCGCCATGGACCTCGTCAACGCCGGCCGGCCGCCCTGCCCGCTGTGCAGCCTGCCGCTCGACCCGGAAGGACACGTATGTCCGCGCCAGAACGGATACCGCCGCGGGGCGTGAGGCCGCCGGAGCCGGACGCGGGGGCTCCCGGGTCCGGGCCCGGGTCCAGGCCCGAGCCCGGGGCCGGTCCCGGATCCAGGCCCGAGCCCGGCTCCGGCGTGCCGGGCGTCAGTCCGCAGGAGCTGCTGGCGCATGGTGAGCTCACCGTCCGCGGGCGCGTCCGCGAAGCGTCCAACGCCGTCCTGTACTGCACGGTCGCGTACGAGGGCGTGACGGCCGCCTGCGTCTACAAACCGGTCGCCGGGGAGCGCCCGCTGTGGGACTTCCCGGACGGCACCCTCGCCCAGCGCGAGGTGGCCGCCTACGAGCTCTCCGAGGCCATGGGCTGGGGCCTGATCCCGCCGACCGTCCTCCGGGACGGCCCCTACGGGCCGGGCATGTGCCAGCTCTGGATCGACGGCCCGGCCGACGACGGCGCCACCGAGGAGACGCGGCGCCTCCTCGCCCTGGTCGAGGGGGACGAGCCCGGCCCCGGCTGGAAGGCCGTCGGTTACGCGGAGGTGGGGGACGGCCGCCCCGCCCTGCTCGTGCACGCCGACGACGAGCGGCTGCGGCGGCTGGCCGTCCTCGACGCGGTGATCAACAACGGTGACCGCAAGGGCGGCCACCTCCTGCCCGCCGCCGACGGCCGGCTGTACGCCATCGACCACGGCGTCACCTTCAACGCCGAGGACAAGCTGCGCACGTTGCTGTGGGGGTGGGCGGGGGAGCCGCTGACGGAGGAGGCGCTGGAGGCGTTGCGGCGACTTTCGGCCGATCTGGCCGAGGGGCGCCCCTTGGCGGGGCGGCTGGCGGAGTTGATCACTTCTGCGGAGATCGATGCCTTGCGGGGGCGGGTGGCCGAGTTGCTGCGTACCGGGCGGCACCGTGAGCCGAGTGGGGAGTGGCCGGCGATTCCGTGGCCGCCGGTGTAGGCGCCTGCGGCGGGCGGTGCCCCGGTCCCTCCCCTTCGCCGATTCCTGAAGCTGCGCTCCAGCCCCCTTGTCGCGGCTTCGCCGCTCGTCCTCGGACTTCCCGGAGGGGTGGGGCACACTCCCACCGCCCGCACAAGCCCCCTTTCTCAGCCAACCGCCCCCTCCGGTTCGTATCCGGAACCCGCATCCGGTTACGCTCAGGACATGCATGCCTGGCCCGCTTCTGAGGTTCCCGCCCTGCCCGGCAAGGGCCGCGACCTCCGGATCCACGACACCGCGACCGGTGGACGGGTGACCCTCGTCCCCGGCCCCGTCGCCCGCCTCTACGTCTGCGGCATCACGCCCTACGACGCCACCCACATGGGGCACGCGGCGACCTACAACGCGTTCGACCTCGTGCAGCGCGTGTGGCTCGACACCAAGCGGCAGGTCCACTACGTCCAGAACGTGACGGACATCGACGACCCGCTGCTGGAGCGGGCCGCCGCCAACGGCGACGACTGGGAGGCCCTCGCCGAGCGCGAGACCGCCCTGTTCCGCGAGGACATGACCGCGCTGCGGCTGCTGCCCCCGCGCCAGTACGTGGGTGCCGTGGAGTCGATACCGAAGATCGTCCCGCTGGTGGAGCGCCTGCGCGACGCGGGTGCCGCCTACGAGCTCGACGGGGACGTCTACTTCTCCGTCGCCACCGACAGCCACTTCGGCGAGGTCTCCGGTCTCGACGCGGAGGCCATGCGGTTGCTGTCCGCCGAGCGCGGCGGCGACCCGGACCGGCCGGGCAAGAAGAACCCCGTCGACCCGATGCTGTGGATGGCCGCCCGCCCGGGCGAGCCGAGCTGGGACGGCGCCTCCCTCGGCCCCGGACGCCCCGGCTGGCACATCGAGTGCGTCGCCATCGCCCTGGAGTACTTCGGCATGGGCTTCGACGTCCAGGGCGGCGGCTCCGACCTGATCTTCCCGCACCACGAGATGGGCGCCTCCCACGCGCAGGCGCTGACCGGCGAGCACCCGTTCGCCAAGACGTACGTCCACGCGGGCATGGTGGCCCTGCACGGCGAGAAGATGTCCAAGTCCAAGGGCAACCTCGTCTTCGTCTCCGCCCTGCGCCGCCAGGGCGTGGACCCGGCCGCGATCCGTCTCGCGCTGCTGTCGCACCACTACCGGGCCGACTGGGAGTGGACGGACGACGTCCTCGCCGAGGCCGTCGGACGCCTCGCCCGCTGGCGCGCCGCCGTCTCCCGGCCCGACGGGCCGTCCGCCGACGCCCTGCTCGACGAGGTCCGCGAGGCCCTCGCCGACGACCTCGACACCCCGGCCGCCCTGGCCGCCGTCGACCGCTGGGCCGCCGCCCAGGCCGCCGACGGCGGTGCGGACGAGGGCGCGCCCGGCCTGGTGTCGCGCACCGTGGACGCGCTGCTGGGCGTCGCGCTCTAAGGCGTCGTCCCGCAGGCTCCGGAAGAGGGGTGCCCACCGCCCAGGCGGCGGTGGGCACCCCTCTCCGTTTCCTCCGGAGCCGGCGGGGCCGGGCATCCGGACGCGGGGAGCACCGTCCCCACCCGCTGCCCGTCGAGCACCGTGCCCGCCCCGCTGCCCGTCGAGCACCGTCCCCACCTGCCGCACCTGCTCGGCCCTGCCGCCACCTGCTCGGCCCGCCGGGTGCCTTCGCCGCCTCCACCGCCTCCACCGCCTCCACCGCCTCCACCGCCTTCGCGCTCCTCGCGACACCCCGGACCCACGGCCCGCGCCGCCGCGGCCGGACCGGACGTCCCGCCGCCGTCCTCCCGCCGCGGTCCTCCCGCTGCCGGACGTCCCGCCGCCGGGCGGCACGCCGTCCGACCGGGTCAGGGCGCTGCTCGCCCGGCTCACCCCCGACGAGAAGAGCTCCCTGGTCCACGGCGCGCGCCCGGTGTGCGCCGGCCGGGGCGTCGTCGCGGGACATCCGGCTGACGGGCAGCGCCGTTCAGCGGGCGCCCGGCCCGGCGTACGCTTCCGCCGTCCGGGCGGAACAACCGGCGGGCGGGAAGCGCTGCCCGGAGAGGCGGGACGAGACCTGCCCGCCCCGCCGCACCGCCAGTGCAGACGTCGTGACGAGGAGAGGTGGCCGTCCGTGTCGGGAGTGGAGTACGAGGAGGTCGTCGCGCGGTTCCTCGCGGCCTGGGACGGGCTGGACGCCGCCCGGCTCGCGGAGTTCTTCGCGGAGGACGGGACGTACCACAGCATGCCCCTGCCGCCCGTCGTCGGCCGGGACCGCATACGGTCCTACTTCACCGACTTCCTGGCCCGCTTCACCGCCGCCGAGTTCACCGTCCACCACCAGGCGTCCGCCGCCGCCGAGGGCGGAGGAGTGGTCCTCAACGAACGGACCGACACGATGACGCTCCGCTCGGGGGCGGCCGTCCGGGTGCGGGTGGCGGGGGTCTTCGAGATACGGAGGGACGGGCTGATCGCGGCCTGGCGGGACTACTTCGACCTGGGGGCGGTGGCCGGGGACAGCCCGTCCGGCGTTTGAGGACCGCCGGGCGGAGGCGGTTCGGGGTGCGGGGGTCGTGTCCCGCAGGAAACGGCGAAATGGGGGCGCCCCCTCCGGGGAAGGACCGAGGGGCATGGTCATGTGCACGACAGTGCGCTAAGCATGCCGCATGACCACCCGCGAACGACACAGAACCCCCGTCGCCACCGCCCTCCTCGCCCTCCTCGCCGCCGTCCTCCCCCAGGCCGCGGCCCGGGCCGCGGACGGCCCCGACCGGGAGCCGCACACCGTCGGCAACGTCACCTCCTTCTCCGCCGAGGGCCCCGACTACCGCTTAAGCGCGGGCCCCGCCCGGGCCCGCATCCGTTTCGTCACCCCTGACGCCGTCCGCCTCGAACTCGCCCCCGACGGCACGTTCACCGACCCCACCGGGAACGACATCGTCCTGCCCCAGGGCGCGCCCCCGCCCACCCGCTGGCGTGACCGCGGCGACCGCTACGAACTGAGCACCTCACGCCTCACCCTGCGCGTCTACAAGGCACCGCTGCGCTTCGCCCTGTACCGGGCCGACGGCACCCCCCTCTGGTCCGAGACCAAGGGCCTCACCTGGGACAAGGACGGCACGACACAGACGCTCGCCCGCGGCGCCGACGAGCGGTTCTACGGCGCTGGCATGCAGAACGGCCGCGGCAACACCTCGCACCGCGGCAAGAAGGTCGAGGTCGGCGTCGACTACCACTGGGACGACGGAGGGCACCCCAACTCCGTCCCGTTCTACCTCTCCTCGGCCGGCTACGGCGTCTACCGCAACACGTACGCCCCCAACACCTACGACTTCGCCGACCCGGTGACGGCCACCGCCCGCGAACAGCGCTTCGACGCGTACTACGTCGCCGGGCGGACGCCCAAGGACGTCATCGGCGGCTACACCCGGCTGACCGGCCGCCCCTTCCTGCCGCCGCTCTACGGCCTGGAGGCCGGCGACTCCGACTGCTACCTGCACAACAAGAACCGCGGAGAGCGCCGCACCCTGGACGCGCTCAAGGTCGCCGACGGTTACGTCGAACACGACCTCCCCCTCGGCTGGATGCTCGTCAACGACGGCTACGGCTGCGGCCACGAGAACCTCCCCGAGGTGAACAAGGGCCTCGCCGACCGCAAGATGACCATGGGCCTGTGGACCGAGGACGGCCTCGGCAAGCTCGCCGACCAGGTACGGGCCGGGCAGCGGGTCGCCAAACTGGACATCGCGTGGATCGGCGACGGCTACAAGTTCGCCCTCGACGGCTGCAAGGACGCGTACAAGGGCATCGAGGACAACAGCGACGCCCGCGGCTTCACCTGGGCCCCCGAGAGCTGGTCCGGCGCCCAGCGCTGCGGCGTCCAGTGGTCCGGCGACCAGAAGGGCTCCTGGAACTACATCCGCTGGCAGATCCCCACGTACGCGGGCGCGACGATGTCCGGCCTCGCCTATACCACCGGCGACATCGACGGCATCTTCGGCGGCAGCCCCAAGACGTACGTCCGCGACCTCCAGTGGAAGGCGTTCCTCCCCGCCGTCATGACCATGGACGGCTGGGCGCCGAACGACAAGCAGCCCTGGCGGTACGGCGAGCCGTACACCTCGATCAACCGCAAATACCTCAAGCTCAAGGAGTCCCTCCTCCCGTACATGTACACGTACGCGGCCGAGGCGACCCGCACGGGCGTCGGCCCGGTCCGCCCGCTGGCCCTGGAGTACCCGGACGACCCGAAGGCGGCGTCGGACGCGGCGAAGTACGAGTTCCTGAGCGGTGAGCACTTCCTCGTCGCCCCGGTGTACGAGGACAAGGAGACGCGCGACGGCATCTACCTGCCGCGCGGCACCTGGACCGACTACTGGACGGGCCGGACGTACCACGGCCCCACCACCGTCGACGGCTACCGCGCCCCGCTCGACACCCTCCCCCTCTTCGTCAAGGCGGGAGCCGCCATCCCCATGTGGCCCGGCATCCGCTCCCACCGCGACCGCACCCCCGGCTCACCGCTCGCCTGGGACGTCCACCCGAAAGGCACCTCGTCCTTCACCCTCTACGAGGACGACGGCGTGACGCGGGCCCACCGCACGGGCGCCTCGGCCCGGCAGACGGTGACCGTCCGCGCGCCGCACACCGGCCGGGGCGACGTGACGGTCCACGTCGGCGCCTCCCATGGCACCTACCAGGGCAAGCAGCCCTCCCGCCCCTACACCTTCACCGTCCACTCCCGCACGGCCCCCCGGACGGTCCTCCTGGACGGCCGCCCCCTGCCCCACACCACCTCCGGCACGTCCGCCCCCGGCTGGTGGTACGACCCGACCGACCGCACCGGCATCATCCACGTCACCACCCCCAACCGCCCGACGGACCACGCCTTCACCCTGCGACTGCCCGGGGCTGGTGCGGTGGGCTGACGCAAGCGGAACCACGCCCGGGCCCGCCACGTTCCCTCGATGTGATGAGCCTTCTGACGGGTCCGGGCCTGGCCCTCCTGATCGTCGTCCCGCTCTTCCTGGCGGCCGCCGCCCGCAAGGGGATCCGACTCGTCCGGAGCGGCCCCGGCGGCGGCCCACGCGGTGCGGGCGCCACGGCGACGGAGGAGTTGCACGGCCTCATGTACCCCGGCAAACGCGCGCAGTTGGAACAGCGCCGCGTCGAACTGGTCCTGCGCGACGACGAACAGGACGGCGCCCCGCGCCGGACCGGTATCGACCTCGACGCGGGGACGGCCCGCCTGTCCCCCCGCGATCACCCGCACTGAACCGCGGCCATGGCACCCGCCCCGGCCGGCGCCGGACTGCGGCCGGTCGGCCGCGCCGACGGGATTCACCGTCCGGACCGGCCGGGCTGTGCAGGTGTGATCAGCCTGCGGACGGGGGTGGCGGCGGGCCCTGTCGAGCGTCGGCCGAGTCATGCCGGTTGTCGGTGGGATGGCCGCATGCACACGTGCAGCGGAGGCGTTCGGTGGTATCCGGCGCGGGCGGTGCGCCGATGACGCGAACGACGAGGGCGCCCTCGCAGTCGGCGTGGTGGCCGAGGGCGCACTGCGGAGCGACGTGTGGAGTGGTCCGGCCGGTCACGGACATGGCGTGACTGTCTTCCGGCCGAGCAGGCGCATACCGGTCTCGGCGGCGTGGCGCAGGTCGTCGGGGGCCGTGAGGGTGCGCCATGCTTCACTGTCGCGGCCGGGGATCACCCAGACGCGGTCCCCTCGGTACTTGCCCGGGGGCGGGGTGAACAGTTCCGAGCCCCTGGGCCGGGGCCTGATGCCGGGGATTCCGGCGAGGCGCGGCGCGCTGCCGAGGGGCAGCAGCCACCACATCGCGTGTTCCGCGCCGCCCATCAGGTAGAGGCCGATGTGGCGGTCGGAGTCCCTCAGCCGCGTGATGGCAGCGGTCGCGAGGGTGAAGTCGAGCTCGACCAGGTCCCATTGCCGACCGACGGTCAACGGCGTGGTCCCACCCGATTCCCAGTGGGCCAGTGCTTTCCGTGCGGAGGGGGCGGCCTGGCAGAGCCAGCGTGCCACGGCGTTCACTGGGCGACCTGAAGCAGGGGGCATCGTTGACTCCCATGGTGGTGAGCAGGGCTGGGCCGCTGCGGTCACGGAAAGGCGTCTCGATGAGACGCCCTGTACTGGAATGGTCCACCGGTGGACTAGTCAGGTCAAGGGGTCGGGAATGAAATGGCCCCCACCAAGTGTGGGGGCCTTCCGGCGAGTTGACGTAGACCTATTCGTTCATCGGGTACTCGTCCGTACGGGTCCATCGGCCGCCCGGGTTCACCCCGACTTCGTAGGTGATCGGACTCCCGTCCGCGTCGTATGCCACGTGCCGTGCCTCGGCCACGGCAGCCGGGCCGTCGAGCCGCAGCAATTCCAGCTCCTCCGCGGTGGCGAGGCGCGCGGTCCACCAGTCGCGGCCGGTGTGCGGCCGGCGCCCGGTCTGCATCTCGACGTAGCGGGTGGTGCCCTCCCTGACCCGCTCCCGGTGGAGGAGGCGTGGGGCCAGTGCCGCGACCTCCGCGGTGAACCACGACCACGAGGTGGCGGTGGGGGTCTCACCTTCGAAAGTGATGCGGTGGCGCCTTACCACCGGGTCGCCGGGCTCGATCCCGAGTGCGGTGGCCACTTCCTCCGGTGCCGGCAGTGTCTCGGCGCCGACGATCTCGGCATACTCGCCGGCCGTGTAGATCTGACCGGTGCGTACCGCTGTGCGGTAGCGCTCGCCGGCCGTCCGTGCCAAAGGTGCCCGCGCCCGCACCGTCGAACCGGTTCCCTGGCGGGTCTCGATCAGTCCCTCCTGGCGCAGGACATCGAGAGCGCGGACCACGGTGGCTCGCGCCACCGACCAGCGTTCCGTCAGTTCGCGCTCGGAGGGCAGGGCGTCGCCGGCCTTGAGTTCGCCACGAACGATGCGCCCTCGCAGGTCGCCCGCGATCTGGTCGTACTTCGGTAGCGCCATGAATACCTCAACTCATCTGGTGGACCAGTCCAGTAGTCATGGTGGTGACGTCGGAGAGCACGGTCAAGGGAGAGTGGATCCGCGAACGTGCGCGAGACGTGCGACGTCCCGCCCTCGCCGACGCCGTTGCCCCCGGGCCGCTCTGCCGAAGCCGTCGCGAGCGGGGCGCCCGCCCGGATCGGTGGCCCCCGTGTGGGCGGCCATGCGGGGGAGCGGGCCGTGGACGCCGTCGGAGTCGCGTGGCCGGCCGCCGACCAGGTCCGCCGGTACGTGCGGCTGACCCTGGGCCGGGGCAGCATGGCCAACGGCGACTGGAACCACGACGAGCTTTGAGCCGCAACGGGCACCATAGGGTGGGGAGATGAACGATCTCTCCACCCCGCATGTCGAGGTCGACGGCCGTCCGGTCGCCGCCGACCCCCTGTTCCTCGCCCTTCTCGGCGGCTACGGCCACATGACCGCGATGGAGGTCCGCGGCGGCCGGCTCCGCGGACTGGAGCTGCATCTCGCACGGCTCGACGCCGCCACCCGCGAGCTGTTCGGGGAGGGGCTGGACGACGGGCTCGTCCGGGAGCGGGTGCGGGGCGCGCTGCGGGCGGCCGGGGTGACGGACGCCGCCGTCCGCGTCTACGTGCACCTGCCGCCGGCCGAGGGGGCGGTCCGTCCGGTCAGCACGGTGACCGTCCGGCCGCCGACGCCCGAGCCGGAGGGCCCGCAGCGCCTCACCGCCGTCGCGTACCAGCGGCCCGCCGCGCACCTCAAGCACACCGGCGTCTTCGGGCAGGCGTACCACCTGCGCCGGGCACAGGCCGCCGGGTTCGACGAGGCGCTGCTGACCGGCCCGGACGGCACGGTGGCCGAGGGGGCCATCACCAACATCGGGTTCGTCCGGGGCGACACCGTCGTCTGGCCGGACGCCCCCGCCCTCGACGGCATCACCCTGCTCCTGCTGCGCCGCGAACTCGACCGGCTCGGCCTCCCCTGGCTCCGCCGCCCGGTCCGCCTGGACGACCTGCCCTCCTTCGACGGCGCCTTCGTCAGCAACTCCCTGGGCGTGGCACCCGTCGGCCGGATCGACGAGCTGAGTCTCCCCGTGGACGTCCCTCTGGTGGAGCGGATGCGGGCGCTGTACGCGGGCGCGGCGTGGGACGTGATCTGAACCACCGCACGGAGGCCCGTCGTACGGGGAGCGCGAAGGCGTCGCAAGGGACGAGGGTCAGCTCAGGGGGTCGAGGCCCCGGTCCGCCTTGTCGCGGACCCCTCGCAGCCATTCGTCCTGCGTGATGACGTCCTTGCCCTTCGGGATACGGATCCGCGGGTCGGCGCCGAAGTCCGTGTACTCCTCGGTCACACCCGTGCTGCCCTTGGAGCCCTTGCCGTGCTCCGAACCCTTGACCGGGATGTCGTCCTTGCCGATCCACAGGTCGATGTCGACCTTCTCCAGGCCGTCCTTCCGGTGGTTCTTGACGTAGAGCTCGCGGAGCCAGTCCCGCATCACGTCGCCCTTGTACGCCGCCAGGTCCGCGAGGGCGACCGTGGCCGCGAAGTGCGTGGCCTTGTGGCCGTTCACCTTCTCGCTGCCCACCTTGCGCACGTTCTTCGACGTGCGCAGGACGCTCAGCAGTTCGGGCAGCGAGCCCTCGGCGGTCTTCTGGACGTCCCCGGGCTTGGGCGGCTCCTCGCCCGGCTCCAGGAGGCTGGAGCTCACCCAGCGACCGTCGGCGATCTTGGGGTCACGGGTGTAGAGCGTCTGGCCCGCGCTCATCGCGTGGTCGAAGCGCTCCGGGCCCTTCTCGCCGTTCTCCCCCTTCTTCGCCCCGGACCGCCAGGTCTTGCGTTCGGCCAGGTCGGGCTCGCGGGAGAACGTGTACTCGCCGCGCTCCGTGCTCTCCACCCCGGTGACCTGCCGCTTCGTCCGGTAGGAGTTCGCCGCCGCCGTCTTCTCCGCCGCGGCCTTCAGTACGGCCTGGGGGTCGCGGGTGTCCTCCTCCCCGCCGCCGCACGCGGTCAGCGAGAGGGCGAGGGCGGCACCGGTGGCCGCTATGACGGTTGTTCTGATCGCCTTGACGGCCATGCTGTCCTTTTGTCGTTGCAGTTGTTGTAGCGGTTGCAGTTGCAGTCGCAGTGGTCGTTCGGTGTTTCGGTGGTGCAAGAGGATCAAGAGTGTCAAGAGGAACAAGGGGAAGGGGCGCCGCCCCGGCGGGCGGCACCCCTCCCTCGTCAGTTCTCGCCCTCCGGCGGGCCGGATGCCTCCGGTGGGCCGTTCCCGTCCTCGCCGGCGTGCCGGTCCTCACCGGTGTGCCGGTCCTCGCCCGGGCCCTCGGCCCCGTCGGCGCTCCCGGTGCCCTCCGCCTCCGCCTGCTCCTGCGGAGCCCGGCGCGGCGGACGCGTCCGTCCGCTCGTGGTGTCACGCAGGTACGAGGCGTCCCGGCCGCCCGGCTCGCCGAGCCCCGGCTCGGCCGCCAGGCCCCCCGGCTGCCCGGACCCCGCGCCCGTACCGCCGACACCGGCGGGCCCGCCGGGTCCGCCCACGCCGCCGGGCCCGCCGACCGGGCCGGGCCCGGTCCCCGGTCCCGACTGGCCGTCGCGCCGCCGCAGGTACCGTTCGAATTCACGGGCGATGGCCTCGCCCGACGCCTCCGGCAGGTCCGCCGTGTCCCGCGCCTGCTCCAGCGACTGGACGTACTCGGCCACCTCGCTGTCCTCCGCCGCGAGCTGATCTACCCCGAGCTGCCAGGCGCGCGCGTCCTCGGGCAGCTCGCCCTGCGGGACGCGCAGGTCGATCAGATCTTCCAGCCGGTTGAGGAGGGCCAGGGTGGCCTTGGGGTTCGGCGGCTGCGACACGTAGTGCGGCACCGCCGCCCACAGGCTGACGGTGGGGACGCCCGCGTGCGTGCAGGCCTCCTGAAGGATGCCGACGATGCCGGTCGGGCCCTCGTAGCGGGACTCTTCCAGATCCATGGTGCGTGCCAGGTCGGGGTCGGAGGTGACGCCGCTGACCGGCACCGGCCGGGTGTGCGGGGTGTCGCCGAGCAGCGAGCCCAGGATCACCACCATCTCCACGCCGAGCTCGTGGGCGAAGCCCAGGATCTCGTTGCAGAACGAACGCCAGCGCATGCTCGGCTCGATGCCCCGGACCAGCACCAGGTCGCGAGGTCTGCCGCCCGCCTCGCCCGCGCCGCCCGGACCTCCGGTGCGCACCACGGACAGCCGGGTCGTCGGCCAGGTGATCTTGCGGACCCCGCCGTCCAGCCAGACGGTGGGCCGGTTGACCTGGAAGTCGTAGTAGTCCTCCGCGTCCAGCGCGGCGAAGACCTCGCCCTTCCACTCCCGGTCCAGGTGCGCGACCGCACTGGAGGCCGCGTCTCCGGCGTCGTTCCAGCCCTCGAAGGCACAGATCATGACCGGGTCGATCAGCTCGGGAACTCCCTCAAGCTCGATCACCCAGCGCCTCCTTCCGACCGGGGTGGAGGGGTCCCTTCCACCGCCGGTTGCCGTTCAGTGCAGTTGATTGCAGGTCTCGTGCGTGCGCCCCCAAGCCTACGACTTCCGGGACCGCTGTCCGCAGTCCGTGCAAGGGACGCTCATCACCCTCGCACCACCGGGAGCTGTCGTCACCCTCGCCTACCCCACGCCTCGCGGTACGCACGCCAGTCGCCTTCCGTGGCGGCGAAGTCCACGTACAGGGCGACGCCGAACCGCTCGCGGTGCCGGTCCTCGCGTGTCAGTCCGAGCCGGGTGCCGCGCAGCGCGGCGGCGGCCGTCTCCGCCGAACCGTGGTGGCCCATGTCGTCGGTGTGGAAGAACGGCAGGCCCATCAGCAGGTCGGTACCGGTGGGAGTGGCCTCCAGCGCCAGCCGGGTCTGCTGGGCGACGTAACCGCCGTACAGGCTCTCCCAGGGCAGCGCCGTGTCGTACGACATGACGGCGATCTGGTCGGTGCGCCGGGCGACCTTGGCGAAATACCCCTGCGACCACCACTTCCGGCCGCCGAACGCGCGGGACGCCGCGTGCATCGACGGCAGCGGGTCGATCTGCTGCGCGGCCACCGACAGCACCCCGCCGCCCGAACGGACCGCCGTGTGCAGGGAGTCCAGCAGCGTCAGGAAGCCGCCGTCGCCGTCGGGGACGGGCTCGACGTCGAGGTGGACGCCCTCGAAGCCGGCCTTCAGCACCTGCCGGGCGCTCGTCACCACCGCGTCCCGGGTCGCGGCGGACCCCAGCCTCAGCCCGCCCTTCCCGTCGTGCGCGATCACGTCGCCGAGCCACGCCTGCACCCGGACGCCGGGCAGCTCGCGGTGGACGGCGTCGACCAGCCGGCGCGCGCCACGGTACGCCGAGGCGGGCAGGGTGCCGTCGTGCTCCAGCGGGCCCGCGTGGACGTACAGGTCCCGGACGCCGGTGCCGTCGATGCGCCGCTTGAGCCCTGCCAGGTCCTTCTCGGTGCGGCGCCCGTCGACCCAGGCGTGCCCGAGCCAGACGGCGTCCCGCCCGCGGGTGACGGCGTCGTCGGCGGGCGAGCCCGCGTAGGAGGCGCGCAGCGCCCCGGCGGCGGCCACCACCGGTACCGCGACGACGAGGAACAGGACGAGTGCGACGCGCTTGACGGTCCGCCTGCGCGGCAGGTGACGCAGCCGGCGCAGTCGGGCCCGGATCTCCGGCCAGGTCATGAGGCCCCCCTTTCTCCTCCAGGGACGGGGGAGGGGCGCCACCGGTTGCCTCCTACAAGAGGAAGACGGAAAAGGGGAGGGACGTCACAGGTCCCTCCCCTTCGCCCGCGCCCGCCGGGGCGCGGCGGGCCTCAGCCCTTGTGCTCCAGCATCTCCTTGACCCGGGCGCGGACGTTCTCGTCGTCCAGACCGCGGATGGTCAGGGTGGTGCGGCGGCGCAGCACGTCGTCGACCGTCTCGGCCCACTCGTAGTCACGGGCGTAGGCGACCTGGGCCCAGATCTCCGGGCCGTCCGGGTGGATGCGCTCGCCGAGCTCCGGGTTCTCGTTGGCCAGGCGCGCGATGTCGAAGGACAGCGAGCCGTAGTGGGTGGCCAGGTGACGGGCGGTCAGCGGGTCCATCCGGGAGCCGGGCTCGCGGTCCACGAGCAGGCGGTGGGCGACCGCGTTGGGGTTGGCGACACCGGGCAGCGGGGTCCGGCGGACCAGGTTGGAGACGGGCTCCATCTCCTCGGTCAGCGGGCTGCCGGGCACCTTGGCCAGCTTGTTCATGACCGTACGGCCGATGTGGCGGTACGTGGTCCACTTGCCGCCGGCGACGGACAGCATGCCGCCCTTGCCCTCGGTGACCACGGTCTCGCGCTTGGCCTGGGCCACGTCACCCGGGCCGCCGGGCAGCACCCGCAGGCCGGCGAAGGCGTAGGTCATCAGCGAGCGGTCGAGGTCCTCGTCGACGATGGAGAAGGCGGCCTCGTCCAGGATCTGCTGGATGTCCTCCTCCGTGGCGCGCACGTCGGCCGGGTCGCCCTCGTACTGGGTGTCGGTGGTGCCGAGGAGGAGCTGGTCCTCCCACGGGAGGGCGAAGGTGATGCGGTACTTGTCGATCGGGGTGGCCATGGCGGCCTTCCACGGCGACTTGCGCTTCATCACGATGTGCGCGCCCTTGGAGAGGCGGATGGAGGGGGCCGCGCCCTTGTCCTCCATCTTGCGCAGGTGGTCGACCCACGGGCCGGTGGCGTTGAGCACCACGCGGGCGTCGATGCCGAACTCGGTGCCGTCGACGCGGTCCTTGAGCTCCGCGCCGGAGACCTTGCCGTGCGTGAAGCGCAGGCCGGTGACCTCGGCGTGGTTGAGGACGACCGCGCCGGACTCGACGGCGGCGCGGACGGTCATCACGGCCACGCGCGAGTCGTTCATCTGGTGGTCGTAGTAGACCGCGACGGCCTTGAGGTTGTCCGTGCGCAGACCGGGGTTGTCGGCCTTGGCGCGGGACGGGGAGATCACCTTGCCGACGCCGTCGCCGAAGGCGGACAGCGCCGAGTAGGCGAAGACACCGGCGCCGAGCTTGGCGGCGCCGACCGGCCCGCCCTTGTAGACGGGCAGGTAGAAGGTGAGCGGGTTGACCAGGTGCGGGGCCACGTCCTTGGCCAGCACCCGGCGCTCGTGGTGGTTCTCCGCGACCAGCTTGACCGCGCCGGTCTGCAGGTAGCGCAGACCGCCGTGGACGAGCTTGGAGGACGCGGAGGAGGTGGCGCCGGCGAAGTCGCCGGCGTCCACCATCGCGACCCGCAGTCCCGACTGCGCGGCGTGCCAGGCGACCGAGGTGCCCAGGATGCCGCCACCGATGACCAGGAGGTCGTACGTCGCGTTGGACAGGCGCTCCCGGGTCTCGGCGCGGCCCGGGTTGGCACCGGCGGCCGGGTGCGTTCCCAGGGTGGGCACGCTCTGCGGGGTAGTCATGAGTTGCTCCTCAGTCAGCTCTCGTCGTCGATCCAGCCCATGGTCCGCTCGACGGCCTTGAGCCAGTTCTTGTACTCGCTGTCACGCTTGTCAGCGTCCATGCGGGGGGTCCACTCGGCGGCCCGGCGCCAGTTGGCGCGGAGGGCGTCGGTGTCGGGCCAGAAGCCGACGGCCAGGCCGGCGGCGTAGGCGGCGCCGAGGCAGGTCGTCTCGGCGACCATCGGGCGCACCACCGGCGCGTCCAGGAAGTCCGAGAGGGTCTGCATCAGCAAGTTGTTGGAGGTCATGCCGCCGTCGACCTTGAGCGCTGCCAGGTCGACGCCGGAGTCCTTGGTCATGGCGTCGGTGATCTCGCGGGTCTGCCAGGCGGTCGCCTCGAGCACGGCGCGGGCGATGTGCGCCTTGGTGACGTAGCGGGTCAGGCCCGCGATGACACCGCGCGCGTCGGAGCGCCAGTAGGGGGCGAACAGGCCGGAGAAGGCCGGCACGAAGTAGGCGCCGCCGTTGTCCTCGACGCTGGAGGCGAGGGTCTCGATCTCGGCGGCGGACTTGATGAGGCCCATCTGGTCGCGCATCCACTGCACCAGCGAACCGGTGACGGCGATGGAGCCTTCCAGGGCGTAGACCGGCTTCTGGTCGCCGATGCGGTAGCCGACGGTGGTCAGCAGGCCGTTGTACGACTGGACGGGCTCGTCGCCGGTGTTCATCAGCATGAACGTTCCGGTGCCGTAGGTGGACTTGGCCTCGCCCTTGTCGTAGCAGGTCTGGCCGAAGAGGGCGGCCTGCTGGTCACCGAGCGCGGAGGCGACGGGGACGCCGTCCAGGGCGCCGCCCTTGGCGTGGCCGTAGACCTCGGCGGACGAGCGGATCTCCGGCAGCACGGCGGCCGGGATGCCCATGGAGGAGAGGATGCGCTCCTCCCACTCCAGCTTCCGGAGGTTCATCAGCATGGTGCGGGAGGCGTTGGTGACGTCCGTGACGTGCACACCGCCGTCGACACCGCCCGTGAGGTTCCAGATGACCCAGGAGTCCATGGTGCCGAAGAGGATGTCGCCGCGCTCGGCGCGCTCGCGCAGACCCTCGACGTTGTCCAGCAGCCAGCGGACCTTCGGGCCGGAGAAGTAGGAGGCCAGCGGAAGGCCCGTCTCGCGGCGGAAGCGGTCCTGGCCCACGTTGCGGCCGAGCTCGCGGCAGAGGCCGTCGGTGCGGGTGTCCTGCCAGACGATGGCGTTGTGGACGGGCTCACCGGTGTTCTTGTCCCACATCAGCGTGGTCTCACGCTGGTTGGTGATGCCGATCGCCTTCACGTCGTCGGCCGTGATGCCGGCCTTCTCGACGGCACCGGCGACGACCTGCCGGACGTTCTCCCAGATCTCCTTGGCGTCGTGCTCGACCCAGCCCGGCTTGGGGAAGATCTGCTCGTGCTCCTTCTGGTCGACGGAGACGATGCGGCCGTCGCGGTCGAAGACGATGCAGCGGGACGAGGTCGTGCCCTGGTCGATGGCCGCGATGAACGGTCCGTGACCGTGGGTGCCGTGGGTGCTGGTCATGTGGTCTCTTGCTCCTGAAGTCTGAGGGTCTCGGCTGTCGTGCGTCAGAACGCGAGCTTGTGGATGCCTGCCGCCAGGGCGGCGCCGGCCAGCGGGCCGACCACCGGGATCCAGGCGTAGGACCAGTCGGAACCGCCCTTGTTGGGCAGCGGAAGCAGCGCATGCACGATACGCGGGCCGAGGTCACGCGCGGGGTTGATCGCGTAACCGGTGGGGCCGCCCAGCGAGAGGCCGATGCCGACGACCACGAACGCGGTCATCAGGACGCCGGTGCCGCTGACGGCCAGACCCTCCGTCAGGCCCTGGGTGAGGATGGCGAGGACGAGCACGGCGGTGCCGATGATCTCCGTCGCGAGGTTCTGCACGGCGTGCCGGATCTCCGGGCCGGTGGAGAAGATGCCGAGCACCGGTCCGGCCTGCGGAGTGGCGGTCTGGTCGACCATCCCCTCCTTGGGGTTGAGCGTGGCCACCAGCTCCGGGTCGGTCAGATGGGCCTGGAACTGCCCGTAGTAGGTGACCCAGACCAGCGCCGCGCCGATCATCGCGCCGAGCATCTGGGAACCGATGTAGAGGGGAACGTCGCTCCACTTGGTGGCGCCGTCTATCGCCAGGCCGAGGGTGACGGCCGGGTTCAGGTGGGCACCGGAGGGCTTCGCGATGTACGCGCCCGTCAGTACGGCGAAGCCCCACCCGAAGGTGATGGCGAGCCAGCCCGCGTTCAGCGCCTTCGAGCGCTTCAGGGTGACGGCGGCGCAGACGCCACCGCCGAGCAGAATCAAGACGGCGGTACCGATGGTCTCGCCGATGAAGATGTCGGAGCTGGACACCCGCGACTCCTTTGTCCTTCGTCCAGGGGAAGGCGAACCCCGGGTACCTCCGGTGGTCCGCGCCCTCCGTGAGGGCGGTGATCGGTCCCATGGCACTGCAGCCCTGCAGCACTGCACGCACTGCACACCATAGCGAATATTGTCGTCAGGTGTTCGACAATGCCGACCGATGCACGGCAGTTTTCTGCACCGTAAGGGGCCCGTCAAGGGTTCTGTGACCGGAAACTCCCGGCCAACTGACCTGAAATGTACGTTTGGATACCGACCGGTAACGAAGGGGTCTCGTGGGCTTGCGGAAGGGGCCCGGAAGGGGTTTCCGGCGGGGCGGCGGAAGGGGTCCGGACGGGCGGGGAGGGGCTCCGGGCGGGCGGCGGGCCCTGGCGGGAGGCGCGGCCCGGCGGGAAGCGGGGCCGGGCGGCGGAAGGGGCCGGACGGGAAGGGGGCCGGGCGGGGGAGCGGGGCCCGCCCGGCAGGTCGGAACCGCCCGGGTCGGAACCGCCGGGGCGGAACCGCCGGGTCAGAACCGGCCGGCGCCGAGGTCCCGGGAGACCGCGCGGGCGCAGTCCCGGACGGCCGCGATCAGTTGCGGGCGCAGTTCGCCGTTCTCGCAGACGCGCTCGACGGCACCGGTGACGCCCACCGCGCCGACCGGCATCCGGCGGCGGTCGTGGATGGGGGCGGCGACGGACGCGACGCCGGCCCAGGTCTCCTCGACGTCCGCGGCCCAGCCCCGGGCCCGGGTGAGGTCGAGCATCCCCTCCAGGCCGGCGAGGTCGGTCACGGTGCGGTCGGTGAACGCCTCGGGGCCGGTCTCGGTCAGTTGGCTGTGGGCCACCGGGTCGTAGGCGCACAGCACCTTGCCGAGGGCGGTGCTGTGCAGCGGGTGCATCGCGCCGACCTCCAGCACCTGGCGGCTGTCGTCGGGCCGGAAGACGTGGTGGATGATCAGGACGCCCTGCTGGTGGAGTACGCCCAGGTAGACGCTCTCACCACTGGCGCGGGCCAGGTCGTCGGCCCAGACCAGGGCGCGGGCGCGCAGCTCGTGGACGTCCAGGTAGCTGTTGCCCAGCCGGAGCAGCTCGGCGCCGAGCTGGTAGCGCCCGGAGGCCGGGTCCTGCTCGACGAAACCCTCCTGCTGGAGCGTCCGCAGGATGCCGTGCGCGGTGCCCTTGGCGAGTCCGAGCGCGGAGGCCACGTCGGACAGTCCGAGCCTCCGCTCGCCGCCCGCGAGCAGACGCAGCATCGCCGCCGCTCGTTCGAGCGACTGGATGGTCCGTGCCATCGAGCAACCTCCTCCAAAATGCCGTTCGGCATTGCTGAACACTATCGGCCGATGCCGACCGTGGGATAGCCGACGTGGCGTGATCATGATCGCTGAGCCTCCGCCCGCACGCGTACCCGATGGTCCTGCGGACGCCGTAGCCGCCCTCCCCGCCGGGTGTCCGCGCCCTGGGACGCCCCCTGCTTTCGCCGGGCACTGCGGCTACGCTTGCGGCGTGCGTCCTCTTCGGGAGGGCGTAAAGCCGACAGCCGTCGCAACCACGGGAGCACCTCCATGGCCCTGCAGCCATCGACCGTCCGTTCATCCCGATCCGACCTGCTCCGGGAGGCGCTCGCCACCCGGGTCGTGGTCGCCGACGGGGCCATGGGAACCATGCTCCAGGCACAGGACCCCACGATGGAGGACTTCCAGCAGCTCGAGGGCTGCAACGAGATCCTCAACGTCACCCGGCCCGACATCGTCCGCGCCGTCCACGAGGCCTACTTCGCCGTCGGCGTCGACTGCGTGGAGACCAACACCTTCGGCGCCAACCACGCCGCGCTCGGCGAGTACGACATCTCCGACCGCGTCTTCGAACTGTCCGAGGCCGGCGCCCGGGTCGCCCGCCAGACCGCCGACGCCTTCGCCGCCGACGGCCGCCCCCGCTGGGTCCTGGGCTCCATCGGCCCCGGCACCAAGCTCCCCACCCTCGGCCACGCCCCCTACACCGTCCTCCGCGACGCCTACCAGGCCAACGCCGAGGGACTGGTCTCCGGCGGCGCCGACGCGCTGCTCGTCGAGACCACCCAGGACCTGCTCCAGACGAAGGCCGCCGTCCTCGGCGCCCGCCGCGCCCTCGACGCCACCGGCGCCGATCTGCCGGTGATCGTCTCGGTGACCGTGGAGACCACCGGCACCATGCTCCTCGGCTCGGAGATCGGCGCCGCCCTCACCGCGCTGGAACCGCTGGGCATCGACATGATCGGCCTCAACTGCGCCACCGGCCCGGCCGAGATGAGCGAGCACCTGCGCTACCTCGCCCGGCACGCGCGCGTCGCCCTCTCCTGCATGCCCAACGCGGGCCTGCCGGTGCTGGGCAAGGACGGCGCCCACTACCCGCTCGCCCCGGCCGAACTGGCCGACGCGCAGGAGACCTTCGTCCGCGAGTACGGGCTGTCGCTGGTCGGCGGCTGCTGTGGCACCACCCCGGAGCACCTCCGGCAGGTGGTGGAGCGGGTCCGCGGCCTGACCCCGCCCGAGCGCGCGCCGCACCCCGAGCCGGGCGCGGCCTCCCTCTACCAGACCGTCCCGTTCCGCCAGGACACCGCGTACCTGGCCATCGGCGAGCGGACCAACGCCAACGGCTCGAAGAAGTTCCGCACGGCCATGCTGGAGGGCCGCTGGGACGACTGTGTGGAGATGGCCCGCGAGCAGATCCGCGAGGGCGCCCACATGCTCGACCTCTGCGTGGACTACGTCGGCCGGGACGGCGTCGCCGACATGGAGGAGCTGGCCGGCCGCTTCGCCACCGCCTCCACGCTGCCGATCGTGCTGGACTCCACCGAGGTGGACGTCATCCGGGCCGGCCTGGAGAAGCTCGGCGGCCGGGCCGTCATCAACTCCGTCAACTACGAGGACGGCGACGGCCCCGAGTCGCGGTTCGCCAGGGTCGCCGCCCTGGCCCGGGAGCACGGCGCGGCCCTGATGGCCCTGACCATCGACGAGAACGGGCAGGCCCGTACCGTCGAGGACAAGGTCGCCATCGCCGAACGGCTCATCGCCGACCTCACCGGCAACTGGGGCATCCATGAGTGCGACATCCTCATCGACTGCCTCACCTTCACCATCTGCACCGGCCAGGAGGAGTCCCGCAAGGACGGCGTCCACACCATCGAGGCGATCCGCGAGCTCAAGCGCCGCCACCCGGACGTCCAGACCACCCTGGGCCTGTCCAACATCTCCTTCGGCCTCAACCCGGCCGCCCGCATCGTCCTGAACTCCGTCTTCCTCGACGAGTGCGTCAAGGCCGGCCTGGACTCGGCCATCGTCCACGCCTCCAAGATCCTGCCGATCGCCCGGCTGGAGGAGGAACACGTCAAGGTCGCCCTGGACCTGATCCACGACCGGCGCGCCGACGGCTACGACCCGCTCCAGCGCTTCCTGGAACTCTTCGAAGGCGTCGACACCAAGTCCATGAAGGCCGGCAAGGCCGAGGAGCTGCTCGCCCTGCCGCTGGAGGAACGGCTGCGCCGGCGGATCGTCGACGGCGAGAAGAACGGCCTGGAGGCCGACCTCGACGAGGCGCTGACCGAGCGCCCGGCCCTCGCCATCGTCAACGACACGCTGCTGGAGGGCATGAAGGTCGTCGGCGAACTGTTCGGCTCCGGGCAGATGCAGTTGCCGTTCGTCCTCCAGTCCGCCGAGGTGATGAAGACCGCCGTCGCCTACCTCGAACCCCACATGGAGAAGAGCGACTCCGAGGGCAAGGGCACCATCGTTCTCGCCACCGTGCGCGGCGACGTCCACGACATCGGCAAGAACCTCGTCGACATCATCCTCTCCAACAACGGCTACAACGTCGTCAACCTCGGCATCAAGCAGCCGGTCTCGGCCATCCTGGAGGCCGCGGAGGAGCACCGGGCCGACGTCATCGGCATGTCCGGCCTGCTGGTCAAGTCCACCGTGATCATGAAGGAGAACCTGGAGGAGCTGAACCAGCGCAAGCTGGCCGCCACCTACCCGGTGATCCTGGGCGGCGCCGCCCTCACCCGCGCCTACGTCGAACAGGACCTGCACGAGATCTACGAGGGTGAGGTCCGCTACGCCCGCGACGCCTTCGAGGGGCTGCGGCTGATGGACGCCCTGATCGCCGTCAAGCGCGGCGTCCCCGGCGCCACGCTCCCCGAGCTCAAACAGCGGCGCGTACCCAAGCGGGACACCCCGGTGGCCGTGGACGAGGAGCCCAAGGGCGCGGTCCGCTCGGACGTCGCCACCGACAACCCCGTGCCCACCCCGCCCTTCTGGGGCACCCGCGTCGTCAAGGGCATCCCGCTGAAGGACTACGCGTCGTGGCTCGACGAGGGCGCCCTCTTCAAGGGCCAGTGGGGCCTGAAGCAGGCCCGTGCCGGCGGCCCCAGCTACGAGGAGCTGGTGGAGAGCGAGGGCCGGCCGCGGCTGCGCGGCTGGCTCGACAAGCTGCACACCGAGAACCTGCTGGAAGCGGCCGTCGTCTACGGCTACTTCCCCTGCCACTCCAAGGGCGACGACCTGATCCTCCTCCACGAGGACGGCACCGAGCGCACCCGCTTCACCTTCCCGCGCCAGCGCCGCGGCCGCCGACTCTGCCTCGCCGACTTCTTCCGCCCCGAGGAGTCGGGGGAACGGGACGTCGTCGGCCTCCAGGTCGTCACCGTCGGCTCCCGCATCGGCGAGGCCACCGCGGACCTCTTCGCCTCCGACGCCTACCGCGACTACCTGGAACTGCACGGCCTCTCCGTGCAACTGGCGGAGGCACTCGCCGAGTACTGGCACGCGCGGGTCCGGACGGAACTCGGATTCGGCGGCGAGGACCCGTCCGACGTCGAGGACATGTTCGCCCTCAAATACCGGGGCGCCCGGTTCTCCCTCGGCTACGGGGCGTGCCCCGACCTGGAGGACCGCGCGAAGATCGCGGAGTTGCTGGAGCCGGAGCGAATCGGGGTGCGGCTTTCCGAGGAGTTCCAGTTGCACCCCGAGCAGTCGACGGATGCGATCGTGATTCACCATCCGGAGGCGAAGTACTTCAACGCGCGGTGAGCGCTGTGGGGGTGGGGGTGCCGTGCCCCCGGACCCCCGGAAACCGCGCGGAGCGCTTCGGGGGTGCGGGGGCTCGCCCCCGCAGGAAACGGTGAAAGGGTGGGCCGGGGGCGGCGGAAACGGAGGAGCGCTCCCGCGCCCCCCGCCGTAAACTGTTCGTCCGGTAGAAGAAGGCCGGTCCGCCGCCCCGCAAGGGCACGGCGGACCGGCCTTCTCGTCCCCTCTGGAGGTGCGCGGATGACGAGCGGCATTCCCACGGTCGCGACCAGGACCGCCCCGGGCGGCGGCCCCGCCCTGGAAGCCGTCCTGCTCGACATGGACGGCACCCTCGTCGACACCGAGGGCTTCTGGTGGGAGGTGGAGGTCGCGGTCTTCGCGGAGCTGGGGCACCAGCTCCTGGAGGAGTACCGCGAGATCGTCGTCGGCGGCCCGATGACCCGCAGCGCCGCGTTTCTGATCAAGGCCACCGGCGCGAGGATCGCCCTCGCCGAGCTCACCGCGCTGCTGAACACCCGCTTCGCCGAGATGATCGGTTCCGGCGTCCCGCTGATGCCCGGCGCCAAGCGCCTGCTCACCGAGTTGACGGCGCACGACGTGCCGACCGCCCTGGTGTCCGCGTCGCACCGGGAGATCATCGACCGGGTGCTGCGCACCCTGGGTCCGGAGCACTTCACGCTGTCCGTCGCGGGCGACGAGCTGGCGCGCACCAAGCCGCACCCCGACCCCTACCTGCTGGCCGCCGCGAGACTCGGGGTCGCCCCGGAGCGCTGTGCGGTGGTCGAGGACACCATGACGGGCGTGACGGCGGCCGAGGCGGCCGGGTGCCGGGTGGTGGCGGTGCCCTCCGTGGGGGCGATCCCGCCCGCGCCCGGCCGGACGGTCGTCCGCTCGCTCGAAGAAGTGGATCTCCGTTTTCTGCGCGGCCTGGTCGGGGCGGCCTGAGACAGCCGACGAGCCGAAAAACGTCACCGGTCACGATATGTACTTGGTAAGTACACCCAGCGTTGACGGTGGAATGCTCAAGAAACTCTGAGCGCCGGTCCCGTCGTTTTCCGTGATCAATGCGATGGCAAAAGCCAAGAGCCGCGAGGTCATTTTCCGAGTGACCTTCGTCACCGCGCCGGGGTTATCGCCGTGCCGCCACCGGCCCGATCTGACGCTTTGTCGACGATGTAAGCGCACCCTTGTGTCCCGATTGGTTCACTGGTGCGCGAATCGTTCCGGCGCCCGGATATCGGTCGGCCCGGTGCCGTTATCGCCGCGTGATATCGCATCAGGGAGACCGCGTTCCGGTCCCTCCGGCGCCGCCACTAATCTCTTGGCGAGTACTTCACGGCACCCCGTGGGGCCCGTGCAGCAACGCATCCGTACGGAGTCCCGGGCGCCGTTCGCACCACAGGGAGAACACCGGACAATGAACCGCAAGACGTTGGTGCTGCCGACCGTGGTGGGCCTGCTGGCTCCCGTCCTCGTCGCCTGTGGCGGGGGCGACGGGGCGGGCAAGGGCAAGGGCGCCATCGTCGTCGGCACCACCGACCGGTTCGAGCGGACCACCGACGCTCCGGCCCCCTTCGACCCCGCCGCCGCCTACGACATCGGCGCCTGGAACGTGCTGCACAGCGCCTTCCAGACGCTGCTCCGGCTGCCCCGCTCCGGCTCGACCCCGGTGCCCGACGCCGCCTCCAAGTGCGGGTTCAGCGACCGCCGCAACGAGCAGTTCCGGTGCACCCTGCGCAGCGGGCTGACCTTCTCCAACGGTCATGAGCTGACCGTCAAGGACGTCAAGTTCTCCATCGAGCGGGCCCGCGAGATCAACTTCGAGAACGGTCCCGTCTCGCTGCTGAGCAACATCGACCGGGTGGAGACCCCGAACGACCGCGAGATCGTCTTCCAGTTGAAGACGCCCGACGCGACGTTCCCGCAGAAGCTCGCCACCCCGGCCGCGGCCATCGTCGACAGCCGGACGTACCCGAAGAACAAGCTCATGGAGGACGGCTTCAAGGTCGTCGGCTCGGGTCCGTACACGCTGGACACCGAGGAGAAGGACGGCCACGCGGTCAAGGTCGTGCTCTCCAAGAACCCCGACTACCAGGGTTCGGTCAATGTGCAGAACGACAAGGTCGAGATGCGCTTCTACGACGACGCCAAGACGATGGAGAACGCCCTCAAGGCCGGCGACGTCGACATGGCGAACCGCACCCTGTCGCCCGACCAGATCGGCCGGCTGCGCAACGCCACCGGGCAGCAGGTCCGGCTGCTGGAGTCGGCCGGCGCGGAGATCGGCTACCTGGCCTTCAACACCGACGACCCGGCCGTGAAGCCCAAGGCCGTCCGGCAGGCCATGGCCCAGTTGGTGGACCGTCAGGCGCTGGCCCGCGACGGCTACGACCGGACCAGCGACGCCCTGTACTCGCTGGTGCCCAGCGGCATCCCGGGCCACCAGAACTCCTTCTCCAACGAGTACGGCGGCCCGAGCGTCGACAAGGCCCGCGCCCTGCTGAAGAGCGGCAACATCAGCACCCCGGTGCGGTTCACCCTCGCTTACTCCTCCGACCACTACGGCGAGGCCACCGCGCGGGCGTTCAAGGCGTTCCAGAAGCAGTTGAACGGCAGCGGCCTGTTCGACGTCAAGCTCCAGGACGTCAAGTGGTCGGAGTTCCGTCCCAACGCGGCCAAGGGCCAGTACGCGGTCTACGGCATGGGCTGGTTCCCCGACTTCCCGGACCCGGACAACTTCATCGCCCCGTTCTTCGGCAAGGACAACTTCCTCCGGTCCCGCTACCAGAACAGCAAGATCAACGACCTGATCCCGCGGACCCGGCAGACCGCCCAGCGCGAGTCGGCGGCCAAGCTCTTCCAGCAGGCCCAGGACATCGTCGCGGACGAGGTGCCGGTGTTGCCGCTGTGGCAGGGCAAGCAGTACGTGGCGGTCCGGGACGGCATCACCGGCGCCGAGTGGGCGCTCAACGCGGCCACCGAGCTCCAGCCCTGGGAACTCGTCCGCGGCAAGTGACGCACAACACGGCGGCGACGCCCGGCCGTGATGAGAACACCCCTTTTGCAGCACAACGCTCCACCTGTACAACAAGCTCCACAGAACGACCTAGAGGGGCGGGCCCGGCCCGCCCCCTCCACTTGGAACTGTGAGGAACGTGCACGTGAGGAAACGTGACCAGTGGCTTGCCGCCCCGCTCGGTGCGGGGCTCGCCGCCGCCCTGCTCAGCGGGTGCGGTGCGGAGGACGGCAAGGCGGCGGGCACCGGTGAGTCGGTGGTCATGGGGATGTCCGACGAGGTCGTCGCCGTGGACCCGGCCGCGGGTTACGACCCCGGTTCCTGGATCCTGTTCAACAACGTCTTCCAGTCGCTGCTGAGCTTCCCCAAGGGCAGCAACCAGCCGCAGCCCGAGGCCGCCCGGAAGTGCGGCTTCAAGGACCAGTCCAGCACCGTCTACGAGTGCACGCTCAACAGCGGACTGAAGTTCAGCAACGGCCACGACCTCACCTCCGAGGACGTCGCCTTCTCCTTCCGGCGCACGCTGAAGATCAACGACAAGTCCGGTCCCGCGTCGGCCATGCTGTCCACGATCAAGGACATCAGGACGCCGGACAAGAAGACCGTCGTCTTCCGGCTGAAGCGGCCCGACGCGACCTTCCCCCTGAAGATCGCCTCGGGCGCCGGTTCCATCGTGGACCACAAGGAGTACCCGGCCGACAAGCTGCGGACCGACGGCAAGGCCGTCGGCTCCGGCGTCTACACGCTGGACTCGTACGGCAAGGACAAGGCCGTCTTCAAGGTCAACGGCGGCTACAAGGGCCCCGCGACCGTCCAGAACAAGGGCATGACCCTCAAGTTCTTCCACGGCGAGCAGGACGCCCTGAAGACCGCCCTGCGGAAGGGCGACGTCGACCTCGCCTACCGTGGCCTGGCCACCGAGGACATCTCCTCGCTGGAGGCCGCCGGCACCGAGGACAAGGACCTCAAGGTCGTCCAGGGCAGCAGCGCCGAGGTCCAGCACCTGGTGTTCAACACCAAGGACCCGGTCGCGGGCAAGCTCGCCGTCCGGCGCGCCGTCGCCTACCTCGTCGACCGCAGCGCGCTCGTCCGCGACGTCTACAAGCGCACCGCCGAGCCGCTGTACTCCGTCGTCCCGAGCGGCATCACCGGCCACCGGACGCCGTTCTTCGACCTCTACGGCGACCGCCCCCAGCCGGACAAGGCCAAGGAGGCGCTGACGTCCGCCGGCGTCAAGGGCAAGGTGAAGCTGACCCTCTGGGGCACGCCGATCCGCTACGGCCCGGGCACCGTCCCCGAGCTCAACGCCATCGCCAAGCAGCTCAACGCCAGCGGCCTGTTCGAGGCCGACGTGCGCACCGCCCCCTTCCCCGAGTACGAGAAGGGCATCGAGGCCGGCAAGTACGCGGTCTACGTCAAGGGCTGGGTGCCCGACTACCCGGACCCGGACAACTTCACCGCGCCCTTCTTCGGTGACGACAACGAGCTCGCCAACCACTACGAGTCCAAGGAGATATCCGACCGGATCCTCCCGGCGACCGCCGCCCAGGGCACCCGGACCGCGACCGTCGGCGACTTCGCCAAGCTGCAGTCGACCGTCGCCCAGGACGTCCCGGTGCTGCCGCTCTGGCAGGGCAAGCAGTACGCCGTCGCCAAGAACCGGATCACCGGCATCCAGTGGACCCTGGACGCCTCCACCGTCTTCCGTTTCTGGGAGATCGGCAAGGCCGACAAGGGCTGACGCCCGGTGCGACACGAAGGGCCCGCCGGGAGACCGGCGGGCCCTTCCGCGTCCGGCGGCGCTACTGCGCGCCCGGCCGCACCAGTCCGCTCTCGTAGGCGTAGACCGCCGCCTGCACCCGGTCGCGCAGCCCGAGCTTGGTGAGGACGTGCCCGACGTGCGTCTTCACCGTGGTCTCGCTGACGAACAGGTCCGCCGCGATCTCCGCGTTCGACAGGCCGCGGGCCACCAGCTTGAGCACCTCCACCTCACGGTCCGTCAGGGTGCCGAGGGTGTCCGGCAGCGGCTCCTCGCCCGACGGCAGGTGCCCGGCGTACTTGTCGAGCAGCCGGCGCGTGATGCTCGGCGCCAGCATCGCCTCGCCGCCCGCGACCACCCGGATCGCCTGCACCAGCTCGTGGGCCGGCGCGTCCTTCAGCAGGAACCCGCTGGCCCCCGCGCGCAGCGCCTCCACCACGTACTCGTCCAGGTCGAAGGTGGTGAGCACCAGCACCTTCGCCGGGCCGTCCCGCTCCGGGCCGGTGATCTGCCGGGTCGCCTCGACCCCGTCCATCCGGGGCATCCGGATGTCCATCAGCACCACGTCCGGCTGGAGCGCCCGGACCTGGTCCAGCGCCTGCAGGCCGTCACCGGCCTCCCCGACCACCGCGATGTCCTGTTCGGCCTCCAGGATCATGCGGAAGCCCGTGCGCAGCAGGGGCTGGTCGTCGACGAGCAGGACACGGATCGCCACAGGAACTCCTTCGTTAGACCGGGTCCATTCTGCCCTGCGCGTCCCCGCCGGGGGCCACCAGGCCACCCGGGTCGCCGGGGGCGGAGTCCGGCATGGAAGCGGAGGAACGCGGTCCGGGCAGCGGCAGCGGATACGGCGGGGGAGTGCCCCCGAACTCCGGGCAGACCGCCTGGTGGTCGCACCAGCCGCACAGCTTCGTCGGCCGGGGCCGCCAGTCGCCCGTCTCCGTCGCCAGCGCGATCGCCTCCCACAGGGCGCGCAGCTTCCGCTCCACCGCCAGCAGCTCCGTCTCCACCGGGTCGTACGTCAGCACGTCACCGCTGCCCAGATAGACCAACTGGAGCCGGCGCGGCACCACCCCGCGCAGCCGCCAGATCACCAGCGCGTAGAACGTCATCTGGAACAGGGCGTCCCCCCGGTACTGCGGGGCCGGCGCCTTGCCGGTCTTGTAGTCGACGATCCGCACCTCACCGGTCGGCGCCACGTCCACCCGGTCGACGATGCCGCGCAGCACCAGCCCCGAGTCCAGCGTCGTCTCCACGAACAGCTCGCGCTCGGCCGGCTCCAGCCGCGTCGGGTCCTCCAGCGAGAACCACCGCTCGACCAGTCGCTCGGCCTCCGCAAGCCAGCCGGCCAGCCGCTCCGGCTCGTGCGCGCCGTCCTCGCCGGCGAACAGCTCCGCCAGCTCCGGCCGCGCCGCCAGCAGCTTCTCCCACTCGCCCGGCAGCAGCGCGCGGGCCCGGTCCGGAGTGCGTTCCGCCGCGGGGACGTCGAAGAGCCGCTCCAGCACGGCGTGCACCACCGTGCCCCGGGTCGCCGCCGGGCTGGGCTTCTCCGGCAGCCGGTCGATCACCCGGAACCGGTACAGCAGCGGGCACCGCATGAAATCGGCCGCCCGCGAGGGCGACAGCGAGGCCGGCCGGGCGGCGGCCCGCCGCACCGGAACCTCCGGGGATCCGGGGGCCTGCGCCACGGGCGCGGGCGGCGGGACCGCGGGGCCGGCGGCCTCCGCGGCCGGGCCCCGCGCGGTGTCGTCGAGAGCGGTGTCCATGGCAGAGACCCTACGGCCCCCCACGGACATTCCGCGGCATACCATCGACGGCAGAGCTCCCGCGCGTGCATGATCGTGGCAGGGCGCGCGCACCGGGCGGGTGCGGGAGCAGCACCGACGAGGGGAAACCGTGGAGAACAGCGGGCAGGGCGGGTCCGGCAGCGGGGGCGCCGACCACCAGGCCGGACAGCCCGGGGATCCCAGGGAATCCGGGGCACACGGCCGCGGGCCGCGGCGCCCGCGCGAGAGCGGCGGCGGCATCCTCATGGGCCGCCCGTTCGGCGTCCCCGTCTACGTCGCCCCGAGCTGGTTCCTGGTCGCCGCCCTGATCACCTGGGTCTTCGGCGGCCAGCTCGACCGCGTCCTGCCCGAGCTCGGCCGGGCCCGCTACCTGGTCTCCCTCTTCTTCGCCGTCGCCTTCTACGCCTCCGTCCTGGTCCACGAACTGGCCCACACCGTGGTCGCCCTCCGCTTCCGGCTCCCGGTGCGCCGCATCCAGCTCCAGTTCTTCGGCGGCGTCTCCGAGATCGAGAAGGAGAGCGAGACCCCCGGCCGGGAGTTCGTCCTCGCCTTCGTCGGCCCGCTGCTCTCCCTCGTCCTGGCCGGCGTCTTCTGGCTCGGCATGCAGGCCGTCGAGCCCGACACCGTCCCCGGCGTGCTGCTGGCCGGACTGATGGTGTCCAACGTCCTGGTGGCCGCCTTCAACCTGCTGCCCGGCCTCCCGCTGGACGGCGGGCGGATGCTGCGCGCCGTCGTCTGGAAGATCACCGGCCGGCCCATGACCGGCACCGTGGCCGCCGCCTGGGTCGGCCGCGCGCTCGCCGTCAGCGTGCTGATCGGCCTTCCGCTGCTCACCCAGGCCGACCGCGCCGACAGCTTCGGCAGCGTCGACTCCCTCACCGACGCGCTGCTCGCCGCCATCCTCGCCGCGATCATCTGGACCGGCGCCGGGAACAGCCTCCGCATGGCCCGCCTCCGCGAGCGCCTCCCCGGCCTGCGCGCCCGCACCCTGACCCGGCGCGCCGTCCCCGTCGCCCCCACCACCCCGCTCTCCGAAGCCCTCCGCCGGGCCAACGAGGAGGGTGCCCGCGCCCTCGTCGTCGTCGACGCCGCCGGCGCCCCCACCGCCCTGGTCCGCGAGTCCGCCATCGTCGGCATCCCCGTCCACCGCCGCCCCTGGGTCGCCGTCGGCACCCTCGCCCAGGACATCAAGGACGGCATGCGGGTCTCCGCCGAGCTCTCCGGCGAGGATTTGCTGGAGACCCTGCGGCTCACCCCCGCCACCGAGTACCTGGTGGTCGAGGAGACCGGCGAGGTCTACGGGGTGCTCTCCACCGCCGACGTCGAGCGGGCGTTCGTCGCCGCCATGGCCCGTACCCCCGCGTCCTGAGGCCCCGCCCCGGAACGGGCCGCCAGGGCCCGTGGTCCCGGTCCCGCTCCGCGCCCGGTACGCTGGTCACATGTCCGAACCGACCGGTGCCGCCCGCCGTCGCGGGCCCTTCCAGGTCGGGGACCAGGTCCAGCTCACCGACCCCAAGGGACGCCACTACACCTTCACGCTCGAAGCCGGGAAGCAGTTCCACACCCACAAGGGTGCCTTCCCGCACGACGAGCTGATCGGTGCTCCCGAGGGCAGTGTTGTCCGTACCACGGGAAACGTCGCCTACCTCGCGCTGCGCCCCCTGCTCCCCGACTACGTCCTGTCCATGCCGCGCGGAGCCGCCGTGGTCTACCCCAAGGACGCGGGGCAGATCCTGGCCATGGCCGACATCTTCCCCGGCGCCCGCGTCGTGGAGGCCGGCGTCGGCTCCGGGTCGCTGAGCAGCTTCCTGCTGCGCGCCATCGGCGACCAGGGCATGCTGCACTCCTACGAGCGCCGCGCCGACTTCGCCGAGATCGCCACGAAGAACGTGGAGCGCTACTTCGGCGGACCGCACCCGGCCTGGCAGCTCACCGTCGGCGACCTCCAGGACAACCTGTCCGACACCGACGTCGACCGGGTCATCCTGGACATGCTCGCCCCCTGGGAGTGCCTGGAGGCCGTCCGCAAGGCGCTGGTCCCCGGCGGCATCCTGTGCTGCTACGTGGCGACCACCACCCAGCTCGCCCGGACCGTCGAGTCCATCCGCGAGATCGGCTGCTTCGCCGAGCCGTCGGCCTGGGAGACCATGGTCCGCACCTGGCACGTCGAGGGCCTGGCCGTCCGCCCGGACCACCGCATGATCGGCCACACCGGCTTCCTGCTCACCGCCCGCCGCCTCGCGGACGGCGTGGAGCCGCCGATGCGCCGCCGCCGTCCGGCGAAGGGCGCCTACGGCGAGGACTACGCGGGGCCGGGCGGTCGGGAGACGCACGGCTCCGGCGGCCGGACCGCCGAGGCCTGAGCCCCTCTCACAGCGCACGGAAGCCGTCACCGGTGAACTTGGTGGCGGCTTCCGCGTGTTGGGCCCGGGGCACGGTTCCGCGGGCCGGACCGGTGTGCGACGATGCCGCTGTCCCCGCAGCCCACCCAGCACAGGAGCAGCGCGCGTGCAGCCCCCGGCCGGACTTCCGCACACCCACCCGAGGCCCGTCCACTGGCTGCTGACGGCCGTGGCCCTGGCCGCCGTGCTGACCGGCGCGGTGCTCCTCGGCCCGGCGGACGCCACGGCCGGGGACGCCGCGTCCCCGCCGGCCGCCGTCGCACCCGATCCGACCGCCGTCCGCTACCCGCTCGACTGCGGCCCGGTGGGCGTCGAGGTGGCGGACAGGGCGGTCGCCGACCCGGACGGCGACGAGCGGCCCGAGACGGTGGCCGTGGTCCACTGCCGGGCGGGCGCGGGCACGCCGCCCGACGGGCTCTACGTCCTGGCGGCCGGCGCCGGGACGGGCGCCCCGCCGCGGGTGGTGGCCACCCTCGTCGACCCGGCCCGGCGGATGAACGTCGACCGGCTCAGGGTCACCGGGGACACGATTTCGGCCACTCTGCTCGGCTACTCCGCGCGGAGCGTGCCGCGCTGCTGCCCGGACCTGCGCCGGCCGGTCGAATGGCGGTGGCGCGACGGCCAGTTCGCGCCGGTGACACGGCCTGTCACCGGTCGCGCCTGACCGGTCACCCGGCGTCCGGGCCGTAGACCTCGACCTTGTCCGAGATGCGCCGCACATGGATGCAGTCGCCCGGGCACTCCTTGGCCGAGTCCCGGACGTCGGCCAGCAGCGGCAACGGGACGGGCGTGGTGGCACCCGGCTCCTGGAGCAGCTCGTCGTCGGCGCTCTTCACATACGCCAGGCCGTCGATGTCGAGCTCGAAGACCTCGGGGGCGTACTGGGCGCAGATGCCGTCCCCGGTGCACAGGTCCTGGTCGATCCAGACCTCCAGGGCCTCGTCGGAGCCCCCGGCGCTGCCGGTGGCGTCCTCGTTGACGGTCGCGCGGTCTTCGTTCCGGACGGTCATCTCGCCTGCCGTTTCCTGCTTACGTGAATCAATTGGAGCCAGCACTGACGGGTGTTGACCGACTCGACGATACAACCGCTCGCTTTCCGATGTTGATGGGTGGGTATTCCCCAGTCGTGAGGACGTGCGCAAGGGTGAAGATCGGACACACTCCGACCGGGTTTGTGATCTAGGGGTTTCAACCTGCACCGGCCCAGGTAGGGTCTGGAAGCGTCCAGCTCCCCTTGGAGGAGGTGAGGACCGTGGCAGCCCACGACGACGACATGAACCGCGGCATCCGGCCCGGACGGGGCTCTGACGACCCCGCCAGCCAGGTTGCCTACCTTGAGCAGGAGATCGCCGTCCTGCGCCGCAAGCTCGCCGACTCTCCGCGGCACACGAGGATTCTCGAAGAGCGGATCGTCGAGCTCCAGACTAACCTGGCCGGGGTGTCCGCCCAGAACGAGCGGCTCGCCAACACCCTCCGCGAGGCCCGCGACCAGATCGTGGCCCTCAAGGAGGAGGTCGACCGGCTCGCCCAGCCGCCGGCCGGCTTCGGCGTCTTCCTGCAGGCGAACGACGACGGCACGGTGGACATCTTCACCGGCGGCCGCAAGCTCCGGGTCAACGTGAGCCCGGGCATCGATCCCGAGGAGCTCCGGCCCGGCCAGGAGGTCATGCTCAACGAGGCCCTCAACGTGGTCGAGGCCATGGCGTTCGAGCGGGCCGGGGACATCGTCACCCTCAAGGAAATCCTGGAGGACGGCGAACGGGCCCTGGTCATCGGGCACACCGACGAGGAACGGGTGGTGAGGCTCGCCGAGCCGCTGCTGGACGTCACCATCCGCCCCGGCGACGCCCTGTTGCTCGAATCCCGCTCCGGCTACGTCTACGAGGTCATCCCCAAGAGCGAGGTCGAGGAGCTCGTCCTCGAAGAGGTCCCCGACATCGACTACACGAAGATCGGCGGCCTGGGGAACCAGATCGAGCTCATCCGCGACGCGGTCGAGCTCCCCTATCTCTACCCCGACCTCTTCAAAGAGCACGAACTCCGGCCCCCCAAGGGCGTCCTGCTCTACGGCCCCCCCGGCTGCGGCAAGACGCTCATCGCCAAGGCGGTGGCCAACTCCCTTGCCAAGAAGGTCGCGGAGGTCACCGGGAAGCCCGCGGGGAAGAGCTTCTTCCTCAACATCAAGGGCCCCGAGCTGCTCAACAAGTACGTCGGCGAGACCGAGCGGCACATCCGCCTGATCTTCCAGCGCGCCCGCGAGAAGGCCAGCGAGGGCACGCCGGTGATCGTCTTCTTCGACGAGATGGACTCGCTGTTCCGCACTCGTGGCTCCGGCGTCAGCTCGGACGTGGAGAACACCATCGTCCCGCAGTTGCTCTCCGAGATCGACGGCGTGGAGGGCCTGGAGAACGTCATCGTCATCGGCGCCTCCAACCGCGAGGACATGATCGACCCGGCGATCCTGCGCCCCGGCCGGCTCGACGTGAAGATCAAGATCGAGCGGCCGGACGCCGAGGCGGCCAAGGACATCTTCTCCAAGTACCTGACCGCCTCGCTGCCGCTGCACGCGGACGACCTCGCCGAGCACGGCGGGGACGCCCGGGCGACGGTCGACGGCATGATCCAGTCGGTCGTGGAGCAGATGTACGCCGAGTCCGAGGAGAACCGCTTCCTGGAGGTCACCTACGCCAACGGTGACAAGGAAGTCCTCTACTTCAAGGACTTCAACTCCGGAGCGATGATCCAGAACATCGTGGACCGCGCCAAGAAGATGGCGATCAAGGCGTTCCTGGACCACAACCAGAAGGGCCTCCGCGTCTCCCACCTGCTCGCCGCCTGCGTGGACGAGTTCAAGGAGAACGAGGACCTGCCGAACACCACCAACCCGGACGACTGGGCCCGCATCTCCGGCAAGAAGGGCGAGCGGATCGTCTTCATCCGCACCCTCGTCACCGGGAAGCAGGGCGCGGACACCGGCCGCTCCATCGACACGGTGGCCAACACCGGTCAGTACCTGTAGCACCGCCGTCCGGCCGCGGATGACCGTTCCCCCGGCTCCTCCGGCTCCCGACCCCGGGCGCCGGTCCGGGACGAACGGTCCGTCCGCGGCCGGACGCGTTCACGGACCCCGCGGGGCGCCCGGGGGGTCCCCGGGGGACGCGCCGGAGGACGCCCGCGGCCGGGCGGGCCCGGTACGGCACGAACCGGAGCAATGACTGGAATGATCTCCCCAGGGCCGCAAAGCCGTTCTAGGCTCTGCGGTACCACCGCGACGCGCGTGGGGGACGCACACGGACCGGATGCGCAGCGGTACTTGAGCGGCGACCCCACCAGGGGGCGCCGCCGGGCAAGGAGGGCCGCATGACCGTACGGCGAGTAATGGGCATCGAGACGGAGTACGGGATCTCCGTCCCCGGTCACCCGAACGCCAATGCCATGCTCACCTCGTCCCAGGTCGTCAACGCCTACGCGGCGGCGATGCACCGGGCACGCCGTGCCCGCTGGGACTTCGAGGAGGAGAATCCGCTGCGCGACGCCCGGGGCTTCGACCTCGCCCGGGAGGCCGCGGACTCCAGCCAGCTCACGGACGAGGACATCGGCCTGGCCAACGTCATCCTCACCAATGGCGCCCGGCTGTACGTGGACCACGCCCACCCCGAGTACAGCTCCCCGGAGATCACCAACCCGCGGGACGCCGTCCTCTGGGACAAGGCCGGCGAACGGATCATGGCCGAGGCCGCCGAACGCGCCGGCCGGCTGCCCGGCGCCCAGCCGATCCACCTCTACAAGAACAACACCGACAACAAGGGCGCGTCCTACGGCACCCACGAAAACTACCTGATGAAGCGGGAGACCCCCTTCTCGGACATCGTGCGGCACCTGACCCCCTTCTTCGTCTCCCGCCAGGTCGTCACCGGCGCCGGCCGCGTCGGCATCGGCCAGGACGGCCGCGAGCACGGCTTCCAGATCAGCCAGCGCGCCGACTACTTCGAAGTCGAGGTCGGCCTGGAGACCACCCTCAAACGGCCCATCATCAACACCCGGGACGAGCCCCACGCGGACGCCGAGAAGTACCGCCGGCTCCATGTGATCATCGGCGACGCCAACCTCTCGGAGATCTCCACCTACCTCAAGCTGGGCACCACATCCCTGGTGCTGTCCATGATCGAGGACGGCTTCATCTCCGGCGACTTCGCCGTCGACCAGCCCGTCCGCACCCTGCACCGGGTCAGTCACGACCCCTCGCTGCGCCGGCTGATCACGCTGCGCAGCGGCCGCACCCTCACCGCCGTCCAGCTCCAGATGGAGTACTGCGAGCTGGCCCGCAAACACGTCGAGGACCGGTACGGGGCCGACGCGGACGAGCAGACCAAGGACGTCCTGACCCGCTGGGAGGACGTGCTCGGCCGGCTGGAGAGCGACCCCATGAGCCTGGCCGGCGAGCTGGACTGGGTGGCGAAACGGGAGCTGCTGGAGGGCTACCGCCGCCGCGACGGCCTCGACTGGGACGCGGCCCGGCTGCACCTGGTGGACCTCCAGTACGCGGACGTCCGCCCGGACAAGGGCCTGTACAACCGCCTGGCGGCGCGCGGCCGGATCAAGCGGCTGCTGGACGAGGACGAGGTGGAGCGGGCCCGCACGGCACCGCCCGAGGACACCCGGGCGTACTTCCGGGGCCGCTGCCTCGACCAGTACGCGGACGACGTGGCCGCCGCCTCCTGGGACTCCGTGATCTTCGACCTCCCCGGCCGGGACTCGCTCCAGCGCGTCCCCACCCTGGAACCGCTGCGCGGCACCCGCAACCACGTCAAGGAGCTGCTGGACCGCTGCCGCACGGCGGAGGACCTGGTACGGGTGCTGTCGGGGGGCTGAGCGGGGTCTGGGGAGGAGGCGGAACGGGAATCATCACGGTGGTTCCCGGACGTTCCCGGGAGTACGGGGCCGATGTCGGACCGTGCTTGTAGGGTCTGATCTGTAGGACTTGAGTACGTGTACGTCGAAACCGAGCGGGGTGAGGGGTATGGCGACCAAGGACACCGGCGGCGGGCAGCAGAAGGCCACGCGTGCCACCGAGGAGACCGAGGAGCAGGCGCAGGAGGCGCAGGCGTCCGAGGACCTCAAGGAGCGGCACGAGAAGCTGTCGGATGACGTGGACTCGGTGCTGGACGAGATCGACGACGTCCTGGAGGAGAACGCCGAGGACTTCGTGCGAAGCTTCGTCCAGAAGGGTGGAGAGTGATTTGACCTACGATTCGTAGGTCGAATTCGGTCGGGACCGGACACTCGCCCGGTCCGGGCGAAGGGTCGCGCGCGGCGCGGGGGACCGCGGACCGCGAGCGGCCGCACCGCGGCCGGGGATCGGCCCGGGGGGTGGAGGGGGTCTGTCCGACCCGCCTTGCCGCCCGGTCGGAGCACATGGATCATGATCACCGAACCGGGGCCGAGCGTGGCGTGCTGCGACGCAGCCGCGACGCCGCCCCCGGACCGTTCTAAGGATCGGCCGGACGTCACGCGGCGTGCCGCCGAATACGTGGAAGGAAACGTGTGGAAGCCAACCCTCGTAGCACCGGGCGTCTACCTGCTGCCTTCCTGACGCCGGGCTCGTCCTCTTTCGTGGACTTCCTCGGGAACCACGCCCCCGAGCTGCTGCCCGGCAACCGGCAGTTGCCGCCCGTGATGGGTGCCGTCGAGGCGCCGCACGGCACGACCATCGTCGCGGCGACCTTCGCCGGCGGGGTGGTGCTGGCCGGCGACCGGCGGGCGACCATGGGCAACGTCATCGCGCAGCGCGACATCGAGAAGGTCTTCCCGGCGGACGAGTACTCGGCCGTCGGCATCGCGGGCACGGCCGGTCTCGCGGTGGAGATGGTCAAGCTCTTCCAACTGGAGCTGGAGCACTTCGAGAAGGTCGAGGGCGCCCAGCTCTCCCTGGAGGGCAAGGCCAACCGGCTCTCCACCATGATCCGCAGCAACCTGGGCATGGCCATGCAGGGCCTGGCCGTGGTGCCGCTCTTCGCCGGCTGGGACGTGGACCGCGGGAAGGGCCGGATCTTCACCTACGACGTGACCGGCGGTCGCTCCGAGGAGTACGGCTACGCGGCCACCGGCTCCGGCTCGCTCTTCGCCCGCGGCTCGCTGAAGAAGCTCTACCGGGAGGGCCTCACCGCCGAACAGGCCGCCACCCTGGTGGTACAGGCCCTGTACGACGCGGCCGACGACGACTCGGCGACCGGCGGTCCCGACCTCGCCCGCCGCATCTACCCGATCGTCACCGTCATCTCCGACGAGGGCTACCGGAGGCTCACCGACGCCGACCTGGCGGAGACCGTCCGGGAGATCCACGAGCGGCGGCTCCAGGAGCCCGACGGCCCCCGCGCCGCCCTCCTCTGACCCGTACCGGTCCCGAGTCCCCCGTACGCACTCCCCACAGACCAGAAAGGGACGGATAACCGGTGTCGACGCCGTTCTACGTCTCTCCCCAGCAGGCCATGGCCGACCGCGCCGAGTACGCCCGCAAGGGCATCGCGCGCGGCCGCAGCGTCGTGGTCCTCCAGTACAACGATGGCGTTATCTTCGTTGCCGAGAACCCGTCCCGCGCGCTGCACAAGGTCAGCGAGATCTACGACCGCATCGCGTTCGCGGCCGTCGGGAAGTACAACGAGTTCGAGACCCTGCGCATCGGCGGCGTCCGCTACGCCGACCTGCGCGGCTACACCTACGACCGCGGCGACGTCACCGCCCGGGGCCTCGCCAACGTCTACGCCCAGACCCTCGGCACCATCTTCTCCAGCGCCGGCGAGAAGCCCTACGAGGTCGAACTGATCGTCGCCGAGGTCGGCGCCGGCCCCGAGGACGACCAGATCTACCGGCTCCCGCACGACGGTTCGATCGTCGACGAGCACGGCTCGGTCGCCGTCGGCGGCAACGCCGACCAGATCAGCAGTTACCTCGGGCAGCGGCACCGGGACGGGATGACGCTGGCGGAGGCGCTCAAGCTCGCCGTCGAATCGCTCGCCCGGGACACGAACGGCGGGGAGCGGACGCTGACCGCCGAGCAGCTTGAGGTCGCGGTGCTCGACCGGACGCGGCCGCAGCAGCGGAAGTTCAAGCGGTTGCTTGGTGATCAGTTGACGCGGCTGCTCGAAGGCGCGGGTGGCGCCGAGGGCGCCGAGGAGGGCGAGGACGGCGAGGACAGCGAGAACGCCGGCTCCTGAGGCGCCTGCGGCGGGCTGTGCCCCGGTCCCGCCCCTTCGCCGTTTCCTGGGGGCCGGCCCCCAGACCCCCGAAACCGCGCTCCGCGCGGTTGTCCTCAAACGCCGGACGGGCTGATTTCAGCCCGTCCGGCGTTTGAGGACAGCGCCCGCAGGGCGCTTCGGGGGCGCGGGGGCCCGCCCCCGCAGGAAACGGTGAAAGGGCGGGACCGGGGCACCCCCCCGCCGTCAGGCGGGCCGCGCCGGCCCGCTCGAGTCGCGGATCACCAGGTCCACCGGCAGCTCGGCCGCGCCATCGGGCCGCCCGTCGAGAACGGCCGCGAGCGCCCGCATCCCCGCCTCGCCGACGGTCTCTGCGGGGAGACGGACCGTGGTCAGCTCGGGATCGACAGCCGTAGCCAGCGAAAGATCGGCGAACCCGGTCACCGAGACGTCGTCCGGAACACGCAACCCAAGCCGCCGAGCGGCCTTGCACGCACCCGCGGCGAGCATGTCGTCGTCGCAGACGAGGGCGGTGGGCCGGGGTCCGGGCCCGGAGAGGACGCGTTCGGCCGCCGCCCGCCCCGCGTCGACGTGCAGCGAAGCCGGCTCCGTACGTATCACGCGCGCGTCGGGGACGCCCCGCAGCGCCTCGGCCAGGGCCCGCGCCCGGACCCGGAAGGTCCAGGAGTCGACGTCGGCGGCCAGGTGGGCGAAGCGCCGGTGGCCGAGGGTGAGCAGGTGGGCGGCGACCTGTCGCATGCCGTCGGCGATGTCCGGGTTGACGGTGGCGGCGGCCTCCGCGCTGTGGGGGTCGCTGTCGAGCATGACCAGCGGCAGGCCGCCGGCCCGCAGGGCGGTCAGGGAGTCGACCGCCATGGAGGAGGCGATGACGCCGTCGAGGGCGGCGCGGGCGGAGGCGAAGGGGTCGCGGGCGGGGCCGATGCCCTCGGGGGAGGGGTAGAGGAGGACGCCGACGCCCTGTTCGCCGGCCGCGCGGGCGGCCCCGGCGTAGACCCGGGCGAAGAATTCGTTGGTGAGGGCGGGGACCACGAGCAGGACGGTCCGGGTCCGGCCCAGCCGTAGGTCGCGGGCGGCGAGGTTGCGGCGGTAGCCCAGTTCGCGGGCGGCGGTGCGGACCGCCTCGGCGCGGGCCTCGGAGACCCGGCCGCGCCATTTGTCGCCCATGACCAGGGAGACCGTCGCCTGGGAGACGCCGGCCGCGCGGGCCACGTCCCGGCTGGTCGCCCGGGCGGGCGCCGCGTGTGCCCCCCGGACCGTCGGCCAGCGGCCCCCGCCGCCTCTGCTCTGTTCGCCGTCCGTCACCGCGGTGACGCCCCTCTCCGCCCGACTCCCCACGGGTGGACCCGTGAGCTGCCGACATGGTACGTATAACTCTTCAACGTTATACGTAAAACCACACGGACGGGCGGACGAACGTCCCGGCGGACCCGGCCACGGCCGGTCGAGAGAGGCAGATGATGGCGGCGGGCTACGGCGAGATGCTCAGGACGCGGTACGCCGCGCGGTTGCTGGTGGGCACCCTGGTGGGCCGGCTGCCCACCGCCACCGCCGCGCTGGCGGTCGTCCTCTTCGCCCGCGCCGAGGGCGGCAGCTACACCCTCGCCGGCGCGCTCTCCGCCGCCTACGGCGTGGCCAACGCCGTCGGCCAGCCGCTGCTCGGCCGCGCCGTCGACCTGTACGGCCAGCCGCGCGTGATGCTGCCCTCGGCCGTACTGTCCGCGCTGGGCATGGTCCTCTTCGCCTGCGTCGGTCTGGAGCCGCTGCCCGTCGCCTACGCGGCCATGGTCGTCGCGGGCTTCTTCACCCCGCCGCTGGAGGGCGGCCTGCGGGCGCTGTGGCCGTCCGTGCTGGAGCGCGAGGACCGCATCCACGCGGCCTACGCCCTGGACGCCGTGGCCCAGGAGGTCATGTACGCGGTCGGCCCGCTGATCGTGATGCTGTTCGTCCGCGAGTGGTCCGAGGCCGCCGCGCTGCTGGTCATCAACGCCCTGGGCGTGCTCGGCGCGCTCGCCGTGGTCAGTTCCCCGCCCTCGCGGAAGTGGCGCAGCGAGCCGCGCGAGGCCCACTGGCTGGGCGCGCTGCGCTCCCGGGGCCTGCTGGTCGTCCTCGGCACCTTCTTCTTCGTCGGCTCGGCGCTGGGTTCCATAGCCGTCGCCTCCGTGGCCTACGCCGACGCGCACGGCAACCAGATGATCTCCAGCTATCTGTTGTCGGCGCTCAGCGCCGGTGCCCTGGTCGGCGGTGTGGTGTACGGCGGCCGGCAGTGGGCGGGGGCGCCGGAGGGGCGGCTGCGGGTGATCATCGCCGCGCTGGCCGTCTGCTACGTGCCGCTGCTGCTGGTCCCCGGTGTCGTCCCGATGACCGTCCTGGCGGGGATCGCCGGTGTGTTCCTGGCACCCGCGCTCGCCTGCGCCTTCGTCGTCGTCGACCGGCACGCGCCGGCGGGCACGGCCACCGAGGCGTTCTCCTGGCTGGTCACCTCGTTCGGCGTCGGCGCGTCCATCGGTACGGCGTTCGTCGGACCGGCGGTGCAGTCGGGCGGTGCCCGGGCCGGGTTCGCGGTCGCGGCGGGCGGCGGGATCGCCGCCGCGCTCGTCCTGCTGGCGGCGCGCAAGGCGCTGACCGCCCCCGAGAAGGTGTCGGCCGTCGTCGCGCGTTCGGAATCCGATCGGAACGGTGCCGTCGAACCCGGTTTCAGCGCAGGGCATCAGGCGTAGTGTTCAGGCATGGACCGCCGCATTTTCGGGCTGGAGAACGAGTACGGCGTCACGTGCACGTTCAGGGGACAGCGCCGACTGTCGCCTGACGAAGTGGCGCGGTACCTCTTCCGCCGTGTCGTTTCCTGGGGCCGCAGCAGCAATGTCTTCCTGCGCAACGGCGCCCGTCTCTACCTCGATGTGGGCTCGCACCCGGAATACGCGACACCAGAGTGCGACAACGTGATCGAACTGGTCACCCACGACAAGGCGGGCGAGCGCATTCTCGAAGGACTGCTCGTCGACGCCGAACGCCGCCTGCACGAGGAGGGGATCGCGGGCGACGTCTACCTCTTCAAGAACAACACCGACTCGGCGGGGAACTCCTACGGCTGCCACGAGAACTACCTCGTGGCCAGACACGGGGAGTTCTCCCGTCTGGCGGACATCCTCATCCCCTTCCTGGTGACCCGTCAGATCATCTGCGGCGCCGGGAAGGTCCTCCAGACCCCGCGCGGCGCCGTCTACTGCGTCAGCCAGCGCGCGGAGCACATCTGGGAGGGCGTCAGCTCCGCCACCACGCGTTCGCGCCCGATCATCAACACCCGGGACGAGCCGCACGCCGACGCCGAGCGGTACCGCAGGCTGCACGTCATCGTGGGCGACTCGAACATGTCGGAGACCACGATGCTGCTCAAGGTCGGCGCCACCGACCTGGTGCTCCGCATGATCGAGGCCGGCACGGTGATGCGCGACCTCACCCTGGAGAACCCCATCCGGGCGATCCGCGAGGTCAGCCACGACATCACCGGCCGCCGCAAGGTGCGCCTGGCCAGCGGCCGCGAGGCCTCCGCCCTGGAGATCCAGCAGGAGTACTACGAGAAGGCCGTCGACTTCTGCGAGCGGCGCGGCATCCGCACGGGCGTCGTCGAGCGGGTGCTGGAGCTCTGGGGCCGGTCCCTGGAGGCGATCCGGGACGAGGACCTGGACCGCATCTCCACCGAGATCGACTGGGTGATGAAGTACCAGCTCATCGAGCGTTACCGGGCGAAGAACGCCATCAGCATGTCCCACCCGAGGGTCGCCCAGATAGACCTCGCCTACCACGACATCCACCGCCGGCGGGGCCTGTACTACCTGCTGGAGCGGCGCGGCCAGGCCGCCCGGGTCTGCAACGACCTGAAGATCTTCGAGGGCAAGTCGGTGCCCCCGCAGACCACCCGGGCCCGGCTGCGCGGCGATTTCATCCGCCGCGCGCAGGAACAGCGCCGGGACTTCACCGTCGACTGGGTCCACCTCAAGCTCAACGACCAGGCTCAGCGCACCGTGTTGTGCAAGGACCCTTTCCGGTCGGTGGACGACCGGGTGGAAAAGCTGATTGCCGGAATGTGAGCGGAAGCACGGCCTGAAATCCCCGAATTCGGGGCAGCGAATGCGACACCGGTGCGCCGGACCCATCGGTCCGGCGCATCGCCGTGTCGGACGGGGGTGCCGGGCGGGGCGCAGGCCGTAGAGTGGCGGGCACTGTTCAGCCACCCCCTAGCCCGAGTTGGACCGATGCTGCGATTCACCGCGGGACGATTCCCGCAATCCCGTCGCCTCGCGAGGACCGCGAGCGGCACCCGCCCGTCCCGCCGTCTGGCCGCCGCCCTGGCCGTGCCCGTCCTGCTGCTGACCGCCGCGGGCTGCGGCTCGGACGACGACGGCGGTTCGAAGAAGTCCGCCGAGAGCAGCTCCAAGGCCACGGAGAGCGCCAAGTCGGCGCAGGGCGGCTCGAAGATCACGGTGACGGGCGCCTTCGGCGAGCAGCCGAAGATCACCGCTCCGAAGGACGCCAAGGGCCCGGACAAGGTGCGGATCACCACGATCACCGAGGGCAAGGGCGCCACCGTGGAGAAGGGCGCGTTCGCCCGCATGGCCTTCGCGGTGCAGCCGACCCAGGAGGGCGCCACCGCCAAGGGCACCTGGAACCCCGAGCCGGGCCAGGACACCAAGGGGCCGCGCCGCGAGCTGGTGCAGCGGGTGGGCGACGGCGAGGGCGGCGGCCAGGTGCCGGCCGCGGTCGCCGACGCCCTGGTGGGCCACAAGGTCGGCACCCGGGTGTGGGCCGAGGGCACGCTGAAGTCGATGTACGGCGACAAGGTCCAGCAGAACGCCGACCAGACGCTCGTCTGGGTCCTGGACGTCGTGGCCACCGGCAAGGCCGACGCCAAGGCGGAGGTCAAGGGCGAGCAGGCGAAGCCCGAGTCGGGCATGCCGGAGGTGAAGGCCGAGTCCGGCAAGGCGGCCGAGATCACCATGCCCAAGGGCGAGAAGGCGCCCAAGGAGCTCAAGGAGCAGATCCTCATCAAGGGCGACGGCCCGGAGGTCAAGGCCGGTGACGGCCTGGTGGCCCAGTACACCGGCGTGCTCTGGGACGGCGGCAAGAAGTTCGACTCGTCCTGGGACCACGGCGGCGCCACCGCCTTCCAGATCGGCACCGGCTCGGTCGTCTCCGGCTGGGACAAGGGCCTGGCCGGCAAGCACGTCGGGGACCGGGTGCTGTTGGTGCTCCCGGCCGAGCAGGCGTACGGCAGCAGCCCGCCGCCCGGCAGCGGCATCCCCGCCGACGCGCCGCTGGTCTTCGTCGTGGACATCGTGGGCAAGGTCTGACCGGCCCATCGGGGACGAGGCCGGGCCGCTCATCTGCGAAACTTGCACGGTTGTCCGAAGAATCCGTTCGTAGGAGCACTTACGTGAACATCGAGAAGCCGGAGATCGACTTCCCCGAGGGCCCGGCCCCGTCCGACCTGGAGATCATCGACCTCTGGGAGGGCGACGGTGCGGTGGCCAAGGCCGGCGACTTCGTCAAGGTCCACTACGTGGGCGTCGCCTACTCCACCGGCGAGGAGTTCGACGCGAGCTGGAACCGGGGCAACCCGCTGGAGTTCAAGCTGGGCGCCGGCCAGGTCATCGAGGGCTGGGACAAGGGCATCCAGGGCATGAAGGTCGGCGGCCGCCGCCGGCTGACGATCCCCGCCCACCTCGCCTACGGCGAGCGCGGCGCGGGCGGCGGCCGGATCGCCCCCGGCGAGACGCTGATCTTCGTCTGCGACCTGATGGGCGTCTGACCGGACCCCGACCGGTGATGACCGAGGGCCCGCGCGAACCGCGCGGGCCCTCGGCTTTTGCCGGGTGACCGGTGAGCGGTACGGTCATCGGTTGAAAGAACATGAGAAGAGGGCGAGAGGGCGTCGATGGCGATTGCCAAGGCCGAGCGGCTGATGAATCTGGCGCTGTGCCTGCTGGGGACGCGTCGTCCGCTCAGCAAGCGGGAGCTGCGCGGGTCCATCGAGGCCTACCTGGAGGCCTTCGGACCGGGGAGTGACGTGGCCTCTCGTGCGGACGTCGGGTCGGACGCCGACGCCGCCGTTCCGTCCTCCCGTTCCGCCGGGACCGGCAGTGACGACGCCTTCAACCGCATGTTCGAGCGGGACAAGGAGGACCTCCGCGAGCTCGGCCTGATCATCGAGACGGTCGAGGGTGTCGACGGTGAGACCGGCTACCTGGCCCGCCGGGACAGCAACCGCCTCCCCCCGATCACCCTCGACGTCGAGGAGGCCGCGGCGCTGGGCCTCGCCGCGAAGGTCTGGCAGCAGGCGCGGCTGGCGTCGGCGGCCAGCGGCGCGCTCCAGAAGCTGCGCGCGGCCGGGATGCCGGTGGCGGAGGACGCGTACGAGGGCGGCGCCCTGGAGACCCGCATCCCCGTGCACGAGGCGGCGTTCGAGCCGCTGATGCTCGCGGCGCGCGACCGCCGCACCGTCGTCTTCGACTACCGCAAGGCCAACGCGGCCCGTCCCGAGCAGCGGCACGTGGAACCGTGGACGCTGGAGTGCTGGCGCGGCCACTGGTACCTGGCGGGCTGGGACCGCGAGCGCCAGGCGGAGCGCGTCTTCCGTCTCTCCCGTATCACCGGCCGGGTCCGCTCGCGGGCCCTGCCGTTCACCGCGCCGGTCCCCGACCACGTCACCGTCCGGGAGACCGTGGAGAGCTGGGCGGGCGAGACGGCCACCGGCACCGCGCTGATCAAGGTCCGGGCGGGGCACGGCTACCCGCTGCGCGCCAAGGCCCTGGCCCGCCGGGACCTGGGCGACGGCTGGGACGAACTGGAGATCCCGTACGGGCACGGGCTGGACGCCTGGCTCGTCGAGTTCGGCCCGGACGTGGTGGTACTGGAACCGGACGACCTGCGGGCCGACGTCGTCGAGCGGCTGCGGGCCGTGGCGAAGGACTGACCGCGAGCGCGACCGCGACGCCCCCCCCCGGCGTCCCGGCACATCCCGACGAGCGGACCCAGCCACACCCCCGACGAGCGGACCTCCAACAGAAGGGCACGGACCGACCCCTCATGGCCGGAAACGCCATCGACCAGACCCGGCGAATGCTGTCGCTGGTCACCTACCTGCGCGAGCGCCCCGGCGCCCGCGTCGCCGACGTGGCCCGGGCCTTCGGCATCACCGAGGACGAGCTGATCGGCGACCTCGACGTGCTGCCGATGTGCGGCACCAGCTTCCGCGGCGGCGACCTGCTGGACATCGACACCGACGGCGACCGCATCTGGTGGCACAACCCGGACGCCTCGGGCACCAGCACCGGTGAGCCGCTGCGGCTCGCGGCCGACGAGGCCACCGCCCTGCTGGTGGCCGCCCGCGCCGTGGCCACCCTGCCCGGCCTGCGGGAGAGCGACCGGCAGGCGCTGGTGCGCGCCACCGCCAAGATCGAGGCCGCGGCCGGGGAGGCGGCGGGCGCCAGCTCCCGGCTCTCCGTCACCTTCGAGTCGGAGGGCGGCGTCTTCGCCGACGTCGACCGGGCCATCGCCGAACGCCGCCGGCTCTGGGTCCGCTACTACTCGCCGGCCCGCGACGAACTGACCGAGCGCGAGGTCGACCCGATCCGGCTGTTCGCCGTCGGCCACACCTACATGGAGGCGTGGTGCCGGCTCTCCGAGGCCCGGCGCACCTTCCGGCTGGACCGGGTGGCCGAGATCCGGCTGCTGGACGAGGTCTCCGACCCGCCGCCGGTCGAGCCGCGCGACCTCTCGGCCGGGCTGGTGCAGCCCGCCGCCGAGGACCCCGAGGTCGTGGTCGAGGTGGGCCCCGGCGGACGCTGGGTGGCCGAGTACTACCCGCACGACAGCGCCGAGGAACTGCCCGAGGGCGGTCTGCGCATCACCCTGCGCACCCCCGACCCCGCGTCGCTGCGCCGGCTGGCGCTGCGGCTGGGCCGGGACGGCCGCATCGTCTCGCCCCCCGAGCTGGCCGCGAGCGCAAGGGAAGCGGCCCGGGAGGCCCTCGCGGCCTACGGCGGGTGAGGCCGGGGTGACCGGGTACGCGCGGGAGCTGCCGGGCACGGTCTTCAAGGCCGCCTGCCCCGACTGCCGGGGGAGCTTCGAACTGACGGCCGCCGCCCTCCGGCTGGCGATCGGCGGCAGCCGGCGCACCACGTTCTACTCCTTCACCTGCCCCGACTGCGGCGCGTCGGTGCGCAAGCCGGCGGGGGAGCGGATCGTGCAGTTGCTCACCGGGGGCGGGGTGCGCACGCTGCGGCTGCACTCGACGGTCTGAGCGGGCCCCGAGGGGTGTGTCCCCGGGCCCGTGCCCGCCTGTGGTGCCTGCCCGGGTGGGGGTAAGTTTCCGGGCCCGTGCCTGCCCGTGGTGGGGGCGGGTCCCCGGGCCCCCGCCCGCCCGTCGTGGGGCGAGTCCCGGGCCCGTGCCCGCCCGTCGTCCCGCCTTCGGTAGGTTCGTCCCCATGCTCTTCCCCATGCTCGCCGTCGCCCTCTCCTTCTGCGGCATCGCCGTGCTCGGCGTTCTCGCCGCGCTCGTCCTGGTGCAGGTGCGCCGGCTGGCCCGGCAGGTGGAGGAGAGCTCCCGGCGGATCACCCGGGCGACCGAGGACCTGGAGCGGGCCGCCGTCCCGCTCGCCGCGGAGGCGGCGCGGGTGGCGCACGGCGTACGCCAGGAGTGATCACGGGCGTACGCCGCACCGCGTGCCGCCCGGCGCACGCCCCCGGCCGGCGTCCGGCGTACGCCCGGTGTGGCAACCGGCGCGCACGGGCGGGCGGAAGGGCCCGACGGCCGTCTCCTCCGCCGGAGGTGCTGGCGGTACGCTGGTGCGGGTGACCCTGCCGACGAAGCGGAGGGTCGCTCGCGGGAACAGCGGGGAAGTACGCGCGGGGATTGCCCGGCGTTCATCCTTGCGCGTTACGATCGCTGCCGTACGACTGCTGGACAAAACGTCTTATCGGTCCACAGCTCCACACCCCTAAACCGCTTCGGTGAGAAGGTAAACGCTTATGTTGTTCGGACGGCTCGGGGCCCCTGAGATCATCCTCATTCTCGTGGTTGTCGTGCTCCTGTTCGGCGCCAAGAAGCTCCCCGACATGGCGCGTGCTCTCGGCAAGTCCGCCCGCATCCTCAAGAGCGAGGCCAAGGCGATGAAGTCCGAGGGCAAGGACGCCTCGGCGCCCGCCGAGCCCGCGGACCCGCAGGCGGCGGCCCCGCGTACGATCAAGGCGGCTCCCGGTGACGTGACCTCGCGCCCGGTGCAGGAGCCGGCCGACCGCACGACGCAGCGCTGACCACCGAGGACGACTGGGACGGCCGCCCGGAGGCGACCGTCCGCCGCACGAGATAGGGACGTGGGTTGCTCAAGCCTGCCCGCAAGAAGGAGAAGGATCCCGAGGGGCGGATGCCGCTCGCGGAGCACCTCCGTGAGCTGCGCAACCGGTTGGCGAAGTCGGTCATCGCGATTGTGATCGTCGGGGTGGTCGCGGCCTACTACTACCTGGACATCATCGATGTCTTCAAAAAGCCGATCGAGGACGCGGTCGGTTGTGACCTTCCCTTCTCCGAGTTGCTGAAGGTCAAGAAGGACAACCCCAAGGTCTGCGCCAACATCACGATGTCGGGCCTCTCGGGGCCCTTCACCCTGATGGTCAAGGTGTCCCTGGTCTCGGGGCTGGTGATGGCCAGCCCGGTGTGGCTGTACCAACTGTGGGCCTTCCTCGCGCCCGGTCTGCACCGGCACGAGAAGAAGTACGCGCTGAGCTTCGTGGCCGCCGGTGTCCCGCTCTTCGGGGCGGGCGCCTGGTTCGCGTACACCATCCTGCCGACCGCAGCCAAGGCCCTCCTCGGGCTCACCCCCGCCGGCGTCGACAACATCCTTCCGCTGGACGAGCTCCTCGACCTGATCATGCGGCTGGTCCTGGTCTTCGGCCTCTCCTTCGAGCTGCCGCTGCTGCTCATGCTGCTCAACTTCGGCGGAATTCTCACCGGCCGCCGGATGCTGGGCTGGTGGCGCGGCATGATCATGGGTGTCACGATCTTCGCGGCCGTGGCAACGCCGACCGTCGACCCGGTGTCGATGTTCGCCCTCGCCGGCCCGATCGTCGCCCTCTACTTCATCGCCGTCGGCATCGCCATGCTCAACGACAAGCGCAGGGGCAGGGCCAACCCCGACCGCCTCCTCGACGACGACGAGGCGGCACCCCTGGACCTCACCCCCGAGCCGGTCGCCGACGTGGAGCCGCTGACCGCCGCCGACCGGTCCGGTCGGCAGGGGAACAACGGGGAGCCGGTACGGCGGAACGGGTACGACGACTTCACCTGATCCGGGCGGTCCGCGACCGCGGACCCAGCGCTTCCGGGGCGGCAGCCGCAGACGGCTGCCGCCCTGTGGCGTTCGGGGCCCGGGCGAAGGGGAGGGGGCCGGGGCGCCGTAAAGATCGGGTACCTGTCCGAGGTGCCCGGTAGGCTCGTAGACAAGATGACCGACGACATGTCCCCTGCTGAGCGCTATGCCCTGGCGAAGCGGCGCGCTGCGGAGCAGGCCACCGCCCTGGCCTCCTTCCGCGAAATGTACGACTTCGAGCTGGACGCGTTCCAGATCGACGCCTGCAAGGCCCTGGAGGCCGGAAAGGGGGTGCTGGTCGCGGCGCCGACCGGCTCCGGCAAGACGATCGTGGGCGAGTTCGCCGTCCACCTGGCCCTCCGCGAGGGCCGCAAGTGCTTCTACACCACCCCCATCAAGGCGCTGTCCAACCAGAAGTACAACGACCTGGTCAAACGCTACGGCGCGGCCAAGGTCGGGCTGCTGACCGGTGACAACAGCGTCAACGCCGACGCCCCGGTGCTCGTGATGACCACCGAGGTGCTGCGGAACATGCTCTACGCCGGGTCCCAGGCCCTGAACGGGCTGGGCCATGTGGTCATGGACGAGGTGCACTACCTCTCCGACCGCTTCCGCGGCGCCGTCTGGGAAGAGGTGATCATTCACCTGCCCGAGTCGGTGACGCTGGTGTCCCTGTCGGCGACCGTCTCGAACGCGGAGGAGTTCGGCGACTGGCTGGACACCGTCCGCGGCGACACCGAGGTGATCGTCTCCGAGCACCGGCCCGTTCCGCTCTGGCAGCACGTGCTGGCCGGGCGGCGGATGTACGACCTGTTCGAGGAGAAGACCGGCCCGGACGGCACGCCCGTCACCGGCCGCCGTGAGGTCAATCCGGATCTGGTGCGGCTGGCCCGGATGGAGAACAGCCGGCCGATGGGCGGCCGGGACCGCCGCCGCGGCCGGGAGGCCGACCGTGAGCGGGAGCGGCGGCAGCGCAGCCGGATCTGGACCCCCAGCCGGGTCGAGGTCATCGAACGGCTCGACGCCGAGGGCCTGTTGCCCGCGATCACCTTCATCTTCAGCCGCGCGGGCTGCGAGTCCGCGGTCCAGCAGTGCCTGTACGCGGGGCTGCGGCTGAACGACGACGAGGCCCGGCGCCGGGTGCGCGAGATCGTCGAGGAGCGCACGGCCTCGATCCCCGACGAGGATCTGCACGTCCTGGGCTACTTCGAGTGGCTGGAGGGGCTGGAGCGCGGTATCGCCGCGCACCACGCGGGCATGCTGCCGACCTTCAAGGAGGTCGTGGAGGAGCTGTTCGTCAAGGGCCTGGTCAAGGCGGTGTTCGCCACCGAGACGCTGGCCCTGGGCATCAACATGCCCGCCCGGTCCGTGGTGTTGGAGAAGCTCGTCAAGTGGAACGGCGAGCAGCACGCGGACATCACCCCCGGCGAGTACACCCAGTTGACCGGCCGGGCCGGCCGGCGCGGCATCGACGTCGAGGGGCACGCGGTCGTGCTCTGGCAGCGGGGCATGGACCCGGGCGCCCTGGCCGGTCTGGCCGGCACCCGGACGTACCCGCTCCGGTCGAGCTTCAAGCCGTCGTACAACATGGCGGTCAACCTGGTCTCCCAGTTCGGCCGGCACCGGTCGCGCGAGCTGCTGGAGACCTCGTTCGCCCAGTTCCAGGCGGACCGTTCGGTCGTCGGCATCTCGCGGCAGGTGCAGAAGAACGAGGAGGGCCTGGCGGGGTACCGCGAGGCGATCACCTGCCACCTCGGCGACTTCGACGAGTACGCGCGGCTGCGCCGTGAGCTGAAGGAGCGCGAGACCGAGCTGGCCAAGCAGGGGGCCACCCAGCGGCGGGCCGCCGCTGCCGCCGCCCTGGAGAAGCTCAAGCCGGGCGACGTCATCCATGTGCCGACCGGCAAGTTCGCCGGGCTCGCGCTGGTGCTCGACCCCGGGCTGCCCGGCCGGGCCGACCGGTCCCGCGGTTACGACTACGAGGGGCCGCGTCCCCTCGTCCTCACGGCGGAACGGCAGGTCAAGCGGCTGGCGGCGCTGGACTTCCCGGTGCCCGTCGAGCCGGTGGAGCGGATGCGCATCCCGCGCACCTTCAACCCGCGCAGCCCCCAATCGCGCCGCGACCTGGCGTCGGCGCTGCGGACCAAGGCCGGGCACATCGTGCCCGAGCGGCACCGCAAGGGCAGGTCCGCGGCCGTGGACGACGCCGAGATCTCCCGACTGCGGACGGCGATCCGCGCGCACCCCTGTCACGGCTGTGACGAGCGGGAGGACCACGCCCGCTGGGCCGAGCGCTATCACCGGCTGCAGCGGGACACCCGGCAGTTGGAGCGGCGGATCGAGGGCCGGACGAACACCATCGCCCGTACCTTCGACCGGATCTGCGCACTCCTGACCGACCTCGACTATCTGCGGAACGAGGAGGTGACCGAGCACGGTCGACGGCTCGCGCGGCTCTACGGCGAGCTGGACCTGCTCGCCTCCGAGTGCCTGCGCGAGGGCGTCTGGGACGGGCTGGCCCCGGCCGAACTGGCGGCCTGCGCGTCGGCGCTGGTCTACGAGGCGCGGATGAGCGACGACGCGGTGGCGCCCAAGCTGCCGTCGGGTGCGGCCAAGGCGGCGCTGGGCGAGATGGTCCGCATCTGGGGCCGGCTGGACGCCCTGGAGGAGGCGCACCGCATCAACCAGGCGGAGGGGGTGGGCCAGCGCGAGCCCGACCTCGGGTTCGCCTGGGCCGCCTACCGCTGGGCCTCCGGGCACGGGCTGGACGAGGTGCTGCGCGAGATCGAGATGCCGGCGGGCGACTTCGTCCGCTGGTGCAAGCAGCTCATCGACGTCCTCGGCCAGATCGCGGCCGCCGCGCCGGCGGGCAGTCCCGTGGCGCGCAACGCCCGCAAGGCGGTCGACGGGCTGCTGCGCGGTGTGGTGGCGTACTCGTCGGTGGGGTGAGCCGCGCCGGTTCCGCTTTGAGAGCCCGTCCCCGGAACGTCTCCGGGGGCGGGCTCTCGCCGCTGACGGTGTCCCGTCGGGCCGCCCGGCCCCTGATCGTGCCGCTCGGGCCGGCCGGTGGTGCGGGGTGTCGGGTGGGGCCTGCCGGCCTGTCGGTGCTCGCCTCCCTGCCGCCTGCCGTGGTGACGGGGGCGGTGTCCGGCACGATCGGTGTGCCGGTCCGGCAGTGTGCGTCGATCAGCGCGCACGACGCGTTTCCGCTGCTGCCGCCGACGTTCGTCCCGTCCGCCGTCACGAAGCCGGGGGCGACGCCGGGGCGGATCACCAGGACCCGTCGGGCAGCTTCCTCGCCCGTCGGCGTCGGCGGCCGACGAGGAAGTAGGTGACCGAGGCCGCGACCAGGGCGGCGGCGGACGAGACGGCGACGATCGTGCCGGTGCCCGGGCCGTCGTTCCCGTCCTTGTCCGCCGCGTGGTGACTGCCGCCGGTGCCGTCCTCGTCGGGGGCGGTCTCGCTGGTGCGGTCGACGATCTCCTTGTACGCGTGGGGGCCGGCGCAGAAGTCGCGGTTGGCGGGGTCCATGTGGTCCGGCACGGTGAGTCTCACCGACTGCAGAGGGGAGTCCTCCTCCTCGTCACCGCCGCCGGCCACGAGGTCCACGGCGTAGGTGCCGGGCTTGATGTCGCAGCGCACCATGCCCGCGAGGTCGGTCCACCAGCCGTCGCCCTTCCCCTCCTTGAAGTTCTTCGTCAGGCGCTTGACGGGCGTGACGAAGGCGGGGGAGCGGAGGAGGAGCGCGTCGTGGGCGTCGAGGGTGGCCCGGTCGGTGGTGATGGTGAACACGGCCTCGTCGCCGCGCTGCGGCTCCCGGCCGCCCGGCCGCAGCCGCAGCGAGGAGACGCCGGCCTGGCCCGCGGACGCCGACGGGCTCGGCGTACCGCCGTCGCAGGCGCCGGCGCGCCCCCCGGTCACGGTCAGCCGGGTGCTCGCGACGGACTTCCCCGCGCCGTTCAGCAGGACGCTCACCGGGTGCCCGCCGGGCCGCGCGTCGCAGCGGATCCGGCCGTGGACCGCCACGGTGGTGTCGTCGGCCTTGTTGTGGCCGAAGTCCTTCCCGCGGACGGTGATCTTCGCGTCGAAGGCGGGCGACTCCACGACGACGGAGTCGACGCCCTCGGTGCCGGGGCCCTCGAGGGTCACCACGAACTCGACGTCGCCCCCGCGCGGTGCGGGCTCCGCGGACGTGATCCGCGTGGGCGGCGGGTCGGCCGGTGCCGGGGCGGCGGGGGCCGGCCCGGCCGCCGCCAGGGCGAGGGCCGCGGCGGCCGTGCTCGCGAGGGATATCCGTGCGGAACGCATGGCGCCGAGCCTATCCCGGAGCCGGCGGGCGGCTGCCGGGCCGTGGGTTTCGTGGGGGTGCCCCGGTCCCTCCCCCAGAGGGGGGACCCCCATTTCACCGTTTCCTGAGGCTGATGCCCAAGCCCCCCGAATTGGCGCTCCGTACGTTGTCCGCAAACGCCGGACGGGCTGTGGGGGGGGGCGGGGCAGGAGGGGGGACCGTACGCGGGTGCGTTCTCAGGCGCCGGCAGGGCCGGACCGGCCCTCCTGCTCGGCCTCCACCTGCTGGTTCCACTCGCGCTTGGACGCCTGCCAGCCGTCCTCGTCGTGGCCCCGGCGCCAGTAGCCGGAGATCGACAGCCGCTCGCGGGGGATCTCCCGCTCCAGCCGCAGGTGGCGGCGGAGCTCCTTGACGAAGCCGGCCTCGCCGTGGACGAAGGCGTGGACGTCGCCGGGCGGGAAGTCGAGCGAGCGGACGGCGGCCACCAGGGCTTCCCCGACGGGGGCGGAGCCCCGGTGCAGCCAGGTCACCTCGATGCCGGGGGCGAGGTCGAGCTTCTGCTCCTCGTCCTCGTCGGCGATCTCGACGAAGGCCCGGACGACGGCGTCGGGGCGGGTCAGCGACAGCCGTTCGAGGACGGCGGCGATGGCGGGCAGCGCGCTCTCGTCGCCCGCGAGGAGGTGCCAGCCGGCATCCGGGTCGGGCGCGTAGGCGCCGCCCGGGCCCATGAACAGCACCTCGGTGCCCGGCTCGACGCGGGCGGCCCAGGGGCCGGCCAGGCCCTCGTCACCGTGGACCACGAAGTCGACGACGAGTTCGCGGGCGAGCCGGTCGAAGGAGCGGACCGTGTACGTCCGGGTACGCGGCCACTGGTCGCGCGGCAGGTCCCGGCGGATGACCTCCATGTCGAAGGGCTCCGGGTAGGCGACGCCCTCGTACGGGAAGAGGAGCTTGACGTAGTGGTCCGTGAACTCCCCGACGGGGACCGCGTCCAGCGCCTCGCCGCCCAGGACCACCCGGGTCATGTGCGGCGTCAGGCGCTCGGTGCGCAGCACGTGCGCCCGGTGGACCGGGCGTTTCCTGGGGGCGGGGCGGTCTGCCATAGGACGGTCTCCCTGAGCGCACGCGAGTGACGGGGTCGATCATAGTTAGGACTGCCTAACCTAACACTACCCCGGAAGAGCGGACAGCAGCCGCTGCAAGGATCCGCCCAGGCCCCACCGCTCGGCCAGCATCTCCAGGGCCCGCGCGTCGCGCGGGGCGGACGGCAGGGCCGCGTCGAACGGCGGCAGCGCCACGTCGGACGCCACCCGCACCACCTTGGGCGCCACCGCCAGGTACGGCCGCGCCTCGTCCAGCCGCCGGCGCTGCGCCGGGGTCAGCCCGGACGCCGGGTCGGCTACGGCCGCCAGGATGCCCGCCAGGTCGCCGTACGAGGCGAGGAGCTTGGCCGCCGTCTTCTCGCCGACCCCCGGCACGCCCGGCAGGCCGTCGCTGGGATCGCCGCGCAGCAGTGCCAGGTCGGCGTAGCCCGGGCCGTCCACCCCGTACTTCTCCCGCAGCAGCGCCTCGTCCACCAGTTGCAGCGTGCCGACGCCCTTCACCGGGTAGAGCACGCGCACCCCGCGGGCGTCGTCGACCAACTGGTAGAGGTCCCGGTCGCCGGTGACCACGTCCACCGGGCCGGCGGCCCGCGCGGTGAGGGTGCCGATCACGTCGTCCGCCTCGTAGCCCGGCGCGCCGACGCGGGCGATGCCGACCGCGTCCAGTACCTGCTCGATCACCGGGACCTGCGGGGAGAGGGTGTCCGGCACCTCCTCCTCGTCCGTGCCCTCCGCCACTTCCTGGGCCACCCGGTGCGCCTTGTAGGAGGGGATCAAATCCACCCGCCACTGTGGCCGCCAGTCCTCGTCCATGCAGGCCACGAGGTCGTCCGGGTGGTGGTCCTGGACGAGGCGGGCGATGAAGTCGAGCAGGCCGCGCACCGCGTTCACGGGCGTGCCGTCGGGGGCCCGCACCGACTCCGGCACGCCGAAGTAGGCGCGGAAGTAGAGGGAGGCGGTGTCGAGGAGCATCAGGCGTCGCGTCACACCCCGATCATGCCGTACCCCACCGACACGACCCCGGCCTCGAGCGCGCCACATGTGAAGTGGATCACTCTTCCGTTTGCTCCCGAAAAACGGGGGCAGGCGCGGCCGCGGAGCGGACCCGCCTGTGCCGGAACGGCGCGTACGGGACGCGGGCCGGATGCCCGTCCCGCTCCACGGCCGCCCGCAGGGGGGAGGCGGGCGTCACCAGGTTCGACCCGTGAGGTGTATGTGTCCAGGCTGAAGGCCGAGCACTTGTACAAAGTGTTCGGCAAACGACCCGAAGCCGCCGTCAAGCGGCTCGAAGGCGGCGCGAGCCGCGACGAGCTGCGTGCGGACGGCACCACGGCAGCCGTGATCGACGCCTCGTTCGAGGTCGAGGCCGGCGAGATCTTCGTCGTGATGGGTCTCTCGGGCTCCGGAAAGTCCACCCTGCTCCGGATGCTCAACGGCCTCCTGGACCCCACCTCCGGCCGGGTCTCCTACGACGGGCGCGACCTGACCGCCCTCACCCCCGCAGAGCTGCGCGAGGTCCGCTCGCGCAACATCAGCATGGTCTTCCAGCACTTCGCCCTCTTCCCGCACCGCAGCGTGCTGGAGAACGCGGGCTACGGCCTGGAGGTGCGCGGCGTACCGCGCGCCGAGCGCGAGCGGCGGGCCGCCGAGGCCCTGGAGCTCGCCGGCCTGGCCGGCTGGGAGCGCTCCTGGCCCGACGAGCTCTCCGGCGGCATGCAGCAGCGCGTGGGCCTGGCCCGCGCCCTCGCCACCGACGCCGACCTGCTGCTGATGGACGAGTCCTTCAGCGCCCTCGACCCCCTGATCCGCCGCGACATGCAGGATCAGTTGCTGGACCTCCAGAAGCGGCTCAAGAAGACCATCGTGTTCATCACCCACGACCTCAACGAGGCCATGCGCCTCGGCGACCGCGTCGCCGTCATGCGCGACGGCCGCATCGTCCAGAACGGCACCGCCGAGGACATCCTCCTCCGGCCCGCCAACGACTACGTCGCCTCCTTCATCCAGGACGTCGACCGTTCGCGGGTGCTCACCGCCGGCTCGATCGCGGAGCAGGACGGCACGGAGGCGGACGCCGTCGCCACCGTCGCCGGCGACACACCGCTGGCCGACCTGTTCGCCCCGCTCGCCCTCGGCACCGGACCGGTCGCCGTGACCGGTGCCGACGGCGCCCCGGCGGGAGTGGTCACCCGGGACCGGCTGCTGGCCGTGCTCGGCGAGCAGCCGGCGGGGGTGACCGCCGGTGCCTAGGATCAAGCTCGGCTCCTGGGCGCAGTCCGCCGTCGACTGGCTGCAGGCCCATCTCTCCTGGCTGTTCGACGCCATCAGCACCGTCCTGACCGGCCTCTACGACGGCGTCCACGCCGTGCTCGGCGCCCCCGACGCGCTGCTGATGGCGGGCATCCTGGCCGTCGTCGCCTGGTGGCTGCGCGGGCTGCTCGCCGGTGTGTTCGCCTTCGTCGGCCTCGCCCTGATCGACTCCTTCGGGCTCTGGGACGAGGCCACCGCGACGCTGTCGCTCGTCCTCGTCGCCAGCTTCATCACCCTGCTGCTCGCGGTGCCGCTGGGCATCTGGGCCGCCCGCGACCAGCGCGTCAGCCGGGCGCTGCGGCCGGTGCTTGACCTGATGCAGACGATGCCGGCGTTCGTCTACCTGATCCCCGGCGTGATGTTCTTCTCGATCGGCCCGATCCCGGGCCTCTTCGCGACGATCATCTTCTCGATGCCGCCCGGCGTCCGGATGACCGAGCTGGGCATCCGCCAGGTCGACGGCGAACTCGTCGAGGCCGCCCGGGCGTTCGGCACCACCCCGCGGCACACCCTCACCCGCGTCCAGTTGCCGCTGGCGCTGCCCACCATCATGGCGGGCGTCAACCAGGTGATCATGCTGGCCCTGTCCATGGTCGTCATCGCGGGCATGGCCGGCGCCGGCGGCCTCGGCGAGACGGTCTACGCGGCCGTCACCCAGGTCGACATCGGCGGCGGTGTGGAGAGCGGCCTCGCGGTCGTCGTCCTCGCCATGTACCTGGACCGGATGACCGGCGCGCTCGGCAAGCGGGTCTCCCCGCTCGGCCGCCGAGCCGCGGCCAAGACCCCGGCCGGTGCCCGGCCCTCCGCCGTGCTCAATTACCGGCCCGGCACCGCCGTCGCCACCGTCGGCGTCGTCGTCCTCGCGCTCGTCGCGGGCGGCATGCACCTGGCCGGCGGCGGGGACCGGGAGAGCGTGGCCGCCGGCTCCGACATCGGCCGCGGGCAGAAGGTGAAGATCGGCTACTTCCCGTGGGACGAGGCCGTCGCCACCACCCACCTCTGGCAGAACGTCCTGGAGGCCCGCGGCTACAAGCCGGAGGTCAAGCAGCTCGACCCCGGCCCGCTGTACACCGCGCTGGCCCAGGGGCAGATGGACGTCCAGTTCGACTCCTGGCTGCCCACCACGCACCAGCAGTACATGGACCGGTACGGCGACAAGCTCAGCGACCTCGGCACCTGGTACGGCCCCACCTCCCTGGAGCTGACCGTCCCGTCCTACGTCAAGGACGTGAACACGCTGGAGGACCTCAAGGGCAAGGCCGGGAAGTTCGGCGGGAAGATCGTCGGCATCGAGGCCAGCGCCGGCATGATGGGCAAGCTCAACGGCAACGTCCTCAAGGACTACGGCCTGGACGGCGAGTACAAGGTCGTCTCGTCCTCCACCTCCACGATGCTCGCCGAGCTCGACCGGGCCATCAGGAACAAGCAGCCGGTCGTCACCACCCTGTGGTCGCCGCACTGGGCGTACGGCACCTACGACCTCAAGAAGCTCAAGGACCCCAAGGGCGCCTGGGGCAAGGGCGAGGAGCTGCACGTCGTGGGCAAGAAGGACTTCGCCGCCGACTTCCCGCGGATCGCGGAGTGGGTGAAGGGCTTCAAGATGTCCGAGAAGGACCTCGCCTCGCTGGAGGCCGAGATCCAGAAGGGCGGCAAGGGCAAGGAGAAGGCCAGCGCGGGCCGCTGGCTGGACGCCCACCCGGGGCTGCTGGACAAGCTGGCGCCGGTGAAGACGTCCTGAGCCGGACGACGGCGTGAACGGGAGGCGTCCGGGCCGGTGGCCCGGGCGCCTTCGCCGTGTGCGGGGTCGCCCGTGCGCTCTCGCCCTGCGCGGAACCGCCCGCGGCCCTTTCACCGGGTGCGGGGTCACCTCGTCGCCGGGTCCGCCGGGCGGGCGCGCCGGAGTTCACTGAAGCCCGGAACCCCGGCCACCAACAGCGAGCCGTCCCACAGCCGGCCGGCGGCCTCGCCGCGCGGGACCGGCGCCACGACCGGGCCGAAGAAGGCGGTCCGCTGGCCGTCCGCACCGCGCACGGCCAGCACGGGCGTGCCCACGTCCGTCCCGGCCAGCGCGACGGCCTCCGCGTGCGAGGCGCGCACCGCCGCGTCCCACGCCGTGGACCCGGCCGCCTCCGCCGTGCCCGCCGGCAGCCCGGCCGCCGCCAGCGCGTCGGCCATTCCGTCCCACCGGCCCCGCTCGTGCACCTCCGTCCCCAGCGCCGCGTAGAACCGGCCGAGCGCCTCCTCGCCGTACGTCTCCGCGACCGCCGCGCAGACCCGTACGGGCTGCCACAGCCACCCCTCCGGGTCGCCCTCGGGGTCGTCGGCCCGGCCCTCGTTCAGCACAGACAGGCTCATCACGCGCCACCGCACGGTCACGGGCCGTACCACCGCCGCCTCCACGAGCCAGCGGGAGGTGATCCAGGTGTACGGGCAGGACGGGTCGAACCAGAATTCGGCGGTGTACGGCGGTCGCATGCGCCTCGGCCCTCCGGGGTGGGGTCCCCGCCGCGTACGGTGGGACGGTGACCACGTTGACTGGACGTCGTACCGTACGCCGTGTCGTCTCGCTCGTCCCGTCGCTCACCGAGGCGGTCGCCGCCACCGCGCCGGAGCTGCTCGTCGGGGCCACGGACTGGTGCGAGCACCCGGCCGGGCTCGACGTCGTCCGGGTCGGCGGAACCAAGAACCCGGACGTCGCGCGGGTCGTCGCGCTCGCCCCGGACCTCGTCGTCGCCAACGAGGAGGAGAACCGCGCCCCCGACCTCGCCGCCCTGCGCGCGGCCGGGCTCCACGTCCTGGTGACCGAAGTGCGCACGGTGCCGCAGGCGTTCGAGGAGCTGGAGCGGCTCCTCGTCGACGGCTGCGGGCTGGCAGCGCCCGGCTGGCTGGCGGACGCGCGGGACGCCTGGCGGGACGTGGGAGCGGCAACGCCCGCGCTGACGGCGGTGGTTCCGGTGTGGCGCCGGCCGTGGATGGTGCTCGGGCGGGACACCTTCGCCGGGGACGTGCTCGCCCGGCTCGGCGTCCGCCACGTGTACGCCGGCCACGCGGAGCGCTACCCCCGCGTCCCGCCGGACGAGCTGCGGGCGAGCGGCGCGGACCTGGTCGTACTGCCCGACGAGCCGTACCGGTTCACGCGCGACGACGGGCCCGAGGCGTTCCCCGGGCTCCCCGCCGCGCTCGTCAGCGGACGTCATCTCACGTGGTACGGGCCGTCGTTGACGCGGGCGCCCGAGGTGCTGGGGCGGGCGCTGCGCACAGCCGTCCGCTGACCAGCCCGGCCGCCGTCCCCGCCGTCGCGACCGCCCAGGCCGCCACCAGCACCGCGTACAGGGCGACCGCCAGCCAGGTGAGGGCGTGCAGCCCGGTGTGGCGGGCCAGTCCGGCGGCGCCCGTGACGCAGGTGCCGACCGGGAAGGTGAAGGCCCACCAGGTCATGGCGAAACCCATGCCGGAGCGGGCCGCGCGCACGACCATGGCCGTGGCGAAGGCCAGCCACAGCAGGGCGAAGCCCATGACCGGTACGCCGTAGAGCACCGCGAAGGCCGTCATCGCCGCCGGGTACGGGCCGCCGACCGCGGCCGGCGCGGCGTCGGCCAGGTTGTTCACGGCCGTCGTGGACTGGCCCAGCGGGCCCAGGACGAGGAACAGCGTCGGGGTGAGCGCGAGCGGCGGCGGACCGTGGTGGACCAGCCGCGAGAACACCACCGGCAGGATCACCAGCGTCATCAGCAGGCTCAGACCGAACAGCGCGTAACAGCCGAGCAGCATGCCCTCCCGCGCCTGTCCCGCCGGCAGGTGGGCGACGAGCGCCGGGCCGAGCGCGGCCGACACCATGGGCGCCACGACCGGCAGCAGCCACACGGGCGAGGCGGAACCGGGCTCGATCCGGTGCCGGGTCACCATCAGGTACGGGATGCCGGCGGCGGCCACCAGACCGGTCACCGTGCCCGCCGTCCACAGCACCGCGTCCACGGCCACCGCCGCCCGCTCGCCGACGACGCCCGCGCCCACGGAGAGCGTCGCGCCGCCGACCGCCAGCAGGGCCATTGCCAGACAGCCGTAGAACGGCGCCACCGCCGGGTCGGCCAGGTGGCGGGCCGCCTGGTCCCGGTAGCGGGCCCAGTGCGCGGCCCGGGCGGTGAGCAGGGCCACCAGGGCGAGGGCGGACAGGAGCCACACGGCCTCCAGGGCCGGGCGCGGCAGGGCCCGGCCGGGGAGCGCGGAGCCGGCGCTCGCCACGATGGCGGTGCCCATGACGCCGGCGTACCAGTTCGGGCCGAGGTGGCGCAGGCGGCGGACGTCCGGTGGACGTGGCGTGCGAGCGTCGGGGATGCCGGGAACGTCAGGCGCGTGGGGGGCATCGGGGGCGCGAGGGGCATCGGGGATGGGGAGGGGCGAGAGGGAACCGACCGTGCTCATGCCTCCACCGTGTCCCGTCCGGCCCGGCCTCACCAGAGACTCCGTCCCTATGACCACATAACCTGGACTTATGACGCAGCCGACGGACCCGTCGCGGGGCGCCTCGCGACCGGCGGACCCGCAGCCGGCGGACGCGCGGCCGGCCGACTCCGGCCGGACGGCCGGCCCCACCCCGCCGGCCGACCCGGCCCGGCCGAGCGGATCTTCCCGGCCGAGCGGATGGTCCCGTCCGGTCGACTCGGCCCGTCCGGTCGACTCGGCCCGGCCGGTCGACTCGGCCCGGCCGATCGCGGAGCGCGTCCCCGACCTCGCCGCCCTGGAACTGCTCCTCGCCGTCGCCCGACTGGGCAGTCTCGGCCGCGCGGCCCGCGAACTGGGCATCACCCAGCCCGCCGCGAGCGGCCGGCTCCGCGGCATGGAACGGATGCTGGGCGTCGCCCTCGTGGACCGCTCGCCGCGCGGCTCCCGGCTCACCCCGGCGGGCGTCCTGGTGACGGACTGGGCGCGCCGGATCGTCGAGGCGGCCGAGGCCTTCGACGCCGGGGCCCAGGCCCTGCGCACCCGCCGGGACTCGCGGCTGCGCGTCGCGGCGAGCATGACCATCGCCGAGTACCTGCTGCCCGGCTGGCTCATCACGCTGCGCACGCGGCGCCCGGGGACGGCCGTCTCGCTGTACGCAGGCAACTCGGCGGCCGTGGCGTCCCGCCTCCTCGCGGGCCGGGCCGACCTCGGCTTCGTCGAGGGCCTGGAGGTACCGCCCGGCCTCGACGGCGCGGTCATCGGCCACGACCGGCTCGTCCTGGTCACCGCGCCCGGCCACCCCTGGGCCCGCCGCCGCGCGCCGCTCACCCGCGCCGAACTCGCCGCCGCCCCCCTGATCCTGCGCGAGAGCGGCTCCGGCACCCGCCAGGTCCTCGACGCGGCCCTCGCCGCCGAGCACGGCCCGGCCGCGCCGCTGCTGGAACTCGCCTCCACCACGGCGGTCAAGGCGGCGGTGGTGAGCGGCGCCGGCCCGTCCGTCCTCAGCGAACTGGCCGTCGGCGACGAGCTCGCCGCCCGCCGCCTCGTCGAGGTCCCCGTCGCCGGCCTCTCCCTGCGCCGCGACCTCCGCGCGGTGTGGCCCCTGGGACAACGGCCGGTGGGGCCGGCGTGGGATCTGCTGGGGCTGACGCGGGGGATGGGGTGAGGGGGGCGTCTCCACGGAAGGGGCGGGGCCGGGGCGTTGCCGCGGAAGGGGCAGGGCCGGTCCCCGTCCTGCCGCCGGTCCTCGTCCCGCCGCCGGTCCCTGTCCTGCTGCCGATCCTCGTCCCGCCGCCGCTTCCGGTCGGCGTCGGCCGCGCCTCCGGTCTCCGCTTCTCACACTTCCGCTTCGCGGCTACCCGCCTCCCGGCCGGCCGCCTCCCGCGTTCCCGTTTCCCCTGCCGACGCCGCCGCCCGCTGCGCTCCCGCCTCCCGTTCCGTCCGGCGGTGGCGGCCCCCGGGGCGGGGCACGCGTCGAGGACCGGCCTCGTGGGCGGCGCTCCCCGGCCCGGCCTCCAGGGCCGCCGCGACCAGCCCGCGCATGAGGCGGAGGTCGTCGCGGACTTCCGGGTGCCACTGGACGCCGACGGCGAACCGGCTCTCGGACGAGGGGAGTTCCAGGGCCTCGATGGTGCCGTCCTCCGCGTGGGCCGAGGCGACGAGGCCGCGGCCGAGTCGGGCGACGCCCTGGTGGTGATGGGTCGCGACGTCGACCGGGAGCGGCATCAGACGGGCCGTCAGGGTGTCGGGGACGGTCTCCACGAAGTGGTCGGAGAAGGTGCCGAGGCGGGGGTTGTGGCCCTTGTGGCCCACGGTCTCCGGGAGGTGCTGGTTGAGCGTGCCGCCGGCGTGGACGTTCATGAGCTGCATGCCCCGGCAGATGCCCAGCACCGGTGTGCCGAGCCGCAACGCCGCGTCCAGCAGGGCCAGTTCCCACAGGTCGCGCTCCGGGACCGGGCGCCCGGTGCGCGGATGCGGCTCCTCGCCGTAGAGGGCGGGGTCCACGTCCTCGCCGCCGGCGAGGACCAGGCCGTCGAGGCGGGCGACGAGCGCGGGTGCGGCGTCCGGGGCGTCGGGCGGCAGCATGACGGCCAGGCCGCCCGCCCGCCGGACGTACTCCGGGTACGTGCTCGGCAGCAGCGCCGCGTGCTGGTCCCAGACGACGTTCCAGCGGGCGCGGGTGGAGTAGGTGGTGACCCCGATCAGCGGCTGGCGGGGCCGGGGGCTGCGGCTCTGCTGGCTTGTCACGTACCCTCGCGTCCTTTCGGTGGGGTGCCCGGCCGGGAGCCGGCCGGGCGGCGGGCCGCGTCGGGCGCCGTGCCGAGGGCCCGGCCCGTTGTCGGTGCGCGGCGCTCCCTGCCGGCGGCCCGCCGTCGTCGGGGCCGGTGAAGCCGGTAAAGGTCGCCTCCCGTACCTTTGCCCGTGGACGGCGGGTGGCGCAACCCCCGCACGCCTCGCGCCCCTTGGACGCGCCGTCCGCCACCCCTCCCCGCGCCCGTCGGCCGGGCCGTCTCACGTGAGGAAGCCCCGCAGCAGGGCCGCCGTTCCCGCGCAGTGCTCCCGCATCGCCGCGCGCGCCGTGTCCGGGTCCCCCCGGAGCACCGCCTCGGCGAGAGCCGCGTGCTGGCGCTGCGAGTGCTCCAGGTTGCGGACCAGCAGGGGGATGCAGTCCAGGAGTTGGTTGACGGTCGCCCGCACCGCCGAGTAGTGCGCGGCCAGCGACGGCGAGCCGGAAAGCTCGGCCAGGGTGAGGTGGAAGAGGGTGTCGTGGCGGCGGTAGTCGTCCGGGGCGGCGTCGCGGGTGGCGGCCAGGGCCTCGCGCAGCCGGTCGGCCGCCTCCGGCGGGAGCGGGCGGGCGGCGCACAGTTCGGCCGCGCCGAGCTCCAGGACCTCGCGGAACCGCAGGGTGTCCTCGACGTCCACGTCGGCGACCCGGCGGCGCAGTTCGGCCGCGTCCGCCGTCGGGGCCGGCGCCGGGAGCGCGTGGACGAACGTCCCGCCGTACCGGCCGCGCCGGCTCTCCACCAGTCCCTGCTCGTGCAGCACCCGCAGCACCTCGCGGAGCGTCACCCTGCTGATCCGCAGCCGCTCCGCCAACTCCCGTTCCGAGGGCAGCCGTTCGCCGTCGGCCACCAGGCCGAGCCGTATGATCCGCAGTATCCGCTCCAGGGCCTCCTCGAAGCCGTTGCCCGCGTGGACCGGCCGCAGGACCGATGACAGCCGGTCGGCCGCGCTCCCGTTCATCGGACCCCTTCCCAACCAATGGTCTACCGGCATACCTTAAGACTTCCGGTCGCACCGCACGGACCGCACCGACAGGGAGGCTCACCCGTGGCAGACCGCACGCCCCCGCTCAGCGTCGCCGAGCTCCGCCGGCTCGTCGGCGGCGGGGAGATCGACACCGTCGTCCTCGCCTTCACCGACATGCAGGGACGGCTCCAGGGCAAGCGGTTCGCCGCCCGCTTCTTCCTCGACGACGTGCTGGAGAACGGCACCGAGGGCTGCAACTACCTGCTGGCCGTGGACGCGGACATGAACACCGTCGACGGCTACGCCATGTCCTCCTGGGAGCGCGGCTACGGCGACTTCGCGATGCGCCCGGACCTGTCCACCCTGCGCCGCACCCCCTGGAACCCCGGTACCGCCCTGGTCACGGCCGACCTCGCCTGGCACGACGGCTCTCCGGTGCTCGCCTCGCCCCGGCAGATACTCCGTCGCCAGCTCGACCGGCTCGCCGAGCGAGGCTGGACCGCCCAGGTGGGCACCGAGCTGGAGTTCATGGTCTTCAAGGACTCCTACGAGCAGGCGTGGAGCGGCGGTTACCGGGACCTCACCCCGGTCAACCAGTACAACGTCGACTACTCCGTCCTCGGCACCGGCCGCGTCGAACCCCTGCTGCGTCGCATACGCAACGAGATGGGCGGCGCCGGGCTCACCGTCGAGTCGGCCAAGGGCGAGTGCAACCTCGGCCAGCACGAGATCGCGTTCCGCTACGACGAGGCCCTGGTCACCTGTGACCAGCACGCGGTCTACAAGACCGGCGCCAAGGAGATAGCCGCCCAGGAGGGCATGGCGCTCACCTTCATGGCCAAGTACGACGAGCGCGAGGGCAACTCCTGCCACATCCACCTCTCGCTGCGGGACGAGGCCGGGCGGCCGGTGCTCGCCGACGACGACGGCCCCTACGGCATGTCGCGCACCATGCGCCACTTCCTCGCCGGACAGCTCGCCGCGCTCCGGGAGTTCACCCTCCTCTACGCGCCCAACATCAACTCGTACAAGCGCTTCCGCCCCGGCTCCTTCGCCCCGACCGCCGTCGCCTGGGGGCCGGACAACCGCACCTGCGCCCTCCGCGTCGTCGGCCACGGCCGCTCGCACCGCTTCGAGAACCGCCTCCCCGGCGGTGACGTCAACCCCTACCTCGCCGTCGCCGGCATGGTCGCGGCCGGCCTGCACGGCGTGGAGAACGAGCTGGAGCTCCCCGAGGTGTGCACCGGCAACGCCTACGCCGGTGACGCCCGGCACGTTCCCGCGACACTGCGCGAGGCGGCGAAGCTGTGGGAGCGCAGCGCCCTGGCCCGGGCCGCGTTCGGGGACGAGGTGGTCGAGCACTACCTGACCATGGCCCGGGTCGAGCAGGAGGCGTACGACACCGCCGTGACGGACTGGGAGCGCTACCGCTCCTTCGAGCGCATGTGAGGGATCGGCCCGTGCAGCAACTGGAGATTCTCAACCCCGCGACCGAGGAGGTCGTCGCCACCGTCCCGGCCGCCGGAGTCGAGGACGTCGACGCGGCCGTCCGGCGGGCCGCCGGCGCGCAGCGCGACTGGGCCGCCCTCGCCCCCGGCGACCGGGCCCGGCTGCTCCGCCGCTTCGCCGCCGTCGTGGACGCGCACCTGGAGGAGCTCGCCCTGCTGGAGGTCCGCGAGGCCGGGCACCCGGTGGGCGGCGCTCGCTGGGAGGCCGGCAACGTCCGCGATCTCCTCGACTACGCGGCCGGCGGTGTCGAACGGCTCACCGGCCGGCAGATCCCGGTGGCCGGCGGCCTCGACGTCACCTTCCACGAACCGCTCGGCGTCGTCGGCGTCATCGCCCCTTGGAACTTCCCGATGCCCGTCGCCGCCTGGGGTTTCGCCCCCGCCCTCGCCGCCGGCAACGCCGTCCTCCTCAAACCGGCCGAGACCACACCGCTCACCGCGCTGCGGCTGGCCGAGCTCGCGCTGGAAGCCGGGCTCCCGGAGGGACTGTTCCAGGTCCTGCCCGGGACCGGGCCGGTGGCCGGGAACGCACTGGTCGAACACCCCGGCGTCGCGAAGATCGTATTCACCGGTTCCACCGCCGTCGGCAAGCGGATCATGGCCACATGCGCCGAGCGCGTGAAGCGGGTGACCCTCGAACTCGGCGGCAAGTCCGCCAACATCGTCTTCGCCGACGCGGACGTCGAACGCGCCGCCGCCACCGCCCCCGGCTCGTTCCTCGACAACACCGGCCAGGACTGCTGCGCGCGCAGCCGCATCCTCGTCCAGCGGAGCGTCTACGACCGCTTCATGGAGCTGCTCGAACCCGCCGTCCGGGCCGTCGTGGTCGGCGACCCCGCCGATCCGGCGACGGACATGGGCCCGCTGATCTCCGCCGCCCACCGGGAGCGGGTGCGTGCGTACGTGCCGGAGTCCGCGCCCGCCGCGATCCGGGGCGAGGCTCCGACCGGGAAGGGGTTCTGGTACCCCGCCACCGTGCTGGAGGGGTCCGCCGATGACCGGGTGGCGCGCGAGGAGGTGTTCGGGCCGGTCGCCGTCGTCATCCCGTTCGAGGACGAGGAGGAGGCGGTGCGCATCGCGAACGCGACCGATTACGGGCTGGCCGGGTCTCTGTGGACGCGGGACGTCTCGCGGGCGCTGCGGGTGTCGCGGGCCGTCGCGGCCGGGAATCTGTCCGTGAACTCCCATAGTGCCGTGCGGTATTGGACGCCTTTCGGGGGGTTCAAGCAGTCGGGGCTGGGGCGGGAGTTGGGGCCGGATTCGGTTGCGGCGTTCGCTGAGGTGAAGAACGTTTTTGTCGCGGTGGAGTGAGGGTGCCCCGGTCCCTCCCCCAGAGGGGGCACCCCCACTTCGCCGTTTCCTGGGGCTGCGCCCCAGACCCCGCTTGTCGCGGCTTCGCCGCTCGTCCTCAAGCGCCGGACAGGCTGGAATGTGCCTGAGGTGGCACTTTCAGCCCGTCCGGCGTTTGAGGACAGCGCGCGAAGCGTGCTTCGGGGGTCTGGGGGCTTGCCCCCAGGAATCGGCGAAGTGGGGGTGCCCCCTCTGGGGGAGGGACCGGGGCACAGCCCGCCGCAGGCGCCACCCCCACCCCACGGAAAGGAAACCCTCATGACCGAGACCGAAACCCCCACCTGCCGTCGCCTCCCCGGCCGAACAGCCGTCATCACCGGCGCGGCCGGCGGCATCGGCCTCGCCACCGCTCGCCGCCTCGCGTCCGAGGGCGCACACGTGGTCTGTGCCGACGTCGACGAGAAGGCGGGCCAAGCGGCGGCCGAGGAAGTAGGCGGCCTCTTCGTCCGCACGGACGTGACCGACGCCGACCAGGTGGAAGCCCTCTTCAAGGCCGCTCACGACACCTACGGCTCGGTCGACATCGCGTTCAACAACGCCGGCATCTCCCCTCCCGAGGACGACTCGATCCTCACCACCGGCCTGGACGCCTGGAAGCGCGTCCAGGAGGTGAACCTCACGTCCGTCTATCTCTGCTGCAAGGCGGCGCTGCCGTACATGCGCGCCCAGGGCAAGGGCTCGATCATCAACACCGCGTCGTTCGTCGCGGTGCTCGGTTCGGCGACGTCGCAGATCAGCTACACGGCGTCGAAGGGCGGGGTTCTCGCCATGTCGCGGGAGCTGGGGGTGCAGTTCGCCCGGGACGGGATCCGGGTGAACGCGCTGTGCCCGGGGCCGGTCAACACGCCGCTCCTCAAGGAGTTGTTCGCCAAGGACCCGGAGCGGGCCGCGCGGCGCCTGGTGCACGTGCCGGTGGGCCGGTTCGCGGAGGCGGAGGAGATCGCGGCGGCCGTGGCCTTCCTGGCGAGTGACGACGCGTCGTTCGTGAACGCGGCCGAATTCCTGGTGGACGGGGGCATCTCCGGGGCGTACGTGACCCCCCTGTAGCGGCGGGCGCTCCGCCTGTAAGGTCCATGACCAGACGCCGGAGTCGGACGTTCCCGTCCGGCTCGGGCGTGTGTCCTGCCCTTTCAGCACCGAGCACCGAAGAGAACGCATGCGCACGAAGTACGCCATCGCCGCCGGCTTCCTGGTCACCGCGACCCTCGCCACCTCGGCACCGACAGCGGGCGCGGCCCCGGCGGCGCACGGCGCCCGCACCGCGGCCCACTGCCCCGAGCTGGACAAGAAGATCACCTGGTTCGGCACCAACCGCGCCAAGCTCCAGCGCATGATCGACGAGCGTGGCACCTGCTCGGGCCGGACCGGCGCCCGTCCCGTCGCCGCGTTCGACTGGGACAACACCGTCGTCAAGAACGACATCACCGACGCCACCCTCGCCTGGTCGCTCAAGCACGACAAGATCCTCCGGCCGAAGAGCTGGAAGGACACCAGCAAGTGGCTGACCCCGGCCGCGGACCGGGCCCTCACCGCCGCCTGCGGCACCTCCGTGCCGGCCGGCAAGCCGCTGCCGACCTCGAAGAACACCCGCTGCGCGGACGAGATATTCGAGATCCGCGAGAAGTCGAAGACGATGGGCGGCGCGCCGGCCTTCGCGGGCGACTGGAACCACCGCCGTACCGTCCCCGCCTACGCCTGGATCCCGCAGCTCTTCTCCGGCCACACCCCGGCCGCGCTCTCCTCCTTCGCCCGCGAGGCCCGCACCGAGCAGCTCGCCGCGCCCGTGGGCAGCAAGCAGAAGGTCGGCACCCACACCATCGCCGGCTATGTCCGCTACTACGACCAGCAGAAGGACCTGATCCGCACGCTCAAGGCGGCCGGCTTCGACGTCTACATCGTCTCCGCCTCCTCCGAGCCCATCGCCGAGGCCTGGTCCGGCGGCGTCGGCCTGGACCGCGCCCACACCATCGGCATCCGCAGCATCGTCAAGAACGGCCGCCTCACCCCGGGCATCAAGGGCTGCGGCGACGTCAAGGACGGCATGGGCGAGGCCCTGCCGTACATGGACGGCAAGCGCTGCATGATCAACGAGCACATCTTCGGCATCAAGGGCGCCAAGGCCTGGAAGCAGCAGGACTTCCGGCACCGCATCGCCCTCGGCGCCGGCGACGCCGACACGGACGTCACCTTCGTCGGCGACGCCACCGGCGCCCACCTCGCCATCAACCGCAACAAGGCCGAGCTGATGTGCCGCGCGTACGACAACGAGGACGGCCGCTGGGTCGCCAACCCGATGTTCATCGACCCCATGCCGCGCAAGACCGGCACCTACCCCTGCGCCACCGCCGGCTACACCCGCCCCGACGGCACCCTCGCCCCCGTCCGCCGCACGGACGGCTCGATCATCCCGGACCAGACGGACACCGCGGTCTGAGCCTCCGGGCCCCGGCCGGCCGCCGACGGGCCGGGCCGGGGGAGATCAACGCGGTAGCGGTCCTGCCGGGCACCCTGGCGGGACCGCTGCCGCATCCGCTGTACGGGGGGTGCCGTCAAGCGAACGGCTGCCCGCCGGGCCCGGACCGGCTGGGATTGTCCAACACCCCCGCGTCGTCCGGCACTCCGATGGCATGATGACGTCATGGTGCTACAAGTGGGTTTAAGGGCACTTCAGAAGCGACGGGACGAACTCCGGTGCAGCGCCGACTCCGTAGGGAGTACCGGTGACGTCGCGACCGTGTGCCTCCTCCTGTTCTACGCCGCGGAGTGCGGTCTGAAGGAGCGTCTGCTCGCGCGCAGGGGACTCCGTGATTCCTCGGCCCTGGAACCCACGCACGACCTTCGCAAGCTGGCCAAGGAACTACGTCTTCCACGGTCGGTCGGTGAACGTCTCGACCGACTCCGGAACTGCCGACTGCACCCGCACACCCGTGGCTCCGTCACCATGGCCGACTTGCATCAAGCCTGGCGTTATGGTGCGAAGCTGGACGCGGCGGACGAGAAGGAAGCCCACGAAGCGCTCCGCACCCTGATCACCTGGTGCGAGCAGGACTGAGGAGTACCGGCCAGTGGCGGATCTGAGTGACCTGGAAGCGCCTGTCCCACCGGCACACCTGTTCACCTGGGTGGACGTGGACGAGCACCTCGCCCACCTTTCGGCTGCCGGGCGGTGGCCCGGCTGGCTGCTCGCGGCCGACGGTTGGTGGGACGGGCTGGAACTCGTGGTGGCTCCCGGCACGGAACCGGGGCACGTGAAGGAGTGGCTGGACCTGGCATTCGGGGTGGGGTCGGCCGAATGGCGCGATGGAACACTCCTGCTGGGTTTGGACGACCCGCGGACGACGGAGTTCACGGGAATGCCTGTTGTGCTGAGCACGGAGCCGGAAAACTCGGAATTGCCGCGGCGACTGCCTTTGCTGCGCGAGAAGCACATCACGCCTCAACTGGGTCTGCCCATGGAACGCCCCGCCGCCGACCGCTTTCCCGGTGACGTGCAACTGCTGGCATTCCACTCCTTCAAAGGCGGTGTAGGCCGCACTGTTCACGCGGTGGCCATGGCCGATGCCGTGGCCCGGCGCGGTGGAAGCGTCTTGTTGGTGGACGCCGATCTGGAAGCCCCGGGCATCACGTGGATGCACAAGGCGCAGGGCGGACAGGCGGATTTCTGCTTCGAGGACTTCCTCGCCCTGCTCCAGGGAGCCGACGACGACGGCTGGTCGGCGGCCGTCGACATCGCGGCCGCTTATCTTCCGAACCAGCAAGTGGGCCGATACGCGGGGAAGGGGCGCATCACTGTGGTCCCCACCAGCCGCAGGCCGTTGCTGGGCCCATCGGTGATCGAACCGGCCGACCTGTTGACACCTGGCCGCTCGTCGTACTTCCTCACCGAAGCGTTGGCGGCGCTGGCCGTGCGCACAGGCGCGGACACCGTGGTGGTGGATCTGCGGGCCGGCGCTTCGGAGCTGTCCGCGCCGGTACTGCTGGACCCGCGGGTGCAGCGCGTTTTCGTGACCACACTGAGTCATCAGTCACTGGCGGGTACGGAACGGCTGGTGCGTCAACTGGGACGCAGGGCGCCCGCTGTACAGGGAACGGACCCGGCCGGCGCGGTGGTCGTCACCCAGTACCGGGAAGACGTCCACACCGCTCAGCTCGAACAGGCTTGTGACGCGCTCGGATCCGCTCTCCTGGCGTCGCTCAGCCTGCCGGGCGGGAACGGCGAGGCGGGCCCCGACGAAGTGGATTCGGGTGTTCTCTCGCGGCCGTTGCTGAGTAAGTTCAGGGAAGAACTCCTGGCTCTGCCATCCTCCTGGGACGCGGTGGTGCGGGTCCTGGACGACTGCAAGGTCGCGGAGGCCCTGGAACCCATCATCCCCGCTCCGCTCCCGGCTGCCCTCGTCGCGGGCGACGCCCAGGAGGACCCACAGCCCGTCGACTACCAGTCGCTGCGGAGGAACCTCGCCGACGCGGCGAACCGGCTCATCCACGCGGAACGGGAGGGCCTCTCCTCCACCAGTGGCTTCCTTGTGACCGATCCGCTCCGGAGACTGCTGGGGGACCACCGGACCGAGCCACCGCTCGCCTTGGTGGTGGGTGCGAAGGGCGCGGGCAAGACTTTTCTGCACGCGAAGGCGTGCGCGGCGCGGTCGTGGGCGAGGTTCGCCGAACAGTCCCAGGTCGAAGGAGTGCGACTGGACGCCCTCGTGGTACCCGTGCTGGAGTCGGTGAATCTCGAGTCGGACGACCTCACGACGCAGGATCTGCGGGACGCGTTCGTCGCCCGCCACCGGGCCCCGGGTGCCGGAGCCGAAACCACCCAGGACATCAGTGACAGGCTGAAAAGAGGGCTGGCCACACTCGACGACAAGGACGAGATCGGGTGGCGGAACCTGTGGCTCGAAACGCTTGCCGCGGCGGCCGGTGTGCTGCCCGGAAACGGAGGGAGCGTCGAGGACGCGCTCACTGACCTGGGCAGGAGGGCGCGGGCCGTTTTCGTCATCGACGGGCTGGAAGACCTGCTGCAGACGCTCGACACGGACGTCAAGCGAACAGCTCTGCGCGTGCTGCTGATCGACGTGCTCGCGTGGCTGCGGTCATTGCGGGGGCGCCCGCTCGGGCTGGTGGTCTTCGTGCGCCAGGACCTGGTGACACGTGCGGTGCGTCAGAACAGTGGACAGCTCCTGGGGCGCTATGAGCCCTATGCGCTGCGCTGGGACAAAAAGGAAGCACTGCGCTTGGCGTTGTGGGTCTCGGCTCATGCGGAAGCGTTGCCGATGCCCATGTCCAAGTCGGAGATCACCGAGCTTTCGGATGAGACGGTAGTCGAATCCCTGATCCAGTTGTGGGGCTGGAAAATGGGCACGGAGAAATCCAAAGAGGCTCGTTCCCATCTGTGGGTACCGGCTGCGCTCGGCGATTTTCATGATCAGGTACAGGCCCGGGACGTGGTGAAGTTCCTCGCGGAAGCGGCCCGGCTGTCCATCCCGCAGACGACGTGGGAGGACCGGGTTCTGGTGCCCAGCGCGATGCGCAACGCGCTCTTCGAATGCAGTGTGAACAAGATCGAGGCCATCCAGACGGAGAACCAGGAAGTAGGAGCGCTGCTGGCCAGGCTGCAGAAGGTGCAGGCGGTGACGGTTCCCTTCGAGTTGGAATCGGTCGGCCTTTCCGTGGAAGAGGCGGACTTCCTGGTGAGTTCCGGGGTCTTCAACCGCGGCAAGGACGGTCGGTACTGGGTTGCCGAGATCTACCGGCACGGTCTCGGGTTCGGCAGTGAGCGACGGGCGAGGGTGCTGTGGCGTCGCTGAACCCATAGGTATCGCCCGTAGGCCTCAGAGGAACGTCTTCCCCTCGCCCCGGTACGTCGGCACCGTGTCCGCCACCCGGTCGCCGTCGATCAGGTGCAGGGCGGCGAAGCGTTCGCAGAGTTCGCCGGCCTTCGCGTGGCGGAACCACACCTTGTCGCCGACCGCCAGGGTGTCCGCCGGGGCGCCGAGCAGGGGGGTCTGTACCTCGCCGGCGCCCTCCTGGCGGGTCAGGCGGAGGCCCGCCGGGAGGTGTGGGACGGGGAGGCGGTCGGGGGCGGAGGGGCCGGAGGCCGGGAGGCCGCCGCCCAGGGCGGTGACGACGCCGGGGCCCGGGCGGCGGACCACCGGCAGGGCGAACAGGGCGGCGGGGCGGCCCCTGAAACCGGTGTAGTGGTCGAACAGGCGCGGCTGGTACAGCCCGGAGCCCGCCGCCACCTCCGTCACCGCGGCCTCGGCCGCCGTGTGGTGGACGCTGCCCGTCCCGCCGCCGTTGACGAACTCCAGGTCCGCGACGGCCCGGACCGCCCGGACGGCCTCCGCCCTGCGTACCGCCAGCTCCCGGCGGGAGACCGACTGGAGCAGCCGGATCGCCCGGGAGCGCAGCGGCCGCCCCGGCACCGCGTCCCCCACCCCCGCCACCTGCGCCTCGTACGCCATCAGGCCCACCAGCCGGAAGCCGGGGCGGCGGACGACGGAGCGGGCCAGCGCGGCCAGTCGGGCCGGGTCGTGCAGCGGTGAGCGCAGGGCGCCCACGCGGATCCGGCCGGCCAACAGGCGCAGGGAGGTGTCCAGTTCGAGGCAGACCCGGATCTCCTCGCGTCCCGTCCGGGCCGCGTCGATCAGCGCCAGGTGCGCCGGGTCGTCCACCATGACCGTGACCGCGCGGGCCAGCCGGGCGTCGGACGTCAGCTCGGCGAAGCCGGCCCGGTCGGCCGACGGGTAGGCGAGCAGCACGTCGTCGATGCCCGAACGGGCCAGCCACAGCGACTCGGCGAGCGTGTGGCTCATCACCCCCGCGAAACCGTCGTGCTCCAGCACCCGCTCCAACAAGGCCCGGCAGCGCACCGACTTGGTGGCCACCCGCACCGGCTTGCCCCGCGCCCGGCGGGCCAGATCCGCCGCGTTGGCGTCGAACGCCCGCAGGTCGACCACGGCCAGCGGTGCGTCGAGGTGTGCGGTGGCCCGGTCGTAGCGGGCCCGGTCGGCGAAGGCTCCGGTGGCGTGGGTGAAGGCGGGGGTCATGGCGGGCAGCTTGCCAGAGCCGATTACCGCTGGGTAGGGGCCGCGCGACGGAGGACGGACCCCGGCGGATGGCCTCCGGCACGGCGTGCCCCGTAGAGTGACGCGCGCGCCGTGGATCACCACGGCCGCGCAGAGCGCGGGGCGACCGGGCGCGGTGGCAACCGGCCCGCCCCGCAGGGCAGTCGAGCAGCCGAGTGGTCGAAAGGCCGGCGGCAGTCGTCCGGGCGGGGGAGCGCAGGGTGGGCACCGAAGCGGAATGGCTGTGGAGACCCGCGCCCGCGCCCGTTCCCCTGCCGCCGCGCCCGGCCCGTCCGCCGTCGGCCGGCGCCCCGCCGCGTACCGCCTCCGCCCGCGCCGGGCGCGGAACCGCCGCGGCCGTCTGCGCGATCCTCGGCGCCGGGCTCCTCGGAGGTGCGGCGGCGGGCGGCTGGCTCACGGCACGGCCGGCCGGCCGGACGGCCGCCGAGGCCGCGTACGCGCGCGCCGGCACCGTCTGGGAGACCGAGCCGGTGGACCGCCTCTTCCCACCCGCCGTGCACGACGCGACCGCCGGGCCCGGCGGCGCGTCCCGCGACTGGGTCCGGCTCGGCGTCGCCCCCGACGCGGACTGCGCCGGTGCCTTCGACCCCTCCCTCGCGCTCGCCCTCCGGCCGGTCGGCTGCACACGGCTGCTGCGGGCCACCTACGCCGACGCCACGTCGTCCGGCGTGACCACCGTCGGGCTGCTCGTCACCGAGGCGGACGCGGACGGCATGCGGGCCCTCCGCGAGCGGTTCACCGTCGAACGGCTCGCCGAGCGGCCGGACATGCTGCCCCGCCCCTACGCCCCGCCCGGCACCCCCGCCGAGCGCTTCGGCCCCGCGCAGCGCGCCAGTTGGCACGTCGGCGTGCTCACCGACCTGCCGGTCGTCGTCTGGTCGGTCACCGCCTTCGCCGACGGCCGCCCCGTGCCCGAGCCGCAGCCGGCCGCCCGCGCCGTCGACCCCACCGCGACCACGGCCCCCGCCGAGGCGGGCCTCGGCCACGACGCGACGGCCCTGGCCGCCCACGTCGAGCGCGCTTTCCGCACGGCGGCGCGGGGCGGCGCGCCGGGAGCCGGCCGGTGAGCGCGGCGCGGGCGGGCCGGGGGCCCGCGGGTACGCGGCCCGGACGCCCGGGCGGCGCGGGACGGACGAGGTCCGGCACCGGACGCGGCCGGAGGGGCGGCGGAAGCGGCACCGGGAGCACGGACACGAAGACGGTGGCGGGTCCGGGCGGCGGGGCGGGGCCGTGGCATCCGGGAGCCGTGGCCGGAAGCGGTGGGTCGTCGGCGGGGGCACGGGCCTGCCCGGCCGCCCACCGAGGGGCCCGTACGCGGCCGGCGGGAGGCACACCATGAGCGCGGCGCGGGCGGGCCGGGGGCCCTTCCGCGCGGCCGTGCGGTCGGGGCCGGTATCCGCCGCGGCGAACCTCCGGCGGGCCGTGAGGACCGCGAGCCGCGAACGAGGGGCTCCCACCGGGACGGGCGGCAGGCGGCCCGGCGGCACGCCACGGGCCGGGGCGGCAGGGCGCACGGCGCTGTCCTCCCGCGTCCTGCGTGGGACGGCCCCCGGGCTCAGGGGCGGAAGGCCGACCGCCCTCGCGGGGTACGGAACCCGCCGCGCGGCCGCCACCGTCGTGACCGTCCTGGCCACCGTCCTCGCGGCCGCCCTCACCGTCGCGGGTGCCGCCCCCGCCCGCGCCGACGCGATCCGGGTGCAGGAGTGGGCGCTGGACACGCTGCACCTGGACGAGGCGTGGCGCACCACGCGCGGCGCCGGGGCGACCGTCGCCGTCCTCGACACCGGCGTCGACGCCGGCCACCCCGACCTGCGCGGCCGGGTGCTGCCCGGCAAGGACCTCGTCGGCTTCGGCGCCGGGCGCGGGGACCGGTCCTGGGCGCGGCACGGCACCGCCATGGCCGGGATCGTCGCCGGCCGCGGGCACGGCGCGGGGGACGGCGACGGGGTGCTGGGCGTCGCCCCCGAAGCCCGGATCCTGCCCGTGCGCGTGATCCTGGAGGAAGGCGACCCGGCCCGCGCCCGGGCGCGGGCCGCGCGCGGCGGCGCCCTCGCCGAGGGCATCCGCTGGGCCGCCGACCACGGCGCGGACGTCATCAACCTCTCCCTCGGCGACGACAGCGCCACCGCCCACCCGGACGCGGGCGAGGACGCCGCCGTCCGCTACGCCCTCGCCAAGGGCGCCGTCGTCGTCGCCTCCGCCGGCAACGGCGGGCGGGACGGCGACCACGCCTCCTACCCGGCCGCGTATCCGGGCGTCATCGCCGTGACCGCCGTCGACCGGAACGGCGGCCGGGCCGCCTTCTCCACCCGCCGGTGGTACGCGACGCTCAGTGCACCGGGCGTCGGCGTCGTCATCGCCGATCCCGACCGGCGCTACTACGAGGGGTGGGGGACGAGTGCCGCCGCGGCGTTCGTCTCCGGGGCGGCGGCGCTCGTCCGGTCCGCCCATCCCGGGCTGGCTCCGGAGCGGGTGCGGCGGGTGCTCGTGGAGAGCGCGCGGGACGCGCCGGCCGGCGGGCGCAGCGACGAGTTGGGCGCGGGGGTCGTGGATCCGGCGGGGGCGCTGACGCTCGCGGGCCGGCCTCCGGGGGAGGGGGCCGGTTCTCCGGCACCGCGTTACTTCGGCGCGGGGCCGTACGCCCGGCGGGTCGAGCGGCCGGCTCCCGGGCCGGGTGTGCCCGTGCTGGCCGCCGGTTCGGCGGGCCTGCTCCTGTTGCTGGTCGCGGGGGTGCTGCGGTGGGGGCGCCGGCGGGTGGGTTAGCCCCGGCCCCGCCCTTTCACCGCTTCCGCGGGAGGGCCCGCACCCCGCGCTCCCGCGACGTGGCTTCGCGGCGTTCGTCCTCACACGCCGGACGGGCTGAATGGTGCGCCCGGGGCACGGCCCGTCGCAGGCGCCCCCGGCGGAGCGCGCCGCAAGAGCCACCCGGCCCCGACCCCGGGCCCAACCCCCACCGAACCCGTCACCCCCCTCCCGATACCCTCGACCCGTGGCCCTCAAGAACATCCCGGACCCCGGTTTCTCCGACGACGACGGCTCCGCCGACCCCGTACTCGCCGAGGCGCTCGCCGCCTGGGCCGCCGACCGGGGGGCGGAGGGGCGGGTGCTGGCCGCGCTCAGGAACGCGCGGCTGCTGGTACCGGTGGTGGCCGTGCTGGGCGAGGTGGAGACGGGGCCGGACGGGCTGAAGCGGGAGAAGACCAGCGACATGGCCGTGCCCACCCTCCAGGCGCCCGACGGGCGGCGGGCGCTGCCCGCGTTCACGTCCATGGAGACGCTCCACCGCTGGCGCGCCGACGCCCGGCCCGTCGCCGTCCCCCTGCACCAGGCGCTCCAGGCGGCCGCGCACGAGAAGGCCGACACGATCGTCGTGGACATGGCGGGACCGGTGACCTATCCGCTCACCGGCCGTGCCCTGCTGGCCCTGGCCGAGGGCCGGACCAGCACCGACCCGCTGGCCGACCCCGCCGTCGCCGAGGCCCTGCGCGGGCTGCTGGCCGCCGAGGACGGCGTCCTGCGGGCCCACCTCGTGGCCGCGGGCGACGCGGACGGGACCCTCGCGCTGGCGCTGGCCGACGGGGTCGCGCCCGCCGAGGTGGCCCGGCGGATCGCCGAGGCCCTGGCCGGTGACGAGGTGCTGCGCGCCAGGCTGGTCCGCGGCCTCGACCTGGCGCTGCTGCCGGTGGGCGCCGAGGTGCCGGGGGAGCCCCTGTTCAGCCGCTGAGCGGTCCGCGGACCCGCCCGGACGGGGCCGCGATCTTTCGACAGGCGCCCCGGAGTGGACCGTCCGACAATGCGAGGACAGTCCACGAGATCCCCGGGAGGACGCCATGGACGCGAAGCTGGACCCCATGAAGCTGGACCCCGTGGAGACACGGACGGTCGCGGCCGAGTTCATCGGCACCCTGCTGCTGGTCTTCTTCGCCGTGGGGTCCGCCGTCCTCGCGGCGGACTACATCGGCGCCCTCGGCATCGCGCTGGCGTTCGGCTTCACTCTTCTGGCCCTCACCTACGCGCTGGGGCCGGTCTCCGGATCCCACCTCAACCCCGCGGTCACCCTCGGCATGCTGCTGGAGGGCCGGATCGCGCTGCGCACCGCGATCGAATACTGGATCGCGCAGTTCGTCGGGGCCATCGTCGGCGCCGCGCTGCTGCTCCTGCTGGCCAAGCAGGTGCCGGGCCTCAGTACCCACGGGACGTTCGGGACCAACGGGTACGACGACCGGTCGGCGGTCCACCTCAACATGGGCGGCGCGTTCCTCGCCGAGGTCGTGCTGACCTTCCTGCTGGTCTTCGTCTGGCTCGCGGTGACCCACAAGGTGGCGGTGGTCGGCTTCGGGCCGCTGGCGCTGGGCTTCACCCTGGCGCTGGTCCACCTGGTCGGCGTCCCGCTGACCGGCGCCTCCGTGAACCCGGCGCGCAGCCTGGGCCCGGCCCTGTTCGCCGGTGACGGCGCGCTGTCCGACCTGTGGCTGTTCATCGTGGCGCCGCTGATCGGCGGCGCGCTGGCGGCCTTCGCCCACCAGGTCGTGCAGCCGCACGGCGCGCCCGTGCTGATCGCGGACGAACGGGCCCTCGGCGGGCACCGGGCGTACGAACTGCCGCCCGAGGCCGCGGAGGTCGAGGCCGGACGGCAGGAGCGGGAAGAGGCCGGACGGCAGGAGGGGACCGCGGGACGCGGGGGAGCGGCGGGGCGGCGTCGGCCGCCCGAGCCCCCGGCGGGCCGGGACGGACACGCGGGCCCGGGGGGCCCGGCCGAGCCGGGCTCCGGCGGCCCCGGGGACGGTCCGCCCCCGCCGCCGGTCGGACTCTGACGTCCACCGTCGGGGGAGGGGGAGGAGGGCCGGACAGTTCGGCGGGCGTCGGGCTCCGGCGTCCACAGGGGCCCGGACCGTCCGACGGGAACCGGACCGTCCACCGGGAGCCGGACCGGCCGACGGGCGTCCACCTCCGGCGTCCACCGCGGGCCGGGACCGTCCACCGGGAGCCGGACCGTCCACCGGACGTCCACCTCCGACGTCCGCCGAGCGCCGAGCGCCGGACCGGCCGGCGATCAGCCGAAGACCGGCCCCGTGTACTTCTCGCCCGGCCCCTGCCCCGGCTCGTCCGGCACCACGGACGCCTCGCGGAACGCCAACTGGAGCGACTTCAGCCCGTCGCGCAGCGGTCCCGCGTGGAAGTTGCTGATCTCCGTGGCGCTCGCCGTCACCAGACCGGCCAGGGCGGTGATCAGCTTCCGGGCCTCGTCCAGGTCCTTGTGCTGTTCGCCCTCCTCGGCCAGGCCGAGGTTGACGGCCGCCGAGCTCATCAGGTGCACCGCCACGGTGGTGATCACCTCGACCGCCGGGACGTCGGCGATGTCACGGGTCATGCTGTCGAAGTCGGGACCGGCCTCGGGGGAGCCAGAGGGGTCGGCGGAGGGGGTAGCGTCGCTCATGGCGGACACGATACGTCCCGGGGGAACACGGGTTCGCCGCGGGTTTTGTCCGGGGTTAGCACCCCCGCACCCCTGCTGGTAGAGTGGGGGATCGACCGGTCGGACATCTGCGTGTCCGACCCACAAGTGGAGGCTCCGCACTCCCACCTGACCGGCTCACGGGCCGGCGGGTCTCCGGTCAGACGGCAGCCATCGTTCCGTACGGACGATGGGGCCGTCCGAGTAGCCCCACGGCGCATCGTGGCGGCGTTCCGGTTTCATGGAGCCTCGCCTGTGTCCCGTCCGGGGCATTTTTTGATGCACCGGCGCGGTTGGTCTTACGAAAAGACGTTACGCGGCAGCCCGCCAGGCGGCCGTGTGGTGCTACCGAGGAGGATCCATCAGCGCCGAGCCCCGCATCAACGACCGGATTCGCGTTCCCGAGGTGCGACTTGTCGGTCCCAGCGGCGAGCAGGTCGGCATCGTGCCGCTTGCCAAGGCCCTGGAGCTTGCGCAGGAGTACGACCTCGACCTGGTCGAGGTGGCGGCCAACGCCCGTCCGCCGGTCTGCAAGCTCATGGACTACGGGAAGTTCAAGTACGAGTCGGCCATGAAGGCCCGTGAGGCGCGCAAGAACCAGGCGCACACGGTCATCAAGGAGATGAAGCTCCGGCCGAAGATCGACCCGCACGACTACGACACCAAGAAGGGTCACGTCGTACGGTTCCTCAAGCAGGGCGACAAGGTCAAGATCACGATCATGTTCCGTGGTCGCGAGCAGTCCCGGCCCGAGCTGGGCTTCCGACTGCTGCAGCGGCTCGCGGAGGACGTCCAGGACCTGGGCTTCGTCGAGTCGAACCCCAAGCAGGACGGCCGGAACATGATCATGGTTCTCGGTCCGCACAAGAAGAAGACCGAGGCGATGGCCGAAGCCCGCGAGGCCCAGGCCGCCCGCAAGGCCGAGCGCCAGGGCGGTTCGGGTGCGGACGCCGCCGAGGAGCCCGCAGAGGCGTGATCACCGGGGGCTGATGCCCGTCAGCCCCGGTTCACCCCCCGGTGCCGCAAGGTCCCGGACAGCAAACGAACAGAGCTGACGCTTCCGTGCGCCCGCGCCGCGGGTGGGGAGCGCCACCGACGAGGAGATACGGCGCGATGCCGAAGAACAAGACGCACAGCGGTGCCAGCAAGCGCTTCAAGGTCACTGGCTCCGGCAAGGTCCTGCGCGAGCGTGCCGGCAAGCGCCACCTGCTCGAGCACAAGTCGTCCCGTCTGACGCGTCGCCTCACCGGCAACGCCGAGATGGCCCCGGGCGACGCCAAGAAGATCAAGAAGCTTCTCGGCAAGTGACGCACCGCGCCCGCCGTACGGCAGGGCGCGCGTCGAGACCGGGACCCAATCGTTTCCGGGCCGCGTGAGAATCGTCCGCGGCCCCGCTACAAGGAGTTAACAAGTGGCACGCGTCAAGCGCGCAGTCAACGCGCACAAGAAGCGTCGGGCGATCCTGGAGCAGGCCAGCGGCTACCGCGGCCAGCGCTCGCGCCTGTACCGCAAGGCCAAGGAGCAGGTCACCCACTCCCTGGTCTACAACTACAACGACCGCAAGAAGCGCAAGGGCGACTTCCGTCAGCTCTGGATCCAGCGCATCAACGCCGCCGCCCGCCAGAACGGCATGACGTACAACCGCCTCATCCAGGGTCTGAAGGCCGCCAACATCGAGGTGGACCGCAAGATCCTGGCCGAGCTCGCGGTCAACGACATGAACGCGTTCGCCGCGCTCGTCGAGGTCGCCCAGAAGGCGCTCCCGGCCGACGTCAACGCGCCGAAGGCTGCCGCCTGAGCGATGCCGTGAGGCATCCCCTGGCACGGTCCGGACCCGCAGGCCCTCCCCGGTCTGCGGGTCCGGCCGCGTTCCGGGCCCCACACGCCGTAGTAACCGAAGCAACCGAAAGTGAGCCCATGGCGGCCCCCGAGCTGACCTCCCTGCGATCGCCCCGCGTCGTCGCGGCCCGCCGCCTCGCCAAGCGCAGCTTCCGCGGCAAGGAGCGCCGTTTCCTGGCCGAGGGCCCGCAGTCCGTCCGCGAGGCCGTCGACCACCTCGTCGAGCTCTACGTGACGCCGGACGCCGCCGAGCGCCACGCCGACATCGTCGCCTCCGTGCGCGACGCCGGGGTGCCCGTCCTCACCGCGACCGACGAAGTGATCGCGGAGATGTCCGAGACGGTCACGCCGCAGGGCCTGGTCGGCCTGTGCCGCTTCCTGGACACGCCCTTCGAGGAGATCCTCGCCGGCCGGCCGCGGCTGGTCGCCGTCCTCGCCCACGTCCGCGATCCCGGCAACGCCGGGACCGTGCTGCGCTGCGCGGACGCCGCCGGCGCCGACGCCGTGGTGCTCACCGACGCCTCCGTCGACCTGTACAACCCCAAGTCCGTCCGGGCCTCCGTGGGCAGCATCTTCCACCTGCCGGTCGCCGTGGGCGTCCCCGTCGAGGAGGCCGTGCGCGGCCTGCGGGGCGCGGGCGTGCGGATCCTGGCCGCCGACGGCGCGGGCGACCGCGACCTGGACGCCGAGCTGGACCGCGGGACCATGGGGGGTCCCAGCGCCTGGGTCTTCGGCAACGAGGCGTGGGGTCTGCCGGAGGAGACCCGCGCGCTGGCCGACGCCGTGGTGCGGGTCCCGATCCACGGGAAGGCCGAGAGCCTGAACCTCGCCACGGCCGCCGCCGTGTGCCTCTACGCCTCCGCCCGTGCGCAGCGCGCGTCCGGAGGGTGCCGCTCTGTTACCTCCAGCTAGTAGGGTGACGCACCTGGGGCTCGGGAGGGGGCGTCGGGTGTGAGTGGGGAAGCTGCCGTGGGCGGTGCCGCGGGCGGGACCGCCGTCATCGAGGACGGTGTCGTCGGGGCCGGATGCGTGCTGCACCCGGACGACCTGCCGGACGGCCTCGTGGTCGCCGGTTCCGACGGCCGCGTCGTCGCCTTCAACGCCGCGGCGGCCCGGATCACCGCGCTGCGCCCGGCCGAGGCGCTCGGCCGGCCGCTGGAGAACGCCCTGCCGCTGGAGGACCTGGACGGCCGCCGCTGGTGGCCGCTGTGCGACCCGTACGGCGGCCTCGCCACCCGTACCGGCCAGCCGGAGCGCAACCTGCTGCTGCCGGGCGGCCGCGAGGTGCTGGTCTCCGCCCGGTACGTGCGCGAGCGCCCCCTCGGCCCGCTGGTGCGGCTCGTCGTCCAGTTGCGGGGCACCGAGGCCCGGCGGCGCACCGAGCGCAGCCACGCCGAGCTGATCGCCACCGTCGCCCATGAGCTGCGCTCCCCGCTGACCTCCGTCAAGGGCTTCACGGCGACGCTGCTCGCCAAGTGGGAGCGGTTCACCGACGACCAGAAGCGGCTGATGCTGGAGACGGTGGACGCGGACGCCGACCGTGTCACCCGGCTGATCGCCGAGCTGCTGGACATCTCCCGGATCGACTCCGGCCGCCTGGAGGTGCGCCGCCAGCCCGTCGACATGGCCGCCGCCGTCCGCCGGCACGTCGCCGCGCACACCGCCCGCGGTCAGCACGCCGACCGCTTCGCGGTCCGCGTCGTCGAGCCGCTGCCCGCGCTCTGGGCCGACCCCGACAAGATCGACCAGGTGCTCGGCAACCTCCTGGAAAACGCGGTGCGCCACGGCGGCGGAACGGTCACCATCGAGGTGGCACCCGCCTTGACGAACGCCCGCGCGGAAGGGACGGCGGTCACCGTGAGCGACGAGGGACCCGGCATCCCCGAGGACGCCATGACGCGCGTCTTCACCCGCTTCTGGCGGGGCAGCAAGCGCGGCGGCACCGGCCTGGGCCTGTACATCGTCAAGGGCATCGTCGAGGCGCACGGCGGGACGATCACCGTCGGCCGCTCGGCCCACGGCGGCGCCCGGTTCCGGTTTACCCTGCCCGTGGGCGCCCCCGCGTTCCTGTCCCAGGGCTGAGCTTCACGTTCTCCCGGGGCCGAGGCGGCGGGCCCGCGGGCTGCGAAGACCCCCGCGCCCCTTAGACTCGACCTTTGGCACGTTTCTGGGGCCACTTTGGCCAATACAGTCGGGCGAAGCCGCGCAGCCAGCGGAGCCAGCCACTTCGGAAGTACGGGAAGAGATGTCGGCACCCAATAAGTCGTACGACCCTGTCCAGGTCGAGGCACTGAAACCGGAAGAGATCGAGCGCATGCGGGACGAGGCGCTCGCCGCCTTCGCCGCCGCCGCCGACCTCGACGCCCTGCGGGAGGCGAAGACCGCCCACATGGGCGACCGCTCGCCGCTCGCCCTCGCCAACCGCGAGATCGGCGCCCTGCCGCCGCAGGCCAAGGCCGAGGCGGGCAAGCGCGTCGGCATGGCCCGCGGTGCCGTGAACAAGGCCCTGGCCGCCCGCCAGGCGGAGCTGGAGGCGGAGCGCGACGCCCGCGTGCTGGTCGAGGAGGCGGTGGACGTCACGCTGCCGTACGACCGCGTGCCGGCCGGTGCCCGCCACCCGCTGACCACGTTCATGGAGCGCGTCGAGGACGTCTTCGTGGCCATGGGCTACGAGGTCGCCGAGGGCCCCGAGGTCGAGGCGGAGTGGTTCAACTTCGACGCCCTGAACTTCGAGCCGGACCACCCGGCCCGCGCCATGCAGGACACCTTCTTCGTGGCCGGCCCCAAGAACGCCGAGACCGGCGTCGTGCTGCGCACCCACACCTCCCCGGTGCAGGTCCGCTCGATGCTCGACCGCGAGCCCCCCATCTACGTCGTCTGCCCCGGCCGCGTCTACCGCACGGACGAGCTGGACGCCACCCACACCCCGGTGTTCCACCAGGTCGAGCTCCTCGCCATCGACGAGGGCCTGACCATGGCGGACCTCAAGGGCACCATCGAGCACATGGTGCGCTCGCTGTTCGGCGAGGGGCTGACCACGCGGCTGCGCCCGAACTACTTCCCGTTCACCGAGCCGTCCGCCGAGCTGGACATGCAGTGCTACGTCTGCCGCGGCGCCTCGGTGGGCAACCCGGAGCGTCCCTGCCGCACCTGCTCCAGCGAGGGCTGGATCGAGCTGGGCGGCTGCGGCATGGTCAACCCGCGCGTGCTCGTCGCCGCGGGCATCGACCCGGAGAAGTACAGCGGATTCGCCTTCGGGTTCGGCATCGAGCGGATGCTGATGTTCCGCCACAACGTCGAGGACATGCGAGACATGGTCGAGGGTGACGTGCGCTTCACCCGGCCGTTCGGGATGGAGATCTGATGCGCGCCCCGCTTTCCTGGCTGCGGGAATACGTCGACCTGCCGGCCGGCACCACCGGCCGCGACGTGCAGGCCAAGCTCGTCGCCGCCGGCCTGGAGGTCGAGCGGGTCGAGCACCTCGGCTCCGACCTCACCGGCCCGCTGGTCGTCGGCAAGGTCGCGACGATCGAGGAGCTGGAGGGCTTCCGCAAGCCCATCCGCTTCTGCACCGTCGACGTCGGCATGGCCAACGGCACCGGCGAGCCGCAGGAGATCGTCTGCGGCGCCCGCAACTTCACCGTCGGCGACAAGGTCGTCGTGGCGCTCCCCGGCGCCGTCCTGCCCGGCGACTTCGCCATCGCGGAGCGCAAGACCTACGGCAAGGTCTCGCGCGGCATGATCTGCTCCGGCGACGAGCTCGGCATGGGCGACGACGGCACGCACGGCATCATCGTGCTGCCGCCGGAGCACGAGGTCGGCACCGACGCCATCGAGCTGCTGGAGCTGCGCGACGACGTCCTGGACATCGCCGTCACCCCGGACCGCGGCTACTGCCTGTCCCTGCGCGGCATCGCCCGCGAGACCGCCACCGCGTACGGCCTGCCGCTGCGCGACCCGGCGCTGCTGGACGTGCCCGCGCCCAACTCGTACGGCCACCCGGTGCGCGTCGCCGACCCGGCCGGCTGCGACCGCTTCACCGCCCGCACGGTCACCGGCCTCGACCCCGAGGCCCGGTCGCCGATCTGGCTCCAGCGCCGGCTGCAGAAGGCCGGCATGCGCCCGGTCTCGCTGACCGTCGACATCACCAACTACGTGATGCTGGAGCTCGGCCAGCCGCTGCACGCCTACGACCGCTCCCGGATCGCCGGGACGATCGGCGTCCGCCGCGCCGAGCCGGGCGAGAAGCTGACCACCCTCGACGGCACCAAGCGCGTCCTGGACGCCGAGGACCTGGTCATCACCGACGACAACGGCCCCATCGGGCTCGCCGGTGTCATGGGCGGCGCCGGCACCGAGATCGCCGGGGCGGCCGAGGGCGGCTCCACCGAGGTCGTCATCGAGGCCGCGCACTTCGACGCGGTCGCCATCGCCCGCACCGCGCGCCGGCACAAGCTGTCCTCCGAGGCGGCCAAGCGCTTCGAGCGCGGCGTCGACCCGCAGGCGGCCTCGGCCGCCGCGCAGCGGACCGTCGACCTGCTGGTGCTGCTCGCCGGCGGCACCCCGGAGGCCGGGGTCACCGAGTTCGCCACCCCCAGCGCCCCCCGCACCATCGCGCTGCACGCGAACCACCCGGACCGGGTGGCGGGCGTGGAGTACGGCCGGGAGACCGTCGTCCGCCGCCTCCAGGAGGTCGGCTGCGACGTCTACGGGCAGGACGAGCTGATCGTCACCGTCCCGAGCTGGCGGCCGGACCTCACCGACCCCAACGACCTCGCCGAGGAGGTCATCCGGCTGGAGGGCTACGAGAACCTGCCCTCCACCCTGCCCAAGCCGCCCGCCGGCCGCGGTCTGACCGCCCGGCAGCGCCTGCACCGCCGCGTCGGCCGCGCCCTGGCCGGTGCCGGGTACGTCGAGGCGCCCAGCTACCCGTTCCTCGGCGACTGGGCCCTGGACCACCTCGGCCTGGAGGCGGACGACGCCCGCCGGCTGACCGTGCGCCTGGCCAACCCGCTCTCCGAGGCGGAGCCGGCGCTGCGCACCACCCTGCTGCCGGGGCTGTTCGCGACCCTGCGCCGCAACGACAGCCGGGGCGAGCACGACCTGGCCCTCTTCGAGACCGGCCTGGTCTTCCGCCCCACCGGCGAGGAGCTCCCGGCCGGCCGGCTGCCGGTGGACCGCCGTCCCACCGACGAGGAGATCGCCGGCCTGGACGCCGCGCTGCCCCGGCAGCCGCGCCGGGCGGCCGTGGTACTCGCCGGGGCCCGCGAGCGCGCCGGCTGGTGGGGCCAGGCCCGTCCGTCGGGCTGGGCGGACGCCGTCGAGGCGGGCCGCACGGTGGCCCGCGAGGCCGGCGTCGAGCTGATCGTCCGGCAGGACCAGGTGGCGCCGTTCCACCCGGGCCGCTGCGCCGCGCTGCTGGCCGTGGTCGACGGACAGGAGGTGCTGGTAGGCAACGCCGGTGAGCTCCACCCGCGCGTCATCAAGGCGTTCGGCCTGCCGGAGCGCACCTGCGCGATGGAGATCGAGCTGGACCGCCTGGAGCAGGCCGGCACCGGGCCGCTGGAGGCCCCGCGCGTCTCCTCCTTCCCGGTGGCCACGCAGGACGTCGCCCTCGTGGTGGACGCGGGGGTGCCGGCCGGTGAGGTCGAGGCCGCGCTGCGCTCCGGCGCCGGTGAACTGCTGGAGTCGCTGCGGCTGTTCGACGTCTTCACCGGCGAGCAGTTGGGCGAGGGCCGGAAGTCGCTGGCGTACGCGCTGCGGTTCCGCGCGTCCGACCGCACGCTGACCGCCGACGAGGCGTCCGCCGCCCGTGACGCCGCCGTGCGCGCGGCCGTCGAGCGCACCGGCGCGGTGCTGCGCGGCGCGTAGGCACGTCGGCCGTACTGGTCGTGAGGGGCGCTCCGGTTCGCCGGGGCGCCCCTCACGTGCCTCCCGCACCGTCAGCCTCGCACCCATCGGCTTTCACTCGATGGGGTGGAAAACGGGGTTCAGGTCGTTACTTCCGCGCCGACGCTCGCGAGAATCGAGCGCGTCATTGCGCAAGGGGGGCCGACGGCATGATCCGTACCAAGGCGGCGCGCTGCCGACAGGGTGCGGTGCTCGCGCTGCCCGGGTTGTGGGTCGCCGGGGTGGTGGTCTGGGAGCTGTTCAGCCCGCTCGGCGTCCACTTCGTGCAACTGCTGGCCGCCGCCCCCGCCATCGCCTGTGCCGGCAGCGGCCGGCGGCAGTGCGTCCTGCTCGGCGGCGCCTGCGCGCTCTTCGCCCTCCTCCCGCTGGGCTCGGCGGGCCGCGCCGATCCGGCCATGCGGCTGGGCACCTGCTGCGCCGTCCTCGCCGTCGTCGCCGCGGCCTGGCTCACCAGCCACCGCCGCCTCCGGCTGACCCGCGAGGTCGAACGGCTCCGGGAGATCGCCACCACCGCCCAGCACGCCGTCCTGCGCCCGCTGCCGCCCCGCCTCGACGGGCTCACCCTCGCCGGCGGCCACCGCTCCGCCAGCGAGGGCGCCCTCCTCGGCGGCGACCTCTACGAGGTGCTCGCCACCCGGTACGGCGTCCGGCTGGTCATCGGGGACGTCCGCGGCCACGGCCTGCCCGCCCTCGGCACCGTCGCCGCCCTGCTCGGCAGCTTCCGCGAGGCCGCCCACGACGAGGACGGCCTCCCCGGCGTGCTGCGCCGCATGGAGCGCGCCTTCCACCGCCACCTCGGCGGCCACGCCTCCGGCCAGTCCCCGCCCTCCGGCGAGGACTTCGCGACCGTCCTCGTCCTGGAGATCCGCCCGGAGGGCGAGGTGCTGGCGCTCAACTGCGGCCACCCCTGGCCCCACCGGCTCACCGGCGGCGACTCGCCGCGCGAGGTACGGGCCGACGTCCTCACCGCCAGCGACCCGCTGCCCCCGCTCGGCATGTTCCCCCTCCCCGCCGATCCGCCCGTCCGCCGGCTGACCGGGCTGCGGCCCGGCGAGGCCCTGGTGCTGCACACCGACGGCGTCGAGGACGCCCGGGACGCGGCCGGCCGCTTCTTCCCGCTCACCCGCGCCCTCACCGAGGCCGCCGGGAGCGCCCCTGTCGTCCCCGCCGCCGTCGTCGACCGCGTCCGCGCCGCCGTCCTGCGGCACACCGGCGGCGCCCTGGCCGACGACTTCGCCCTCCTCGCCCTGCGCAACGACCGCCACCGCGTACCGGACCGCTCCCCGCACGGACCACCGGCCCTCAGTTGCCCGCACGGCTGAACTCCCGTACCCGCCAAGCCCGTTCACACCCCGTGCGAATCCGCTTCCGTTACCCTGGGTCGACCGAGCGCTCACGGAGGGGCGGCATGGAGCCCAACACTCTGCTCGACGCCATACTCGACGAGGCGGGGATGTCCCACGCCGGCCTGGCCGCCCACGTCAACGCGGCGGGCCGGGCCCGGGGTCTGGCGTTGCGTTACGAACACACCGCCGTGGCCCGCTGGTTGAAGGGTCAGCGGCCGCGCGGCCGGGTGCCCGACCTCATCTGCGAGGTGCTGGGCGAGCGGCTGCACCGGCCGCTGACCCTCGACGACATCGGCCTGGGCACCCCCGGCGCCCCCCGGGTCCCCGGCACCCCGCTGTCCGGCTTCGTCGAGCGGGCCACCGCCCTGTGGCGCTCCGACGAACAGCAGCGCGAGCACGTCGTCACCGCCCCGGCCGTCACCGGCACCCATGCCGTCATCCCCGTCTGGGAGTGGGAGAACCCGCCCGACGACGCCGACGTCTCCCGGCGCGGCCTCACCCGGGTCTCCATGGACGACATCGCCATGCTGGGCGTCGCCCGGACGCACTACGAGCAGATGTACCGCAAGGCCGGCGGGATCGCGACCCGCGCCCGGATCGTCGGCTTCCTCAACGCCGAGACCGCCCCGCTGCTGCGCGGCAGCTACTCCGACGCCACCGGCCGCCAGCTCCACCGCGCCACCGGCGGGCTGGTCGCCGTCGCCGGCATCTGCGCCTACGACTCCGACGCGCACGGCCTGGCCCAGCGCTACTTCCACCAGGCGCTGCGGCTGGCGAAGGCCAGCGGCGACCGGGGGCTCGGCGCCTACGTCATCGCCCTGCTCGTCAACCAGTCGCTGTTCCTGGGGGAGTACCGGCAGGCCGTGGCCTTCGCCGAGTCCGCGCTGCGCTCCGGCGGCCCGCACCTGACCCCCGCCCTCACCGCCGACCTCTACGCCATGCAGGCCAAGGCGTACGCGCGGCTGGGCGACGGCGCCGGGGCGCTGGGCTGCATCCGCCGCGCCGAGTCGGCCGCCGAGCGCATCCACCGGGGCCAGGAGCCCGCCGAGACCGGCTACGTCCAGCCGGGACTGGTCAACGTCCAGGTGGCCGAGGCCCTGCTCAGCCTCGGTGATCTCCGACCCGCCCGTGAGCACGCCGACCGGGCCGTCGACACCCCCGCCCACGACCGGGGCCGTGTCCACCGGCTCGCCATGCTCACGCACATCGAGCTGCGTCAGGGAGACGCGGACAAGGCGGTGGCCACCGCTCAGGAGATGACCGAGCAGGCGAGGGGCATGGAATCGCAGCGCTTACGGGACCGGCTCCGGGCGGTGCGCGAGCACCTGGTCGAAAGCGGGTGCGCGGCCACCGCCGAGGCCGCCGAAATGATCGAAGGGGCGCTGCGCGTGCCCTTGTGACGACCCTCGCGCGGGCGACGCCCGGGTAGGTGGCCACCTCGGCGGAAGGTGGCAACACGTGCGTTGGAAGAATCTCGCGGAGCGGAACGTCTATGAGAACCGCTGGTTCCGGGTCAATCTCGCGGACGTCGAACTCCCCGACGGCCGGCATCTCGACCACTTCCTCATCCGGATGCGGCCCGTGGCCGTCGCCACGGTGGTCAACGACGCCAACGAGGTCCTGCTGCTCTGGCGGCACCGGTTCATCACCGACACCTGGGGCTGGGAACTGGCCGCCGGGGTCGTCGAGGACGGCGAGGACGTCGCCCGGGCCGCGGCCCGGGAGATGGAGGAGGAGACCGGCTGGCGGCCCGGCCCGCTGCGGCACCTGATGACCGTCGAGCCGTCCAACGGCCTGACCGACGCCCGGCATCACGTCTACTGGACGGACGAGGCCGAGTACACCGGCGAGCCGGAGGACGGCTTCGAGTCGGACCGCCGCGAATGGGTCCCGCTCAAGCTGGTGCCGGACCTGATCGCCCGGGGTGAGGTGCCGGCCGCCAACATGGCCGCCGCCCTGCTCCTGCTGCACCACACGCGCCTCGGCTGATCCTCGCCGGGCGGCGGGGGACCCCCGTGCTCACCGGCCGACCACCTGCCAGACGGCGAGGCCGAGCCCGGCCAGGCCGGTGAGCGCGGCAAGGGAGGAGACCGGCCAGCGGCCGCTCTCCAGCGCCTTGACGCGCTCCTCCACTTCGGTGATCTCGCGTTGCGCCTGGTCGCTGCGCTGGGTGAGCAGGGCGAGGCGCCCGTCGATGCGGACGACGCCCACGTCGAGTCTGCGCCGGAGCTCCGCGAGCTCTGCCGTCTTCGCGGCGTGCTCGGGATGCATGGTCACGGTCCGTACTCCTTCCGGAAGGCCCCACGGCCGTCGGCCGCGGTGAAAGCGCTGTACGACAAGGAAAGCGCGGGGCGGGTCCGGGCGGGAGCGTGTGCGGAGGGTGAGTACGGGTCAGTTCCGCACACCCCGTGTGAACGGCCTTGCGAGACGCAGGTGTTCGGCCGGGGAAGGGGAGGTGACGGCGCGTCAGACGGCCGGTTCGGCGATGAGCGCGGTGCCGACGCGGCGGAAGCCGAGCCGGCCGTACAGCCGGGCCACGTCGTCGTCGCCGGCCGAGAGGAAGACGGTCTCCACGCCCCGCGCCCGGGCGTCGGCCGCCAGTGCGGCGGTCACGGCGAGGCCGAGACCGCGGCGGCGGGCGGCGGGCAGGGTGCCGACCCCCACGATCTCGGTGACCGTGCCGACCGGCTGGTGCTGTCCCGCGCTGAGCGCGGTGCCGTCCTCCAGCGCGGCGGCGACGGACGTCAGCCCGGCACGCATCCGGTGCGCGAGCCGTTCGACGGTCCCGTCGGCCAGCAGTCTGCGGATCAGCGGGGCGAGTTCGGGCCGGCCGGCGGTGCCGGTGCGGGTGCCGGGCTCGGCGAACGAGAGGAAGGGAACGGCCACCGCGCTCGGCAGCGCCGGGTCGTCGGCGTCCAGCGTACGGACGGTGAGGCCGTCGGGCGGCGGGACCGCGGCCGGGGCGGCGGCGGGATCGAGGACCATCAGGGGATGCTCGTGCACCACGAGCCCCGACTCCTCGACGGCCGCGCGCAGCCCGGGGGCGGTCTCGGCGACCCACTCGAAGGTCTCCGGTACCCCGAGTGCACGCTGGCGGGCCCGGACGCGGTCCACGTCGGCGGCGGTCACGGCGGCCGCGCTCCCGTCGGCGGAGCCGGTGAAGGCCGGACGGGCGTAGTAGGGCCACCCCTCGCCCCGCCGTACGAAGAGGGTGAGCGGACCGAAGTCCTCGGCGCGGGCGGCGGAGCGCGGCACCGCGTCGTAGTACGCCTCCAGGCGGTTCAGCGACAAGCTCGCACTCCTGAAGGGGACGACGGACCGGAACGTGCCGGACGGGCCGGCGAACCGGCCCGTCCGAGGCGTGACAGGAGTGACGACCGTTGCTCAGTAGGTGTAGAACCCGGCCCCCGACTTCCGCCCGAGCCGCCCCGCGTCCACCATCCGCTGCAGCAGCGGAGGTGCCGCGTACAGCGGCTCCTTGTACTCGGCGTACATGCTGTCGGCCACCGACGCGACGGTGTCGAGACCGATCAGGTCCGACAGTTTGAGCGGCCCCATGGGGTGGGCGCAACCCATTTCCATGCCGTTGTCGATGTCCTCGCGGCTGGCGATGCCCGACTCGAACATCCGGATCGCGGACAGCAGGTACGGGATCAGCAGCGCGTTGACGATGAAGCCGGAACGGTCCTGGGCGCGGATGGGGTGCTTGTCCAGCACGCCGGCCACCAGTGCCTCGGCCCGCTTGACCGTCTCGTCGGACGTGGTGAGCGCCGGGATGATCTCGACCAGCTTCTGCACCGGGGCGGGGTTGAAGAAGTGGATGCCGATGACGTGGTCGGGGCGCGAGGTGGCGACCGCGAGCTTGACCAGCGGGATGGACGAGGTGTTGGACGCGAGGATGGCGTCCGGGCGGGTGACGACCTGGTCGAGTACCTGGAAGATCTCGGTCTTGACCTGCTCGTTCTCCACGACGGCCTCGATGACCAGGTCGCGGTCGGCGAACTCGCCGAGGTCGGTGGTGAAGCTCAGCCGCCCCAGGGCCGCGTCCCGCTCCGCCTCGGTGATCTTGCCGCGTTCGGCGGCCTTGCCGAGGGAGTTGATCAGCCGGGTACGGCCGATCTCCAGGGCCTCGCCCGTGGTCTCGGCGACCATGACGTCCAGGCCCGCCCGGGCACACACCTCCGCGATGCCCGCGCCCATCTGGCCGCAGCCGACCACTCCCACGCGTTCGATGTCGCTCAAGACGTTGCCTTTCGGTGCTCTTCGTCGACCGGCGGGTGCCGGGGTCGCTCCCGCCTCGGTCAGACGTTACTCCGAGCGGTCCGGTAGCGGGGGGCCCGGGGAGGGCATGCTCAGCGCGCACGGTGTGACACATCCGACAAGGAGTGAGCAACATATGGTGCGTATGACGCGAAGACGGTTCACGGCGGTCGGCGCGGGAGCGGCGACGGCCCTGGGCCTGCAACTGGGGCGGGTGGGGGCCGCGGAGGCGGCCGGTACCCCGACGGAGTTCCGGGGCGTGTGGGCCGCCACCGTCGCCAACATCGACTGGCCGTCCCGCCCGGGGCTCACCCCGGACCGGCAGCGCGAGGAACTCCTCGTCCTCCTCGACTCCGCCGTGAAACGACGGCTCAACGTCGTCCTCCTCCAGATCCGGCCGACCGCCGACGCGTTCTGGCCCTCCCGGTACGAACCCTGGTCCGAGTTCCTGACCGGCACCCAGGGGAAGAACCCGGGCTGGGACCCGCTCGCCTTCGCCGTCCGCGAGGCACACCGGCGGGACCTGCACCTGCACGGCTGGTTCAACCCGTACCGCATCGCCAACCACACCGACCCCGGACGGCTCGTCCCCTCCCATCCCGCACGGGTGCATCCGGACTGGGCGGTTCCCTACGGCGGGAAGCTGTACTACAACCCCGGCCTGCCGGAGGTCCGCCGGTTCGTCCAGGACGCCATGCTGGACGCGGTGTTCCGCTACGACCTGGACGGGGTGCACTTCGACGACTACTTCTACCCGTACCCGGTGGCGGGGCAGCAGTTCGACGACGCGGCGGCCTACCGCCGGTACGGCGGGAAGTTCCCCGACCGGGCCGCCTGGCGGCGGGACAACATCAACCGGCTGGTGCGGGAGACGGGCGAGCGGATCAAGCGGCGCAAGAAGCACGTGCGGTTCGGGGTCAGCCCGTTCGCCGTGTGGCGCAACAAGGCGACGGACGCCCGGGGTTCGGACACCCGGGCCGGTGTGCAGACCTACGACGACCTGTACGCGGACACCCGCATGTGGGTGCGCGAACGGTGGATCGACTACATCGTCCCCCAGGTGTACTGGCACATCGGCAACCCCGCCGCCGACTACGCCACCCTCGTGCCCTGGTGGGCCCGGACCGTCCACGGCACCGGCGTCGACCTCTACGTCGGCGAGGCGCTCTACCGGCAGGGCGACCCCTCGCAGCCCGCGCCCTGGCAGGACCCGGCCGAGCTCTCCCGCCACCTCACCCTCTGCCGGCGCCACCGCGAGGTGCGCGGAAACGTTTACTTCTCCGCCCGCCAGGTGCGCGACGACCCCGTCGGGGCGATGGCGCGCGTGGTCGGGGACCACTACCCCCGCCGCGCGCGCCCGCCGCGCTGACCTCGCGGCTACCGCTCGCCCGTCGCCTTGCGGTGGTCCACCACCGAGTCCGGGCCCGGCGACATGAGGGTCTCGTGCCCGTTCTCGGCCCTGACCCGGTACGGCGGCGTGCCGTCGGGCCCCAGGACCTCGACGATCTCCACGACGTGGTCCTGCTTTCCGACGACCCTGCCGTGCACGACCAGACGGTCGCCCTTGCTCGCATGCATCGACGCGGCTCCTTCCGTCGGGGTCGGTCGTGGCTGGTGCGGCGGCGCACGAGTGTGCGCTGCCGCACGGGCATACGCCCAAGTCTAGGATCGCGGAAGGCGACCGGCTCGGTCTACGGCCCGATTGGGGGTGCCCCGGCCCCTCCCCCAGAGGGGGGACCCCCATTTCACCGTTTCCTGGGGGCAAGCCCCCAGCCCCCCGAAACCGCGCTCCGCGCGGTTGTCCTCAAGCGCCGGACGGGCTGTATCAGCCCGGCCGGCGCTTGAGGACAGCGTCCGCAGGGCGCTTCGGGGGTGCGGGGGCGGAGCCCCCGCAAGAAACGGTGAAATGGGGGTCCCCCCTCTGGGGGAGGGGCCGGGGCACCCCAAAGCCGCATCACGTCCGCTGCGTCACCGCGATACACACCAGCACCGCGACAGCCGCAACCGGCGCCGCAGGCGAAAGCCGCTCACCGAGAAGCGCCACCGACCAGACCAGAGTGAGCAGCGGCTGCGCGAGCTGAAGCTGGCCCGCCCGGGCCACCCCCGTCGCGGCCATCGCGCGGTACCACAGCCACATGCTCACGAACTGGGAGAACGCCAGCCAGCCGAGGCCCGCCGTCGCCTTGGCCGTGACATGGACGGGCTCCAGCGTCAGGGCGACCGCCGCCCCGGCCGCGCCCACCGGCAGGCACAGGACGAGGGCCCAGGCGATCACCCGCCACCCCGGCATCTCCCGGGCCAGCCGGCCGCCCTCGGCGTATCCGGAGGCGCACACGAGCAGCGCGGCGAACAGGCAGAGGTCGCCGGTGCCCGGCCGGCCGCCGCTCTGGTGCAGGGCGAAGGCGATGACGACGACGGCCCCGGCCACGGCCGCCACCCAGAAGGCGCGGGAGTGCCGGGCGCCGGTGCGCAGCGTGGCGTAGACGGCGGTGGTCACCGGCAGCAGGCCCACGACCACGGCCGCGTGCGAGGTCGTCGAGGACTCCAGGGCCAGGGTGGTCAGCAGCGGGAAACCGACGACGCAGCCGGCCGCGACGGCGAACAGCCCGCCCCAGTGCCGGCGGTCCGGTGGTGGCACCCGTCCAACGGCCAGGAAGCCGCCGGCGAGCAGGGCGGCGAGGACGGCGCGGCAGGCGACCACGGACCAGGGGCCGAGCCCGTCCAGGGCCCAGACGGTCGCCGGGAAGGTCAGCGAGAACATGCCCACGGCGAGCAGGGCGAGCAGTGTGCCGCCGTTCGGCAGGCCGCCGTTCACCGCTATCGTCACCCGGCGGGTAGCGCTATCTTGTGCTGTCATGCACGAGCGTAGCAGCGTCTCCGAACTGGCCGCCCTCCTCCGGAAGGAGGCCTACCGCTACTCGCCGGGTGAGAAGCTGCCGTCCAGCCGGGCCTTGATCGACCGCTTCCGGGTCAGTCCCGTGACCGTCTCCCGGGCCCTCGCCGTCCTCGCGGCGGAGGGGCTCGTGACCACCCGGCCGGGGGCGGGCGCGTTCCGTGCGGAGGCGCGGGCGGACGCGCGCCCGCCGCTGGGGGACACCTCCTGGCAGCAGGTCGCGCTGAGTGCCGAACCGGGTGACCGCACCGTGCCGCGCTCCGTCGAGGCCGGCCGGGTGTGCGCCACCTTCACGTCCACGCCTTCCGGAACCATCGACCTCGCCGGCGGCTACCTCCACGCGTCGCTGCAACCCGAACGCGCCCTCGCCGCGGCCCTCGGCCGCGCGGGCCGCCGTCCCGGCGCCTGGGGCCGGCCTCCGGTCGAGGGCGTCGACGAGCTCCGCGCCTGGTTCGCCCGGGCGATCGGCGGGCCCGAGGGTACGGTCACCGCCTCCGACGTCCTGATCACCGCCGGCGGCCAGAGCGCCCTCACCACCGCGCTGCGCGCCCTGGCGCCCCCGGGCGCTCCCGTGCTCGTCGAATCACCCACCTACCCCGGCGTGATCGCCGCCGCCCACGCCTCCGGTCTGCGCCCCGTGCCCGTCCCGGTGGACGCCGACGGGGTCCGCACCGACCTGCTGGCCGACGCGTTCCGGGCCACCGGCGCCCGGGTGTTCTTCTGCCAGCCGCTCTACCAGAACCCGACCGGCGCGGTCCTCTCCGCCGAACGCCGCCGCGACGTCCTGCGCATCGCCCGGGCGGCCGGGGCGTTCGTCGTCGAGGACGACTTCGCCCGGAACCTCGCCCACGCGGACGCGCCCCCGCAGCCGCCCACCCTGGCGTCCGAGGACCCGGACGGCGTCGTGGTGCACGTCACGTCGCTGACCAAGTTCGTCTCGCCCAGCCTGCGGGTCGGCGCGCTCGCGGCCCGGGGACCGGTGTTCGAACGGCTGTGCGCGGTCCAGTTGATCGACAGCTTCTTCGTGCCGCGGCCTCTCCAGGAGGCGGCTCTCGAACTGGTCGGCTCGCCCGCCTGGGCGCGGCACGCGCGGACGGTCGCGGCGGAACTGCGGTCGCGGCGGCGGGTGTTCCTCGACGCGGTGCGGCGCGAGCTGCCGTCCGTCGCGGTCGACCACGTGCCGCCGGGCGGCTTCCATCTGTGGCTGCGCCTGCCCGACGGGGTCGATGAGGCGGCTTTCGTCGCGGCGGCGCTGCGGGGCGGTGTCGCCGTGGCGCCCGGCCGTCTTTACTACGCGGCGGAGCCGCCGGCGGCTCATGTGCGGGTGTGTGTGGCGGCCGTTGCCGGGGAGGCGGAGCTGGTGGAGGGGGTGCGGCGGTTGGGGGTGGGGTTGGCGGGCTGAGGTCAGTCCGGTGGGGTTGCCCCGGTCCCTCCCCCAGAGGGGGTACCCCCAGTCCTCAAGCGCCGGACGGGCTGAAATCAGCCCGTCCGGCGATTGAGGACGAGCGGCGGAGCCGCGAAAGAAGGTCTGGGGCGTAGCCCCAGGAAGCGGCGAAGTGGGGGTGCCCCCTCTGGGGGAGGGACCGGGGCACCTCACCCCCCAAGCGGCAACACCCGCTCCAACTCCCCGAACACCCGCTCCAGCAAGGCCCGATGCGCGGGCAGTACCTCCTCCGGCGCGTCCCCCGCGAACATCCGCCGCAGCGATGCCGCGCAAGCCCCCCGGTAAGCGGCGACGGCGAGTGCCGCGGTCATCCGGGGTTGCGGATCGGTGCCCGAGGCCGCGATCGCCGCCGTCAGGGCGGCCTCCAGTTCGTCCGCCCCCTCGCGCAGGCGAGCCCGCAGTGCGGGAGACCCGTAGACAATCCGCCAGAACGCCGCGGCCTCGACCGCCGACAGCGGATGCCCCTCGTCGACGAGCCGCAGGGCGAGGCGGCGGAGCGCCGCGACCGGTGTCTCGCCGGGGGCGCGGTCCCGGACGGCCGTGACGCTCAGCTCGATTCCCTCGGGGATCCGGTCGAGGAACAGGTCCTCCTTGCGCGGGAAGTGGTTGAAGACGGTCATGGTCGACACCTCGGCCGCTTCGGCCACCTCCGCCACCGTCACCTCCTCGAAGCCGCGCTCGAAGAACAGCCGGGTCGCCACGTCCGAGATCCGCTGCCGTGTCCGCAGCTTCTTGCGCTGCCGGAGCGGCAGCTCCGCCGCGTCCGGTGTCGTCGGTCCACTCATGAGAAAAGGCTATACCGACCACAAAGTTTTAGTCGCTACAGTGATCTCATGAACCTCACCGATTCCATGGACCGCGCCGGCGACCACGACGTCGTGGTGGCGGGTGCGGGTCCCGTCGGCCTCACCCTCGCCTGCGAACTCGCCCTCGCCGGCACCCGCGTCCTCGTTCTCGAACGCCGTACCGAGGTCGACCGGACCGTCAAGGCCGGCGGCCTCAACACGCCAAGCGCGGAGGCGTTCTACCGCCGGGGCCTGCTGCCGGACCTCGTCGCGATCCAGAAGGAGGCGCTGAGCCGCTTCGGCTCGTTCGCCCCCGCCGGCGCCCGGGCCGCCGGGGCGGACGCTCCCGCGCCGCCGCCCCGGTTCGCCGGCCACTTCGCGGCGATACCGCTCCGCGCCGACCTCTTCGACGCCACCGACCCCGAGCTCGGCGACCCCGGCCCGGCGGCGCACGTCGGCCTCGTCCCGCAGGAGTCACTGGAGCGGCTGCTCGGCGAACGGGCGGCGGCGCTCGGCGTGGACGTCCGCCGCGGGGTGACGCTCACCGGCTTCGACGCCGACGAGGCGGGTGTGACCGTCCGCACGGACGCGGGCGAGCTCCGCGCCGGCTGGCTCGTCGGCTGCGACGGCGGCCGCAGTACCGTCCGCAAGCTCGCCGGCTTCGCCTTTCCCGGCACCGACCCCGAGATCACCGGTCGGCAGGCGCTCGTCGAGATGACGGGCGCGGAGGCGCTGGGCTCCGGCTGGCAGACCACCGGCACCGGGCACTACGTCCACGGTCCGATGCCCGGCCGCGTCCTCACCGTGGAGTTCGACGGCCCGCCCGCCGACCGCGACGCCCCGGTCACCGCCCGCGAGCTTCAGGACAGCCTGCGCCGGGTCGCCGGCGCCGACGTGACGGTCACCGCCGTGCACTCCGCCACCCGGTTCACCGACAACGCCCGCCAGGCGTCCACCTACCGCAAGGGCCGGGTCCTGCTCGCGGGCGACGCCGCCCATGTCCACTCGCCGTTCGGCGGGCAGGGCCTCAACCTCGGCATCGGCGACGCGATGAACCTCGGCTGGAAGCTCGCCGCCACGGTCCGGGGGTGGGCCCCCGAGGGCCTGCTCGACACCTACACCGCCGAGCGGCACCCCATAGGCGCCTGGGTGCTGGAGTGGACGCGGGCCCAACTGGCCGTGATGCGGCCCGACCCGCACGCCCGCGCCCTGCGGACGGTGGTGCGCGACCTGCTCGGGACCGTCGACGGCACCACCCACGTCGTCAAGAAGATCTCCGGCGTGTGGCAGCGGTACGACCTCCCCGGCGACCACCCGTTGACCGGCCGCAGCGCCCCCGACCTCGCCTTCGCGGACGGCAGCCGGCTGGCGGACCACCTTCGCCACGGCCGCGCCCTGCTCGTCGACCTCCACGGCGACCCGGAACTCCGCGCGTGCGCCGACGGGTACGGCGGGCGGGTCGACGTCCTCACGGCCGTCTGCCCGGACCGGCCGGGGCCGGCCGGCCTCCTCGTCCGGCCGGACGGATGCACCGCGTGGGCGGCGGACACGGCCGGCGAACGGAAGGAGCTGGAGGCGGCGCTGCGCCACTGGTTCGGGGAGCCGCGGCTCCCGGGCCGGAATTCTTGAACGTTCGGTCGGATTCGTATAGCGTCCGGATCATGGGCAGGAACAAGGAGTTCGACCCCGACGCCGCACTGCGGGCCGCGCTGGACCTGTTCTGGCGGAAAGGGTACGAGGCCACCTCGATGCAGGACCTGGTGGACCACCTCGGCGTCAACCGGGGGAGCCTCTACGCCACGTTCGGCAGCAAGCACGCCCTCTATCTGCGCGCGCTCGACCGGTACTGCGAGCTCAAGGGCGAGGCGAGCCTGGAACTGCTCAGCCGGCCGGGGCCGGCCCTGGCCGGCGTACGGGAGCTGTTCCGCCGCTATGCCGCCGAGACCCTCGACGACCCGGACCGCAAGGGCTGCCTGGTCACCAACACCGCCGTCGAGATCCTGCCCGGTGACGAGCAGGCCGAGCGGCGGGTGGCGTCGGCCCTGGACGAGCTGGAGACGGCTCTCGCCGGCGCCCTCGTCAGGGCGCGCCACCAGGGCGAGCTGAGCGAGGACGCCGATCCGCGGGCCCTCGCCCGGTTCCTCGTCACCTTCCTCCAGGGCCTGCGCGTCGTCGGCAAGACCGCCGACGGGCGCCGGCGGGTGGACGACGCGGTGGACCGGGCGCTGAGCGTGCTCCGCTGACGCGCCGGCCCCGGCGTCCGGGGAACCCCCTGAGATCAGGGGGTTTTCTTGCACCCTTTTATTGGAACGATCGGTTAGGAAAGGTGTTGCCGTCATGAGCCGAGCCACCGCCGTCCCCCGGCCCGTCTACGTGCTCGCGCTGGGCATCTTCGCCATGGTGACCAGCGAGTTCGTGGTCGCCGGGCTGATGCCGCAGCTCGCGGAGGGGCTGGACGCCACCGTCCCCGAGGTCGGATACCTGATCACGGCCTACGCCGCGGCCATGGCCCTCGGCGGCCCCTTCCTCACCGTCGCCCTGATGAGGATGTGTCAGAAGAGCGCGCTGTACGTGCTGTTCGCCGTGTTCCTGGCGGGGAACGTACTGGCCGCCACCGCGTCCGACTACGTGGTGATGCTGGTCGCCCGGATCGTCACCGGCGTCGCCTCCCAGGCCTTCTTCGGCATCGGCGTCTCCCTCGCGGCCCAGTTCGCCGCCCCCGAGGCGCGCGGCCGGGCGCTCGGCACCGTCATGAACGGACTGATGCTCGGCACCCTGCTGGGACTGCCGCTGGCCACCCTGGTCGGCGAACACCTGGGCTGGCGGGCCGCGTTCTGGGCGATCAGCCTGCTCACCGCCTTGGCCGCGCTGTGCACCGCCGTCGGCGTGCCCCGCCCGGGCCGCGCCGAGGGCGGCGTCGGCTTCCGGCAGGAGCTGGACACCTTCCGCAACCCGCGGCTGTGGCTGGTCATGTCCACCAGCGCCCTCATCATCGGGGCTACCTTCGCCGCGTTCAGTTACCTCAACCCGCTGCTCACCGAGGTCACGGGCTTCGCCACCGGCACCGTGCCGCTGCTGCTGATCGCCTACGGGGCCGCCACCGTGCTCGGCAACTCCGTCGTCGCCCGGCTCGCCGACCGGTACACCCTCCCGGTGCTGTTCACCGGTCTCGCCCTGAACACGGTCTTCCTCGTCGGCCTCGCGCTGTTCGCCCACCTCGCCGTGCCCGCGGTGGTCTGCATGATGGGCATCGGACTGGTCGGCGTCACCATGAACCCGGCGATGATCACCCGGGTGCACCGCACGGCCAACGCCCGTCCCCTGGTGAACACCGTCCACTCCTCCTTCATCACCTTCGGCGTCATGATCGGGTCCTCGGTCGGCGGCCTGGCCGTCTCCGGTTTCGGTCTGCGCGGCCCGCTGTGGCTCGGCGCGGGCCTGGCCGTCGCGGGACTGCTCACCCTCGTCCCCGACCTGCGGCGCCGGGGGAGCGGTGCGGTGATGGCGGCTGGGAAGGCAGGGGTGGCTGAGAAGGCAGGGGCGGCAGAGGAGCCGGGGGAGGCGGAGAAGGAGCTGTGCGCCGCGCGCGGTTGACGCGGACGCGCGCCCGCGCCGGGCCCGGCCCGCATCCGGTCCCACCCGCGCTCACAGCTCCCGGTACATCACGTGCAGGCCGACGTAACCCTCCCGCGGATGCCGGAACGCCCCCGGAACGGTGCCCACCACCTCGAAGCCGAGCGACCGGTACAGCCGCACGGCGGGTTCGTTGCTCGCGACGACGGCGTTGAACTGCATCCCCCGGAAACCCGCCGCCCGGGCCCACTCCAGGGTGTACTCGCACAGGGCCCGGCCCACGCCCCGTCCCGCGTGCGCCGGGTCCACCATGTAACTGGCACTGGCGATGTGGGAGCCGTTGCCCGGCTTGTTGGTCGTCATGTTGGCGGTGCCCAGGACCGTACCGGCGTCGTCCACGGCCACGACCGTGCGGTTCGGGGCCGGCAGCAGCCACAGGGCCCGCGCCGCCTCGTCGTCCATGTCGAGCGGGTAGACGAACGTCTCGCCGGCGGCGGTGATCTCGCGGAAGAACGGCCGAATGGCGGCCCAGTCCCGGTGAGTGGCCTCTCGGATCTGCATGGCGCGATCCTCCACGGGTGACGGGCGGGCCGCCACGGCTTTTCGCGGCGGCCGTACGGGCGCCGGTCCGCGCGCGGCGGCCGTACGGACTCCGGGCGGTGCGGTCAGGCGACGGCCGTACGGCCCCGGGGCGGTGCGGTCAGGAGGAGGAACCCCGGCGTTCCAGGGAGCCGGCGAGGAGGGCCAGGACGATGCCCAGCAGCACGAAGACGGCGTTCGCGTAGACCGCGTAGCCGTCGGGCGTGAGGTACCGCAGGAAGCCGAAGAGCCGGAACCAGCCCAGCCATTCGTGCAGCAGACCGGTGATCCCGCCGGCCATGAGGACGAAACCCAGAAAACCCAGCACACTCTTCATACGGCGACGGTAGGAGGGGCCGGACGGTCCCGGCGTCGGCCGTCGGGAGGTCCCGCGCCGACCGGAGGACGATTCCCGCGCGGCCCGTTGTCGTCCGAAGGTATCGACGCGTGTCCGAAGGTATCGGCCCGGCCGCCGGCCCCTCCGGGCCGGGCCCCGCGCCGCGTACATTCCGGTCATGACCCGCCTCCGTCCCGCCACCCGTGACCGGCTCGCCGACCTCGGGTGTTTCCTGTTCGCCGCCGTCTTCTCCATGGCCTCCGCCGAGAACGCGCTGGACGGCCGCCGGCTGTCCGAGACGGCCCTGATCGCCGAACAACTGGCGGGCGGCCTCGCGTGCGCGGCGCTGTTCCTGCGGCGGCGGTGGCCGGTTCAGGTCGCGGTGGCGCTCGTGGTCACCGGGGCCGTCTCGCACTTCGCCGCCGGCCCGATCATGGTCGCCCTGTTCACCGTCGCGGCCCACCGGCCGCCGCGCGTCACCCGCCGGCTCGCGGTGTTCACGGCCCTTCCCCTGCCCCTGTTCCTGCTCGGCCGGCCGGCGCTCGACGAACCCGGGACCTCCTCCGCGCTCACCTACTTCGCCCTCGTCGCGGGCACCTTCGGCTGGGGCCTGTACGTCCGCTCCCGGCGGGAACTCGTCGCCGGGCTGCGGGAACGCGCCGACCGGGCGGCGGACGAGGCCCGCCGCCAGGTCCGCGAGGACATCGCCCGCGAGATGCACGACGTGCTCGCGCACCGCCTCTCGCTGCTCAGCGTGCACGCGGGCGCGCTGGAGTTCCGGCCGGACGCGCCCGCCGAGGACATCCGGCGGGCCTCGGGGATCATCAGGGACGCCGCCTACCAGGCCCTGGAGGACCTCCGCGAGATCATCGGCGTCCTGCGGCCCTCCGCAGGCGACACCCGGGACCGGCCACAGCCCACCCTCGACGACATCCCCCGGCTCGTCGACGAGTCACGGGCGGCGGGCATGCGCGTCGAGACCGGGCTGCGGACCGCCGCAGGCGCGCCGCCGGCCCCCGTCATCGGGCGCACCGCCTACCGGATCGTCCAGGAAGGACTCACCAACGCCCGCAAGCACGCGCCCGGCGCGGACGTCACCGTCACCGTCGACGGCGGCCCGGACACCGGCCTGGTGGTGGAGGTGCGCAACCCGGTGCCCGCGGCGGCGCCGGCCGCCGCCTCGCCGGCCGGCCGCACGCTCGGCGCGGCCCTCCCGGGTGCGGGTCTCGCGGACGCCGGCGTCCCGGTCGCGGGCGTCCCGGGTGCGGGCATCCCGGGCGCCGGGCAGGGCCTCACCGGTCTCGCCGAACGGGCCCGGCTGGCGGACGGGCTCCTCGAACACGGCCGGGTGGAGGGGGAGTTCAGGCTGCGCGCGTGGCTGCCCTGGGACGGCCGGCGCGCACCCTCGGCACCGTCGCCCGCCGCCTCCCCCGGCGAAGGGGCGTACCGGCCGATACAGTGAGCCCACCCGCCTGCCCCACCGCCCTCCCCGCCTCCGCGGAGGCCGCAGAAGTCCGAGGAAGCCCGGTGACCGAGCCCGTTCCCGAGTCCGCCCCCGCGCCCGTCCGCGTCCTCCTGGTCGACGACGACCCGCTGGTCCGGTCGGGGCTGCGGCTGATGCTGGGCGGCGCCTCCGGTGTGGAGATCGTCGCGGAGGCGGCGGACGGCGCCGAGGTCGAGCCGCTGGTCGACGCGCACGCCCCGGACGTCGTCCTGATGGACATCCGGATGCCGACGGTGGACGGGCTCGCGGCCACCGAGACGCTGCGCCGCCGCCCGCGGCCGCCCGAGGTCGTCATGCTGACCACGTTCAACACCGACGACCACGTCCTGCGCGCGCTGCGGGCCGGTGCCGCGGGTTTCGTCCTCAAGCACACCCCGCCGGCGCAGATCGTGGAGGCCGTGCGGAAGGTGGCCGCCGGGGAACCGGTGCTCTCGCCGGCCGTCGTACGGCAGCTCATCACCCGGGTGGCGGACGGCGGCGGGCGCGGCGAGCGGGCGGCCCTGGCGCGGCGGCGGCTCGCCCTGCTGGGCGACCGCGAGCGGGAGGTGGCGGTCGCCGTCGGCCGCGGCCGGTCCAACGCGGAGATCGCCGCGGACCTCTACCTGAGCGTGCCCACGGTCAAGACGCACGTCTCCCGGATCCTGACCAAGCTCGACCTGAACAACCGGGTGCAGATCGCGCTCCTGGTGAACGACGCCGGGGAGATCTGACGTGACGTCGGGTACCGGCGCCCTCGTCCTCGCGCCGCAGTACACGACGACCCGCGAACTGCTGGCGCGGGCCGCCCGGCACCGGGGCATGGACGTCGTGACGCTGCCCGCCCGGCCGGCGGGGGACGGCACGGTGTCCGGCGGTCACTACTACGGCGGCCCCCGCTACGCGGCCCGGTTCGGCGCGGGCCTCGGAGTGGCCCTGCTGGAGCCGGCCGACGACTGGCTGCCCCGACTGCCGTTCGCCTTCCGCCGCCGGAACACCGTCCTGACCACCCTCGGCGCGGCCCGCCGCCTGGACCGGCCGGCCTTCGTGAAGCCGCCGTCCGACAAGAGCTTCCGGGCCGCCGTCCACACCGACGGCGGCGGGCTGCCCGCCGCGGCGGAGCTGCCGGACGCCACGCCGGTGCAGGTCGGCGACGTCGTGGCGTGGGACGTGGAGTTCCGGCTGTTCGTCCTGGACGGCGAGGTGCGCACCGGCAGCCAGTACGCCGTCCACGGGCGCCTGGAGTCCGCCCCGCTCGACGGGCACCGGCACCGCGCCGCCGTCCTCGCCTTCGCCCGGCGCCTCCTCGGCGCCTGCGGCGAGACGCTGCCCAGCGCGGTCGTCGTCGACGTGGGGCTGCTGCGCACCGAGCGGGCGCCGGTCGCCGAGTGGGCGGTGGTGGAGGCCAACATGGCCTGGTTCAGCAACTGTTACGCGGCCGACCCGAACCGGGCCCTGGACGTCGTCCTCCGCGCGGCGGGCCCCCGCGAGCGACTGTCCGAGCGGGACCGCGGGTTCTGCCGGGCCGCGCCCGCGCGGGGCTGACCGCCGCCGGACGCCGGCAGGCGTTCCGCCGTCCCGCGCCCGGGCGACAAGCGCCCCGTGCCCGTGGAGCCCAGGGCGGCCGGACCGGGTCCTCCGCCGCGTGCACGGGTCCTCGGTGCCGCCCCGCCCCGGCCGGGAGCCGCGCCCGGCGGCCGTACGGCCCGTACCGGCTGTGTCGGCACCGCCGGGGGCGTGCGGACGAAAACGCGTTGACGTGCCCACCGTGCCCTCCCTACGGTGTACACCGCCCCTGTTGCCGTCGATCGGAGAAGGACGTTGCTCGTCTGAGGTCCTGAGACACCGCCCGCGCAGCCACGCCGTTCCGCGTCCGCTGCCGCGTTCCGTGTGCGACCTCGACGCTTCAGCCGTCCTCCCGCCGGTGCGGGGAGCCTCTCCCGTGTTCCCCCGCCCCTCATGGTCGCCCCACGGTGTTCTCGCGTGCCGTCCGGCATGACCGGTACGTCCGGCCGTCCGGCGCCTTCCCCCTCACCGTCTGTCCTCACGCGACCCCTGCGAGGCCCGTATGTCTCATTCCTCCGCTTCCACCCCCGCGTCCATCGCCTGCACCTCCCTCACGTACGCCTGGCAGGACGGGACCCCCGTGTTCGACGGACTCCAGGTCGCCTTCGGGCCCGGCCGGTCGGGGCTCGTCGGCATCAACGGATCAGGCAAATCAACACTGTTGAAGCTGATCGCCGGGGAGCTCCGGCCGGCCGGCGGCACCGTGCGGGTGACCGGCGAGATCGGCTACCTGCCGCAGAACGCCACGCTGGACACCGCGCTCCGCGTCGAGGACGTCCTCGGCGTCGCCCGCACCCGGGCCGCCCTGCACGCCATCGAGGCGGGAGACGTCCGCGAGGAGCACTTCGCCGCGGTCGGCGACGACTGGGACGTCGAGGAGCGCGCCACGGCGACGCTCGCCGGACTCGGACTGGGCCACATCGGCCTGGACCGCACCACCGGTGAGCTGTCGGGCGGCGAGTCGGTCCTGCTGCGCCTGGCCGCGCTGCTGCTGCGCCGGCCGGACGTCCTCCTCCTCGACGAGCCGACCAACAACCTCGACCTGTACGCGCGCCGTCGCCTGTACGCGGCCGTCGAGGCGTGGTCCGGTGTCATGGTCGTGGTCAGCCACGACCGCGAACTGCTCGAACGCGTCGACCGGATCGCCGATCTGCGCGCCGGCGGGGTCGCCTGGTACGGCGGCGGCTACACCGCGTACGAGGAGGCGCTCGCGGCCGAACAGGAGGCCGCCGAGCGGATGCTCCGGGTGGCCGAGTCCGACCTGCGCAAGCAGCGACGCGAACTGACCGACGCCCACGTCGTCCTGGCGCGCCGCAAGCGGTACGGCCAGAAGATGTGGGACAGCAAACGCGAGCCGAAGATCGTCATGGGGGCGCGCAAGCGCCAGGCCGAGGTCTCCGCGGGCAAGCACCGCATCCTGCACGAGGAGCGGGTCGCCGAGGCGCGGGAACGGCTCGACAAGGCGGCGGAAGCCGTGCGGGACGACGACGAGATCCGCGTCGACCTCCCGCACACGGCCGTACCGCCGGGCCGTTCGGTACTGACGCTGCGCGAGCTGCGACCGCGCCACGGGGCACGACTGGACGGCGAGTTCGAGCTGCGCGGGCCCGAGCGGATCGCGCTCGTCGGACGGAACGGCGCCGGCAAGACGACGCTCCTCCGGACGGTCGCCGGCGAGCTCGACGCCGTCTCCGGCACGGCGACCGCCCACGTCCCGCTGCGGTTCCTGCCGCAGCGGCTCGACGTCCTCGACGACGGGCTGACCGTCGTCGAGAACGTGGCGCGGTTCGCCCCCGAGGCGACCCCCCACGAGATCCGCGCCCGCCTCGCCCGCTTCCTCTTCCGGGGCAACCGCGCCGGGCAGCGGACCGGAACCCTCTCCGGCGGCGAGCGCTTCCGCGCCGCGCTGGCCGCGCTCATGCTCGCCGAACCCGCCCCCCAGTTGCTCCTCCTCGACGAGCCGACGAACAACCTGGACCTGGCGAGCGTCCGGCAGTTGACGACCGCCCTGGAGTCGTACGAGGGCGCGCTGATCGTGGCCTCGCACGACCTCCGCTTCCTGGAGTCCGTCGGCGTGACCCGCTGGCTGCGACTCGACGGCGGGCTGCGGGACACGACGCCGGAGGAGGTGCGCGCCGAAATGACCGACGAGTGAGAGGCGCCGGGCCGGGGGCCTCTCGTACGGCGGCCCCTCGTACGGCGGTCGCCGGCCGGGAACGTCGGTCGGGGACGCCGGCCGGAGGCGTCGGTCGGCGGGGCGTCAGGCCGACGGGCCGCGCCGGCCGGGTTGGCCGCGCCGGACCGGCGCCCCGGGCGTGGACCCGTACGTCTCGGACCGGCGACCGCGCACCTTCCGCCTCGCTTCGGTGGTCTTGGCGTGGCCGCGGCTCACGGGGCGGGGGACTCCTGAGCGATTCTGGTAACGCTGTCGCCTTCGGCAGTCCGTGAACCGGCCCTCAGTGGGGCGACGGGGTCAAGGTCTGCCCCCGCATGGTTCCTGTGACTGCCTGGAGATAGGCGTCGACGACATCGCTCAGCGGCGTGCCTCCCCGGCTGTCCATGCCGAGCTTTTCGAGTGTCTCCTTCACCCAGCCCGGGCTGACGACGTTCACTCGCAGGCCGCGGGGCATCTCAGGGGCCACGGCTTGCACGAAGGCCTCCAAGCCGGCATTCACGAGAGCACCGAACGAGCTGCCTGGCGTCGGCTCCTGGAAGACGCCACTGGTGAGTGTGACGGAACCGCCGTCGCGCACATGGTTCACAGCCCGTCGCAGCAGCATCACCTGCCCCAACAGTTTGCCCTTCAGACCGAAGGTGAATGCGTCGTCGGACGGAGAAGTGACCGGCGTGAGCCGACCGCCGGCCGCGCAGCAGACGACCGCGTCCACCGCGCCGACGGTGCCGAAGAGGGTGTCGATGGAGCCTGGTATTTCCAGGTCGACCCGTGTGCTGCCGTTGCGTGAAGCCCGTGTCACCTCATGCTCGGCCTCCAGCGCGTCGGCGACTGCGCGGCCGATGGTGCCGGTCGCCCCGATCGTGATGATCTTCACGCTGATTCCGCCTGTCGCGGGGCGGGACGGCCCGGAAAGGGCGTCGGCGCGAAGTTGGCCCGGACGTAGGTGTCCATCTGGTGCTGGTCACCGCTGAGGTTGACCACCCGGTCGACTCGGCCGTCGGCGTCGAAATGCCACACCAATGCCCACAGGGTGTCGACCCGGCCGACGCCCTGGGTCGTCCAGCCTCGGTGGACGTCGACGACGTATTCACCGTTGCCGCCCACGAACACGGGCTCGGCCTGGAAGCCGGCCGTGCCGAGTCGGTCGAAGAAGGCGACGACTTCGTCCAGTCCGCGCTTGGTGCCCGAAAGCTGATGACGGCCCGGGATGGTCCACTCGATACCCCGAGCCAGGATCGCGCTCATCGCCTTGACGTCATGGGCGGCGTAGGCGGCGAAGAAGCGGTTGATGGCCTCGACCTTGATGTCGGGCGCGGCGTCACTCGTCGTCACTTGGATGCTCCCCGATGGGTTCGTACCGGGCTGCCCGGTCGCGTGATCGACGATCCCGTCACTCCGCCGTGCCCGTCCAATACCCGCTTCCATAACCTGGCGGCATGGATATCGACACCCGTCTGCTGCGCTGCTTCGCCGCAGTGGTCGAGGAAGGCAATCTCACCCGGGCCGCTGAGCGGCTCTACGTCTCACAGCCCGCGCTGACGAAGCAGATCCGGCGCCTGGAAGGGCTGCTCGGCGTGGAGCTCTTCGTCCGTTCCCGCGCCGGGATGACTCCCACCGAGGCCGGACAGGCCTTGGCCCCCCACGCCGTCGCTGTGCTGGCCGCTTGGGAACGTGCTCTGCGCGTCACGCGGGCGGCCACGACCCGGACCGCACGCACGCTACGGGTCGGCTTCGTCGCGAGCGCCGCCAATGAACACACCCCAATGATCATCGCCGACTTCGCGCGGCGCCGGCCCGGCTGGCGGGTGCGGATGCGACAGGCCGCATGGACCGACCCCACCGCCGGGCTGGCCGTCGGCGAGGCCGACGTGGCGCTGCTCCGGCTGCCGGTAGCCGCGCAGAGCGACTTCAACGTCGAGGTCCTGCTGACCGAACCACGCTGGATCGCCCTGCCCGCAGGGCATCACCTTGCGGCGGAGGACCGCATCAGATTCCGGGATCTGTACGACGAACCCTTCGTGGCGACCCCCGCCGTATCGGGGGCATGGCGCGACTACTGGCTGGCGACCGATGAGCGCGAAGGCCACCCGGTTCGCATCGGTGCCGTCGCGCATCACCCTGACGAATGGCTCAACGCGATCGCCCACGGACAAGGCATCAGCCTCACCCCCGAGGCGACCGCCCGCTTCTACCAGCGCCCCGACGTCGTCTACCGGCCTGTGACGGGCGTCAGCCCCAGTCGGATCGGTGTCGTTTGGCACCGTACTCAACCGGTTGACGACATCGTCGACGACTTCGTCCTTGGCTGCCGCGCCGTATGCGCTGACGACCGACTCACGGACGCCGGTCCATCGACGCACGCCTGACCGGCCCGGAGCCCGTCGCACCCGCGACCTGGTCCGCCGGCTCGGCCGCGACGTCACCCTGGCAACCACCGGCCGAAACAAGCGACCGTCCTCTCGGGCTTTGACCGACCGACGCATCGGCATGTCCGGGGCATGGGGACGTTTCCGTTGCCTACTTCCCGGGATCAGCGGCCGTTCTGTGGCAGGTGGAGGCCTTGACCGCGTTCCTGGGGCGCCGGCGTGAACACCAACGTCGCGTTGTGGCCGCCGAAGCCGAACGCGTTCGCGAGGCCCGCCGTCAGGGGGCCGCGCCGGGCCTCCCCGGTGACGATGTCGAAGGGGATGTCCGGATCCTGGGCGTCGAGGTTGCGGGTGGGCGGGACGGCCTGGTCGCGGAGGGACAGGATGGTGGCGATCGCACCCAGCGCGCCCGCCGCGCCGAAGAGGTGGCCGGTCATCGACTTGGCGGCCGTCACGACCGGGTGGGTGCCGACGGCCTCGGCGAGCGAACGGGCCTCGGTCAGGTCGCCCTGCGGCGTGGACGTCGCGTGGGCCTGTACGAGTGCGATGTCGCGCGGGGACAGTCCGGCGTCGGCCAGCGCCCGCCGCATGGCCCGCACCTGCCCGTCCTGGTGCGGGGCGGTGATGTGGTGCGCGTCGGAGGTGACGCCGGCTCCGGCGAGCGTGGCGTGGGCGCGGGCCGCCCGGGCCGCCGCGAAGCCGGCGCGCTCCAGGACGATCACGGCCGCGCCCTCCCCGATGACGAACCCGTCGCGGTCGACGTCGAACGGACGGGACGCCCGCCCGGGCTCGTCGTTGCGCGTCGAGTGCGCCTTGGCCTGCGCGAACCCGGCCAGCGGCAGGGCGCACACGCAGGCCTCGGTGCCGCCCGCCACCACCACGTCGGCGCGGCCGAGCCGGATCAGGTCCAGGCCCTGGGCGATGGCCTCGGCGCCCGAGGCGCAGGCGCTGACCGGGGTGTGGGCGCCGCCCTTGGCGCCCAGCTCGATGCTGACCCAGGCGGCGGGCCCGTTGGCCATCAGCATGGGCACGGTGTGCGGGGAGACCCGCCGGACCCCGGAGGTCTCCAGGATGTCGTCCTGGCCGAGCAGGGTCAGGGCGCCGCCCGTGCCCGTCCCGATGACGACGGCCAGCCGTTCGGGATCGACCTCGGGCCGGCCCGCGTCGGCCCACGCCTCCCGCGCGGCGATCAGCGCTATCTGCTCACAGCGGTCCATCCGGCGGGCCTGCACCCGGTCCAGCACCCCGGCGGGCTCGACCTTCAGCCGGCCCGCGATCCGGACCGGCAGCGCCGCCGCCCACTCGTCCTCGATCGGCCCGATACCCGACTCGCCGGCCAGCATCGCCGACCAGGTGGACGCGATGTCGCCGCCCAGCGGTGTGGTGGCTCCGAGTCCGGTGACCAGGACGGTGTCGGTGTTCCCAGCGTTCACTGGTCGACCCCCTTTGTCGTGAGAGAACAGGCAGAATGAATCCCGCATCGCGAAAGCGTGGTTCGTTTTTGGCTCACGGGCCCACCCTGTCAAGGAGACTGAGGGATCGTGGATGCCGCCATCGATGCATTCCGGTGATGATCTTGTGTGGGATTTCCACAATGCCTGCCGACAAGGGGACGGCTTTTCCGGCGGAGGTTCGCCGCGGCGGCCGGCCGCCGCGGCGCGGTGCGCGCGCCGGGGGCGGGGGTGGGGGCCGGGCTCGGAGGCGTTCGGTGGGCCGGACCCCCGTACCGGTCCGCCGGGTTTCCTCCCGGGGGTGCTGGGCCGCGTGTCGGCGATGCGTTCGCGCGGGCGCGGACCGGGCTGATCAGACGGGATCGGCGCGGCCGGCCGGGTCGGTGGACGCGACCGGGGTGCCGGCGTGCGCGGCCCCGGCGCGCCACGCCCGGTCCATCCCCCGGAAGATCGCCGGGTACACCGCGAAGTACCGGAACGGCTTGATCGCTCTCATGTAAGCCGTACCGAAACGGCCGTTCGGCTTCACCAGCACGGCCATCTGGCCGCGGTACCCGCCCTTGCCGTCCGCGACCCAGCCGATGTGCCGCACCCCGTGCATGGTCCGGTTGGCGGTCTCGCACACCCACTCGTTCTCCGTCCGGTAGAGCGTGGGGAACGAGGTGCCGGGCCCTTCGGGTTCTTCCGCCCCCTCGCGCAGGTCGGCGGGGAGCCGGTCCCGGAGGGTCGGTACGCGGGAGTCGAGCCCGGTGCCGGGTCCGTCCCAGTTGAACAGCGCCCCGAGCTTCCACCGGACCGCGAAGAGGGCGCGGGCCACCGGGGAGGACGCGTATGCCGGCTCGCCGGTGGAGAGTTGGCGGACGAGGCGGTCGAAATCGTCGGGGCCGCCCGGAGTGGGGAGGGCCCACACGTCGTCGAGCCGGAAGTCACCGGCTATCTCGTGGATGCGCCAGGGCTGGGACGTGTGGGCGGAGTTGGGAAGTCGCATGAGACGCCTGCCTTCTATACGCTGCCGTATAGAAGGCAGGTTAGCCCTGGGTATACGGCGCCGTATAGATCCGGGGTGGGTAATCCGGGGTCATGTGAGGGGAGACACAGGATGGGTGCGACGCGTACGCCTCGCGAGCGGTGGATCGAGGAGGGGCTGCGCGCCCTCGCCGCCGGGGGACCGGACGCCGTGCGCGTCGAAGTCCTCGCTCAGGCGCTCGGAGTCAGCAAGGGCGGCTTCTACGGGTACTTCCGCAACCGGGACGCGTTGCTGAGCGAGATGCTCGACACGTGGGAACGCCATACGACCGGGGAAGTGATCGAGTCCGTCGAGGGCGGCGGCGGTGACGCCCGGGCCCGGCTGAAGCGGCTGTTCGCGATCACCTCGGCCCGTCAGGGCCCGGCGGAAGGCGTCGCCCTCGACCTCGCGGTCCGTGACTGGGCCCGACGCGACGAGAACGTCGCCCGCCTGCTGCGCCGCGTCGACAACCGGCGCATGGACTACCTGCGTTCCCTGTACGGAGCGATCTGTACCGACCCCGCCGAGGTCGAGGCCCGCAGCATGCTCACCTTCTCCCTGCGCATCGGCAACCACCTGATCGTCGCCGACGGGGACGGTCACGACCGCGCGGAGGTGATGGCCCTGGCGGCGAGGCTGCTGCTCAAGTGAGGGGGGTTAGGGCGGCGAGGGCGTTGAGGCGGGGCGACGCCGGCGGCATGTCGCGTCCGGGAAGGCCCGGTACGTCGTATGTCGACGTAGCCCTGCCGTCCGCGACACCCGCGGGACGGTGAGGGGGCCGGCCTCCGGTCAGCCCGTTTCGGCTGTTACGCGGAGACCGGACCCGATCGGTGCGAACCCGGCCGCCCGTCCCGACACGCGCCGCACGCGCGGCCGTCCGCACACCGTCCGGGCTGGGGAGACGACGCGGACGTACGTACCGAGCCAGGGCGGGCGGCACCGGCAGACCCGCCGAGGGAAATGCCACTTCGGCCCCCGGGCGGCGGCCGTCCTGCGACGGAACGTCCTCGCGGCGCATCCGGTGGAACATGTACCCGGTCGAGCGTGGAGTCGGGGCTGCCGGCCGCCTTGGCGGACGTTCGCTTCCGTACACAGCGAGTGCCGTGCCTGTTCCCTGCGCCGGTCGCGGTCCCGGTGGCGGATCCGGGCCGGAGTCAGAGCCCCAGGCCCGGAGCGACCGTGCTCACCTTGGTGAAGACGGACAGCGGATAGGTCGCGTCGCAGTACTTGTTGCCGGTCGAGACGATGCCGATGAGGACGCCGTCGGCGACCAGCGGGCCGCCCGAGTCGCCGGAGCAGATGCTGTCCGTACGGCCCTTCGCGGAGGTTCCGCAGACCTTGAGGGTGCTGTCCGTGGTGTTGGAGAACGGCTCGCAGGAGGCGAGCGGGGAGAGGGTCAGGGTGGCCTTCCGCAGTTTCCGGCCCTGGGTGTCCCGGTCCGTGTACCCCCAGCCGTAGACGGTGGCCGTGCGCCCGGTCGCGTAGAGGGCGGCGTCCTTCGCGGTCGCGACGCGCAGGGGCTTGTAGGGGAGCGGACGGTCGAGGGTGAGGACGGCCGCGTCGCGGAGGAGGTCGTGGGTGTACCCGGGGTGCAGTGCGGTGCGGGTGACGCGCCGCACCTGCCCGGCCGTCGAAAGCCGGTCGGTGCGTCCGCCGACGACGGTGAGCGACGTCGGCCGGGCGGCGTTGGCCACACAGTGCCCGGCCGTCAGCACCTTGTCCGGCGCCACGAGCGTGCCGCCGCACCAGGTGGCGTCAGGCCCCTCCACGGCGTCGGGATTCCTGATCAGTACGGCGAACGGCGCCTCCCCGGCCGTGGCCGACGTCCCGCCGCGCACGGCGGCGGCCGGCGGGGCCACGGCACCGGCGGCGCCGGCGAGAGCGGCACCGGCCAGGAGGGCGGCGGCGAGCCGACGGCGTGCGGGCCGACGGCGTACGGGCCCGGGCGCTGCGGCGATCCGGGGCGCCGCGGCCGGGGTGGTTGCGGGCGTGGGTGTGGTCTTGGGCATGGGATCCCCCGTGGTTTTCCGTTGGAACGTCGGAATGGAACATTGGGACAGCGGGACGTCGGCGCGTCGGCGCCTCGGCACGATGGAACGCCGGGACCGCATGGTGGCGGGACGGCGTGGTGGTGAGGCGGGGCCTCGCGGCGGGTCCGTCGTGCTCGTCCGGAAGCCGGCCTTCCCGCGCCGGCGGTCCGGCCGACCGGTCAGGCCGACCGGTGTGGCGGCCGGTCACCACCCTGCCCGCGTCCTCCGCCTCCGACCAGACCTCGGACGCCGACGCGGGAAGCCGGAACGCCCGCACCCTCTCTGACCTGCCCGGACGTCGGAAGCGGGAACGGCGGTCGGGAACGCCGCGCACAAGCGGTGGGACGGCGGCATGCCACCGGCACCGCGACACCCCGGGCCTCACCGGCCCCGCCCCCGGCCGGCGACCGCACTTGACCTTGACGCAACGTCAACTTCTACCGTCTCGATCCATGCAGATCATCGTTCACGACACCGCCACCACCATGCTCGACCTCCTCCGCCGCCCCCCGGCGGAACGCCCCGACGTCCTGCGGGACCTGTACGCGCCGCTGGCGGGCCCGATGTCCGTCATCGGGGACTTCGATCCCGTCCGGGCCCACCGCATGGGCAGCGGTTTCCCCTTCGACCACGACCACGACGACCCCCGGCTCCCGGCCGCCCTGCACCGGATGCGGGAGGAACGGGTGTGGGAGCGGGTGGCGGACTCCCTCGCCGCCGCGTGGGAGCGGATCGACGCCGCCGTGCCCGGCGTCGCGCACGCCGAGACCGTCCACGTCGTCATCGTCCTCGGCGACCCCGACGACCACCACCTCACCGTGCGCAGCTCCGGCTACTTCGGTCTCGGCGGCTTCCCGGGAGCCGTCCAACTGGTCGTGTGGCCGACCGACACCGCCCTGCGGAACATCGGTCACGCCGCCGCCCACGAGCTGCATCACAACGTGCGCTACGCCAACGTGCGCTGGAACCCGGCGACCGTGACCGTCGGCGAGCACGTCGTCGCGGAGGGGCTGGCCGAGGCGTTCGCCCGCGAACTGGCCGGCGAGGAGGGGCTGTGTCCGTGGACCCGGGAGCTGACCGGCGACCGCCTGGACAGCGCCTACGAGCGGATCACCGCGGACGTCGACCTGGCCGGCATGGGGAACGCGCTCGCCTACGTCCTCGGCGACGCCACCGCCCGGCTGATGGGCCGGCCGCCCGTCGGGCTGCCGGACTTCGCCGGCTACGCCGTCGGTCTGCGCATCGCCGAGGCGCACAAGGCGGCCACCGGCCTGACCGCCGCCGAGAGCGTGGCCCTGCCGGCCCGCGAGATCCTGCGCGGCGCGGGGGTGGCGACGGAGGCGTAGGCCCCGGGCGGGGGCGACTTGTGGGCGACGGCTCGCCCCCCGGCCGCCGCTGTGCCTCCCGCCGCCGCCTCCGCCCCCGCCGTCACCGCCGCCGCCCTCGCTCCCGTCACGGCCTTCGCCCCCGCCGCCCCCTCGCTCCCGTCACCGCCCTCGCTTCCGTCAGCGCTCCTGCTCCCGCTCCACCGGAAGCCACAACTCCGCCGTGCCTTCCGTCCGCGACGCCGACAGGCGGGTGCACATGATCTCCGGACCGGGCCGGCTCCGGTACGGGGTGGAGGGGAACCACTCGGTGAACACGTCCCGCCACAGGTTCTGGACGGCCGACGGCATCGGCCCGTCGGCCGTGAACACCGCCCAGGTGCCGGCCGGTACGCCGAGCACGGCCGTCCCCTCCGGGAGGTCCGCCGCTCGCGCTGTGCCGGGCGACATGAGCACACCGTGGTAGTAGTCCAGCTCGGTACCCTCGGCGCGGCTCGGGTCCAGGCCGTCGCAGACCGAGACGGTCCCCCGCGGCTCCTGGTCCGACAGCTCCTCCAGGCGTGTCAGGGCCGTCCGGTCGACGCCGCGGACGAAGCCGACGATGGACGGGTTGGGCCCGGCGTGCACCAGCGGCACCCGGGCCGTGAAGCCGACGACGGCGAAGTCGGGCCGGTCCACGATGCGGTAGCGCATGCTGCCGCTCCCTTCGACGGTGAGGCGGAAGGACAGCCGGGGCTGCGAGACGAGCGAGGCGCCGGTGCGCCGCGCCTCGCCGGGCCCGACGCCGTGCACGGCGCGGAACGCACGGGCGAACGCCTCCCCGGAGCCGTAGCCGTAGCGCACCGCGATCTCCAGCAGCGAATCCCGCCCGGCGAGCACCTCGGCCCCCGCGACGGTGAGCCGCCTGCGCCGGACGTACTCCGACAGCGGCATGCCCGCCAGTGCCGAGAACATCCGGCGCAGGTGGTACTCCGATGTCGCCGCGGTCCGTGCCAGCACGGCCACGTCCACCGTTCCGTCGAGGTGTTCCTCGACGTACGCGAGGGCCTGGTTCAGCCGTTGCAACACGCCCGGTTCCCTTTCTTGCCGAAATCGCCGCAATACTCGAAAGCGCTTGAATCGCCGATCTTGGCGACGATCACCACGCTAGACGGGACCGGTCCCACCGGACCCGGCACCCTGTGTCCGATCCGGTCGGGTGCGCGCGGCCCCCGGCCCCGGCGCTCCGGAAGCGGACGCCGACTCTCTCAGATCCTTCTCGAGCAGCGTGAACGACTTGGCCGCCGCACCGCCGGGCTGCGGCTTGCCCGCCTTGTGACCGACGACGCGGTAACCGGCGTCCAGGTAGTACGCGGTGAGGCGCGCGTTGCCGGCCAGGCAGTCCAGCCGGACCAGGTGCCGGCCCACCGCGGCCACCCGCCGCTCGGCGGCCCGCAACAGCAGCAGCCCTGTCCCGGGGGCGGCGGCCGACCGGTCCACCATCAGCCGGTGGACGTACCCGGCCTCCGGGGGCCGCGGCCCCCAGGCGTCCTCGTCCTCCCACCACAGTTCCCACGCCCCGACCGCCCGCCCGCCGGTCTCCGCGAGCCAGACCTCCCCGGACCCGACGATCCGCCGGAAGTGGTCCGCGCCCAGCTCGCCCGGCCGCCACTGTCCGGTGACCCCCCGGGCGATCATCCGGCGGGCCGCGTCGTCCCGGAGCCGGACGAGGGCGGCGAGGTCCGCGTCACTGCCGGTGGAACGGCGGAAGGAGGTCGTCTCGTACACGGCGGTGATCTTCGCACGGTGCGTGGACGCCCGTGAGAGGAGCCCACCGCCCACCGGCCCCACACGGCCCAGGGCGAACGCCCGCCCCCGAATTCCCCGCCCCGGCCCCCCGGCTCCGGCCCCCCGGGCCCCGCCTCCGCCCCCCGGCAGCGAAGCGGGGCCGAGCAGCGTGTGCTCGGCCCCCGGACCCACCTCGTCCTCGACGTTCCCGGCCCGGCCGGTCAGCCCGCCTGTCGGGCCTGGGCCAGGACGGTCTCGACCTTCTTCATGATCGCCTGGTTGCGGGTCTTCTCCTCGTCGAGCCGCTTGCGCTGCTCGCCGATCAGTTTGTCCTGCATCCCGCTCTCGACCGCGAACCACTGCTGCGGCAGCCCCATGGCACCGGCGCACCGGGCCTCCGCCACGGCCTGTTCCCTCGACCGCTGAACGCCCGGCCGCTCCGCGGGAACGCCCTGCTTTTGGGCACACGCGTCGCGCTTCGCCTTCAGGGCGATGACGGCCGGGTCCTTCCGCGAGGCGGAGAACGTCTTCCCGGCGATGGTGTCGGCGGTCTCCGCGCGCAGATCACCGCCGAGCCTGGTGATGGCTTGGGTCCCGCATCCGCCCTTGGGCGTGCGCTTGCCCCGCAATGTGCCGGTGAACGGCTTGCCGTCCTTTCCGGTCGTCCGCAGCAGCAGCATCTGCTCTTTCGACAGTCGGAGCGGTTTCTCCGACCCCGCGAACCGCTCGGGGCCGTTGAGCCTGGCCGTCTCGACGTCGACGTTGCCGTAGCGCTGCTCGATGTTCGCGTCGTTCGCGCTGGTCTTCGCCAGCGTCGAGTCCACCGGATTCTGCTCCGGCTCATAAACAACGCCGAAGTCCGCCATGCACTGGATAATCAACAATTCCTCGGCCTGCCGCGCCTTCGCCGCGTCGACCGAGCCGATCAGGTACTTCTCGATGGGCAGTTCCTTTCCTTTGAGCGGGCCGGAGCGCGGGGACTGCGGCGCGGCGCCCTGAACCGTCCGGGTCGCGAATTCCTTCACCTGCGCACGGGCGGCGTGCTGCACGCTGATGATCTGCTGTCTGTCCTGGTCGGCGGCGGGCGCCGCGGCGTCGTTGCCGGAGGCGGAGGCCGCGGCGAACGCCCCCGCTCCCGCGAGGACGACCGCGGCGCTCGCGCCTACGGCCAGGCGTGTACGTGAGAGCTTCATCCGTCAGCCTCTCTGGCTGGAGCCGTTGTTGTTCTTCAGGTCCGAGATGAGGTTGTAGCCGCGGCGCGGGTTGATCGTCTGCCGCTGCCCTTCGTAACCGCTGTTGTAATAGATCGTGTGGGGCACCGTGTCCTGGTTCACGGCGGACGCGGCGTTGTTCTTCAGCGCGTCGCCGGCGCCGGCCCCGTTGGGAAGGCACTTGGCCCACGCCACGTCCCCGCCGCTGACACGGTCGAAGACGATGAGCGGCCCGCCGTTGTAGCCCTGGTTGCGGAACTGGTAACGCACCGGGACCGTGCCGTTGTTCTCGTACCGCCCCCAGTGGTCGGGAACGCCGCGGTTGGTCAGAAAGCACGCGGAATCGATGACTTGGCTGCCCGGTACGCTGCTGTAGAAGATGCCGAAGCACGACCCGTTGCCCGAATTGCACAGGTCCCACTCGTAGGCCGTCCCCGCGGACGCGCTGCCGCCGGTGGCCATGACCGCCCCCGACGCCAGGGCGAACGCCGCTACGGCTGCGGCCGTTCTGCCTTTCCACCTGGAATTGCGCATGGTTCTCCTCAGGCATGTCTGTTGATCGATGACTTGGGTGCCGGACAGGCGGGCCCGCGGCAACGCGGCCGCCTCTCGCCTCCGGCGTCCGCCGGACCACCGGAAAGCGCCACCCGTACGCGACAACTCGCCCTCCGCCACGGGAAGAAGCGCCACGGGACAAGCGTGGGCCTCCCCGACTTCCCCCGGCCGAGGCCTTCGACGATCTGCTTTCCACCCCTCCCCTCGGGACGGCCCTACGGCCGCGACCGCCTTCGCCCGTCAGCTCCGGCCTCACCGTTCGTGTGGTTGCGGCCGCGGCCCGTTCAGTAAAGCCTTGGCCTGCCGGTTGGACCAGACCAGTCGGGGAAGGGATGAGCAGACCAGATGCCGAGGCACCTGCACGTCACGATCGACCGCTCCGCCGCGGAACCCCTGCATGAACAACTGCGCACCCGCATCCGGCAGATGATCAGCAGCGGCCTGCTGCGGGCCGGCACCACCCTGCCGTCGAGCCGCCGTCTGGCGGCCGACCTCCGGCTCTCCCGCAGTGTCGTGGTGGAGGTGTACCAGCAGCTCGCCGCCGAGGGCTATCTCCACACGGTCGACCGGTCCGGCACCCGTGTCGCGGACCGGGGTGTCAGCCGGCCCGGCCCTACGGCTACGGCCCCGGTACCCGGCAGGGCGGCCGTGCCGGGCCCGGCGAACGCGCCCGTGCGCTGGGACCTGCGCACGGGACCGGCCGACGTCACGGGCTTCCCCCGGCGCGAGTGGCTCGCCTGTGTGCAGCACGCCCTGCACACCGCGGGCCCCGAACACCTGGGGTGCCCGCCCCCGGAGGGGGTGGCCGAGGCGAGGGAGGAACTCGCGGCCTACCTCGGCCGGGTCCGCGCCGTACGCGCCACGGCCCATCAGGTCGTGATGACGGCCGGGTTCTCCCACGGCCTGTCCCTGATCTGCGCCCTGCTGCTCGCGGAAGGCCACCGCAGCATCGCAGTGGAAGACCCGGGGCACCCCGGGCACCGGCGGTTCGTCGAGAGCGCCGGCCTGCGAGCCGTACCGGTGCCCGTGGACGACCAGGGCATCGTCGTCGAGGCGCTCGCGCGGAGCGGGACGAGGGCGGTCCTGGTCACGCCCGCCCACCAGTTCCCCACCGGCGTGGTCCTGACCGACGACCGCAGGAACGCCCTGCTCGCGTGGGCGCGGGCGGGCGACGGGATCGTGGTGGAGGACGACGTCGACAGCGAGTTCTGGTTCGACTCCGGCGCGCGCCCCCTCTCCCTGCAGGAGGCGGCGCCCGAACACGTCGTCTACGGGAGCTCCGCCGGCAAGCTGCTGGCCCCCTCCCTCCGCCTCGGCTGGCTCACGGTTCCCTCGCGTCTCGTCACACCCCTCAGCCGGATCAGGGCCCGGCTGGACTTCGGCGCGTCCGGCATCGACCAGCTCGCCTTCGCCGAGTTCATCCGCAGCGGACGGCTCGACCGACACCTCCGTCGCACGCGCAAACGCCACCAGGAACGCCGGCAGGCGCTGACCGACGCGCTCGGCCGGCACCTCCCCGACGCCACGGTCCTCGGCGCGGAAGCCGGCCGGCACAGCCTCGTCTCCCTGCCCCGGCACCTCGACGAACAGACCGTGACGTCGGCCGCCCGGCAGTCGGGCGTCCTGATCCGCGGACTCGGCGACTTCACCGCCCGCCCACCGGCCCCCTTCGGCCCGTGCCTCGTCGTCGGATACGCCGCGCAGACGCCCCACAGCCTCGCCGCGGCGGTCCACGCCCTCGCCCGGGCGGCGTCCGAGGGGTGAGCGCGTGGTCTGCGCGGCGCCATGTGCCGAACTCCGCGAGCGACCCCTCGCGGCCCGCCCGAGACGCCGATTCCGGCTGAAGGAGTGCCACTCGTGATCCTCCCGAAGATCCGGGACCCCCGCTTCGTGACGATCCGCCGCGGCGGGACCCTCACCGACTCGGATCATCACCTCCTCGCCCTGTGGGCGGCATTGTGCGCCGAGCACGTCCTCGACTGCTTCGAGGCGGCCCGGCCCGACGACCCGCGACCGCGTCAGGCGATCCGGCATGCCCGCGCCTGGGCGCGCGGTGCGGTGACGATGACGCGGGCCCGGTCGGCCGGTGGCCATGCGATGGGCGCGGCCCGGGACCTGCGCGGCGCGGCGCGGCATGCCGCGTACGCCGCCGGGCAGGCCGCCGTGGTCGCGCACGTCGCCGCGCACGAGCTGGGTGCGGCCGCCTATGCGATCAAGGCCGTACGCGCTGCCGCGCCGGAAGGGCAGGGCGCGGTGGCGGGGCGCCTTGAGTGCCGGTGGCAGCGTGACCGGCTTCCGGAGACGATCCGCGAGCTCGTGCTCGACGACCAGCGGTTGCGGAACGACATCTGCTGGTCGGTGTTCGACTGCTGAGCGGGAGCCGGACGCCGGTCCGCGCCCGGGACCGGCTCAAGGAGGCGCACACCTCTATTGCATAAATCCTCACTCGTTCGTATAGTCATGCCATCACTGAGGAGGAACCCCGATGGCAATACGAGCGGCAGTGGCCGGAGCGAGTGGATATGCGGGCGGCGAAGTGCTGCGTCTGCTGCTCGGGCACCCCCGTGTCGAGATCGGGGCGGTGACCGGCAACAGCAGTACCGGGCGGGCGCTGGGGGAGGTGCAGGCGCATCTGCCGGCGCTGGCCGGGCGGGTCGTCCAGGAGACGTCCGCCGAGGTGCTCGCGGGGCATGACGTCGTCTTTCTCGCGTTGCCGCACGGGCAGTCGGCGGCCATCGCCGAGGAGCTGGGGCCGGAGGTCCTGGTGGTCGACTGTGGTGCGGATTTCCGGTTGCGGGACGCGGGGGAGTGGGTGCGGTTCTACGGGTCGCCGCATGCGGGGACGTGGCCGTACGGGCTGCCGGAGCTGCCCGGTGGGCGGGAGCGGCTGCGCGGAACGAAGCGGGTGGCGGTGCCGGGGTGTTATCCGACGGCGGTGTCGTTGGCGTTGTGGCCTGCTTTCGGGGCGGGGCTGGTGGAGCCGGAGGCCGTCGTTGTCGCGGCGTCGGGGACGTCGGGCGCCGGGAAGGCCGTCAAGCCGCATCTGCTCGGCAGTGAAGTCATGGGGTCGATGAGTCCGTACGGGGTCGGGGGCGGGCATCGGCATACGCCGGAGATCGCGCAGAATCTGGCCGCCGTCGCGGGTGGGCCGGTGAGTGTGTCGTTCACGCCGACCCTCGCGCCCATGCCCCGCGGCATCCTCGCCACGTGCAGCGCGAAGGCGCGCCCTGGCGTCACCGCCGAGGCCGTCCGCGCGGCGTACGAGAAGGCGTACGCGGACGAGCCGTTCGTCCGCCTGCTGCCCGAGGGGTGCTGGCCGGCCACGGGAGCGGTGACCGGGTCCAACTCCGCGCAGATCCAGGTCGTCCTGGACGAGTCCGCTCACCGCGTGATCGCGGTCAGCGCGATCGACAACCTGACGAAGGGCACTGCCGGTGGTGCGGTGCAGAGCATGAACATCGCCCTCGGGCTGGCCGAGGAGCTGGGACTTTCCACGACAGGGGTGGCTCCGTGAGTGTGACGGCGGCGAAGGGCTTCACGGCGGCCGGTGTGGCCGCCGGGATCAAGGACAGTGGTGCGCCGGACGTGGCGCTGGTGGTCAACCAGGGGCCGGGGCGGGCCGCGGCGGGGGTGTTCACCTCCAACCGGGTCAAGGCGGCTCCCGTGCTGTGGTCGCAGCAGGTGCTGAAGTCCGGGGAGGTGACGGCCGTCGTCCTCAACTCCGGCGGTGCCAACGCCTGCACCGGCCCGGAAGGCTTCCAGGACACCCACGCGACGGCCGAGAAGGCCGCGGACGCGCTCGGCTGCGGCGCCGGCGAGGTCGCGGTGGCCTCCACCGGCCTCATCGGCGTCCGGCTGCCCATGGACAAGCTGCTCCCCGGCGTCGAGAAGGCCGTGGCGAGCCTGTCGGCGCACGGCGGCGAGAAGGCCGCCATCGCGATCAAGACCACGGATACCGTGCACAAGACGGCCGTCGCGGAGCGCGACGGCTGGGTGGTCGGCGGCATGGCCAAGGGCGCGGGAATGCTCGCGCCGGGCCTGGCCACCATGCTCGTCGTCCTCACCACCGACGCCGACGTCGACGCCCCCGGGCTGGACGAGGCCCTGCGCGCCGCCGTCCGCACCACCTTCGACCGGGTCGACTCCGACGGCTGCATGTCGACCAACGACACCGTCCTGCTCCTGTCCTCCGCCGCCTCCGGGATCAGCCCCGACGCCGCCGCGTTCACCGATGCCGTCCGCGAAGTGTGCGACGACCTCGCCCGGCAGCTCATCGGCGACGCGGAAGGCGCCAGCAAGGACATCCGCATCGAGGTGATCAACGCCGCGTCCGAGGAGGACGCGGTCGAGGTCGGGCGGTCCATCGCCCGCAACAACCTCCTCAAGTGCGCGATCCATGGCGAAGACCCCAACTGGGGCCGGGTGCTGTCCGCGATCGGCACCACCTCCGCCGCCTTCGACCCGGACAAGCTGAACGTCGCGATCAACGACGTGTGGGTCTGCCGCGACGGCTCCGTCGGCGACGACCGCGACCTCGTCGACATGCGCTACCGCGAAGTCCGCATCACCGCGGACCTGGCCGAGGGCGGCGAATCCGCCGTCATCTGGGCCAACGACCTCACCGCCGACTACGTCCACGAGAACAGCGCCTACTCCTCATGAGCGATACGACCACCAGCGGCAGCACCCGCAAACACACCGCCCTCCCCAAGGCCCGCATCCTCGTCGAGGCGCTGCCCTGGCTGACGCGGCACCACGGCAAGACCGTCGTCATCAAATTCGGCGGGAACGCCATGGTGGACGACGAGTTGAAGGCCGCGTTCGCCCAGGACGTCGTCTTCCTCCGGCACGCCGGACTCCGCCCGGTCGTCGTGCACGGCGGCGGGCCGCAGATCAGCGCGCAGCTCGACCGGTTCGGCATCGCGTCCGAGTTCAAGGCCGGGCTGCGGGTGACCACACCCGAGGCGATGGACGTCGTCCGGATGGTGCTCGCCGGTCAGGTGCAACGCGAACTCGTCGGCCTGCTCAACCGGCACGGCCCGCTCGCCGTCGGCCTCACCGGCGAGGACGCCCACACCATGACCGCCACCCGGCACTACGCCCGGATCGACGGCGAGCGCGTGGACCTCGGCCGCGTCGGCGAGATCACCGCCATCGACACCGGCGCCGTCCAGGCCCTGCTCGACAACGGCCGGATCCCCGTCGTCTCCTCGATCGCCCGCAGCGCTGAGGACGGGCACGTCTACAACGTCAACGCCGACACCGCCGCCGCCGCGCTCGCCGCCGCCCTCGGCGCCGAGACGCTGATGGTCCTCACCGACGTCGAGGGGCTGTACGCGGACTGGCCGCACAGCGACGACGTCATCAGCCGCCTCACCGCGACCGAACTCGAAGCGCTGCTCCCGGACTTGTCGAGCGGCATGGTGCCCAAGATGGAGGGCTGCCTGTACGCCGTCCGCAACGGGGTCGCCAACGCCCGTGTCATCGACGGGCGGGTGCAGCACTCGATCCTGCTGGAGATCTTCACGGACGAGGGCATCGGCACGATGGTCGTCCCGGACGCTCCGGCGGCGGCCCACCGGCCCGCCGATCCCGCCCAGCCCGCCGCCGCCACCGGGCCGGCGGCCCCCGCCCAGCCCACCGACCCCACCGACCCCGCCGAGCCGGCGCAGACCGGGGGTACTTCCTCATGACCGACGAGCTCAAGGCCGACGCGACCGGGACGGCCAACGCCGCCCTCACCCGGCGCTGGCGGAACGCCCTGATGGACAACTACGGCACCCCCCGCATCCCGCTCGTGCGCGGCGAGGGCAGCACGGTCTGGGACGCCGACGGCAAGGCGTACCTCGACTTCGTCGGCGGCATCGCCGTCAACGCCCTCGGCCACGCCCACCCCGCCGTCGTCCGCGCGGTCTCCGAGCAGATCGCCATCCTCGGCCACGTCTCCAACCTCTTCACCGCCGAGCCCACCGTCCGCCTCGCCGAGCGGCTCCTGGAGCTGGCCGGGCGCCCCGGGCGCGTCTACTTCTCCAACTCGGGCGCGGAGGCCGTCGAGGCCGCGTTCAAGATCGGGCGGCGGACGGGCCGCCGGCACATGGTCGCCGCGCAGGGCGGTTTCCACGGCCGGACGATGGGCGCCCTCGCCCTCACCGGCCAGCCGGCCAAACAGGAACCGTTCCTGCCGCTCCCCGGCGACGTCACCCACGTCCCGTACGGCGACACCGACGCCCTCCGCGCCGCCGTCACCCGCGACACCGCCCTTGTCGTCCTCGAACCGGTTCAGGGTGAGAACGGCGTCGTCGTCCCGCCGCCCGGCTACCTCGCGGCGGCCCGGGACATCACCCGCGCCACCGGCACGCTGCTCGTCCTGGACGAGATCCAGACAGGTATCGGCCGCACGGGCCACTGGTTCGAGTGCCTCGCCCAGGGCGTCGAGCCCGATGTCGTCACCCTCGCCAAGGGCCTCGGCGGCGGCCTTCCCATCGGTGCCACCCTCGCCTTCGGCGAGGCGGCGGGCCTGCTGACTCCCGGTCAGCACGGTTCGACGTTCGGCGGCAACCCCGTCGCGTGCGCCGCCGCCCTCGCCGTGCTCGACACCCTGGCCGCCGAGGACGTCCCCGCGCGCGCCCGGCGGACCGGGGCCGCGCTCCGTGACGGGATCGCCGCGCTCGGCCACCCGCTCGTCGACCACGTCCGTGGCGCGGGCCTGCTGCTGGGTATTGTCCTTTCCAAGCCCCTCGCACCGGACGTGCAGCGGGCAGCTCAGGAAGCCGGTCTCCTGGTGAACGCGGTCGCGCCCGACGTGGTGCGGCTGGCTCCTCCGCTGATCATCACGGAAGATGAGGTGGAGACGTTCCTCCGGGTGCTCCCCGGCGTCCTCGACGCTGCCGCCGCCACCGCCGCTGCCGCCGCCGAGGCAGGGGCGCCGCAGCAGCCCTGACGGGGGGCTCAGGAGAACCATGATCCGGAGACTGACGAGACGATGACCGAGGCGCAGGAGACCGAGCCGGCCCAGGGCGGACAGGCCGTGCCGCAGACCCGCACCGCACGCCACCGCCGGATCGTGGACATCCTCGGCCGGCAGGCCGTCCGTTCCCAGAGCCAGCTCGCCCGGCTGCTCGCGGACGACGGCCTGTCCGTCACCCAGGCCACCCTCTCCCGCGACCTCGACGAGCTGGGTGCCGTCAAGATCCGCAACACCGGCGGCGAGCTCATCTACGCCGTCCCGGGCGAGGGCGGCGACCGCACGCCCCGCGCCCCCCTCGGCGAGTCCGCCACCGAGGCCCGCATGGGCCGCCTCGCCGCCGAGCTCCTGATCTCCGCCGAGGCCTCCGCCAACCTCGTCGTCCTCCGCACCCCGCCGGGCGCCGCCCAGTTCTTCGCCTCCGCGATCGACCAGGCGGGCGTCCACGAGATCATCGGCACCATCGCGGGCGACGACACGGTCCTGCTCATCAGCCGCGACCCGGTGGGCGGCCAGGCGCTGGCCGACCACCTGCTGCGGCTGGCGCAGAAGGAGCGCTGAGGACGAGCGGGAGGCGGCGTCCCGGCGGGCGGCGCTCAGAGCGCCCGTTCCGCCGCCCAGAGGGGAAGGCGCTCGAAGAAGCCGACGGCCTCCGGCCGCCACCGCGCACGCCAGCCCGCGGCCTCGGCGGACGCCGTCTCGGCGAGCCGGCGCAGGTCGGCGCGGACGCGGTCGTCGACGCCGTGGCGGCGGGCGATGTCCCGGACGCGGCCGACGGTCGCGTCCGAGCAGTCCGGGTCGCCCAGGGCCCGCTCGACCACCGCCCGTTCCGCGGCGGTGGCCGCCTCCAGCGTCGCGTGCAGGACGTAACTGCGGCGCCCCGCGCGAAGGTCGGCGCCGGACGGTTTGCCGACGGTCTCCTCGACCCCGAAGAGGTCCAGGTAGTCGTCGCGCAGTTGTCCCAGGACGCCGACCGGGGCCGCGTACCGGCGCAGCCGCTCGTCGTGTGCCGGGAGGTCCTCGCCCGCGAGCAGCAGGCCCATCCGCAGGGGCGCGAGGACCGAGTACCGCGTGCTCTTGTAGTCGGTGACGGTGTCCAGGAGGCCCGTGACGTCCGGCGCGCCGGGGCCGGGGTGGGGGAGGAGGTGGAGGAAATCCCGTTCCAGATCCATCACCTGGCCGACGACCGTGTCCGCCGCCGCGCGCGTCTGCACGTCCAGCAGCGCCTGCCGCAACTCCGCCGGAACCGGTGCGTCCAGCAGCACCCGGACGGACAGGAAGGCGGCGAGGTCCCCCGCGAGCAGCGTCAGCCCGAGGGCCGTCCGCTCGTGCTCCGGGAAGTCGCGTCGGTAGGCGTAGTACGTCGACGGCCCGCCGCGGCGCGTCGGCGCGTCGTCGATGATGTCGTCGTGGACGAGACCGTGCGTCTGGAGCAGCTCGATGCTCAACGCCGCCTCCGTGAGCCCCGGAACGTCGCCGTCCGGGCAGGCCAGCCGCGCCGCCTCGTGCAGCAGCGCCACCCGCAGCCGCTTGCCGCCGCGCAAGGAGAGGTCACGCAGGAGTCCGAGGGCGCGAGGGGTGAACCGGCTCACCGGCGGAGCACCGACATCCGCCGCCAGTGCGTCGAAGTACGCCGCGAAACGGGCGTCGAACCGCCGCTGGTGCGCGGCGAGACGGGCCGGGGCCGCGGCGGTGAGCTTGTCGTCCATGAGGGTCATTCTCCCTGGTCAGGGGAGCGGGGGCGGCGGCCGGGGGTGTTGTCGGCGCCCGGGGAGGTGCTGCCCGCCGGGGTGCGTTCCTTTGAATTCACATTCATATGGCACGTAATGTGCCGGGTGTGGGAGGTGCTTCCTGCCGGACGTCACGCGCGCGGACGTCACGCGATGCGGTGCGCCGCCCGCCCCCCGCACCGCCCGGCGCGGGAAGCGCCGGCGACGAAAGCAGCACCGTGACAGCGACCTCACCCCCCGCGGCCGTGCCCGTCCCGTCCGGCCTGTCCGCCGGCCGGGGCAGCCTGTCGCGCGTGGCCGGGTGGATGACACCGGTCCTCGCGTTCTGCCTCGGCGTCTGGGGGAACACGGACCCCTCCGCGTGGACGGACGAGATCGTCACCATCGACGTGGCGCGGCGCTCCTGGCCGCAACTGACGGAGCTGCTGGGACGGGTCGACGCGGTGCACGGCCTGCACTACGTGCTGATGTACCTGGTCGGGCAGGCGAACGGCGGCCTCAACGAGTTCACCGCGCGGGTGCCCTCCGCGATGGCGGTGGCCGTCGCGGCGGCCGGCCTCGTCCGACTGGGACGGCTGCTCGGCGGCCCGCGTCTCGGGCTGTACGCCGGACTCCTCCTCGCCGTGCTGCCGACCGCCTCGCGCTACGCGCAGGAGGCCCGCTCGTTCGCCTTCGTCATGGCGGTCGCGGTGTGGGCCACGTGCGCGTTGGCGAAGGCCCTGTCCGCCGGCCCCGGACCGGGCGGGAAGACGGTCCGGTGGCCGGCCGGGTACGCCGTCCTGCTCGCCCTGCTCGGCTGGTTCAACCTGATGGGGCTGCTCCTGGTGGCCGCCCACGCGGTCACCGTGGCCCTCCGCCGCCCGGGCCGCCGCGTCGTCGTCCGCCTGCTGTCGGCCCAGGCCGCGGGCGTCGCCGCCGTCGTCCCGCTGCTGGTTCTCGCCGCGACGCAGAGTTCCGCCGTGGGGGAGGCCGCACCGGTCACCGCCGGAACCCCGTTCGGCTACTTCACCTGGCTCCTCACCCCCGGCCAGGACACCCTCCCCACCCCGCTCAAACTCCTGCTCACCCTCACCGCCCTCGCCGCCCTCACCCTCCTCGCGGTACGCCGACGCGACGCCCCGCCCCTCGCCCTCGCGGTGGGGGTGCCCTGGCTGGTCGTCCCCCCGCTGCTCCTGGCGGTCGCCTCGCTCGACCACCCGCTCTTCGCCTACCGCTACCTGCTCTTCTGCCTGCCGGCCCTCGCCCTGCTGCTCGCGACGGCCGCCACCGTCGTCCCCCTGCGGCTGCGCCTGCTGATGGTGCTCCTGGTGGCCGTCCCCCTCGCCTCGTCCCACCAGGCCGTACGCCGGGAGGACAGCCGGCAGTGGGACACCCGCGCCCTGATCAGAACCCTGCGCGTACACGACGCTCCCGGCGACACCGTGCTCTTCAGCGGCGCCCGGTGCGGTCTGATCGCCACCGCGTACAAAGAGGCGTTCATACACCGCCCCGACTTGGGCCAGGCCCGGACGGCCGCCGGACTCGGCGCCCTGGACCACCTGCCCGCCGAACCGGCCCTCCTGCGGGAGCGCCTGAACCACACCCACCGCGTCTGGCACGTCACCTGCAACCACCTCTCCGACGGCGCCCGCCGGACCGCCGCCCGGACGGCAGCGGTCCAGGAGGAGACCCTCACCCGTGCCGGCTTCTCCCCGGCCTACCACCACAGCGCGCGGGGGATCGACATCACCCTCGTACAACGCTCCGGGGCGGGGGAGGCAGCCGGCGGGGCCGCCCGTTGAGGTAAGCGGGCGGTTCCGGCGGAGGAGGGACGGTGCCGAAGAGGAGGACGGGCGGTCGATCCCACCCCTCTCCGAAGCGGCCGGGATGTCCGCTCTACGGGAATCTGCCGACGTCTGCGGAATCGCGCACAATTCATCCGTTTTCGCGGAACCGGCGCCCGCCGTCAGGAAAACCTCAATCCGGGAAACCCGTCATTGCGCGCATGGATCACCGCTGGTAGCGTCGCCCGCGAAAAGATCAAGATATTTCCTTGTTTATCGGAGGGTCGACCCCGTGAGCGTACGCGACAAAGGAATATCCGCCGCGATGACTTTCGCCATGACCGGCGCCTTGTGCGGCCTCGGCGTGCAGGCCGCGCAGGCCGCTTCCCCGAACGGCGAAGGGAACACGATATCCGCGTCCGCGCCGAAGGCGGCGGACATGGGCGTCGCCACCGCCGGCGCCGACGAGATCTGCGCGGTCCTGGGCATCGGCAGCGGCGCCGCCGGTCTTTCCAAGGCCCTGGCCAAGGGAGCCTCGTGGGTGGGCATCGGGGCCAGCATCGGGTGTTACGCGTACACCAAGGCCAAAAACGCCACCCCCGCCGCGAAGCGCGCGGCCATGATGAAGTCCTACAACAGCTACCAGGCCAAGAGCGACCTCGGAAAACTTGAGGCACTCGGCTATTACTGCCGGAAGAAGGGCGGCGGCGGCGGTGGCGGCGGCACTGATTTCGCGCCCCTCGCCGCTGCCGGAAAGCACACCATCGTCATGCCGATCGGATACCGGGACATCAAAATGAAGGGCGTCACGTACACGTGCGGCAACACCCGGGACTGACCGGCCGCCGCGCCCGGGGGCCCGGGGAGCGGCTTCTGCTCTCCCTGGCCCTGGTCGCGGTGAGCCTTCTGTGGATGACACGGCCCCTCGCCGCCTGGGCATCGGCCGCATGCTGGGCCGGCACGGTGGTCGGCGGACTGGGAACGCTCTGGTTCGGCTGGCGCTACCTCACCTCCCGCGGAGCCGCGCGCTAACCGAACCGCACGCTTTCCCCCCTGTACCTTCCCCACTGCTCGCCCGTCCGCTTCGGCAGCGGCTGCGCCACGCCGGAGCAGCCGTAGGTGTCGAACACCACGGCATCGGTGTCGGTCTGGTTGTCGGCGCCGAAGGCGGGCGAGTCGAAGTCGTAACACACACCATTGGCGGGATTGGTGATCGCCCCGTGAGTGCCGTCGATGCGGTCGTAGACGAACGTGCCTGTCGCCGCCTGGGCGCTGAAGGCCGGCCCGACGGCCATGAGGAGCGCGGCACCGGCGGTCAGTACAGTGCGGGCCACGGGCTTGAGCTTCATCAGAGCGGTGTCCTTCCCCTCGGGAGGCGCCCGGACGGGACCCTCTGATCGCCAAGGTCCCGTGAATCCGGCCACCCGAGCAGGCCCTTCGCGGGCTTTCGCTCGAACGAAGGACCACGAACACTCGCACCGGACAACAGGCGTCACGCGACTCGTCGGACGCACCCTGAGAGCGGCCGGGGCCGCCCGCTTACGTCCGCCGGGGCAGGGCCCGTCGGCCGGCGGTCAGCCGCCGAGACCACCGGCTCTGAGGGTGGTGAGGAACGCCGCCCAGGCGGCGGGTTCGGCGGTGAGCAGCGGGGTGGGTTCGTCCGTCCGCTTGCTGTCGCGTATGTGTATGAGGTCGTCGGGGGATCCGGCGACCTCTACGCACTCGTTGGTTCCCCCCTGGCTGTAGGAGCTCTTGCGCCAGATCACGAGTAGTTCTCCTCAAGAACCTTGCGGATAAAGGCCTTCGACGCATCAGTATCCATGGCGTCCGATTGCAACTGGTCGTAGATACTGGCGAACAGCGAGACCTCTTGGGGGTCTGTGACGAAGACGCCTCCGGCGTTGACCCCCTCCTTGTACACCACGGTCTTTCCGTCGGCGAATGTCCACAGTGTCGCCAGCCCGATCCCCGTGAGAACCATACGGTTGCGCGCGAACGGCAGCACTTGCACCCGGACGCGAGGGCGCTCGCACTCCTTGAGGAGGTGGTGGAGTTGTTCGCGCATGACGTCCGGCGGACAGACTGCGCGGTAGACGGCCGACTCATCCATGACGCACCGCAACCAGGGGTTGTTGGGTCCGTCCAGGACGGTTTGACGCGCGATGCGCAGGTCGACCTTCTCGTTCAGGTCTCCGCCGAAGAAGGGGATTCCCGCTGCCAGGAGCGCTGTGGCGTACTCACGAGTCTGCAACAGACCGGGGATGATGTAGGCGTAGTGCTGAATCTTGGTGGCCCGCGCCTCGGCATCGACGAACTCCTCGGCCCACTTTTGGTACGGGCTTCGGTTCAGGAACGGACGCACCTCCACCAGGAGACCTCCCGCGCCCAGGACCCTGTCCAGCAGCTCGGTGATGTCCATCGGCGGCGCGTCCTCCGCCCGCTCGAACTGCGCGATGCGGCTGCCGGAAAGCCGCACCGCCTCCCCGAGCTGAGTCTGAGTCCAGCCGAGCGCTTCCCGTAGGTGGCGGATCTTCGCGCCGAACCATTCGTTCAGGTTGGTGGGTTCGATCCGCTTGGGTGCGGGCACAGTTGTTCGCCCCTCCGTTGAAGCCGGGCATCCCTGCAACGGGAGCGGCCTTCCTACAGCAGTTACTCCTGGTCACGGTACCGCTGCGCGGAGATGCTGGGTATCGAATCGCAAGATCCCGCGAGAGGAACACCAGCATGGACAAGCCACCCGCCCCGCAGCACCAGCGGACGCCCGCCGTGGGCGAGTTGGTGGTGGACGCGCGGCGTGAGCGCGTAGGGGAGGTCACCGGCACCGGTGAGGGAAGGGTGCGGTTGCGGCCGCCGACGGGAGGGGACGCGTGGGAGGCGCTGCCCTGTGACGTGCGGCCGGCGACGGACCAGGACGCGTGGCGGGTGTACCGGCCGTCGCGGTGTGTGGAGTGCCGGGAGATCAAGCAGCGGCGCAGCCTCGCGTTGGCGTCGGGTGATCTCAAGACGGCGGTGGAGCTGACCGAGGCGATGGGGGTGCACCTCCGGGTGGCACACGCGTGACCGCATCGCACGACACCCCACCCCACCCCACCGCACCGTGCCGCACCGTGCCGCGGGGCCCGGGCGTGAGAGCGGGTTCCGGGCGGGGCGGCATGCCCCGGGTATGAAAAACGCATACCCGGGGCATGCCGGTATTCACCCCTCGACTCATGCCCGGCGCACTGCCGGAAAGCCCCCTGGCCTGCGACTGTCGTCGCAGTCACCGGGGGAGCCCCGGACGGCGTTCGTACAGCGGATGTGAGGGATCCCCATGAGTGGTGTTGCCGTTGCCGTGAGACCTCGTACGAAGGCGACGCCCACCGGCGGGGGAGCCCGGGAGCGGACGCGGGAGGAGGTGCTCGCGGAGCTGTGCGGTGTCGCGCTGGGGACGCTGGGGCGCAGCGACCAGCGGCGGCACGGGGAGGCGTATCTGCGAGGGTTGTTGGGGGCGCGGGGGCGCAAGTCGATCCGTAACATCGCGGGGCTGGCCGGGGGGACGGCGCCGGAGCAGAGCCTGCACCACTTCGTCTCCAGTTCGCCGTGGGACTGGCGGCCGATGCGGCGGGCGTTGGCGCACCACCTCGTCCGGGCGCTCGCGCCGCAGGCGTGGGTGGTGCGACCGATGGTGATACCGAAGGCCGGGGAGAACTCGGTGGGGGTGGAGCGGCGGTTCTTCCCGGAGGCGGGGCAGGTGCTCAACGCCCAGCAGGCGGTGGGCGTGTGGGCGGCGTCGGCGTACCGCAGCGCCCCGGTCAACTGGCGGTTGCTGCTGTCGGACGCGTGGCTGGGGGATCCGGTGCGACGCGGGCAGGCGGCGATCCCGGACGCGGTGCGGCCGGAGACGCCGGGGGAGTGCGCGGTGGAGGCGTACGCCGGGATGATGCGGGACTGGGGACTACCGGTGAGACCGCTGGTGCTGGACGCCCGGGAGCCGGACACGCTGGCGGCGCTCCACCGGCTGCGCGCGTGCGGGGTGCCCGTGCTGGCGCGGGTGAGCGGTTCGCTGCGGCTGGTGGTGTCGGACGCGCCGTCGTCGGGACGGGAGACGTGGCTGATGACGGCGGCGCGGGCGATGGCCGGGGCGCGGGAGCTGCGCAGGCCGGTGATGTGGCGGCACGGCCCGGACTCGGACGCGTTCGGCACGTCGCTGACGGCCGGGGTACGGGTGGGGCTGCCGGTGCCGGGGGCGGGCGGAGGCGGGAGACGCCTGCGCGAGATGCTGCTGATCGGCATGGGGGAGAACGCGGACCGCTGGCCGGGGGAACTGTGGCTCACGGACCTGGTGAACGTGGCACCGGCCGCACTGGTCCGGCTGAGCGGGCTGCTGCGCCGGGTGGACCACGACTTCGCCGCGATCGCCGACGGTGTGGGCATCCGGGACTTCACCGGGCGGTCGTTCGGCGGCTGGCACCGGCACACGACCCTCGCGTCCGTCGCCCACGCCGTCGCGCTGCTGACTCCGTCGGCTGACGAGCCCATGTGCGGGGGCGGCGCCGGGACGGTCCTGCCGCCGGGGGGCGTGGGCACGCGGCGGTGCCGCATGTGAGACCTCCCCGCCGGGGGAACGACCGAGTGGCTGTCACCTGCCGCGCGACCCATCGCGCACCGCGCACGCCGAGGCGCGTCAGGAGGCCGGGGAGAAGAGGACGATGCGGATCGGCGCCGGGCACCGGGTGCTGCACCTGTGGTCGCTGAGCGAGGACGTGGTGGTCGAACACCGGGCGGACGGTGCGGTGGTGGTCCGGGGCCGCTGGGGGGCGGAGCGGGTCGACCGGCCGGTGCCCGCCGTGCGCGAGGCGCTGCGGCGGATGGAACTGGGGCCGGTGCTGCTGGCCAACGTCGAGACGGGGAGACGGGCCGAGGCGGGGAGACGGACCGAGACTGGGAGGCGGACCGAGACGGGGAGACGGGCCGGTGGCGGCCCCGGCGCGACGCGCGAACGCCGGGACGGCGAGAGGTGGGACGGCGAGGGGTGGGACGGCGAAGGGCCGGACCAGGGCCGGCCGGTCATGATGCGGGTGATGGGCCGGCTGTCGCACCTGATCGTGCGGACGCTCGGGGTGGACGACCTCAAGGGCCCCTTGCTCTCGGTCTCCCCGGTGGCCCGGAACGCCTCGTTCGCACCGGTGCCGCTGCCGGAGGAGACCCCCGTACGACTGCCGGCCGACGCCGTGCTGACGCCCTGGCGTTCGGGGCTCATGCTGGAACGGGCCGACGCCCGGTACCGCGTGGTGCTGCACCGGCCGGAGGCGGTGTGGGTGCTGGGCATGCTGGCCTGGCCCGTCACACCCCAAGCGGCCTGCGCCGACCTGCCGTTGCCGGGGGAGCTGACCCGGGAGGTCCTGGCCTACCTGGCCGCGGCGGGGATGCTCGCCCCGGCGAAGGAGCGGCGCCGGGTGAGGACGGTGGGGCCTGCGGCGTAGGGCGGGCCGGGTGAGGGCGGTGGGACCTGCGGCACAGGGCGGGCCGGGGGTGCGGCGCCCGTGCCAGGGGCCGGGCGGACGCTCAAGGCGGTTGCCCCGGGCGGGCGTTGCAAACGGCTTGGTTCCCCCTCTGACCGGATCTCACTTTTCCGGTTCCGCGTACCGAAGTGCCCGTTTTGGTAGCGGCCGGGGCACCTGTTCCCGCAGACTCAAGTGGTTCAAGTGTTCAGGAAAACGACAGGTGTGAAGGAGTTCCTCTCTTGACCACTCATTTCCGACGCGCCACCGGCCTGCGGGCGATACCGGCGCTGTTAGCGGCCCTGTGCGGGCTCATCGGCGCCACGGTCCTCGGCGCGAACCCGGCGGCGGCGGCCGACCAGCGGCAGGCCGTCTATGCCATCGCCCACCGCGTGGACACCGTGGAGGGTGTGGACGCCGCGCTCAACCACGGCGCCAACGCCATCGAGATCGACGTCTGCGCCTGGTGGAACCCCAACGAATGGCGCGCCTACCACGACTGCTCCTCGGCCGGTGAGAACCGGCGGGGACCCAGCTTCGACAGCATGATCGACCGCATCCTCTCCAACGCCAACTCGGGACGCCGCCTGGCGCTGGTCTGGCTGGACATCAAGGACCCGAACTACTGCGGCGAGGCCCCGAACCGGACGTGCAGCGTCGCCGGGCTGCGCGACAAGGCGCAGCGGCTGACGGCCGCCGGAATCCAGGTGCTCTACGGCTTCTACGAGTACCACGGCGGCAACGACCCGGACGTCGGCGGCAGGGGCTGGAAGAGCCTGGAGGGCAAGCTCGGCAGGCTGGAGGGCATCACGACGACCGGCTCCCGCGACACGGTGCTCAACGCCTTCAACCGCTCCGGCGCCGGGTTCCCGGCCGGCCGGCGGGTGATGGACTACGGCGACACCGACCTCCCCAACGGCTTCGGCAACTGCACCGAGCCGAGCTGGAACACCTGCGCGGAACTGAAGAAGGCCGCCGCCGACCGCGCCGCCGGCCGGCTCGCGGCCACGCTGTCCTGGACGGCCACCTACAACGACCCGTGGTACGTCGACAAGCTGCTGGGCGACGCGCGGGTGGACGGCATCATCGCGGGCTACGGCAAGTACACCGGCGAGCGCGAATACGACAACGGCTGGCAGTGTGCCAACGCCATCAACCTCATCCGTGACTGGGTGAACCGGCACAGCGGCACGCACCGCATGGCCACCAGCGCCGACCGTCTGTTCAAGTAGCGGTCACGGTGGCGGGCGTCCGGCGACGGCGGCAGTGCCCTCGGCGTACGGCCGCCCGTCGGCCCGATGGGGCGGTCCGGCGGCAGCGGTCCGGCGGCAGTGGTCCGGGACTCGCGCCGCCGGGCCGGCGCCCGCCTACGTCAGCCAGCCCGAGTCGCGGGCGATCCGGATGGCGTCCACCCGGTTACGGGCGTTGAGCTTGGCCACCACGGTCGTCAGATAGTTGCGGACGGTCCCGGCGGACAGGTGGAGCCGGGAGGCGATCTCGCCGGTCTCCGCGCCCTCCGCCGCCAGGCGCAGCACCTCCGTCTCGCGGGCGGTCAGCGGACTCTCGGCGCCGCCCCAGGCGGCGAGGGCGAGTTCGGGGTCGATGGAGCGCTGTCCGGCGGCGACCCGGCGGATGGCGGTGGCCAGCTCGTCCGACGGCGCGTCCTTGAGGAGGTAGCCGGAGACGTGCGCGGCCAGGGCCCGGCGCAGGGTGCCGGGGCGGCCGAGGCTGGTGAGGATGAGCGTGCGGCACTCCGGCAGCTTCTCGCGCAGCTCGGCGGCGGCGGTGAGCCCGTCGGTCCCCGGCAGGTCGATGTCGATCACCGCCACGTCGGGCCGGTGCCTGAGCGCGGCCTCCACGATCTCGTCGCCGCGCTCCAACTGGCACACGACGTCGATGTCCGGTTCGAGGTCGAGCAGGGCCACGAGCGCTCCGCGGACCATGTGCATGTCCTCGGCCAGAAGTATCCGTATCACGGGGTGCCTTCGTCTGTAGCGGTCCGCGGGGCCGGTGTCCTGTGGTGACTCCGCGAGAGGCGTGATCCTATCAACGTGCCGCCAGAGCATGATCTTTTATTGCGGCGGCGACGGCGCTGGGGATGATCGCGGGCGCGGGGATGGCCACGGGGGCGGGGGTGGCCGCGGATGCGGGTGCGGCCGGGTCGCAGTGGCCCGCGGGGACCTCGGCGGTCAAGCGGAACGTACCGTTCCCCTCATGCCCGTACACCAGCCGCCCCCCGACGGCCTCCAGACGCCCCGTCAGATTGCCGAGGCCGCTGCCGCTGTCGGGGCAGGGATCACGGTGGGCGGGATCGGCGCCGTCGTTGCGGACCGTCAGCCGGACGCTCCCGGCGGGCGTGCGGCTCACGGAGAGCGCGCAGCGCCGGGCCCGGCTGTGGCGGAGGAGGTTGGTGACCGCCTCGCGCAGCACGGTCGCGAGCACGGTGTCCGCCTGCCGCCCGACGGACCCCGGCGCGCACTCGACGTCCAGGGAGATCCCCGCCGCGTCCAACACCGAGCGGGCCGAGGCGATTTCGTCCTCCAGGCTCAGGTCCCGGTAGCCGCTGACGACCGTCCGGACGTCGGCGAGCGACTGCCGGGCGACGGCCAGCACCTCGTCGGCCTCCGCCATCGCCTGCTCCGGCCGGACGGGGACGAGGCGGCGGACCAGCTCGCTCTTGAGCGTGATGGAGGAGAGGCTGTAACCGAGCAGGTCGTGCAGGTCGCGGGCGAAACGGAGGCGCTCCTCGGCCACGGCGGCGCGGGCGAGCTCGTCGCGGGTGCGGTGCAACTGCCAGATCACGTCGTAGAAGTGGGAGATCCCGTAGACGACGATGCCGCAGAGCAGGGTGGACTGCCCGAAGTAATAGCTGCACGCCTCGGTGTGCCCGGCGAGCCGGGCACAGCCGGACAGGCCCAGGCCCGTCACCCAGAACAGCGCCCAGGCGGGCCGGGAGGGCAGGAGCAGCAGGAGCGAGCCGCAGAAGAACCCGGCGGTGTAACCCCACCACTGCCCGAGGAGCATGATCGGCAGGCAGGCCAGCACGCCCTGGACGCCCAGGGTGAGGCAGGCGCGGCGGCCCAGCCTGCGGCGGGTGCGCGGACAGAAGTGGAAGCACTGGATCACCGCGCTCACGGCCAGACCGGCGAGGGAGAACACGGCGGCGGAGACCGACGGGTTCTGCCGCAGGATGTTCGTGACGCCGGTCAGGACGTAGTTCAACAGCACGGCCACGGAGATGCCGAGGGCCGTCCGGGACGCGGGCGCGGGAAAGAGGCCGGTGCGCCGCCGCGCCCGCCGGCGGGCGGCGGGAGCTTCGGCCTGCCCGGCGGCCGGCACTTCGGCGACCAGGCGGAACCCGCCGTCGGCGGTACGGTCCGACACGAGCCGGCCCCCGAGGGCCCGGAGCCGGGAGGCGAGGCCGCTCAGACCGGTGCCGTCGTCCGTCGGGGGAGTGTGTGCGACGGGAGCGTCCGGGAGGGGAGCGTTCGGGACGGGAGTGCGCGCGACGGGATCGTTCGGGAGGGGAGTGTTCGGGACGGGAGCGAGCGGAGCGGAAAGGGCACAGCCGTCATTGCTCACCGACAGGCGGATCACACCGTGATCGGTCCGGACGGCGGTGATCTCGCACGCCGTCGCCCGGCCGTGCCGCAGGACGTCGGTGACGGCCTCGCGCAGGACCGCCGCGAGCACGGTTTCGGCCCGGCGGTCGACGGTTCCCACCTCGGCCCGGGTCCGCACCTCGACTTCGGCGGAGCGCAGCACCTCCCCGGCGGAGGCGATCTCCCGCTCCAGCGACATGTCGCGGTAGCCCTTGGCGACGGCGCGGACGTTGGCGAGCGCCTGGCGGGAGACGGCCAGCACGCCGGCGACCTCGTCCACGGCGCGGTCGGGGCGGGTCGGGATGAGGCGGCGGACGAGCTCGCTCTTGAGCGTGATGGCGGAGAGACTGCTGCCGAGCAGACCGTTCACGTCCCGGGCGAAGGCCAGGCGTTCCCTGGTCACGGCCGCCCGGGCGAGCCCGGTCCGGGCGTCGCGCAGCTCGCGGACGAGCTTGGAGAGGTGCGAGAGGCCGAAGACGACGAAACCGAAGCCCGCCGCGGATTCGGCGAAGTAGAGGGTCTCCACCCACCCGTGCCCGTAATGGAAACCGATGGCCACGAACACCGCGCCCAGCGCGCCGAACACCGTCCAGGCGGCCCGCGCCGGCAGCACCACGAGGACCGAGCCCGCGAAGAGACCGGCCATGGTGATCCAGTAGAACCCCAGGAACGCGAACGGCGCGAAGGTGAGCACCGCCTGGGCGATCAGCGTCAGATGGACGCACCGGCCCAGCCGCTCCCTGGCGGTCGCGGAGGAGTGGAGGCACTGGAGCAGACAGACGGCGACGATCAACGCCGCGGCGGAGACCAGTTTCCCGTCGCCCTGCCCGGCTTGTGCCAGATTGATCAAGCACAAGCCGGGCAGGGCGACGAGGGTGCCGGCGAGCAGCATCCGGGCCACCCGGGGCGTCGGCCCCGCCGGGTTCTCCTCACACCGCCCGCCTGCCGGCCGCCCGTCCCCCCGCCCCGCTCCCTGCTGCCGCCCGTCCTCCCCGGCGCCCTTTCCCGACCTGCTCGCTTCCCCGAACCGATCGCGAGATCCCATCCGTGACGCCGCCCCTCCCCTAACACGCGTCTCACATGTGAGGGGCAGCATAAGGGACGCAGGTAAGGGGCCGCAGAAAAGAATGTGTGTTACTTGCCCCGGGGGCCGGGGGCCGGGGGCCGGGGGCCGGGGGCCGGGGGCCTGGGGCGGAGCCGGGGCCGGGGGCGACCGCGACGGCACCGACCGCTGCCGGTCAGTGCCGAGTGACGCCGGTCAGTACCAGATGGTGTGCTTCCAGATGATGTCGCGGGCCGTCGCACCCGTGTCCAGGCCGTACGCGGGCCGGTCGGTGACGAAGTACTCGCGGAAGGTGGACTGCGGGTCCTTGGCCATCATGGTGTTGCTCTTCGTCCAGCCGCCGTCGACCTGCGACCACAGGTCGACCAGCGTGGTGGCGACGCGGGCCTCACAGGCGTCGCCCGGGTCGATGCCGCGGGTGGAGCGGTCGTTGGCGAGGTTCAGCGAGGCGCCGTTGCCCCAGTAGTAGGTGGTGTCGCCGAAGGTGTGGAACGCCACCGCGTTGGCGAAGCCCTCGGTCCAGGCGCAGGTCGTGGAGGAGGAGCGGTCGACGTAGTGGGGCGAGCAGTTGCTCACCCGCGGCCACCACCCCTTGTAGAGCTTGCCCTGGAGGGCGTGGCCCGCCTCGTGGACGGTCGTGTGCTCGGAGTCCGGGTCGTTGTCGGCGAGATGGATCCTGTCCTCGCCGGAGTTCCAGTACGTGCCGTCGGTGGAGCCGGGGTACCACTGGACGGTGATCGGGGTGCAGCGCCCGCCCTGTTCACTGGAGGCCCAGCAGTCGGTCGTGGAACCGCGGTTCCACCACAACTTGTTGAGGGTGTCCAGGGCGTGCCACGCGCGGCTCTGCCCGGCGTTGGCGTACACGTTGCCCAGGCCCGTGCTGCCCGAGAGGTTGGTCAGGGCGTACGAGGAGGTGGCGTAGACGCCGCCGTCGGCGCCGATCACCGACCACATCCCGCCGGCCTGCGTCCGGAACTCCACCCAGGCCGCCGAGGTGACGGCGGTGGTCGGGGTGTAACAGAGGTTGAACCGGCCGTCGCCGTTGCCGGTCATCCCCGTGGCGAGCTTGCGCGTCTCGCCGTTGGCGGTCGGCTTGCCCCACAGGATGACGTTGGCGTTGCTGACCGGCTCGTCCCGGTTGGCCTTGGCGTTCCAGTCGCCGCCCTCGGCGGACTGGAAGCGGTTGCGGAAGGTGCCGCTGACGCAGACCTGGGCGCGCGCGGTGGGGGCGGAGGCGGCCGGCGGGTGCGCGGGAGCGGGGGACCTGGGTGCGACCTTGCGCGGCTTGCGGATGTCGCGGGCGGGACCGTCGACCTTGGTCGCACGGGCCTTGCCGATCGATACGCCCTTGCCGGTGGAGCCCTTGGCGGTGCCGACGGTCAGTTCCACCGAGTCGTGGCCGGCGCGGCGCGGGTCGGGGTGGTCGATGTCGCTGATGTCCGCCTGGATCTGGGCGGGCCCTGCGGCGACGGCCCTGACCTTGAGCTCGACGGCGCGGGTACCGGGGGACAGGACGAGCTTCCGGCTGATGCGCTGGCCGAAGACGTCCGTGGCGGGCGCGGCCAGGCCGGCGCCTCCGCCGGCTATTCGGAGCGAGGGCGGCAACCGGACGGCCAGACCCGCGTTCCCGACGGTCGTCTGCGCCTTGACCACCACGGTGAGGGTGGCCTGCTCACCGACGGCCGGCAGACGGTCGAGGGAGGCGGTGACGCCGAGGCAACTGAGCGGCGCCTCGGAGCGCTTGTCGGCGGAGCGGATCGTACAGGGGCCGCTCGGGGCGGCCGAAGTGTGCGCGGCGGCCGTCGTGGTGCGCGCGGCGGGTGTGGCCGGCGTGGCGGACGCGGACGGCACGACGGCGACGGCCAGGCAGGCACCGACGCCCGCCAGAGCGGCCAGCGGGACGGGTTTGAGGACCCGTCTCTTCAAGGCCCGTTTTCCGGACATGAGCGAACCTTTCCGCGGTGGGCGTGGCCCGGCCCTGGCCGAACCAGGCCCGGGCCACGCGGGCACCGCTGTGGGGGAGTTGCGCACTGCCCTCCAGGGCGCCGACACCTTCGACCGATGAGCCGAGCATTGGCCAAAGAAGCACTCTGGGTGACAGAGGGCGAAACCATACACCATGGCTTGCGCATGCCAACTGCTCCCTTGTGGGTTCCTGACGGCAGGTCAACCGAGCAGTCTGAGCTGCCGAGTTGAGCTGAAGCTGGTTGCCGGAGGATGCAAGGGGGGCGTTTCGTGGTGTGGTCGAAGTCTCGCCGCACAACTACCCTGCGTATGCGTCGATCTACGGCGACGGCCTCGCTGCGGCGCGCTCCCTGCTCGGCCGCCGGCGTGTGCGAAGCTCCGCGGCGCCGACCGGCGCCCCGGGGTCGGCTGGCCGTCCCGGAAAACGCGAAAAAGCCCTCGGTCTTGGCGCATTCGCAGGCCGAAGGACTTTTCCCGTGCCAGGACGGCGAGATTGCCGCTTGGCCGGATTCAGGCGTAAGCGTTCAACCGCCAACCGCCTACTTCCCGATCCTTTTTCGCGTCGGCGACCTTCGGTCGATCCGACCGGGCGCTGTGTCATGCCGAGGGGCGCGTGACCCGTCGAGAGCGCCTTGACGTTCCCTGATGCGCCCGTGGACAACGACCGCTCCACGGAGGAGCGTTGCCGCATGCGCAAGAGTGCCCGCTGGGCCATAGCCCGCTTCAAGAGCCTTCCCTGGTACGGGAAGATCGCCTCCCTCGCGGCTGCTGCCGTCGCCGGTTACTTCCTTGGGTGGTTTCTCCTTGTCCTGGTCGTCGATCTGGTGGCGTTCGCCGTCACCACGGCCCTCATGATCCTTCTGCCGGTCTTCGGCTTCCTCGCCCTCGCCGGCGCCGACAAAAGAAGCAGCCGTCGGGAGGACGATGAATGGTCCGAGCAGAACGATCCGCGGCGATATGAGCGGACGCATGCCGGGGACCTACCGCACTTCTGAGCGGAAAGTATCGATCCCGTGATCCATGGCGGCCTTTACCTGGCTGCCGAGGGCTTGTCCCGGCGTGAGACACCCGCCTTCGGCAAGGCGTCGCGCGGATCCGAAAAACCTGAACACCGGATCGGACGGACCGGGTGGGCTCTTGGGGCGTAGGCGTTGGGCATGATCCGCATCGCCTGTGACGAATCGCGGCGAATCGCGGCAAGATCACCCGAAGGTACGACGAAGGCCCTGCCTCCAGTGATGGAGACAGGGCCTCTGAGCCGGAAAGATTCCCGCTCGACCTGTCGGGACGGCGGGATTTGAACCCACGACCCCTTGACCCCCAGTCAAGTGCGCTACCAAGCTGCGCCACGTCCCGTTCGCCCGTTCCCGCCGGTTTTCATCCCGGTGGGGCGTGCAGAAAGAAAATATCCTGTTCCGCGCCGTGATCCAAATCCGGGGGTGGGCTGGGGGCCGGCGGGGCCCTCCGGGGCCGGCGCCCGGGTCAGCGGGAGGCGTCCAGAAACCAGCGCACCCGGGCGGCCTGCCGCCCGCCCGGCCCGGCCGCGACCCGCTCCAGCAGCGCGTCCAGCTCGGCGCGACGGGCCGCGGGAAGCGCCCGGAAGGCCGTGGCGCCGTTGTAGGGGATCCAGTCGGCGAGGGCGGTCAGGGCCCGCTCGCGCAGGGCGGGCTCCTCGTCGTCCGCCAGCCGCAGGAAGCAGCGCAACCGGGCCGTCGGGTGGTGGGCGGACAGCAGCCGGAACGCGGAGACGCGGACGTGCCGGGGGCGGTCGTCGGCCAGCCGGTCGTACAGCCAGTCCTCGGAGAGCCGGGCGGCCACGGGCAGGAGCGTCGTGGTCGCCTCGCGGACGACGGAGACCGACGGGTCGTCCAGCAGCGGCTCCAGCCGCTCGGGCTCGCCCGCGTCCAGCGCCCGCAGCGCGGCGACGGCCTTCGCCCGCACGGCCGGACGCGGGTGGCCGAGCAGCGGCCACAGCAGCGGCGCGTCCGCCCGCGTCCCGGCCTCGCCCAGCCCGGCGGGCGCGCCGGGGAGGACGTCGGGGGCGGTGCAGGCGGCCCGGTGCAGCGGCAGCGGGTCGACGCCGTGCTGCCGCAGCACCCAGCGGGCGCAGGCGCGGACCAGCCCGGAGCGGTCGGCGAGGAAGCGGGCCGCCTCCTCGGTCTCGCCGGTCCGCCGCAGCGCGGTCACGCCGGCGGCACGGACGCGCGGCTGCCGCGAGGTCAGCAGCGGGCGCAGGACGCCCTCGGGGTCACCGTCCCGGGTGCGGGCGAGCGCGGCGTTCGCGCACAGGTCCTGTACGACGACGTCCGGATCCGTGGCCGCGGCCCGCGCCAGCTCGGCGGCGGACAGATGCTCCTCCTCGACGGCCACCCGGTACCCCAGCCGGCGGGCTCCCCGGTCGCGGCACGCCAGCAGCGCGCCGATCCGCTCCGGACTCCGGACGAACGTCATGACGAGATCGTGGGCGAAGTCGCCCCGCCGCCGGACGGCCGCGCGCAGGGCGACCGCCGCGACCAGCGCCACGGTGCTCGGCGGCGCACCCGGCAGCAGCACGGCCAGCGCCCGCCGCGCCTCTTCGCGCACCGGCCCCGCCCAGTCCGCGCACCGCAGCACCACCAGCGCCGGGAACCGGGCCGCCTCCAGCCGCCGCAGCACCGCCTCGCGCACCCGCCCGTCGAAATGACACAGCGCCACCGCCACCGCCGCGCCGCCGGGCGCCGGTTCCCCGGAGCGCAGCCAGTCGACGGGCGGGTCCTGCCAGTGCAGGGGGTCGCGCACGCCGTAGTCGAAGTCGATCCACGCCGTCGGATCGGCGGCGTCGAACGGGACGTCGTCCCCGGCTCGGGCGGCCCGGAGGGTCGCGTAGGCGAGGCCGTACTCGCGGTTCATATAGGGGAGTGCTCCCGTTCCGGTCGTTTCGATCGTCCAAAGGTGATCGTAGATCCGGCGGGAAAGGGGGACGGGCTGGGGCGGGCTCAGCTCCGGCGCTTGAAGGAGGCAGTGGGGATCTCGATCTCGGCGCCGTCCTGCAGGCTCAGCGGGATGGTGTCGCCGTACTTGTACGTCTGCCGGGAGGCGTACGCGTCATCTCTGGGGTTGGTGAGCAGGTCGCATTCGCCGCGGAACGGATCAATGATGAGGTATGCGGGTACGCCGAAGCGGGCATACTGCCACATCTTGACCGCATAGTCGTTCTTGTCGTTCCTCGACGAGACGATCTCGATCGCGGCCAAGAGGTCCTCGTGCGAGTACGGGTCGGTCGCTCCGTCTTCGATGATCGCCACGTCCGGGCATCGATCGGGCTCTCCAGGGAAGCCGAACTCCACGTCGTTCAGAATTCGTTGCTTGCCGAGGCCGGAGGCGACGATGGCAGTCTGGACGTCGAAGACGGTCCAGCTCTGAACGCCGCTCCGCGGAGTCGCGATGATCCGGTCCCCCACTGCCTCGATCTTGAAGCTCTTCAGAAGCGGCGACGCGCGTTCGATGGCGTTCCGCATGGATTCGGTCCGTGCGTCGTTCACGGACTCCACCCGCGCGTTGTGCGGGCGCTCAAGCTGCGCAGTCATCGTCCGCCTCCCCTACTCGGGCCTCTCGATACTCGCCTCGTAGAGCGTCCCGCCGGTACCCGTATCCGCTTGATTCACCCTTCCGAGTCCTTGACGAAACATACGGAGCACTGCATAGTTATACCCATCACCGCATGCAAGGTAAGGAGAATCCCGTGACCGAGCGCGTCGTACTCGCCTACTCGGGCGGCCTGGACACCTCCGTCGCCATCGGCTGGATCGCCGAGGAGACGGGCGCCGAGGTCATCGCCGTCGCCGTGGACGTCGGCCAGGGCGGCGAGGACCTGGACGTCATCCGCAAGCGCGCGCTCGCCTGCGGTGCGGTGGAGGCGGAGGTCGCCGACGCCAAGGACGAGTTCGCCGAGGAGTACTGCCTCCCGGCGATCAAGGCCAACGCCCTCTACATGGACCGGTACCCGCTGGTCTCGGCGCTCTCCCGGCCGACGATCGTCAAGCACCTCGTCGCCGCCGCGCAGAAGCACGGCGCGACCACGGTCGCCCACGGCTGCACCGGCAAGGGCAACGACCAGGTGCGGTTCGAGGCCGGGATCTCCTCGCTCGCGCCGGACCTGCAGTGCATCGCGCCCGTCCGGGACTACGCCATGACCCGGGACAAGGCCATCGCCTTCTGCGAGGCCAAGGGCCTGCCGATCGCCACCACCAAGAAGTCGCCGTACTCGATCGACCAGAACGTCTTCGGCCGGGCCGTCGAGACCGGCTTCCTGGAGGACATCTGGAACGCGCCGATCGAGGACGTCTACGACTACACGGCCAACCCGGCCGCCCCGCGCGACGCCGACGAGGTCGTCATCACCTTCGAGGCCGGCGTCCCGGTCGCGATCGACGGCCAGGCCGTCAGCGTCCTCCAGGCGATCCAGCAGCTCAACGACCGGGCGGGCGCCCAGGGCATCGGCCGGATCGACATGGTCGAGGACCGGCTCGTGGGCATCAAGTCCCGGGAGATCTACGAGGCGCCCGGCGCCATCGCGCTGATCACCGCCCACCAGGAGCTGGAGAACGTCACCGTCGAGCGCGAACTCGCCCGCTACAAGCGGCAGGTCGAGCAGCGGTGGAGCGAGCTGGTCTACGACGGGCTGTGGTTCTCGCCGCTCAAGCGGGCGCTGGACGGCTTCATCGCCGAGGCCAACGAGCACGTCAGCGGCGACATCCGGATGACGCTGCACGGCGGCCGGGCCGTCGTCACCGGCCGGAAGTCCGCGAAGTCGCTCTACGACTTCAACCTCGCCACCTACGACACGGGTGACACCTTCGACCAGTCCCTGTCCAAGGGCTTCATCGAGATCTTCGGCCTCTCGTCGAAGATCGCCGCCAAGCGGGACCTGGTCTGACCGACCGGCCGGCCGCCGTATCCCTCCGCCCGACACCCCGACGGCGGCCGGCCGCCTCCCACCACCCACGAGGAGCACGCACGTGAGCACCGGCACCCCCGACGATGTCCGCCTCTGGGGCGGCCGCTTCGCCGACGGCCCCGCCGAGGCGCTGGCCAGGCTGTCCGCGTCGGTCCACTTCGACTGGCGCCTGGCCCCCTACGACATCGCCGGTTCCCGCGCCCACGCCCGTGTGCTGCACAAGGCCGGTCTGCTGACCGCCGACGAGCTCGCGGCGATGCTGGACGGCCTCGACCGACTGGAGGCCGACGTCGCCACCGGCGCCTTCACCGGCACCGTCGCCGACGAGGACGTGCACACCGCCCTGGAGCGCGGCCTCCTCGAACGGCTCGGCCCCGACCTCGGCGGCAAGCTGCGCGCCGGCCGCTCCCGCAACGACCAGGTCGCCACCCTCTTCCGGATGTACCTGCGCGACCACGCGCGGATCATCGGCGGACTGCTCACCGAGCTCCAGGAAGCGCTCGTCGGCCTCGCCGAGGCACACCAGGACGTCGCCATGCCCGGCCGGACGCACCTCCAGCACGCCCAGCCCGTCCTCTTCGCCCACCACGTCCTCGCCCACGTCCACGCCCTCGGCCGGGACGCGGAGCGGCTGCGGCAGTGGGACGAGCGGACGGCCGTCTCCCCGTACGGCTCCGGTGCCCTGGCCGGCAGCAGCCTCGGCCTCGACCCGGAGGCGGTCGCCGCCGACCTCGGGTTCGAACGCGGCTCGGTGGGCAACTCCATCGACGGCACCGCCGCCCGGGACTTCGTCGCCGAGTTCGCGTTCATCACGGCCATGATCGGCGTCGACCTCTCGCGGATCGCGGAGGAGGTCATCATCTGGAACACGAAGGAGTTCTCCTTCGTCACCCTCCACGACGCGTTCTCGACCGGCTCGTCGATCATGCCGCAGAAGAAGAATCCGGACATCGCCGAGCTGGCCCGGGGCAAGTCCGGGCGACTGATCGGCAACCTCACCGGGCTGCTCGCCACACTCAAGGCGCTGCCGCTCGCCTACAACCGGGACCTCCAGGAGGACAAGGAGCCGGTGTTCGACTCCTGCGACCAACTGGAGGTGCTGCTCCCCGCCTTCACCGGGATGATGGCGACGCTCACCGTCCACCGGGAGCGGATGGAGGAACTGGCCCCGGCCGGGTTCTCCCTGGCCACCGACATCGCGGAGTGGCTGGTGCGGGAGGGGGTGCCGTTCCGGGTGGCTCATGAGGTGGCGGGGGAGTGCGTGAAGGAGTGTGAGCGGCTGGGGATCGAGCTGGACGGGCTCACGGATGAGCAGTTCGCGGCGATCTCGCCGCATCTGACGCCTGAGGTTCGTACGGTCCTCGACGTCCCTGGGTCGCTTGCTTCCCGCAGCGGGCGGGGGGGTACGGCGCCGTCGGCGGTGGCCGCACAGCTCATCGAGGTAAAGGCGGAACTCGCGGTCCAACGGGAGTGGGCGGGCGCGAAGCGGGGATGAGCCCCTGCGGGGGGCTGTGCCCCGGTCCCTCCCCCAGAGGGGGCACCCCCACTTCGCCGATTCCTGGGGCTGCGCCCCAGACCCCCTTGTCGCGGCTGCGCCGCTCGTCCTCAAACGCCGGACAGGCTGAAAGTGCCCGCTCAGGCACGATCCAGCCCGTCCGGCGTTTGAGGACAACCGCGCGGAGCGCGGTTTGGGGGGCTGGGGGCTCGCCCCCAGGAAACGGCGAAAGGGCGGGACCGGGGCACCCCACCGCGCGAAGCGCGACCGCGACACGCGCGACACCACCGCCCCGAATGAGACACCACTGTCTCATTCGGGTTACCCTCGTCTCATGACGAGGCTCGACCGACAGCACGTACTGAACGCGGCAGCGTCCCTGCTCACCCGCAAGGCGACGGCCTCCATGGACGAGATCGCGAGAGCGGCGGGCATCAGCCGCGCCACGCTCCACCGGCACTTCGCCGGGCGGGACGCGCTCGTCCGGGCGTTGGAGGACCTGGGCATCGAGCAGTTCGAGCGGGCGCTCGACGAGGCGCGGCCGGAGGAGGGGGACGCGGCCGAGGCCGTGCGCCGGCTGATCGCCCTGTCCGAGCCCGTGGCGGGCATCCTCGCGTTCCTCTTCACCGAGAACCAGTTGTACGAGAACGGCTGCAACGAGGGCTGGAACCGGCTGGACACCCGCGTGCAGCGGCTCTTCACCCGGGGCCAGGAGGAGGGCGCCTTCCGTCTCGACCTGTCGGCGGCCTGGCTCACCGAGGCGCTCTACGGGCTGATCGGCACCGGCGCCTGGGCGGTCCACGACGGCCGGGTGGCCGCCAAGGACCACACCAGAATGGTCTCCGAGCTGCTGCTCGGCGGCGCCCGACGGAGGATGGAACGATGAGCGGCCAACGAACGATCACCCAGCCGTCGGACGCGCGAGGATCCGGGGAGACCCCGTACCGGGGCCGCTGGCTGGCGCTCTCCGTCCTCGTCCTGGCCGTGCTGCTGGTCGCCGTCGACGCCACCGTGCTCGGCCTGGCGACCCCGTTCCTCAGCGAGGACCTGAAGCCCTCCGGCACGCAGTTGCTGTGGATCGGTGACATCTACTCCTTCGTCATCGCCGGCCTGCTGGTCTCCATGGGCAGCCTGGGCGACCGGATCGGCCGCAAGAAGCTGCTGCTCGGCGGTGCCGTCGCGTTCGGCGCGGTGTCGGTGTTCAACGCCTACGCCTCCAGCCCGGAGATGATGATCGCCGCCCGGGCGCTGCTGGGCGTCGCCGGCGCGACCCTGATGCCGTCCACGCTGGCGCTGATCCGCAACCTCTTCCACGACCCGCGCGAGCGCAGCCTCGCCATCGGCATCTGGGGTGCGATGGCGTCGGCGGGCGCGGCCGTGGGGCCGGTGGTCGGCGGGTTCCTGCTGGAGAACTACTGGTGGGGCTCGGTCTTCCTGATCAACCTGCCGGTCATGGCGGTGCTGGTGCTGGTCGGCGTCAAGCTGCTGCCCGAGTCGCGCGACCCGTCGCCCGGCCCCTGGGACCTGCTGAGCGTCGTGCTCTCGATGGCCGGCATCGTGGGCGTCGTCTACGCGGTGAAGGAGGGCGCCACGCACGGGTTCGGCGTGGAGATCGCCCTCGCGGCGGTGGTCGGCGTGGGCGCCCTCGCCTGGTTCGTCCGCCGGCAGCTCCGGCTGCCCGCGCCCCTGCTGGACATGCGCCTGTTCCGCAACCGCGGCTTCTCCGCGGCGGTGCTGGCCGACCTGCTGACGGTGCTGGGCCTGTCCGGAATGGTGTTCTTCCTGTCGCAGTTCCTCCAGTTGGTGCAGGACCGCGACCCGCTGGAGGCCGGGCTGGCCGAACTCCCGGCCGCCGTCGGCGCGGTGACGGCCGGCCTGCTCGCCGGACAGGCGGCCCGCCGGTGGTCGGTGCGGTCGGTGGTGGGCGGCGGGCTGGCGGCCATCGGCATCGCCCTGGCCGTCATCGCCACCCTGCGGACCGACACCTCCTACCCGCTGCTCGGGGCGGTCCTGCTGGTCGTCGGCGTCGGCGCGGGCTTCTCGTTCACCGTCACCGCCGACGTCATCCTCTCCAGCGTGCCCAAGGAGCAGGCGGGCGCCGCCTCGGCCGTCTCCGAGACGGCGTACGAACTGGGTGCCGCGCTCGGCATCGCCCTGCTGGGCTCGATCGTCACCGGCGTCTACCGGGACTTCGCCGTCCCGGCCGGGGTGCCGTCCGGTGCCGCGGCGGACGCGCACGAGTCGCTGGGCGGAGCCGTCAAGGCGGCGATGACGCTGCCGGCCGACGCCGGGTCCGCCCTCCTGAGCTCCGCGCAGCACGCCTTCGTCGACGGGCTGCGGCTGGCGTCCGCCGTCGGCGCGGTGGTGCTGCTGGGGACGGCGGTGGCGGCCTGGTTCCTGCTGCGCGGGCAGCGGCTGGAGGACAGCGCGGAGGCCGAGCACATCAAGCACGCCGAGCACGAGCACTGAGTGCCGCCGGTGAGCGGGACAGGGCTCGGATGAGCCAAGCGCACACGGGCCGGGGCGGCAAGCCCCGGCCCGTGTGACTTTTTCCGAGGGTTCCGTCCCTTGACGGGGTCCTTACGCGCGGGAACGATCTGCGACTACCGGTCGGTATTGCCGAACGTGGTTCGGCGAGGTTGAAGCAAAGCCCTTGTGCGGAAGGAACCCCCCATGCGTCTGCGCACCAAAGTGAGAGCCCTGCTCGCCGCGGCGGCCACCGCGGCCCTCACCCTCACCGGTATGTCCGCCACCGCGGCCCCCGCCTCGGCGTCGGTGCTCGACATCCCGCCCAAGGGCGCCAACGACTGGTCGTGCAAGCCGGACTCGGCCCACCCGGAGCCCGTCGTCCTGGTCAACGGCACGTTCAAGCTCATGGCGGAGAACTGGGCCAAGCTCTCCCCGAAGCTGAAGGAGAACGGCTACTGCGTCTTCGCCTTCAACTACGGGCACATGGAGACCGATCCCATCCCGCAGGCGGCGGCCGAACTGCGCGACTTCGTCGAAGCCGTGCGCGGGGCGACCGGCGCGGCCAAGGTCGACATCGTCGGCCACAGCCAGGGCGGCATGATGCCGCGCTACTACGTGAAGTTCCTCGGCGGCGCGGACAAGGTGGACGACCTCGTCGGCATCGTCCCGTCCAACCACGGCACCAAGAACCCGCTGGCCATCCCCGCCGGTTACACGGTCTGCCCGTCCTGCCTGGACCAGCGCGTCGGATCCGACCTGCTGAAGAAGCTCAACGACGGCGAGGAGACGCCTGCCGGGCCCGACTACACGGTCGTCACCACCCGGTACGACGAGGTCGTCATCCCGTACACCAGCGCCCTGCTGACCGGGCCCGCCGAGCGGCTGACCAACGTCGTCCTCCAGGACACGTGCCCGCTCGACCCGTTCATGCACGACCAGGCGACCAAGGACCCGGTCGTCCACCAGTGGGTGCTCAACGCCCTGGCACGGAAAGGCCCCGCCGACCCGGGCTTCAAGCCGCGGTGCCTCGGCGGGGCCTGACGGCCGCCCGTCGTCGGAGGGGGCCCGGCTCAGGCGGCCTTCGCCGCCCGCGCCTTGGTGGCGTACATGTCCACGTACTCCTGGCCGGAGAGCCGCATGACCTCGCTCATCACCTCGTCGGTGACGGCCCGCAGGACGTAGCGGTCGCGGTCCATGCCCTCGTACCGCTCGAAGTCCAGCGGCTCACCGAAGCGGACGGTCACCGGGCTGATGTGCGGGCGGCCCTTGCCGCTCGGCTGCACCTTGTCGGTGCCGATCATCGCGAACGGCACCACCGGCGCGCCCGTCATCAGCGCGAGGCGGGCGATGCCGGTCCGGCCGCGGTAGAGCCGGCCGTCGGGGGAGCGGGTGCCCTCCGGGTAGATCGCGAAGATGTTGCCCTCCTCCAGCACCCGACGGCCGGTCATCAGCGCCGCGACCCCGCCGTGGCCGCCGTCGCGGTCCACCGGGATCATGCCGGAGGCGCCGAAGAACCAGGCCATCAGCCGGCCCTTGAGCCCCTTGCCCGTCACGTACTCGTCCTTGCCGATGAAGAACACCTGGCGTTTGACCACCAGGGCCAGGAACAGCGAGTCGATGAACGTGACGTGGTTCCCCGCGAGAATGACCGGCCCGGAAGCGGGGATGCGCTCCATGCCCTCGACCTTGGGGCGGTACAGGACGCGCATGAGAAGTCCGAGGAACGCCTTGAGCAGGATGCGGGACACGGATCCTCCGGTCTTGTCTTGTCTGGGTCTGGGTCTTGTTCGTGGTGGTCGGTCGGTGACGGCCGGGCCTGGTGGCAGGTGAGGACGATACTCGCGGGTACGGCCTTTCCGCACACCGGGTTAACCGACCCGATACGCAGTGTTGACGTGAGTTTTCACTCCGTTTCGATCACGGCCTTCTGTACGCAAGACGGACGCACCTACGATCTGCGCGTCCGAAAGGGAGCCGGAACCACCGGCTCCGGAACGAAGGAGCGAATGCACATGCAGCAGGAGCAGCGGCCGGGCCGGCGCTCGGTGCTGGGGGCCGCGGCGGCCCTCGGCGCGGGAGCGGTCACCCTCGGCGGCGGCGCGGGCGTGGCGGCGGCGGCCCCCTCGGCGGCGGCCACCGGCGGCGACCGGCGGCCGGGGCACGGCCACGGCGGCGGCGGTGGCCTGCGGGACCTGCCGGTGCCCACGGTCGTCGGACACCGCGGCGGCAGTGGATACCGGCCCGAGCACACCCTCGGCTCCTACCGGTTCGCCCTGGAGAACGGCGCGGACGTCATCGAGCAGGACGTCGTCCCCACCAAGGACGGCCATCTCGTCTGTCGCCACGAGAACGACATCACGGGCACCACCGACGTCTCCTCCCGTCCGGAGTTCGCCTCCCGCAAGACCACCAAGAAGGTCGACGGCGAGTCCCACACCGGCTGGTTCACCGAGGACTTCACCCTCGCCGAGCTGAAGACCCTGCGTGCGAAGGAACGCCTGCCCCAGGTCCGGCAGCACAACACCCTCTATGACGGCCACTGGACCGTCCCCACCTTCGAAGAGGTCCTCAAGTGGGCCGAGGAGGAGGGGCGCAAGCGCGGCCGGCGCATCTGGCTGCACGTCGAGACCAAGCACCCCACCTACTTCCGCAAGCTGGGCCTGGGCCTGGAGGAGCGACTGGCGAAGCTGCTCCGCCGCTACGGCCGCGCGGGCCGGAACTCGTATACCTTCCTGCAGTCCTTCGAGCCGAGCAGCCTCCGGCGGCTGGGCCGGCTCGGCCTCGACTGCCCGAAGATCCTGCTCCTGGACGACCTGCCCACCCGCCCCTGGGACTTCGTCGAGGCCAAGGACCCGCGCACGGTCGCCGACCTCATCACCCCGAAGGGGCTGAAGTGGGTCTCCGGCTTCGCCCAGGGCATCGGCCCGTGGCTCAACCTGATCATCCCGCGCGACAAGAACGAGAAGCTCACCAAGCCCACCACGCTCGTCCGTGACGCCCACGCGGCCGGTCTGGTGCTGCACCCGTACACCATGCGCAACGAGAACAGCTTCCTGCCCGCCGACTTCCGGCGCGGGAGCGACCCCAACGCGTACGGCGACGCCATCGGCGCCTTCAAGGCGTACTACGCCACGGGGATCGACGGCATCTTCTCGGACAACTGCGACACGGCGGTCCTCGCGCGTGAGGAGTTCCTGAAGGGGCGCAAGGGCTGAGACCCCCGCTTCCCCGGTAATCCCCGGGGATTCCACACGGACGAGTGACACCCGTGGGGGTCGGCAACCGGCGGGACACGGGCCCACGTCCCGCCGGGCATGACACCGAACGACCTCGTCACCTCGCTCCGGCCGCTGCTGGCCGCCGAATGCGCCGCCGAGGCGCCGGCGGCCGGCATCGACGCGGCCGACCTCGAACAGGCCGTCTGGGTCCGACTGCTGAGCGACCGGCACGACGCCGGTCCCGCCGGCCGGCGGAAGAGCCGGCGCCCGCGCCGCCCCGAGCCGCCCGCCCTCCGGTTACGGGCCGCCGTCCGCGCCGAGGCCCGCGCCGCGAGCCGCCTCGCCCGCCGTGAGGTGCCGTACGACCCGGTGGCCGCCGAACCGGCCGACCACGCGGGCGCCCTCGACTCCGGTGTCGAACGGGCGGTCCTGGCCGCCGAGTCCCGCCGCGAACTGCGCGCCGCGGTCCGCCGACTCCCCGGCCGCTGCCCCGGCCTGATGCGGGCACTCCTCTCCTCCGGAGACCCGACCTACCGAGAAATCGCAGGAGAGTTGGGTATCTCACAAGGATCTTTGGGGCCGATCCGTTCCCGTTGCCTGGGATGCCTGCGCAGAATGCTGACGGCGGCGATTGCGGCTCCTGGACCTTGGGGAAAGGAGCGGTAGACAACAGGCGCCACGGAGGCGACGTGAACCGCGGCGGCTCCTGTCAGACGGAACGTACGGGACTGACCAGGGGAGGCATGCGCACATGGGTATGAGCGTGACCATCGCGGCGGCGACCGAGGACGACGCCGAACAGATCCTGAAGCTCCAGTACCTCTGCTACCAGGGGGAGGCCGAGCTGTACGGGGACTACTCCCTGGAGCCCCTGACGCAGACCCTCGACGAGCTGCGGGCCGAACTCGCCTCCGGGTGCGTGCTGGTGGCCCGGCTCGGCGACGAGGTCGTCGGCTCCGTGCGCGGCGCGGTCGACCCCGCGTCCGGTACGGCCTCCATCAGCGGCCTCATCGTCCACCCCCGCCTCCGCCGCCACGGCCTCGGCGGCCGGCTGCTCACGGCCGTGGAGGAGCGGCTCGCGGCGGACGGCTCGGTCCGGCGCTTCCGGCTCGCCGTCGGGGGGCGCAGTGAGCTGACGCTGCGGCTGTGCCGGAAGCGGGGGTATGAGGCGGTGGGGACGGAAGTGGTCAGCAAGGTGCTGACGGTGGTGACGCTGGAGAAGTCCGCTCATGCCGAGGAACTGGCCGCTGCCGGGTGAGGGTTGCCCCTGTCCCGCCCCTTCCCGTTTCTTGCGGGGGCAGGCCCCCGCACCCCCGAAGCGCCCTGCGGGCGCTGTCCTCAAGCGCCGGACGGGCTGATATCCAGCCCGTCCGGCGTTTGAGGACAAGGGGGTCCGGGGGCCTGCCCCCAGGAAACGGTGAAAGGGCGGGTCGGGGGCACCCTCACCGCGCAGCGGAAACCGGCGCCCGCCGCAGCCACACCATCGCCGTCACCGGCAGGATCACGGGAATGAACAGGTACCCCATCCCGTAGTCCGACCACACGGTCGCGTCGGGGAACGCCCCGGGATCGGCAAGGGTCCACGTCCCCACCGTGACGACCCCGAGCAGCTCCAGCGCGCAGCAGACGAGAGCCGCACGCCGAGCCCCCTCCCCACCCCGCACCAGCGAGTACGTGATGAACGCGTACACCACGGCCGCGACGGCCGAGAGCACGTACGCCAGCGGCGCGTCCCCGAAGTGGAGGGCCATCTGCACGATCGACCGCGACGCCGCCGCCACGGTGAACACTCCGTAGAGCCAGACCAGCAGCCGGCCCGGGCCCTTGCCCAGGCCGCCGCCGTCCTCGGCGGTGGTGGTGGCGGGTTCGGTCACGGTCAGCCTCCCCAGATGTCGTAGAGCCGTACTTGGAGCACGGCGAGGATGACGGCGCCGGCGGCCACGGTGGCGGACCCCCAGCGGGTGCGTTCGGCGAGCGACATGAAACCGGCGCCGGGCACGCACGCGGCGGCGCCCAGGAGGTAGGCCACGAAGAGGGCGGTGCCCTTCACGGGCCGTTCGCCCCGGGCGAGCTGCACCACTCCGACGGCCAACTGGACGAGGGCGAGGACGGAGACGACGGCCATGCCGATGAAGTGCCAGTCCTTGGTCGGCTGGTCACGGTAGGTGGCATGGCCGCACCAGACGGCGAGCGCGAGAGCGGTCACACCGACCGCGAGCGTCAGCGCGTCGATCACCGTGACCCCCGGGCGGCACGGGCGTGCGGATGGGGCGTGACAGGCATGGGGACGACTTTAGACGGCCCCCGCGCGCCCGCCGCGCCCGGCCCGCACTGTCCACGGGGTGACCGGAGGCGTCCGCCATTCGGACAACCTTGGCCTGTTCGCGCAGACGTCTGTTTTACTTGCCCGCATGACCACGACGAGCACCCGCATCTCTGCGACCGAGGCGATGACGACGCCCGGTGCTGCTCGTCGCATGTGTCGAATGTGTGACCGCTGAGGGCCCCCGTTCCGAGCCTCGCGCCCCGAAGCGAGACCCGCAGAGCCCGCGTCCGACGACGGACCGCCCGCTCCGCACCGCTCTTCCCCTCCGCGACACCGGATCCCCCGCCACGCGCCGACGACGGCGCCGACGGGGTCCCACGCCGCGTTCCGCAATGAATTCCCGTGCGCCGGCGCCCCACCGGCCGCGCACTCGACAGTGACGGAAACCCCTGTGATCACCACTACGGGCCTGACAAAGGTCTACCGCTCACGCGGCCGCGAGGTCACCGCCCTCGACGGCGTCGACCTGCATGTCCGAGAGGGCGAGGTGTACGGCGTCATCGGCCAGAGCGGCGCCGGAAAGTCCACGCTCATCCGCTGCGTCAACCTCCTGGAGCGCCCCACCTCCGGCACGGTCACCGTCGCCGGCGAGGACCTCACGGCGCTCGCCGGCCGCGGCCCGCGCGCCGGGGCGGCCCTCCGGCAGGCACGCAGCCGCATCGGCATGGTCTTCCAGCACTTCAACCTGCTGTCCTCGCGGACCGTGCAGGCCAACGTCGAGCTCCCGCTGGAGATCCTCGGCCTGTCCGGCAAGGAGCGCTCCCGCAAGGCCCTGGACCTGCTGGACCTGGTCGGCCTCGCCGACAAGGCCAAGGCCTACCCGGGCCAGCTCTCCGGCGGCCAGAAGCAGCGCGTCGGCATCGCCCGCGCCCTGGCCGGCGACCCCAAGGTGCTGCTCTCCGACGAGTCGACCTCCGCGCTCGACCCGGAGACCACCCGCTCGATCCTCCAGTTGCTGCGCGACCTCAACCGGCAGCTCGGCCTCACCGTGCTGCTGATCACGCACGAGATGGACGTCGTCAAGTCCATCTGCGACTCCGCGGCCCTGATGAAGGGGGGCCGGGTGCTGGAGTCCGGCACCGTCGCCGAGCTGCTGGCCACGCCCGGTTCCGAGCTGGCGGCCGAGCTGTTCCCCGTCGGCGGCGAGCCGTCCGGACCCGACCGCACCGTCGTCGACGTCACCTTCCACGGTGACGCGGCCACCCGGCCGGTCATCTCGCAGCTCTCGCGCACGTACAACATCGACATCTCGATCCTCGGCGCCGCGATGGACACCGTCGCCGGCCGCCAGGTCGGCCGGATGCGCATCGAGCTGCCCGGCCGCTTCGAGGAGAACGTGGTCCCCATCGGCTTCCTGCGCGAGCAGGGCCTCCAGGTCGAGGTGGCGCCCGTGACCGCCGGTGCGGAGGCCGCGGCCGACGCCCTCCTCCTTAAGGAAGGTGCCAAGTGACCTGGAACGAGATGCAGCCCCTGCTGCGCGACGGCTGTCTCGACACCCTCTTCATGGTGTGGTGGTCCGCGGTCTGGACGGTCGTGGGCGGCCTGCCGCTGGGCATCCTGCTGTACCTGACCGACCGCGGCGGACTGCTCCGCAACCTCGCGGTCAACAAGATCGTCGGCGCGGTGGTGAACGTCGCCCGTTCCGTGCCGTTCATCATCCTGATCGTCTGGCTGATCCCGTTCAGCCGCATGGTCATCGGCACCTCCATCGGCCCCAGCGCCGCGGTCGTCGCCCTGGCCATCGGCGCCATTCCGTTCTTCGCCCGGCTGGTCGAGAGCTCGCTCCGCGAGGTCGACGGCGGTCTGATCGAGGCCGTCCAGTCGATGGGCGGCGGCACCTGGACGATCATCTTCAAGGTGCTGCTCCCGCAGGCCCTGGCCTCGCTGGTGGCCGCCCTGACCACCACCGTGATCGCCCTCATCGGCTACTCCGCCATGGCGGGCGCCGTCGGCGGCGGCGGGCTCGGCGCGGTCGCCATCAACTACGGCTACCAGCGGCAGGAGCACGAGCTGATGAACATCACCATCGTGCTGCTGGTCGTCATCGTCACCGTCGTCCAGGTCGTCGGCGACCTGACCGTCCGCCGCCTCGCCCGGCGCACCGGACGCCAGTCCGCCCCCGTCGGCCTGTGGCGCCTGCGCCGCGCCCCGAAGGCCGCTCAGGCCCCTCAGGCTATGGACGCCGCGGCCGTCCCCGCCCAGCGCGCCGCCGACGAGCCCAAGGCGGCCGTCGACGCCCCCTGAACCCCTCCGGGGCCCGTCGACGGCCCCGGGGAAACCACGAGCCCGGACCCTTTGCCGGGCGGCATCACCTCGTGAGAACAAGAAAGAGGCACTCTTCGTGCGTACCACCCTCAAGCTCACCGCCGCCGTCGCGGCAGCCGCCGCACTCACCCTCGGCCTGAGCGCCTGCAGCGCCCCCTCCGACACCTCCTCGTCCTCCACCAAGAAGGGCAAGGACGCCGACCCGGCGGCCAAGCTCATCATCGCCGCCAGCCCCACGCCGCACGGAGTCATCCTCGAGTACGTCCGCGACCACCTCGCCAAGGACGCCGGCCTGAAGCTGGAGGTGAAGCAGTACAACGACTACAACGCGCCCAACACCACCGTCCAGAACGGCGAGGTCGACGGAAACTTCTTCCAGCACAAGCCGTACCTCGACGACTTCAACAAGAAGAACAAGACGGACATCGTCCCGGTCGTCAACGTCGAGATCGAGCCGCTGGGCCTCTACTCCAGGAAGGTCAAGAAGATCTCCGACCTCGGTGAGGGCTCCACCATCGCCGTCCCCAACGACGCGACCAACGAGGGCCGGGCGCTCAAGCTGCTCGCCGACAACAAGATCATCGAGCTCAAGGACGGCGTGGGCGCCTCCGCCACCCTCAAGGACGTCAAGGACGACAAGGGCGTCAAGTTCACCGAGATCGAGGCGGCGCAGATCCCCCCGCGCCTCGATGACGTGGACGCGGCGATCATCAACGGCAACTTCGCCATCGGCGCCAAGCTCAGCCCCGCCAAGGACTCCCTGGTCCTCGAGAAGGCCGAGGGCAACCCCTACGCCAACTTCCTGGCCGTGAAGCGGGGCAACGAGCAGGACCCGCGCATCGTCAAGCTCGCCAAGCTGCTCAACTCCGACGAGGTCAAGAAGTTCATCGAGGAGAAGTTCAGCAACGGGGCCGTCATCCCGGCCTTCGGTCCCGCCAAGAGCTGACCGCCGGTACTCTCGGCCGTCCCGGCGGACGCAGGCCCCGCACACGCCACGCGTGCGCGGGGCCGCCGCGCTTGGCGCACCAGCGTGGCCATACTGCATGCTGGTGCACCCGAGACCGGCGCGACCGCCGGGACGGGACCCGGCCACCTCCCCGCGCCCGCACGGCACGGGGAACCCCCTCCGGCGTTGGAGCAGCGCATGACTTCCACCTTTCCGGACATCTCCATCAGTACGGACCGGCTGGTGCTGCGCCCGTTCGACGCGACGGACGTCCCCGCGCTCACCGAGATGATGAACGACGAGCTCATCACCGCGTGGACGTCCGCCCCCCACCCGTACACCACCGCCGACGCCCGCGACTGGGTCCTGCGCGCCGCCCCCGCCGAACGCGCCACGGGACGCGGAATCGTCTTTGCGGTCACCGAATTCCTCACCCACCGCCTCGTCGGCACCGTGCGTCTCCAGCACACCGACTGGCACACCCTCTCCACCGAGATCGCCTACGTCACCGCCCCCTGGGCCCGGGGCGAGGGCTACGCCTGCGAGTCCGTCCTCGCCGTCGCCCAGTGGCTCTTCCGCGACCAGAAGTTCGAACGCCTCGAACTCCGCACCGCCGCCGACAACACCGCCGCCCAGCAGGTCGCCCAGAAGCTCGGCTGCATCAGCGAGGGCGTCCTCCGCAACGCCTGGATAGCGCGCAGCCGCACCGAGGACGGCGGGTGGACCGACATCCGCACCGACCTCATCGTCTGGAGCCTGCTCCCCGAGGACCTCGACGAGGTGCGCGACCGGCACACCGGCGACGGCACCGGCTACGCCGCCGCGTTCCCCGGCTGGTCGCCCGGCTGGCGCTGACGCCCCCCGCGCGCAACCATCCGCCCCGTACTCCGGACGGTGGTCCGGACCTGCCGGGGTACTCTCACCATGCCCGCCGCGAGAGCGGGCATCCTCACCTTGGACTTTCCCCCCGAGACACCCCCAGGAGACAGACGACGATGGCCGACCGGGTCACGGTGATCGGATGGGACGGCTCACCGCTGACGGAGGCGGCCCGCTCCGCCGTGGGTGCCGCCACCCTCGTCGCCGGAGCCGCGCACCACCTGGCGCTGCCCGAGGTACCGCCCGCCGCCGAACGCGTCCGGCTCGGCAGCGTCGACCTCGCCGCCCGCCGCATCGCCCGGCACCGCGGCACCGCCGTCGTCCTCGCCGACGGCGACCCCGGCTTCTTCGGCGTCGTCCGTGCCCTGCGCGCCCCCGAGCACGGCCTGGAGGTGGAGGTGGTGCCCGCCGTCTCCTCCGTCGCCGCCGCCTTCGCCCGGGCCGGCATGCCGTGGGACGACGCCCAGATCGTCGTCGCCCACAGCCGCGACCTGCGGCGCGCCGTCAACGTCTGCCGCGCCCACCCCAAGGTCGCCGTCCTCACCTCGCCCGGCGCCGGACCCGCCGAACTGGCGCTGCTGCTCGGCCCGGTCCACCGCACCTTCGTCATCTGCGAGCGACTGGGCACCGCCCGCGAGCGCGTCACCGTCCTGACCTCCGACAAGGTCGTCGACCACACCTGGAGCGACCCCAACGTCGTCATCGTCATCGGCGGATCCGGCGCGGGCCCCGACGACACCCCGGCCCTCCCCGGCCAGCGCGCCGGCGGCTGGATCGCCGGCCGCGACCCCGGCCGGCTCCCCGGCCCACGCGGCTGGGCCCTGCCCGCCGACGCCTACGGCACCGCGCTCGGCGAGGGCGAGGGCACCGAACTGCGCGCCGCCCAACTCGCCCGGCTCGCCCCCCGCGTCGGCGACCTCGTCTGGGACATCGGCTCCGGCAGCGGCGCCGCCGCCGTCGAGGCCGCCCGGTTCGGCGCCGCCGTCATCGCCGTCGACCGCGACGCGGACGCCTGCGCCCGGGCCCTCGCCGCCGCCCGCCACTACGGCGTCCAGCTCCAGACCGTGCACGGCACCGCGCCGCACGTCCTGGAGGATCTGCCCGAACCCGACGTCGTCCGCGTCGGCGGCGGCGGGGCGCCCGTCGTCGCCGCCTGCGCCGACCGCCGGCCCGAGGCCATCGTGGCGCACGCCGTCACCCGTGACGAGGCGGAGGCCATCGGCAGGGCGCTCGCCGAGGGCGGGTACGCCGTCGAATGCACCCTGCTCCAGGCCGTGCGCCTGGACACCGCCGCCTGGACCGAAGCCGAGCGGTCCGTCACCTTCCTGCTGAGCGGCCGCCGTCCGCACCCGTGATCCCGACACGCCGCGCGGAAGGTAGGCTGGCGGATCGTTGTGCGGCGGCTCGGTGTCAAAGACCACAGTCACCAATGTCCGGAACGCCCCTCCTTTTTGGCGGTGCGCAGGGCAGGGTGGCACCGGGGCGGCACGCAACGTGCCGCGAGAGTTGGACGCTCGTTCTTGCTATGGGCGTGAGCGGTTGGAAGGAGCACTACCGATGGGCGAGGGGTACGCATGACCGACACCGGCCGGTTCCCGGATGAGGGACAGCCGGAGAACGCAGGCGCGACGCCCGGGCACCCGCTCACCGCGGACGCCGCGGCTCCTGCCGACACCGGAATCCCGGCACATCCCGCCGTCCCGCAGGCGCCCCGCGGGCGCCCCACGACGGGACCCTCCACGTACGCGTTCCTCGCCGACCCGGACGCCGCCGACGAGGACGACCTGCTCCTGATGCCGGGCGCCCAGGGCGCCTGGAGCGAGCAGCCGCTCCAGGGCGGCACCCACGAGACGGGCGGCCGGGACACCGGCGCCGCCGTCTTCGAAGAGGTCCGCACGCCCCCGGCCGCCCCCGCCACACCCCGCCGACCGCTGCACATGGGCCCGCCCGACCCGTCGTCCAGCGGCGTCGTGCGCTCCCTCGCCGACCGCGGCCCGGCCGCGCCGCAACAGCCCGTCGGCTCCCCGGTCCCGCACCCCCCGGGCTCCCCGGCCGCCGGCCCCGAGTACCTCGACGCCCCGCGGGCCGATGCCGGGACGGCCGCGCCCGCGGCCGACGCGGAGCCGGTGACCCAGCCGGGCATATGGGACGCCCAGCCGCAGCACCAGAACCGGACCGAGTACCCGAACCAGGGCCCGGAGCAGCAGGGTTCGCCGCAGGAGGCCATCGCGGCGGACGCCGTGGCGCCGGGCGCGCCGGTCGTCTCCGAGGCGATGCCCGCGGCCGAGCCCGCCGTCGCTTTCGTCCCGCCGCAGAACACGGGCGGGGTTCCGCCCCTCGGGACGGCGCCCGTTGACGCGCCGTCGGCCGCGGCCGTCGCGGGGGAGGGCGTGCCGGACGCCGCCCCCGGCGCGACCGTGCCCGCCCAGGCGGCGCCGGTGGAGGCAGCCGCGCCCGCCGACGCCGTCGCGCTCCCGCACGACGCCGTGCCGCCGGCCCGTACCCCGAGCGCGGAGGAGACGGGGCAGCCGGCGCCGGTCGCGGAGACGGCCGTTCCCGCGACCGGGACCGCCACGGGCGCGTCTGTGACCGAGGCCGCCGGCGAGCCCGTGGCCGCCGCCGAGCAGGCTCCGCGGCCGACCGACGCTTCCACCGCCGTTCCGGTGGCGGAAGCGCCCGTGGCCGCCGCCGGGCCGGAGGCTGCGGTTCCGTCGGCCGCCGGTGACGCCGCCGTGGCCGCTCCCGTGGCGGCCGAAGCCGCCGAGGCGGCCGAGGCGCCCGTGACCGCGGCGGAGCCCGTCGCCGCCGACGGCGCCGCGGACGCCGGAACGCCCGCGCCCGTGGCTGCCGTGCCGTCCGAGACGCCGGTGACGGAGGGGAGCGCCGCTCCCGCCGATGCCGCTCCCGCCGGTGCCGATGCCGCTGTCGCGGAGACGCCGCAGCCCGCTCCCGGGGCCGAGGCGACCGCAACGGCCGTGGCCGAGGCCGGGCCCGCGGCACCCGATGCCCCGGCGCCCGATGCCCCGGTGCCCGCGTCGCCGGAGGCCCCGGCACCGGCCGGTGCGACCGCGCAGACGGAGGGGTCCCCGACGGAGACCGTGACGGCACCGGCCGAAGCCTCCGTCCCCACGGAAGCTCCCGCCCAGGCCGACACGCCCGTTCCCGCGGACGCTCCCGTCCAGGACGGCACATCCGCCGCTGCGGACGCCGCTTCTGCGGAAGCCGCTCCTGCGGACGCCACTCCTGCCCAGGGCGGCACGCCTGCTTCTGCGGACGCTCCCCTCCAGGCCGGTACTGCGAACGCGGTGGCCGCGTCCGCCCCTGATGACACGTCGGCCCCGGCGGAGGGCTCCGCCGCTGCCTCGACTGAGGCCCCCGCGCAAGCCGACGCCACCCCGCAAGCCGACGCCACCCCGCAAGCCGATGCCACCGCGCAGGCCAATGCGACCGCGCAGGACGACGTCCCCGCCCCGGCGGACGCTCCCGCGTCGGCTGACGCCTCAGCCCAGGCGGATCCAAGCGCTCCGGCGGACGCTGCCGTGCCCGCTGCCGACCCGGCTGACGCACCCGCACCGGCCGACGCCGCTGCCCAGGCCGGCGTAACCGCTCCGGCGGACGCCGTCGCCGCCGCTGCGTCGGATGCCACGCCCGCCTCCGGCGACGCGTCCGCCCCGGGCGACACGTCCGTTCCGGCGGACGCTGCCGCTGCGGCCTCCGCTGACGGGCCCGCGCCGGCTGACGCCTCCGCCCAAACCGGTGGATCCGTTCCGCCGGTCGTCGCCGCCCCCGCCCCCGGTGATGCGTCCGCCCCGGCCGGCGCATCCGTCCCGGCGGACGCCGCTGTCTCGGCAGACGCGCCCGCGCCGGGCGACGCCTCCGCCCCGGCCGGCGTCGGCACACCCGCCCCGGCGGACGCTTCTGCCCAGGCCGCCCCAGCGACCCCGGCGGACGTGTCCGCCGTCGGCTCGGCTGACGCACCCGCCTCTGCGGAAGCCGCTGTTCAGACCGGCGTGCCCGCCCCGGCGGACACCTCCGGCTCAACTCCCGCATCGGCTGACGCTTCCGCACCGGCCGACGCCTCCGCCCAGGCCGACGGGCCGGCGCCCGCCGGAGCGCCCGCTGTTCCCACCCCGGCCGGGGCACCCGCCCCTGCTTCGGCTGACGCCTCCGTACCGACCGGCGCTTCCGCACCGGCCGGCGCACCCACGCAGGCGGTAACTCACGCCGCCGTGGAAGCTGTTGCTCCCGCCGAGGCCGTCACTCCCGTGGCGGCTCCCGCCGCCGCAGCGGACGTCCCCGCGGAGAACACCGCGCCCGCAGAAAACACCGCGCCCGCCGAAACCGGCGCCCCCACCGAGAACGCCCTCCCCACCGACAACGCCGTGTCCGCCCAGGACACCCCGCCCGTAGAGAATCCCGTGGCTGCCGAGACCGTTGTGCCCGCTGAGACTTCCGTGCCCGCCGAGGCCCCCGCGCAGGCAGAGGCCCCCGTGACGGCCGCGCCCGCCACGACCGAAGGGGCGCCCGCCGCCCCGGAGACGCCCGCGAGCCCCGCCGCCCCGGCGGCGACCGCCGAGGCGACCACCCCCGCCGAGGCCGCCGCCCCCGCCGAGGCCGCCGCCCCCGCGGAGGCCGTTGTTCCGGCGCAGGCCGCCGACCAGGCGCCCGCCCCGGCCGTCGTGCCCTCGGCGGAGGCGCCCGCCGCCGACCCGGCCGGCGAGCCCGCCTCCGTACCGGCGCAGGCCGCGGCTCCGGCCCCCGCCGAGGCGGCCCCGGCCGTCCAGGCCGTCGCCCCCGCGCAGCAGCCTTCGGCGAGCCCGGAACAGTCGCCCGCCCCGCAGCCGGTCTCCGGCGACGAGGCCCCGGCCGCGGCGCCCGCCCCCGAGGCCGCCCCCGCCACCGCCGCCGAGGCCGCCCCCGCCGCCGAGGTCCCCGCCGCGCCGGCGGAGCACCAGGCCCCTGTCGCCCAGTCGGCACCGGAAGCCCCGCAGGCCCCGGTGGCCTCCGCACCGCCCGTGCACCTCGCTCTCGTCCGCGACGACGAGCCGCGGAACGAGTCGGGTGACGAGCCGACCGGCACCGCCATCGAACAAGCCGCCACCGACCAGGACGCCACCGACCAGGCCGCCGAGCGGGCCGACGGCGCGGAGGCGGAGGACGTCGAGGAGCCGCGCATGCCCCTCGGCCCGCCGGCCGACGGTTTCGCCGCCGCCGAGCGGGAGGCCGTCCACCGCGTGATGCGCGAACGCCGCGACATCCGCAACGGCTTCCGCCCCGACCCGATCCCGCACGACGTCCTGCTGCGCGTCCTGGAGGCCGCGCACACGGCGCCCAGCGTCGGGCACTCCCAGCCGTGGGACTTCGTCGTCATCCGGTCCGCCGACACCCGCCGGACGATGCACGAACTGGCCGTTCGCCAGCGCGACGCGTACGCCGCCTCGCTGCCCAAGGGCCGGGCCAAGCAGTTCAAGGAAATGAAGATCGAGGCCATCCTCGACACCCCGGTCAACATCGTGGTGACCGCCGACCCCACCCGGGGCGGCCGGCACACCCTCGGCCGGCACACGCAGCCGCAGATGGCCCCCTACTCGTCGGCCCTCGCCGTCGAGAACCTGTGGCTCGCCGCCCGCGCCGAAGGCCTCGGCGTCGGCTGGGTCAGCTTTTTCGACGAGCGCGAGATGGTCCGCGAACTCGGCCTCCCCGAGCACCTGGAGGTCGTCGCGTACCTGTGCGTCGGGTACGTCGACGAGTTCCCGGACGAGCCGGAGCTGATGCAGGCCGGCTGGTCCAAGCGGCGCCCGCTGTCGTGGGTCGTGCACGAGGAGACGTACGGCCGTCGCGCGCTGCCCGGCGAGGACCCGCACGACCTGCTCGCCGAGACCCTGCGCGGCATCCGCCCGCTGGACGCCAAGGCGCTCGGCGAGGCGTGGGAGCGGCAGAAGCGGATGACCAAGCCGTCCGGCGCGCTCGGCATGCTGGAGATCATCTCCGCGCAGCTCTGCGGCCTGTCGCGCAAGTGCCCGCCGCCGATCCCGGAGCCCGCCGCCGTCGCGGTCTTCGCCGGTGACCACGGGGTGCACGCCCAGGGCGTCACCGCCTGGCCCCAGGAGGTCACCATGCAGATGGTGACCAACTTCCTGGGCGGCGGGGCCGTCTGCAACGCGTTCGCCAACCAGGTCGGCGCGGAGGTCTGCGTCGTGGACGTCGGTGTCGCCGGCGAGCTGCCGGCCCGCCCCGGCCTGCTGCCGCGCAAGATCCGCCCGGGCACGGACGACTTCACCGCCGGCCCGGCGATGACCCGCGAAGAGGCGCTGCGCGCCGTCGAGGTGGGCATCGAGACCGCCCGCGACCTTGTCACCGCGGGCAACAAGGCGCTTCTCACCGGCGAGATGGGCATCGCCAACACCACCGTGTCGGCCGCCCTGATCTCCGTCTTCACCGGCTCCGACCCGGCCGAGGTCACCGGCCGCGGCACGGGCATCAACGACGAGATGCACGCCCGCAAGATCGACGTCGTCCGCCGGGCGCTGGAACTCCACCGTCCCGACCCGGCCGACCCGATCGGCGTCCTCGCCGCGGTCGGCGGGCTCGAACACGCCGCCCTCGTCGGCCTGATCCTCGGCGCGGCCTCGCTGCGTACGCCGGTGATCCTCGACGGCGTGAGCGCCGGTGCCGCCGCCCTGGTGGCGCGGGCCATCGCTCCCGAGGCGCTGGCCGCCTGCATCGCGGGGCACCGCAGCGCCGAACCCGGGCACGTCGCGGCCCTCACCAAGCTCGGATTGCGTCCGCTGGTGGATCTCGACCTGCGACTCGGTGAGGGGACGGGCGCTCTGCTGGCCCTGCCGGTCGTGCAGAGTGCCGCGCGGGCGATGCACGAGGTGGCGACGTTCGACAGCGCGGGGGTCGCGGAGAAGGGGTAAGGGGCCCTGCGGGCGGCTGGTGCCCCGCTCCCTCCCCCAGAGGGGGCCCATTCACCGTTTCTAGCGGGGCCGGCCCCCGCACCCCCTGAAACCGCGCTTCGCGCGGTTGTCCTCAAACGCCGGACGGGCTGGTATCGGCCCGTCCGGCGTTCGGGCGAAACCCCCTGCTAACAAAGCCCACGTAGGGTATGCCCAGCGCCCCTGACCAGCGAGGAGACCCGCAGCCCCCATGGCCGAGCACCCAGAATTCGCCGCCTACCCCGTCGGACTCCGCCTGCACGGCCGCCGTGTCGTCGTCCTCGGCGCGGGCCAGGTCGCCCAGCGCCGGCTCCCCGCCCTCATCGCCGCCGGAGCCGACGTCCTGCTCGTGTCGCCGTCCGCGACCGCGTCCGTGGAGGCCATGGCGGAGGCCGGCGAACTGCGCTGGGAGCGGCGCCGCTACCGCGAGGGCGACCTCGAGGGTGCCTGGTACGCGCTGATCACCACCGACGACCCCGAGGCCAACCGCGCCGCGTCCGCCGAGGCGGAGGCCCGCCGGGTCTGGGCCGTCCGCAGTGACGACGCCGAGGCGGCCACCGCCTGGACGCCGGCCACCGGCCGCAGCGAAGGCGTCACCGTGGCCGTGCTCACCGGCCAGGACCCGCGCCGCACGGCGGCCCTGCGGGACGCCATCGTCGAAGGACTGCGCGACGGTTCCCTCGCCGCGCCCCATCGCCGTACCCGCCCGGGCACCGGCCGGGTGGCGCTCGTCGGCGGCGGCCCCGGCGACCCCGACCTGATCACCGTGCGCGGCCGGCGTCTCCTCGCCGAGGCCGACGTCGTCGTCGCCGACCGGCTCGGCCCGCGCGACCTGCTGGACGAGCTCCCGCCGCACGTCGAGGTCATCGACGCCGCGAAGATCCCGTACGGCCGCTCCATGGCCCAGGAGGCCATCAACGACGCCCTGATCGAGCACGCGAAGGCGGGGAAGACCGTCGTCCGGCTCAAGGGCGGCGACCCGTTCGTCTTCGGGCGCGGCAAGGAGGAGGTGCAGGCGCTCGCCGAACACGGCATCCCCTGCACCGTCGTGCCGGGCATCTCCAGCTCCATCAGCGTCCCCGGCGCGGTCGGCATCCCGGTCACCCACCGTGGGGTGGCCCACGAGTTCACCGTCATCAGCGGGCACGTCGCCCCGGACGACCCGCGGTCCCTGGTGGACTGGCCGTCGCTCGCCCGGCTCGGCGGCACCCTCGTGGTGCTCATGGGCGTCGAGCAGTGCGGCGCCATCGCCGGGACGCTCATCCGGCACGGCCGGTCCGCCGACACCCCGGTCGCGGTGGTCCAGGAGGGCACGACCGCCGCCCAGCGCCGCGTCGACGCCGTCCTCGGCACGGTGGGGGAGCGGGTGCGGGCCGAGGGCATACGCCCGCCGGCCGTGATCGTCATCGGCGAGGTCGTGGCGATCGGCCGGGAGGCGGACAGCGCCCCTTGTGCCGCGACCGCCGACTGAGAACGAGCCCCCTGGTCCCCCCCGTACGCACCACGAGACACGTGAGCCCCATGACGCAGTCCCCTCAGGTCATCACCATCGACGACCCCGACGACCCCCGGCTCCACGACTACACCGGCCTGACCGACGTCGAGCTGCGCCGCCGGCGCGAGCCCGCCGAGGGACTGTTCATCGCGGAGGGGGAGAAGGTCATCCGCCGGGCGGTGGACGCGGGTTACGGCATGCGTTCCATGCTGCTCTCCGCCAAGTGGGTGGACGTGATGCGCGACGTCATGGAGGGCGTCTCCGCCCCCGTCTACGTCGTGGAGCCGGAGCTCGCCGAACGGGTGACGGGCTACCACGTGCACCGCGGCGCCCTCGCCTCCATGGCCCGCAAACCGCTGCCCGACGCCGCCGGACTGCTGGCCACGGCCCGCCGCGTCGCCGTCATGGAAGCGGTCAACGACCACACCAACATCGGTGCCATCTTCCGCAGCGCCGCCGCCCTGGGCATGGACGCCGTCCTGCTCTCCCCGGACTGCGCGGACCCGCTCTACCGACGGTCCGTCAAGGTGTCCATGGGCGCCGTGTTCTCCGTCCCCTGGGCCCGCCTGGAGAACTGGCCGCGCGACCTGGAGACGGTCCGGGCGGCCGGCTTCCGGGTCCTGGCCCTCACCCCCGACGCCCAGGCCACCCCGATGGACGCCGCCGCCCCGCACCGCCTGGAGCGGGTCGCCCTCATGCTCGGCGCCGAGGGCAGCGGCCTGTCCGCCAAGGCCCTCCGGGCGGCCGACGAGTGGGTGCGCATCCCGATGGCCCACGGCGTCGACTCCCTCAACGTCGGCGCGGCGGCGGCCGTCGCCTTCTACGCGGTGACGGCGGGGACGCCGGCGTAGGACGCGGAAGCGCCGCCCGGCCGACGGCTGCCGCGGCGCACCGTGCCCGGCCTCGGCCGGAGCGACGCGTTCGGTCCGGACGGACCCCCTCTGCCCGACACCCGGGGACGTCCACAGCGGACGCTTGTACGCCCCCGCCGCACGTCCGGCCCGAGCCCGACCCGGGTTCGGTCCGAGCCCGGTCAGCGTTCGGTCCGAGCCCGGCCCGCGTCCGGCTCCGCCGCTCCGGCACGCTGGGCGTACCGGGCGCCGCCCGCACCGACGCCGCGACCGGACACCCACCGGGTACGCGCCCGCGATCGCGGACCGGCCCAGGGACGCGCCGCATCACGGACCGGCACCGGCCACGCGCGCCGCCGTCCCGGACCTCAGGGCCGCGACCGAGGACGGCTTCGGCGCCGACGAGGACCCGACGAGGTGCCGACGAGGTGCCGACGATGGGGGAGGGCGGCGCGACCGTTCGCCGGACCGGTGATCCCAAGGGCGGACTCGCCCGGACCGCCCTTCCCCGCGCGCGGGACGACCGTACGCAGGCCACCCCGGACGGACCGATCACTCGCCCCGCCGGCCACGACGACCTGCCGGGCGCCCGCGAGGGGTACGCGCCCGTCTCCGGCGGCTTCCGGAACCCGGGGGCCGACCATGTCACCCCGTGAGGAACACGTCCCCCAGCGGCCGGCCCGGAGACGCCGGGCCGGCGGCGACGACGGTGGCGCGCTCAGCCCCGCCCGTGCCCCGCCCCCGCCGCGCCACAGGCATCCGCCGTCACCGCGACCGCGCACGGCCGCTCTCGCCCCGGCCCCAGCCCGGACGACTTCTTCGGCCCGTCACAGCCCTGCGCCGCCGCGATGCCCAGGGCCACCAGCAGCGTCACCACCACGAACACGATGAGCCGCTGCCGCAGCAGCCGGGGGTCGCCGCCGGTCCGCCGGCCCGCCGGCCCGGTGCGGGCGCCCGCGCGGGAGCCGTTGCGCGGCCGGGCCGCGGGCCGGGCGGCCGGGCGGTCCGGGCGGCGCTGCCGCAACGGCCGGGTCGCCGGCGGCCGGGCGGGGGAGCCCGCCTGGGCGGCGGCCGCCGGGCGCGGTTCCGTGGGCTGGTGTGCGTGGTCCGCGACCCGGCGGGCCGGGGGCCGCTCGGGCTCGCGCCGCGTCGGCACCCGGCGGGCGTCCGGGAGCCCGTGCGCCTCGCGCGCCGCGATCTCCTTCAGCCGCAGCGACAACTGGAGTGTGCTCGGCCGCTCCTCAGGATCCTTCGCCAGGCAGGCGAGGATCAGCGGTGCCAGCGCGTCGGGCACGCCCATGAGCTGCGGTTCCTCATGGACCACCCGGTAGAGCATGACCTCCGAACTGCCCTGCCCGAAGGGGGAGTCCGCGGTCGAGGCGTACGCCAGCGTGGCGCCCAGCGCGAAGACGTCCGTCGCCGGCGTCACCGTCGCGCCCCGCACCTGCTCCGGCGCGAGGAAGCCCGGCGAGCCGACGGCCGTGCCCACGTGCGTCAGGGTGCTGGCCCCCGTCGCCCAGGCGATGCCGAAGTCGATGATCCGCGGGCCCTTGGGGGAGAGCAGGATGTTGGACGGCTTCAGGTCCCGGTGGACCACCCCGGCGTCGTGCACCGCGAGCAGACCCTCGGCCAACGCCGCCCCGATGGACGCCGTCTGAGCCGCCGACAGGGGACCCTCCTCGGTCACCTTGTCGTGCAGCGAGGGCCCGGGCACGTACTGCGTCGCGAACCACGGCCGCTCCGCGTCGAGATCGGCGGCCACCAGCCGCGCCGTACAGCCGCCGCGGATGCGCCGCGCGGCGGACACCTCGCGCGCGAAGCGCGAGCGGAATTCCTGGTCCTCGGCGAGATCCGGCCGGATCACCTTCAGTGCCACCCGCTGGCCGCGCTTGTCCGAGCCGAGGTACACCACACCCATGCCGCCCGCGCCCAGCCGGCGGTGAAGCCGGAACGAGCCGACGACACGCGGGTCCTCGCGCCGGAGCCGCATCATCGTCATCTTCATCCCCGCTGCCGGTCCGTCTGACGAGCCACAGCTTACGGATTGACGGGCGGCCGTGCTGAGAGGCCGCGCATGCGTCGGCCATCGGATGCCCGGTTCCGCCGCGCGCCCGTGTCCGGCCCCTCCCCGGCGCCCGTCCCGCACCCGTCCGTCGGCCACCGGCCAGCAAGATCCCGAAACGGCACGGGGATTGACGGGCTGACGGGTCGCACGGCACGGCCGGAGATCCCCGGTGAGCCGGCCGCTCGAACACCTGACACGGCGTCGGCCCGGGCGGTCTCCGGGGCCACGACGACGGGGGACCGGGACACCCCGGACGTGAGGCAGATCACCCGGAGGTGGTCCCCTCGGGGCGACCCGGACGCCCGCCCCGAGGCGACCCTGGCGAACCGCTCCTCTGTTCTCCACCCAGGGGAGTACCGGCCCCACCCCTCCCTCCTCCTCGCGGAGGCGGTGCAAGGGGTACGAAGGCATGACGCCCGGCCCCCTCGGCGGCGCCTACTGTGGTGCTCAAGCGGCGGGCGCGCCACTCGTCCCCCGAGGCCGGACGCCCGTCGCTGTCAGCATCGGCACACGCCGGGGCGGCCCGCGGAGCGAGCCGTACCGGGCGGGGGCGGGTCCGGCAGGACCGGGAGGGAGAGGGCCATGGCCCAGGCGGTACGGCGCGCGGTCCGCGCGCCCCGGCGGGCGGACGTCCGCCGGAGCCTTCCCGAGCTGCCCGGCCGCCCCGCCGACCGGCGGCACCCACTGGTCGCACTGGCCATGGTGCTGCCCTGCGCGGCCGTCCTGGCCGTCGCCTTCGGCGGCTGGGACGCCGTCGTCACCCAAGCGTCGTCCGTGGCCGGCATGCTGGGGCGCTGAGCGCCCGGGCTCCCGGAAGAGCGGTCCGGGTCGGGGACGGGCCGGCCATAACCCCGTGGGGACGGGGGTGCGGCGGACGGCATGACGGGCCGGGCACCTGGGGAGGTGCCCGGCCCGTCCTTCGTCCGACCGCGCGATACCGCCATGACGCGGCGATACCGCCATGACGTGCGAAAACGGCCGGAGGCCGGAGCTCGAAGCCCCGGCCTCCGGCCGATCGTGGTGCGCGATACTGGGATTGAACCAGTGACCTCTTCCGTGTCAGGGAAGCGCTCTCCCGCTGAGCTAATCGCGCGGGAAGGTCCGCGAGGACCTTGGTGGACGATACTGGGATTGAACCAGTGACCTCTTCCGTGTCAGGGAAGCGCTCTCCCGCTGAGCTAATCGTCCGGGAGGGTGTGCAGCGTGCGCGATACTGGGATTGAACCAGTGACCTCTTCCGTGTCAGGGAAGCGCTCTCCCGCTGAGCTAATCGCGCGGGAAGGCCCGTGAGGACCTTGGTGGACGATACTGGGATTGAACCAGTGACCTCTTCCGTGTCAGGGAAGCGCTCTCCCGCTGAGCTAATCGTCCTTGGAGGTGGAGACGGGATTTGAACCCGTGTAGACGGCTTTGCAGGCCGTTGCCTCGCCTCTCGGCCACTCCACCAGGAGTGCGGGGACCGGGAAGATCCCCTACTCGAGCGGACAACGAGACTCGAACTCGCGACATCCACCTTGGCAAGGTGGTGCTCTACCAACTGAGCTATGTCCGCACGCCCCCTCCGGACCGTGATCCGGAAGTTGCCCCGCCGTTTCGCTTCCGCGTCCCGGCGACGTGTTGAACTCTAGCGGATTCCCGCGCCAGCTCAAATTCCGTTTCCGCAGCGTGCTGCCCCCTTCCTCCGCTCTTCCTCCACCCGGCCCGGGTCCGGGGACCGGCCCATAGACTCGTTGACGTGCACGACCTCCCCCCGATGGCCCGCTTCGGCGGCCTCCTCGCCACCGATCTGCGCGACGTCACCAGTGATCCCGAGGCCCTCGACTCCCGGGGCTGGTGGGCCGTGGTCGCGGGCTTCGAGGGAGACGTGCGGTGCGCCCGCTTCGGCGACGTGCGTCCCGCGCCCCTCCCCGCGCCCGGCCGCTGGCACGGTCCCGCCCCCGACACCTGGACCAGCTCCCTGGACCGGGACGCCTTCATCGCGGGCGTCCGGCGGATCCGCGAGCACATCGCCGCCGGCGAGGTCTACCAGGCCAATCTCTGCCGCGTCCTCGGCGCGCCGCTGCCCGATCCGGACCACGCCGACGTCGACGCCCTCGCCGCCCACCTCGCGGCCGGCAACCCGGCCCCGTACGCCGGCACCGTCCGGCTCCCCGCGCACGGCACCGAGGTGGTCACCGCCTCGCCCGAGCTCTACCTGCGCCGCACCGGCAGCACGGTGGAGTCCGGCCCGATCAAGGGCACCGGCCGCACCGCCGCCGACCTGCTCGACAAGGACCACGCCGAGAACGTGATGATCGTGGACCTGGTCCGCAACGACCTCGGCCGCGTCTGCGCCACCGGATCCGTGACCGTCCCGTCGCTCTGCGCCGTCGAGGAACACCCCGGCCTCGTCCACCTCGTCTCCACCGTCCGCGGCGAGCTCGCCGCGGGCACCGACTGGGCCGGCCTGCTCGCCGCCACCTTCCCGCCCGGCTCGGTCACGGGCGCGCCCAAGGCCAGCGCCCTGGAGATCATCGAACGGCTGGAACGGGGACCGCGCGGCCCCTACTGCGGCGGCATCGGCTGGGTCGACGCCGACCGGGGCACCGGTGAGCTGGCCGTCGGCATCCGCACCTTCTGGATCGACCGCGCCGCCCCCGGCGGACCGGCTCTCCGGTTCGGCACCGGAGCGGGCATCACCTGGGGCTCCGATCCCGAGGGCGAATGGGCCGAGACCGAACTCAAGGCGGCCCGGCTGCTCGCGATAGCGTCGGGCACCCACACCCCGACCGCCCACACTCCGACCGCCGGGAGGCGACGGTGACCGTCTGGCTCAACGGGAAGCTCGTCGAGGACGACGCGGCCCGCGTCTCGGTGTTCGACCACGGTCTGACAGTCGGCGACGGCGTCTTCGAGACCCTCAAGATCGTGGACGGCCGCCCGTTCGCGCTCACCCGGCACCTGGCCCGGCTCGCCGCCTCGGCCCGCGGCCTGGGCCTGCCCGCCCCCGACGCGGACGAGGTCCGCCGCGCCTGCGCGGCCGTCCTCGACGCCCACCCGCTCGCCCTCGGCCGCCTCCGGATCACCCTGACCGGCGGCCTCTCCCCGCTCGGCTCCGAACGGGGCGCCGCCGACACCACCCTCCTCGTCGCCGCCGCGTCCATCGAGCCCCGGCCCGCCGCCACCGCCGTCGTCACCGTCCCGTGGACCCGCAACGAACGCGGCGCGCTCACCGGCGTCAAGTCCACCTCGTACGCCGAGAACGTCGTCGCCCTCGCCCGGGCCAGGGAACAAGGCGCCTCCGAGGCCCTGCTCGCCAACACGGCCGGCGCGCTCTGCGAGGGCACCGCCACCAACGTCTTCGCCGTCCTCGACGGCGAAATCCACACCCCGCCCCTCGCCTCCGGCTGCCTCCCCGGCATCACCCGGGCCCTCGTCCTGGAGTGGACCGGCGCCCGCGAGACCGACCTGCCCATGGGCGTCCTCGACCGCGCCGAGGAGCTCTTCCTGACCTCCAGCCTGCGCGACGTCCAGGCGGTCCACACCCTCGACGGCCGCCGGTTCCCCGCCGCCCCCGGCCCGGTGACCACCGAGGCCATGCGCGTCTTCGCGGAGCGGTCGGCGGCGGACCTCGACCCCTGAACCGAGGCGCGGCCGGGGCCGGCCCGGGCGCGATCGATCCGGTCTTGGGCCGGCCCCGGCCGCGAAAACGCGGCGACACCCGCCCCGGCGCCTGGGTAGAACAGCGGCATGACCACCACCCTGCGCCCCACCGCACCGGAGCAGCGCACCGCCGACGGCCACCGCAGCCGTACGTACGAGATCTGTGTCAACGGCAGGCCCGTCGGTGACGCCGGCCTCAGCACGCACCCCCACTTCGGCCCACAAGCCGGCCGGATAGAGCGGCTCTTCGTCCGGGAGTCCGAGCGCCGCCGGGGCCGGGGGACGGTCGCCGTCCTCGCCGCCGAGGAGGTGCTGCGAGGCTGGGGATGCCGGTGGGTGAGCGTGCGGGTCCCCGCCGGGGACCCCGCCGCGCTCGGCCTGGTGACCGCCCTCGGCTACACCGAGCGCAACCGCAACATGGCCAAGCCGCTGACCACTCCGCCGCCCCTGCCCGCCGGGAGCGCGGCGCGGCCGATGGACGGCGAGGAGTTCCCGGGGTGGCTCGCCAAGGCGCAGGAGGTCTACATCCAGTCGATGACCGAGCGCGGCGTGCCCCGCGCCGAGGCCGAGGCGAAGTCGGAAGCCGATCACGCGTCGTCGTTGCCGCGGGGCCACGCCAGCCCCGGCGTCGCCCTGCGCGTCCTCGCCCATGAGGGCGTCGACGTCGGGACCGTCTGGCTGGGGACGCGTGACGGCATCGCCTACGTCAACGACGTCAAGGTGGCACCGGAGCACCGCGGGCGGGGGCACGGCCGCACCCTGATGCTTGTCGCCGAGCGGGAAGCCCTCGCCATGGGGCACGACCGCATCGGCCTCAACGTCTTCGCCGGCAACACCCCGGCCCTGCGGCTGTACGAGTCCCTGGGCTACGCGCCCACGAACCTGTACTTCCACAAACCGCTGCTCTGAGCAGCGGGGGCGGGTCCTATCCGGCGAGCAGCCGGTCCGCGATCTCCTCGATCCGCTCCCGCAGCCCCTCCTGGCTCTTCCCGCCGTCCAGGCGCTCGCCGTCGATGACGTACGTCGGGGTGCCCGTCACGCCGATCGCCCGGCCCTCGGCCTGGTCGGCGTCGACGATCAGCAGGTGACGGCCGTCGATCAGCGCGGTGTCCACCTCCTCGGCGTCCACTCCCAGCCCGGCCGCCACCTCGGTCAGCAGGGCCTCGCCGCGCTCGCCGAGCTCCCCGGCGCGCGCCAGCACGGCCTCCGCGAACTCCCAGCCGCGGCCCTGCTCGGCCGCCTCCTCGGCGGCCTGCGCGGCGGCGTAGGCGTGCCGGTTCTTCTCCAGCGGGAAGTGCCGCAGCCGGATCTCCAGCCGGTCGCCGTAGCGGGCCCGCAGGGCCCGCAGGTCGTCCAGGGCGGTGTGGCAGTCGGTGCACTGGAGGTCGCACCAGACGTCCAAGACGACGGGGGCGGCGGACGAGGGGGCGGTGGAAAGGGAGTCGGTCTCGCTCATGGGCCCAGTCTCCCAGCCCGGGCGGGAGCGCGGAGCCGCCGGGGGGGACTCCGACCTGAGGAGGAGAGCCCCCAGGGGAGGACCCGGACTTCTCCCTGATCCCGGCCCCCCGTCGTGGCTTCCGGGCCGTCGCCCGGTGCAGGATGGACGCAGAAGCCCATCATCGGCAGGAGGACCGGATGCTGACCTCGACCGTGTGCGCCGCGGTGTCCGCGGGCGGACTGGGCATCGCCCTGCTGACGGCCTACCGCAAGCGCTTCCTCGCCGCGACCCGCATCGCGGCCTTCGCTCTGATCCCGATCGGCCTCGTCATGACCGGGATCATCGACTGGGTCACCGACCTGGTCTTCAAGCCGACCGTGTGGGCCGGTTTCGGCGTCCTCGCGCTCTCCGCTCTGCTCTTCCTGGTGAGCCGGGCCGCCGAGCGGCGCGGCGCCGGGGGCCACCCCCTGCCCTCGGCCGGCGGCCCGGACGCCCTGGCGCCCGGCGCTTCCGCCCCCGCCGTCGGAGCGGGCGCCGGCCGGCCCGAAGAGCGTCCCAAGGGGCGCTCGAAGACGAAGGGGCGGAAGGATACCGGAGGAGAGTTCGACGACATCGAGGCAATCCTCAAAAAGCACGGGATCTGACGAACACCTCCACACGATCGGCCCGTTGACGGAACGGGCTGCGCCATGATCTGCCGGAGATGAACGACGAACCGGCCGAGCTGACCGCAGAACCGACCGCAGACCTGTCCGCCCTGAACGACCTCGCCCTGAACGACCTCGACCTGAGCGATCTCGACCTGAGCGACCTCGGCGACCTCGCCAAGGAACCACGAGGCTGCCTCTTCGCCCTCTCCCAGCCGCCCCTGATGCTGTTCCTCACCTTCGTGGCGACGCTGATCCTGGTGACAGCGGTCCACGACCTCTACCGGTGGTGAGCGGTGGACAGCCCGTTCAGCCGGCCGCGCCGCGCCGCCGCGCCCGGTACGCGGCGACGTGCAGACGGTTGCCGCAGGTCCGGCCGTCGCAGTAGCGGCGGGACCGGTTCCGTGAAAGGTCCACGAAGGCCCGCCCGCAGCCCGGCGCGCCGCAGCGGCGCAGCCGTTCCCGCTCGCCCGCCACCAGGAGGAACGCCAGGGCCATCCCGCCGTCGGCGGCCAGATGCTGGGCGAGGGAGGCCCCCGGCGCGAAGTAGTGCACGTGCCAGTCGTAGCCGTCGTGGTCGGTGAGCCGGGGCGTGGTGCCCGCCTTCGCGACGAGGGCGTTGAGGAGCTCGGCGGCCTCCGCGGTGGCCTCGGTGTCGAAGACCTGTGCGAAACGCCCCCGGAGCTCCCGTACGGCGCGCAGATCGCCCTCGTCCAGTTGTCCCACCCCGCTGATGTCGTGCCGCGCGACGAAGTCCCGCAGCGCCGCCAGGTCCGCCAGGCCGTCGCCCTCGCCGGCTCCCGGCGTCCCCGGCGCTCCGGGGGCCGGCGGCCCGGCGGGGGCGCTGTTGAGCAGGTCGACGACGGCGTCGAGCGCGCACCGGGTGTCGTGATTGATCAGCACGGTTGGTTCGCTCCCTGGCCCGGCCGGTGGGGCGGCAACTTGTTCGACGGTGGCCACCGACCTTACTGGCTGCCGGGCGAACGCCACACGGCCGCGGCGTCGGCCACGGTGGATTCCGTGGCGACGGCGCGGCCGTGCTGCCGGATGCGAGGGACGTATCAGCGGGACGGGACGCGCGCCGCCTCCCCGAGTGGGCGGCGCGCAGGGACCGGACCTCCTGGTGTGGACCTCCTCAGCTCTCCGCCAGGATGTGGGAGAGCTCGGTGTCCAGGTCGAAGTGCCGGTGCTCGGTGCCGGGCGGGACGGCGGCGTCGGTCCGCTTCAGGAACGACTCCAGGGCTCGCGCGGGAGCCTCCAGCAGGGCCTCGCCCTCGGGAGAGCTGAGCGCGATGCACACGACGCCCTGACCGTGGCTGCGGGACGGCCAGACGCGGACGTCGCCGGTGCCGGTGGGCCGGTGCAGGCCCTCGGCGAGCAGGTCCCGGGCGAAGACCCACTCGACCGTTTCCTCGGCTCCGGTGTGGAAGGTGGCGTGTACGGCATACGGATCGGAAGTGTCGTACCGCAGACCTGCGGGTACAGGCAGTGACGATTCGCTCGACACAACGAGGCGCAGGTGCAGCTCACAGCTGACCGTGGTGTTCATAAGCGCCAGGGCCTTTCGCTCAGTGTGCGCTCGGGGATTCGCACGTCGGCGAAATCGACATGCCACCTACGGTGCCGTTGTAAACCCCTCTGACCGTTTTGGGACTCTTCGGATACCTCGTACGGCCGACCCGGCGCGCTCCGCGTACGGCCGTACCGGTGAGTTCCGTCAAGTGCGCGCCGCGCCTCCTTCATCACCGAGGGTGACAGCGCCCAGTGGCCCCCGGTCGGGGCCGGAAGATGGTTCTGGGCACCGTCTGACATGCGGTAATGTTTGCGGTGCGCCCGGGCGATTAGCTCAGCGGGAGAGCGCTTCGTTCACACCGAAGAGGTCACTGGTTCGATCCCAGTATCGCCCACATCCCACCCGTGGTCCGCGAGGCAATGCTTCGTGGACCACGGGTGTTTTGTCGTGCCCCGGTCCCGCCCCTTCGCCGTTTCCTGGGGCTGCGCCCCAGACCCCCTTGTCCTCAAACGCCGGACGGGCTGAATCAGCCCGTTGGGGGCACCCCCTCTGGGGGAGTTTGAGGACAGCGCGCGCAGCGCGCTTCGGGGGTGCGGGGGCTGGCCCCCGCAAGAAACGGTGAAAGGGCGGGACAGGGGCACACCCCTCCGGCCCCTCGGCCGGAATTTGATGGAGGGCCGCTCCGGCCTGTATTGTTCAGTGCGTTCCCGGGGGAAACCCCGAGAAACTCCCGGGCGATTAGCTCAGCGGGAGAGCGCTTCGTTCACACCGAAGAGGTCACTGGTTCGATCCCAGTATCGCCCACACACCGCGAGGCCGGTCCTTCACCAGAAGGACCGGCCTCGCGTCGTCGTACCGGGCGCCGCACGCCGCGGGCTCACGCCGCGGACGGCAGCTCCGCCCGCAGCGGCCACGCGGGATCGCACTGCTCCTCCGAGCCGTTCCTGGCGAACCACGCCTGGAGCCCGCGCGCCTGCGCCGCGTGCCACACCGCCTGCCGGGCGTGCAGCTCGGTCATGCTCAGCCGTTCCAGCCGGACCGCGAACCGCCGGCCTATCGCCCGGGCCACCGCCATCGCGGCCGTCGCGTCCGCCGCCGCCTCGTGAGCGCCCGTCAGCTCCACCCCGTACTGGGCGCACAGGTCCGACAGGGTCCGGCGGCCCTTGCGGTACCGGTCCAGGTGCTTGTCGAGCACCCAGGGGTCGAGGACGCACAGCGACGAGGCGCCCAGGTATGCCGCGAGCGACGTGGCCCGGTGCCGGCGCAACTCCCGGTCCAGCAGGGTCAGGTCGAACGGCGCGTTCATCACGACCAGGGGGACCCCCGCCGCCGCCTGCTCGGCCAGTGCCCGTGCCACCTCCTCCATCACCGGCGCCGGCCACCGTCCGAACCGCTGGAGGTGGGTGTCCGTCAGCCCGTGTATCGCCGTGGCGCCCTCCGGCACCGGGACGCCCGGATCGACCAGCCAACGGGTGACCGCCGGCGAGGCCCCCGCCCGTGACTGGGCCACGAGGGCCGCGGACACGATGCGGTCGTGCTCGACGTCCACCCCGGTGGTCTCCGTGTCGAAGGCGGCGAGCGGCCCTTCGAACCAGCTCGGCATGTCACAACTCCTCGCGCTTGACCGTAATTTGGCGTGAATCCCCTCCCTCCGTCGAGTGATACCCGGTCTCGGTGCGCCCCGAACCGCCCTTGTTTGCGAAGGAGTTCGGGTGGAGACAACAGCGGTGTACCCACCGAAGGACGTGCTCCCGGAAGGTGTTTCGGACATGGCCCTCACGCGGCCCGATCCGGCCGTTCCGGCCGGCGGGCCCCCGCGCGCCGACGGGCGGCGGCCTCCGCCCGGTCCCGCCCCGCCCCGCCGCGGCGCCCTGGCCACCACCGCCTGCATGGAGACGCTCCAGATCGGCCATCTGCACGCCGTCGCCGCGGCGGCGGGCTGCACCCTCGCGCAGCCCTTCCCCGACCACGGCATCGACTGGCACCTCAGCCACACCGCCCCCGGTCACACCACGGACGACGAGGTCACCATCAAGGTGCAGTTGAAAGCCACCTACCAGCTTCCGCCCCGCCCGCCCGGCGCCACCTTCCCCTTCACGCTCGACAACGAACACCTCGTCAAACTCGCCCGCACCCCCGTGGCCGTCCACCGCATCCTCGTCGTCATGCTCGTCCCCCGCGCCAGGGACGACTGGGTCCACGCCGGCCACGACCGGCTCGCCGTCCGGCACTGCTGTTACTGGACCAACCTCGCCGGCCACCCGGTCACCGGCCGGCACAGAACCACCGTGCGGATCCCCACCGCGCACGTCTTCGACGACCACGCCCTCTGCGAGATCATGACGCGCGTCGGGGCGGGAGGGAGACCCTGATGCGACCGCCGGCCGACGCACCCCGCCCCCGCGGCCCCGACGTCCCCGCCGACCCCGTCGTTCTCGCGGCCCTGCTGGACCGCCACGGCTGGCGGCGCCACGGCGGAGCCGCCGGTCCCTACGGCCGCTGGACGCCGCCCCCGCCGAGCGGATCCGGCGGACCCAGCCTCCTCGTGCCGGACGACCCCGCCCTCCCCGACAGCGCCGACCTCCTCGCCGAGGCCCGCACCGCCCTGGAACGCTGCGCCGACCCCACCGCCCGCCATATCCTGCTCGCCCTCGGCACGCCGGGCGACGAGATCCACTGCGAACGCCGGGCGCCCGCCCCCGACGCGGACTGGGCCGCACAGGACCGGCTGCGCGCCGGTGTCCGCGCCCTGCTCACCGCCGGCGCGCTGGCGGCCCGCGCGGCCGCCGGTCACCACGGCGCCCGCCACCGCCGCACGGCCGAGGCCGCCCTCGACGGGCTGCTGCTCGGCCCCCGGTGCTCCGCCCGCGAACTGACCGTCCTGGCCCCGCTCGGCCCCGACCGCCCCTACGGACGCCCGGCGGTGACCGCCCTGCTCACCGCGTTGAACGCCGCGCGCGACGCCACCGACTACCAGCGCGCCACCGGACGTACCGACGCGTTCGCCGCGGCCGTGCGCGCGGGCGTCTGCCGGGAGCTGACCGACGCCCTCGTCGCCCTGGTCGGCGGGGCCGAGGGGATCCGCGTCCGGTTCCACTGGGCCCCGGCCGCCGGGCCGCCGCCCGGGCGTCCGGCCCGTCCCGAGCCGGTGGAGTTCTCCCCCGGGGACCTGCCCGCCCTGCGCGCCGCGAGCGCCCGCTACCGCCACGACGAACCCGCCGTCCCCGTCCGCCTCACCGGCACCGTGACGCACCTGTGGCGCGAGGCCCCGGGCGAAGGCGGCACCGTACGGCTCCGGGTGCTCTCCGGGGCGGACGTGGGGGAGGTCCGCGTCGAACTCGGCGAGGCGGACTACCGCGCCGCTGGCCGCGCCCACCTGGCGGGCCGGCCCGTGCGCCTCGACGGCCGCCTGGAGGGCCGCGGCGGTTTCCGCCGGCTCGCCGACGCCGGGGGAGTGCTGCCCCTGCCGGTGGACGAGGCCGAGCGGGAGCGGCTGCTCAAGGCCCTGAACACGGGCCCGGAAGGCTTCCGGGGCCCGGACGGCGACGGCGCCTGACCGTTTGGCGGCCCGGGCGCCGGGCTCGGTACGATTCAGACGCGCAGCGTCCGCTGCCGCGTCCCACAGTCAGGAGAGTCCGGTGTCAGACGTCCGTGTGATCATCCAACGCGATTCCGAGCGGGAAGAGCGCGTGGTGACGACGGGCACCACCGCGGCCGACCTCTTCGCCGGCGAGCGCACGATCGTCGCCGCGCGGGTGGCGGGTGAGCTGAAGGACCTGGCGTACACGGTCGCGGACGGCGACGAGGTGGAGCCGGTCGAGATCTCGTCCCAGGACGGTCTCGACATCCTCCGCCACTCGACCGCGCACGTCATGGCGCAGGCCGTGCAGGAGCTCTTCCCCGAGGCCAAGCTGGGCATCGGCCCGCCGGTCAAGGACGGCTTCTACTACGACTTCGACGTCGAGAAGCCGTTCACCCCCGACGATCTCAAGCTCATCGAGAAGAAGATGCAGGAGATCCAGAAGCGGGGCCAGCGCTTCTCCCGCCGCGTCGTCACCGACGAGGCCGCCCGTGAGGAACTCGCCGACGAGCCCTACAAGCTGGAGCTGATCGGCCTCAAGGGCTCCGCCTCCCAGGAGGACGGCGCCAACGTCGAGGTGGGCGCCGGCGAGCTCACCATCTACGACAACCTGGACGCGAAGACCGGCGAGCTGTGCTGGAAGGACCTCTGCCGGGGCCCGCACCTGCCGACCACCCGGTTCATCCCGGCGTTCAAGCTGATGCGCAACGCCGCCGCCTACTGGCGCGGCAGCGAGAAGAACCCCATGCTCCAGCGCATCTACGGCACCGCCTGGCCGACGAAGGACGAGCTGAAGGCGCACCTGGAGTTCCTGGCCGAGGCCGAGAAGCGGGACCACCGCCGCCTCGGCTCCGAGCTGGACCTCTTCTCCATCCCGGAGCAGATCGGTTCCGGCCTGGCGGTCTTCCACCCCAAGGGCGGCATCATCCGCCGGGTCATGGAGGACTACTCGCGCCGCCGGCACGAGGAGGAGGGGTACGAGTTCGTCTACACCCCGCACGCCACCAAGGCGAAGCTCTTCGAGACCTCGGGCCACCTGGACTGGTACGCCGACGGCATGTACCCGGCCATGCAGCTCGACGAGGGCGTGGACTACTACCTCAAGCCCATGAACTGCCCCATGCACAACCTGATCTTCGACGCGCGGGGCCGCTCGTACCGTGAGCTCCCCCTGCGGTTCTTCGAGTTCGGGACCGTGTACCGGTACGAGAAGTCGGGCGTCGTGCACGGCCTGACCCGGGCCCGGGGCTTCACCCAGGACGACGCGCACATCTACTGCACCCGCGAGCAGATGGCGGAGGAGCTGGACCGGACGCTGACCTTCGTCCTGGACCTGCTGCGCGACTACGGCCTGAACGACTTCTACCTGGAGCTCTCCACCAAGGACCCCGAGAAGTTCGTCGGGTCGGACGAGGCGTGGGAGGAGGCCACCGAGACCCTGCGCAAGGTCGCCGAGAAGCAGGGCCTGGAGCTCGTCGCCGACCCGGGCGGCGCGGCCTTCTACGGCCCGAAGATCTCGGTGCAGGCGAGGGACGCGATCGGCCGTACCTGGCAGATGTCGACGATCCAGCTCGACTTCAACCTGCCGGAGCGGTTCGAGCTGGAGTACACCTCGGCGGACGGCACCAAGCAGCGTCCGGTCATGATCCACCGTGCGCTGTTCGGTTCGATCGAGCGCTTCTTCGCGGTGCTGCTGGAGCACTACGCGGGCGCCTTCCCGGCGTGGCTGGCCCCGGTGCAGGCGACCGGCATCCCGATCGGCGACGCGCACGTCGACTACCTGCGGGAGTTCGCCGCCGAGGCGAAGAGGAAGGGCCTCCGGGTGGAGGTGGACGCCTCCTCGGACCGGATGCAGAAGAAGATCCGCAACGCCCAGAAGTCCAAGGTCCCGTTCATGATCATCGCCGGTGACGAGGACGTGGCCAACGGCGCCGTCTCCTTCCGCTACCGCGACGGTTCGCAGAAGAACGGCATCCCGAAGGACGAGGCCCTGGCCGAGCTGCTCGACGTCGTGGAGCGCCGCGTCCAGGTGTGACACGCTCCGGAGTGCGGTGGAGGGGCGGCCCCACGGGGCCGCCCCTCGCCGCGTCCTCCTCGGGGAATATGCTGCTCACCATGACGAGTGAGCCGGAGCAGCAGATCGGAGTCGGGTCCCCGGACGCCTTCCAGCGCCTGTGGACGCCCCATCGGATGGCCTACATCCAGGGGGAGAACAAGCCGACCGGCCCCGGTGCCGGCGACGGCTGCCCCTTCTGCTCCATTCCGGAGAAGTCCGACGAGGACGGGCTGATCATCGCCCGGGGCGAGCGCGTCTACGCCGTGCTCAACCTCTACCCGTACAACGGTGGCCACCTCATGGTCGTCCCGTTCCGGCACGTCGCCGACTACACGGAGCTCGACGAGGCGGAGACGGCCGAGCTGGCCGACTTCACCAAGCGGGCGATGCGGGCGCTGCGGGAGGCGTCGGGGGCGCACGGGTTCAACATCGGGATGAACCAGGGCGGCGTCGCGGGAGCGGGGATCGCCGCGCACCTGCACCAGCACGTCGTCCCCCGTTGGGGCGGGGACACCAATTTCCTCCCGGTCATCGGCCACACCAAGGTGCTGCCCCAACTCCTGGCGGACACGCGGAAGATGCTCGCCGACGCCTGGCCGAAGGGCTGACCTCCCGGGTCCCGGGCGGGGGTGCGGCGGGGACACGCGCCGACCCCATGAGCCGAAAATCACCCCAAATCCGGACAAAAAAGCTCTAATGGTGCGGTGACCTTCCCGCATCGCCGTACCGTGCTGCGCGCAGCCGCGAGCGGTGTCCTCGCCGGACTGGCGGGGGCACCGCTCGTCGGCTGTGACGAGGAGCGGCGGACCGCCGGCGAGGGCGCCCGGCCCAGCGCACGGGTGTCCGAACGGCCGGCTCCGTCCGGACCGCCCGGCCCGGCCGGCCGCCTGCCCGCCCTGCCGCCCCTGCCGGCCGGACTGCCGGAACAGATCGAGAACGGGCCCCGCGACCGTGACGCCGTCGCCCTCACCTTCCACGGCCGGGGCGACGCGGCCACCGCGACCGGCTGTCTGACCGAGGCCGAACGGGCCGGGGCGCGGGTGACCGTCCTGGCGGTGGGGGACTGGCTGGACGCCCAGCCGGGACTGGCCCGCCGGGTGCTCGACGGCGGGCACGAGCTCGGCAACCACACCATGCGCCACCTGGACATCTGCTCGATGAGCGCCGAGGCCGCGTACGCCGAGATCACCGAGTGCGCGGAGCGGCTGCGCCGGCTGACCGGCGGGATCGGACGCTGGTTCCGGCCGTCGAAGACGCGGCTCGCCACGGACCAGGTGGTGCGGCTGGCGCGCAGGGCGGGGTACCCGCACATCCTGTCGTACGACGTCGACTCCCTCGACTTCACCGATCCGGGCGCGGCGGCCGTGGGGCGTGCCGTACTGGACGAGGTGCGTCCGGGGTCGGTGGTGAGTCTGCACTTCGGGCACGCCGGCACGGTGGCCGCGCTGCCCGCGATCCTCGACGGCCTGCACCGCCGCGGTCTGCGCGCGGTGACGACTTCGGAGCTGCTGACCTGATGATCCAGTTCTCGCACGTCCGTTCCCGTCCCCGCCTTCGTCCCGGTGACCGTCCCCGCCCGCGCCGGCTGCCCCGCGGGCTCCGCCGCATCGCGGTGCTCACCGCCGGCGGGGTGCTGATGGCCGCGGCCGGCTGCGGCGGCGGCAGCAGCGACGAGGCCGCGGGCCGCCGTCCGCACCAGGAGCAGCGGCAGGGGGCGGCGGCCCCGAAGGTGCCACAGGGGCTGCCGGGGATGCCGCCCCTGCTCGACCCGCACGACGTGTACGCCGCCGACCGGCCGAACGCGCTGTCCCCGGTGGTGAAGGACTTCCCGTCCCGGGTGTACGTGCCCAACACGGAGTCGGACACGGTCAGCGTCATCGACCCCAAGACGTACAAGGTGATCGAGACGATCCCGGTGGGATCGCAGCCGCAGCACGTGGTGCCGTCCTGGGACCTGAAGACGCTGTGGGTCAACAACGACCGGGGACACACGCTGACCCCGATCGACCCGGCGACGGGCAGGGCCGGCAAGACCGTGCCCGTCCACGACCCGTACAACCTCTACTTCACGCCGGACGGCAAGTACGCCGTGGTGATGGCGTCGATGGACCGGGAGCTGGTGTTCCGGGACGCCCACACGATGAAGCGGAAGAAGACCGTCCCGGTGAGCTGCCTGGGCGTCAACCACGCGGACTTCTCACCGGACGGGCGGTACTTCATCGTCTCGTGCGAGTTCTCGGGCGAGCTGCTCAAGGTCGACACGGAGAAGATGAAGGTCATCGGCCAGCAGAAGCTGCCCTTCGACGGGGCGATGCCACAGGACGTGAAGATCGCCTCGGACGGGCGGACCTGGTACATCGCCGACATGATGGCGGACGGGCTGTGGGTGCTGGACGGCGACAAGTTCACCGAGCCGTGGCTGATGCCCACCGGCAAGGGGGCGCACGGCCTGTACGTGAGCCGGGACTCCAAGTCGATGTACATCTCCAACCGGGGCGAGGGATCGATCTCGGTGCTGGACCTGAAGAGCCGCAAGCTGGTGCACAAGTGGGAGCTGCCGGACGGCGGCAGCCCGGACATGGGCGGGGTGTCGGCGGACGGCAAGGTGCTCTGGCTGTCCGGGCGGTACAACAGCGAGGTGTACGCGATCGACACCACGGACGGGCACCAGATCGCGCGCATCCCGGTGGGCGCGGGACCGCACGGGCTCGCCGTCTACCCGCAGCCCGGCCGCTACTCGCTGGGGCACACCGGGATCTTCCGGTGAGAACCCCCGCGCCCCCGGGCCTAGGCGTTGTAGACGTCGGCCTGACGGGGTGACAGGTCCTGGACGGCGCCGCTCAGGTTGCCGGCGCGGTTGCTGAAGCGCTCGGTGTCCACCCCGTGTTCGGCGAGGAAACGCACGGCGGTCTCGTGCACCACGCGGAGCACGGGGGTGGCGGCCCGCAGGGCGTCGTCGGCCATGAAGCGGTGGCGCCAGGGCTTGTCCGCCCACGCGTGCCGCAGACCGAAGGGCTCGGGCAGGACCAGCTTGCCGCCCCAGTACTCCAGCAGCGGCGGGTACCAGGTGAGCGGGGCGCGGGCGGCCAGCCGGACCACCTCGCGGGTCTCCACCACGGGAAGCCGGCGCTCCCAGGTCTCCCAGAACTTGACTCCCTTGCGGAAGGTCTTGGTGCGGTTCTTCGGCTTGCCGTTGAAGACGGGGTGGATCGGGCCGAGAGCGTGGCCGGTGACCTCGATGCGCAGCGTCTTGTGCAGCACAGTGACGTTGATCAGCAGGGTGATGACCAACTGGCCGTCCCACAGGACGAACTGCACGCCGAGGTAGTGACGGTCGCCGCTGCCGAAGTGCTGCTCGTTGCAGATCTTCTGCAGCGCGGCGCCCCTTATCTGGAAGGACGCGTCCGCGCCGGCGGGCCGGGAGACGGCGCCCGCGCCCTCGCCGATGGGGGAGACCACCCAGTGCTCGACGAACGGCGGAGTCAGGCCCCCGGTGTTGATGGGGGTGCGCTCCAGCAGGCGCAACTGGTCGTGGACCGCCCGCATGATGTCCCAACTGCGGAAGGGGTGGATCTCCTTGCCGGGGTCGGCGGGGGTCAGCTCCTCGGCCAACTGCCAGCTTCCCCAGCGGGTGCCCATGCCGAGTATGCCCTTGGGGCCGGCGTAGAAGACGATGTTGCTCTTCTGCTCGGCGGACAGGCGCTCCAGGTTCTGCCGGAGCTGTTCCGCGGCGCTCTCGCCGGGGTTCCGCGGCACGGCCTCGGGGATCTTGGCGCCGATGCCGCCGCCGTCCAGCAGGCCGGTCCAGCGGCCGCGCAGGTCCTTGGCGGTGCGTTCGCAGATGGTCTTGGCCCAGGCCCAGCCGATGATCGGGGCGACCATCATGGCCCGGAGGTAGACGCCGAGGAAGCCGTCGAAGGGCATCTTGACCATGAGGACCGCGCCGAGCACGGCCAGCACCAGCAGGAGGGCGCCCCCCAGGGCGCCGACCCGCTTGTCCTGCGCGCCGGCGAGCGTACGGCGGAGCTGGAAGACGCCGAGCCAGATCAGGACGCCGGGCAGGAAGAGGACGCCGAAGACCAGCATGATGACCGTCAGCCGGGCGTCGCGCAGCCTGCGGATGCGGCTGGCGGCGAGGCAGTGCTCGACGATGACCTGCGGTTCCATCCCGAAGGACTGGATGAGGGGCTTCCGGCCGCCGCCGAGCATGCGCTGCTGCACCGCCCGGGCGAACGCCTCGCCGAGGTTGGGCTCGAAGAGGGCGATGCGGGGCGGTTTGACGGAGGACGTGGCCCACTCCGAGTTGGCCTTGAGGAGCTCCTCCATCGGCCCGTCGCGGTAGGCGGCGGAGGCGAGCGCCTGCGTCGCCGCGGTCTGCCCCGCCCCGCCCGAGATGGGGACCTGGGCGCCCGGGCTGAAGTCGAACCCGTCTGTCACTGATGCCCCCCAAGGCGCACGCCGCTGCTGCGACGGCCCCGACCTGCCGTCCCGCCCCGCTCGTTGACCGGTGCGGTGGACGCCGGAGGGCCGCCTGCCCAGCCTAACGGTGCGGACCGTCGCCTGTCGCAGCGGATGGGAAAGCCGCCCACTCCGGAACGAGTTGGAGTGGGCGGCTTGTGAACTATGCTCCGGTCTGCTGCTGTTCGCGCACCCGCTCGGCGACCTGCGGCGGCATCGGCTCGTGCCGCGCGTAGCAGCGGCTGAACCGGCCCGTGCCGTGCGACAGCGACCGCAGGTCCACCGCGTACCGGCCGATCTCCAACTCCGGCACCTCGGCGCGGATCAGCGTCCGGCCGCCCGGCGACTGCTCGGTGCCCACCACCCGGCCGCGCCGCCCGGACAGATCGCTCATCACCGGGCCCACGAACTCGTCGGCCACCAGCACCCGCACGTCGGCGACCGGCTCCAGCAGGTGCACCCGGGCCGCGGCGGCGGCCTCGCGCAGGGCGAGGGCACCGGCGGTCTGGAACGCCGCGTCGGACGAGTCCACCGAGTGCGCCTTGCCGTCGAGGAGCGTCACCCGGACGTCCACCAGCGGACAGCCCGCGACGACGCCCTTCGCCGCCTGCGCCCGCACCCCCTTCTCCACGGAGGGGATGAACTGGCGCGGCACCGCGCCGCCGACCACCTTGTCCACGAACTCGATACCGGAACCGCCCGGCAGCGGCTCCACCTCGATCTCGCAGATCGCGAACTGGCCGTGCCCGCCGGACTGCTTGACGTGCCGGCCGCGCCCGGCCGCCTTGCCGCCGAACGTCTCGCGCAGCTCCACCCGGTGCGGCACCACGTCGACCTGGACGCCGTAGCGGGTGCGCAGCCGCTCCAGCGCCACGTCCCGGTGGGCCTCGCCCAGACACCAGAGCACCACCTGATGGGTGTGCCGGTTGTGCTCCAGCCGCATCGTGGGGTCCTCCGCGACCAGCCGGGACAGCCCCTGGGACAGCTTGTCCTCGTCCGCCTTGCTGTGCGCCTGGATGGCCACCGGAAGCAGCGGGTCCGGCATCAGCCAGGGCTCCATGCGCAGCGGCCGGGCGGGGGAGGAGAGGGTGTCACCGGTCTCGGCGCGCACCAGCTTGGCGACGCTGACGATGTCGCCGGCGACGGCCTGGGGGAGCGGCCGCTGGTGTTTGCCGAAGGGCGACGAGAGGGCGCCGACCCGTTCGTCCGCCTCGTGGTCCTCGTGCCCCCGGTCGGCCAGGCCGTGGCCGGACACGTGGACGGTCTCGTCGGGGCGGAGGGTGCCGGAGAAGACGCGCACGAGCGAGATCCGGCCGACGTAGGGGTCGGACGCGGTCCTGATCACCTCGGCCGCGAGCGGACCGGCCGGGTCGCACGTCAACGGAGGCCGCGAGGTGCCGTCGAGCCCGGTGACGGCGGGGATCTCGCGCTCGGCCGGGGTGGGGAAGCCACCGGTGACCAGCTCCAGCAGCTCCACCGTGCCCAGGCCCTGGCGGGCGCCGTCGACCGCGGGGGCGGCGGGCAGCACGGGGTGGAAGGAGCCGCGCGCCACGGCCCGTTCCAGATCCTCGATCAGGGTCTTGACGTCGATGTCCTCGCCGGAGAGGTAGCGGTCCATGAGGGTCTCGTCCTCGCTCTCGGCGATGATCCCCTCGATGAGCCGGTTGCGGGCGGTCTCCAGCACCGGCAGCAGGTCCGGGCCGGGCTCGGCCTCGGCGCGCTCGCCGGCCGCGTAGTCGAAGACGCGGCGGGAGAGCAGCCCGGTCAGACCCGTGACCGACCGGTGCCCGTCGGGTCCCTCGGGGCCGTGCACCGGCAGGTAGAGCGGCAGCACGCTCTCGGGGGAGTCGCCGCCGAAGGCGGCGCGGCAGGTCTCCGTCATCGCGTCGAAGTCCGCCCGCGCCGCCTCCAGGTGCGTCACCACGATCGCGCGCGGCATGCCCACGGCCGCGCACTCCTCCCACAGGGCCCGGGTGGCACCGGAGACACCCTCGCCGCCCTCCGCCGCCGAGACCACGAACAGCGCGGCGTCGGCCGCCCGCAGCCCGGCCCGCAGCTCACCGACGAAGTCGGCGTACCCCGGGGTGTCCAGCAGATTGATCCTGATGCCGGCCCACTCCACCGGGACCACCGACAACTGCACCGAGCGCTGCTGGCGGTGCTCGATCTCGTCGTAGTCGGAGAGGGCGGCGCCGTCCTCGACCCGGCCCGCGCGGGTGACCGCGCCGGTGGCCAGGGCCAGTGCCTCCACGAGGGTCGTCTTGCCGGAACCGCTGTGGCCGACCAGTACCACGTTCCGTAGGTCGCCGGGCCGGTCGGCCGCCGCTGCTCTGCCCGCGGCCCCGGGATGACCGGCGTGGTTCGTCTTCTCGCCCATGTGCCTCGCCTTCCGGTTGACACCTGCGATCCTTCGAGCTTTCCACCGTGGTCACGCTGCGTCCATATGTCGCACACGGTGGCGCGACCGCCCGCCCCGGCGCGCGCCGCCTCCGGCGCTCCCCGGGGGAGCGCGGCCATTCGGGTGGCGCGCTCCCTCCGCGCGCCGGGGGCGCGGGACCGGCGGGAGCTCCGGAACGGAGAGGGGCGGGGGCGGCGTCGGGGTCCGGGACGCCGGTGGAGTGATCCGTGCCATGGCCGAGGTGTGCGACGCGGGCGCGGCGGGCCACCGCGGCCTGGCTACGATGGGCCAGCCGGTGGCCCTTCGGCCACGCGGCCCGCACACGACCCTCCGGGAAGGCCATGCTGAACAAGTACGCGCGTGCGTTCTTCACGCGTGTTCTCACGCCGTTCGCCGCCCTGCTCATCCGCCTCGGCGTCAGTCCCGACGCGGTGACCCTCATCGGTACCGGTGGTGTGGTGGCGGGAGCGCTGGTCTTCTACCCCATGGGCGAGTTCTTCTGGGGCACGGTCACCATCACCCTCTTCGTCTTCTCCGACCTGGTCGACGGCAACATGGCGCGGCAGCTCGGCCGCTCCAGCCGGTGGGGGGCGTTCCTCGACTCCACGCTGGACCGGGTCGCCGACGCGGCCATCTTCGGCGGTCTCGCCCTGTGGTACGCGACCTACGAGGGGCACAGCATCATGCTGTGCGCGGTGTCGATCTTCTGCCTCGCCAGCGGCCAGGTGGTGTCGTACACCAAGGCCCGCGGCGAGAGCATCGGCCTTCCGGTGAAGGTCAACGGCCTGGTCGAGCGCGCCGAGCGGCTCGTCATCTCCCTGGTGGCCTGCGGGCTCTCCGGACTGCACAAGTTCGGCGTCCCCGGCATCCAGGTGCTGCTGCCCATCGCGCTGTGGATCGTGGCCGCCGGCAGTTTCGTGACACTGATCCAGCGTGTGGTGACCGTCCGCCGGGAGGCGGCCGAGGCGGACGCCGCGCTGGTGGGAGGGGGAGAGACCGGGTGAAGGACGAGCTGACGGACGCCCTGTACGGGCTGGGGTGGGGCGCCGTCAAGCGGCTCCCGGAACCGGTGGCGACGCGGCTCGGCCGCGAGATCGCCGACGTCGCCTGGCGGCGGCGCGGCAAGGGCGTACTCCGGCTGGAGGCCAACCTCGCCCGGGTCGTCCCCGACGCCTCGCCCGCCCGCCTCGCCCGCCTCTCCCGGGAGGGCATGCGCTCCTACATGCGCTACTGGATGGAGTCCTTCCGGCTGCCGGCCTGGAGCCGCGAGCGGATCCGCACCGGCTTCGCGCCCGAGGGGCTGCACCACTTGGAGAAGGCGCTGGACGCCGGACGCGGCGTCATCCTCGCCCTGCCTCACATGGGCAACTACGACCTCGCCGGGGCCTGGGTCACCACCCGGCTCGGCGTGCCCTTCACCACCGTCGCGGAGCGGCTGAAGCCCGAGTCGCTGTACGACCGCTTCGTCGCCTACCGCGAAGGCCTCGGCATGGAGGTCCTTCCGCACGCCGGGGGCACCGCCTTCGGCGTCCTCTCCCGCAGGCTCCGCGCCGGCGGCCTGGTCTGCCTGGTCGCCGACCGGGACCTGTCCGCCCACGGCATAGAGGTCTCCTTCTTCGGCGAGCCGGCCAAGATGCCCGGCGGGCCGGCCCGGCTGGCCGTCCAGACCGGTGCCGTCCTGCTGCCGGTCACCCTCTGGTACGACCGCTCCCCGGTGCTCCAGGGGCGGGTGCACCCGCCCGTCGAGGTCCCGGAGACGGGCACCCGGCCGGAGAAGGCCGCCGCGATGACCCAGTCCCTGGCCGACGCGTTCGCCGAGGGCATCGCCGAGCACCCGCAGGACTGGCACATGCTCCAGCGGCTCTGGCTCGCCGACCTGTCCCCGGCGGGGGGCGGACCCCGTACGGACTCCGGCTCGCGGTCCGGCCCTGACTCGCGTCCTGCCGAGGGCGGACGTCCCGGTCCTGGCTTGCGTGCTGCCGACGGCGAAGGTCCCGGTCCTGGCTTGCGTCCTGCCGACGGCGGACGTCCTGGTCCTGGCTCGCGTCCTGGCGACGGTGAACGCACCGACCCCGGCTCGCGTCCTGCCGAGGGCGGACGTCCCGATCCCGGCTCGCGCCCCGCCGACGACGGACGCGCCGACCCCGGCCCGCGCCCTGCCGCCGGCCCCGGGACGGAGGCGCCGTGAGGGTCGGGATCGTCTGCCCCTACTCCTGGGACGTGCCCGGCGGTGTCCAGTTCCACATCCGCGACCTCGCCGAGCACCTCATCCGGCGCGGACACGAGGTGTCCGTCCTGGCCCCGTCGGACGACGGCACGGCCCTGCCGCCGTTCGTGGTCTCGGCGGGCCGGGCCGTCCCCGTGCCCTACAACGGCTCGGTGGCCCGGCTCAACTTCGGTTTCCTTTCCGCCGCCCGGGTGCGCCGCTGGCTCCACGAGGGCGACTTCGACGTCATCCACATCCACGAGCCCACCTCCCCGTCACTCGGTCTGCTGGCCTGCTGGGCCGCTCAAGGGCCCATCGTCGCCACCTTCCACACCTCCAACCCCCGCTCCCGGGCCATGATCGCCGCCTATCCGATCCTCCAGCCCGCCCTGGAGAAGATCAGCGCGCGTATCGCCGTGAGCGAGTACGCCCGCAGGACCCTGGTCGAGCATCTGGGCGGGGACGCGGTCGTCATCCCCAACGGCGTCGACGTCGACTTCTTCGCCAGCGCCGAGCCACGCCCGGAGTGGACGGGCACGGGCACCCGCGCGAACGCGCACCCGGCCACGGGTGTCTCGTCCGACGTGGACCCGGCTCCCGGCGTGCAAACCCCCGGTGACACCGAGTCCCCCGCCCCCGACCTGGCCTCACTGCTGCCGACCGAGGCACCGCCCGGTACGCCCGGCCCCGCCGCCCGCACTCCCGAAGACCCGTCCCCCCGTGCCCCCGAGGACACCGACGGCCCGGACGCGCACCCGCTTCCTCACCCGGACGACGCCCCCGCCGGCTCCGCCCGCCCGGCGACGATCGGCTTCATCGGCCGGATCGACGAGCCTCGCAAGGGCCTGCCCGTCCTGATGCGCGCCCTGCCCAAGATCCTCGCGGAACGCCCCGGCACCCGCCTGCTGGTGGCGGGGCGCGGCGACGAGGAGGAAGCCGTCGCCGCCCTGCCCCCCGAGGCCCGGGACGCCGTCGAGTTCCTCGGCATGGTCAGCGACGAGGACAAGGCCCGGCTCCTTCGCAGCGTCGACCTCTATGTGGCCCCCAACACCGGCGGCGAATCCTTCGGCATCATTCTCGTCGAGGCGATGTCGGCCGGCGCGCCCGTCCTCGCCAGTGACCTGGACGCCTTCGCCCAAGTCCTGGACCGGGGTGCCGCCGGCGAGCTGTTCGCCAACGAGGACGCGGACGCCCTGGCCGCCGCGGCCGTCCGCCTCCTCGCCGACCCCGCCCGCCGGCTGGAACTGAGCGAGCGGGGCAGCCGGCACGTCCGGCGCTTCGACTGGTCGACCGTCGGCGCCGACATCCTCGCCGTCTACGAGACGGTCACCGCCGGAGCGGCCTCCGTCGCCACCGACGAACGGCTGGGCCTGCGGGCCCGGCTGGGCCTCGCCCGCGACTGACCCCGAAGGGGCGGGACCGTCGCCGAAACGGCCGGACCGATCCCGAAGCGGTGGGACCGACCCCGAAGCGGCACGAACGGTCGCGGCTCCGAGTCCCGCCCCGGGCTCCGCGGGCCCGCTTTCGGGCTCGACGGGCCCCCTTCCGGGCTCCGCGGGGCCGTCACCGGGCTCCGCGACCGGGGCCGGCTGCCGCGGACGGGTCGAGGCCCTGCGCCGGTAGGTCCCATCCGCTCCGCCCGCCTGGGCGACGCCTGACCAGGCCACCTCCAGGCTCCGCGGGGCCGCCCCCGGCTCTGCGATCGGGGCCGGCTGCCGCGCCGGACCGGTCGAGGCCCCGCGCCGGGAGGTCCCATCCGCTCCGCCCGCCCGAGCGACGCCCGGGCGGGCCCCCTCCGAGCTCCGCGGGGCCGCCCCCGGGCTCCGCGATCGGGGCTGGCTGCCGGGGACGGGGCGAGGCCCTGCGCCGGGAGGTCCCAGCCGCTCCGCCTGCCTGAGCGATGCCCGGCCAGGCCATCTCCCGGGCTCCACGGGGCCGCCCCCGGGGCTCCGCGACCAGGCCGGCTGCCGCGCCGGACCGGTCGAGGCCCCGGGCCGGGAGGTCCCGTCCGCTCCGTCCGCCTGAGCGAAGCCCGACCAGGCCACCTTCGGGCCGGGCCATCTCCGGGCCGGGCCTCCTGCCGGTTCTCGCTCACACCGGGTCAGGAGCCTGTTCCCCGTCCCGTACCCCGGCCTCCTCCCTCTCTTCCTTCCCCGCCGGCTCCCGGAGACCGAACAGCGGTATCCCGTAGCGGTCCCGGAAGCGGCGACTGCGGCGGACGCTGAGGAACGCCACCGTGCCGATGACGGCCAGGGACTGCGCCCGCCCCAGCAGCGGAACCATGTCGACCGGCAGGACCAGTGCCTCCGTCGCGCTCAGCAGCGCGTCGAGCAGCTCCGCGCCGGCCCACAGCAGGGTGAGCTCCCGCAGCGCCCGTCGGAAGGCGGGTGACTCCCGCCAGCGCCGCTCCGCACGCTCGGCCGCCGCGTCCGACCGCAGCCGGTGGCCGAACCGGAAGGCGAACGGGCGGGCGGTCCACAGAGTGGCCCCTATGCCCAGCCCGATGGCCGCCGGAAGCGCCGCGTCCTTCAGCAGCAGGACGCGGGGATTCCCGCTGACCAGTGAGGTCGCGGCGGACACCAGAAGCAGGCCGGTCACCAGCAGATCGACGTATCCGGGCCGGTGGCCGCGGAAGGCCGTTATGAGGGAGTGGGCGACCGGCGGGACGCTGCCGAGCAGCAATGCCTGCCAGGCGGGAACGCCTTGGGCGCGGAGCACGTAGTACAGCGCCAGCGGAAGGACGATGACGACGGCGGGTGTGACGATCAGGGCGCGCCTGGCGCGCGGGACGTGCGGTCGCATGGGACGACTCCCTTGCCCTTGCCTCGACGGATTGCCGGGAGCGGTGAAAACCCGCCGGATGGGCGGGACTTCTGCCACCCCCGACGCTAGGCGCCGGCCGGGTGGAGACGGATCGGAGCACGGGTCGATTCCTCGGAGGGCCGGTCTCCACCCGTCGTCCACCCCTGGGTGGAGCGGCCGCCCCGGGAGGTGGCCGCCGGGCGCCGGCCGGACGGGTACTGTGACCCGGCGTGACGGATTCTCTCTGGATCTTCGTGTGGACGGTGGCCGCCCTGGTCCTCGTCGGCGTCTACCTGAGCTGGACCGCCGGTCGGCTGGACCGGCTGCACAGCCGGATCGACGCGGCGCGCGCGGCCCTCGACGCCCAACTGGTGCGCCGCGCCTCGGTCGCCCAGGAACTCGCCACCGCCGGCGTCCTCGACCCGGCCGCGTCGATCGTCCTCTACCAGGCCGCGCACGCCGCCCGGCAGGCGGAGGAGGAACAGCGCGAGGTCGCCGAGAGCGAGCTGAGCCAGGCGCTGCGCGCGGTCTTCGCCGAAAGCGCGCAGGCGGCGGCCGTCCGGGAGGCGCCCGGCGGTGAGGAGTCCCTGGTGGAACTCGACCAGGCCGTCCGCCGCGTGCCGATGGCCCGCCGTTTCCACAACGACGCGGTGCGCGCCGCCCGGGCGGTACGCCGGCACCGGGTGGTGCGGTGGTTCCGACTGGCCGGTCACGCGCCCTTCCCGCTCGCCTTCGAAATGGACGACGAGCCGCCGGTGGCGCTCGTCGACCGACCGGGAGGCTGACCCGGGCAAGCCGCCCGGACGTGGACCGACATCCGAGTCCACAGACGCGTCCGCCTCCGAATCCGAGCCCGCATCCGCATCCGCGTCCACACCCGAGTTCGCATCCGAATCCGGAGCCAAACGCTGACCTGAATCCTCCTCCGGAGCCGCGTCCGGACCGGACCGGTGCCGCGCCCGGACGTGGACCGCGCCCGGACGTGGACCGCGCCCGTAACCCGGACGCGAACCCGGCCCCGAGCTTGGCCTTCGAGCCCGGCCCCAAGCCCGGCCGCCGCCGGACTCGCCGGACGGGCGGAAGCGCCGCAGCGGACTGCGCCGGCCCAACCCCTCAAGTTTTCCGGCCCTCCCGGCCCTCCCGGCCCTCCCGGCCCTCCCGGCCCTCCCGGGTCTCCCGGCCCTCCCGGGTCTCGGACCCCCTGCCCCCCTTGCCCCCCCTGCCCCCGGGCCCTCGCCAGCTCGGCCCCCCTGCGCCCCCGCCCCCGCCGCCCGCCCGCACCCCCGCGCAAGCCACCCACCCGAAATTGGCTCTTTCCCCCCACCGCCCGGGCGGCTTTGATGACGCTGCAGCATCACCGCACCGGATAGTGAGGTCACATCGTGTCCACCACCAGCACGTCCCCCACCCCCGAGACCGGCACCGCGCGCGTCAAGCGCGGCATGGCCGAGCAGCTCAAGGGCGGCGTGATCATGGACGTCGTCAACGCCGAGCAGGCGAAGATCGCCGAGGACGCGGGCGCGGTGGCGGTCATGGCCCTGGAGCGGGTTCCGGCCGACATCCGGAAGGACGGCGGCGTGGCCCGGATGTCCGACCCGAACATGATCGAAGAGATCATCGGCGCCGTCTCCATCCCCGTGATGGCCAAGTCCCGCATCGGCCACTTCGTCGAGGCCCAGGTCCTCCAGTCGCTCGGTGTCGACTACATCGACGAGTCCGAGGTCCTGACCCCCGCCGACGAGGTCAACCACAGCGACAAGTGGGCCTTCACCACTCCCTTCGTCTGCGGTGCCACCAACCTGGGTGAGGCTCTGCGCCGCATCGCCGAGGGCGCGGCCATGATCCGCTCCAAGGGTGAGGCCGGCACCGGCAACGTCGTCGAGGCCGTCCGTCACCTGCGTCAGATCAAGAACGAGATCGGCAAGCTGCGGGCCCTCGACAACAACGAGCTGTTCGCCGCCGCCAAGGAGCTGCGGGCGCCGTACGAGCTGGTCAAGGAGGTCGCCGAGCTCGGCAAGCTGCCGGTGGTGCTGTTCTCCGCCGGTGGCGTCGCCACCCCGGCCGACGCCGCGCTGATGCGCCAGCTCGGTGCCGAGGGCGTCTTCGTCGGCTCGGGCATCTTCAAGTCCGGCGACCCGGCCAAGCGTGCCGCGGCCATCGTGAAGGCCACCACCTTCTACGACGACCCGAAGGTCATCGCGGACGCCTCCCGCAACCTGGGCGAGGCCATGGTCGGCATCAACTGCGACACCCTCCCCGAGGCCGAGCGGTACGCCAACCGCGGCTGGTAGTCCCCGCAGTCCCGCAGTTCCCGGTGGGCGGCCCGCGGCACAGCCGTGAGCCGCCCACCGGCCCGTACGACCGAGAGGCAGGACGATCGTGTCCACCCCCACCATCGGTGTCCTCGCCCTCCAGGGCGACGTCCGCGAGCACCTCGTGGCCCTGGCCGCCGCCGACGCGACGGCCCGCCCGGTACGCCGTCCCGAGGAGCTCGCCGAGGTCGACGGCCTGGTGATACCCGGCGGCGAGTCCACCACCATGTCCAAGCTGGCCGTGGTCTTCGGCATGCTGGAGCCGCTCCGCGAGCGGGTGCGGTCCGGGATGCCGGTCTACGGCACCTGCGCCGGCATGATCATGGTCGCCGACAAGATCCTGGACGGCCGCGAGGACCAGGAGACCCTCGGCGGAGTCGACATGATCGTGCGCCGCAACGCTTTCGGGCGCCAGAACGAGTCGTTCGAGGCGGCGGTCGAGGTGTCCGGCGTCGAGGGCGGCCCGGTCGAGGGCGTCTTCATCCGCGCGCCCTGGGTCGAGTCCACCGGCGCCGACGTCGAGGTGCTGGCCCGGCACGACGGCCACACGGTGGCCGTGCGCCAGGGGAACGTGCTCGCCACGTCCTTCCATCCGGAGCTCACCGGCGACCACCGGGTGCACGCTCTGTTCGTGGAGATGGTGCGCGCCGTGCAGCGGTGAGATCCCGGTAGGATCTCAGTCGTTCGTTCAGGATGGGTAACGCGAAGGAGACAGGCGGATGTCCGGCCACTCTAAATGGGCTACGACGAAGCACAAGAAGGCCGTGATCGATGCCAAGCGCGGCAAGCTCTTCGCGAAGCTGATCAAGAACATCGAGGTCGCGGCCCGCATGGGCGGTGCCGACATCGACGGCAACCCGACCCTTTACGACGCCATCCAGAAGGCCAAGAAGCAGTCGGTCCCGAACAAGAACATCGATTCCGCGGTCAAGCGTGGTGCCGGTCTCGAGGCCGGTGGCGCCGACTACGAGACGATCATGTACGAGGGCTACGGCCCGAACGGCGTGGCCGTCCTCATCGAGTGCCTCACCGACAACCGCAACCGCGCCGCCGGTGACGTCCGCGTGGCCATGACCCGCAACGGCGGCTCGATGGCCGACCCGGGCTCGGTGTCCTACCTCTTCAACCGCAAGGGCGTCGTGATCGTCCCCAAGGGCGAGCTGACCGAGGACGACGTCCTCGGCGCGGTCCTGGACGCGGGCGCCGAGGAGGTCAACGACCTCGGTGAGAGCTTCGAGGTCCTCAGCGAGGCCACCGACCTGGTCGCGGTCCGCACCGCGCTCCAGGAGGCGGGCATCGACTACGACTCCGCCGAGGCCAACTTCGTCCCCACCATGCAGGTGGAGCTGGACGAGGAGGGCGCGCGCAAGATCTTCAAGCTGATCGACGCCCTGGAGGACAGCGACGACGTGCAGAACGTCTTCGCCAACTTCGACGTCTCCGACGACGTGATGGCCAAGGTCGACGCCTGATCCGGCCGACCGGTCGCGGCCGCCGCCGACGGGCCGACGGGACACCTCCCGTCGGCCCGTCGCGCTTGTGTTCCGGAACCCGTCCGTCCGGGTCGGTCCGGGGCGTTGTCAGTGCCGCCCGATAGCCTGCCGGAACAGTTGACCGAAGGAGGGGCGCAGTGCGCGTGCTGGGGGTGGACCCGGGGCTGACGAGGTGCGGCGTCGGTGTCGTCGAGGGCGCGGCGGGGCGCCCGCTGCGCATGGTGGGCGTCGGCGTCGTCCGCACCCCCGCCGAGGCGGAGACCGCCGAGCGGCTGGTGCTCGTGGAGCGCGGCATAGAGCAGTGGCTCGACGAGTACCGGCCCGAGTACGTCGCCGTCGAGCGGGTGTTCAGCCAGCACAACGTCCGTACGGTCATGGGCACCGCCCAGGCCAGCGCGGTCGCCATGCTGTGCGCCGCCCGCCGCGGGCTGCCCGTCGCGCTGCACACCCCCAGCGAGGTCAAGGCGGCCGTCACCGGCTCCGGCCGGGCCGACAAGGCGCAGGTCGGCTCCATGGTCACCCGGCTGCTCCGGCTGGACGCGCCGCCCAAGCCGGCCGACGCCGCCGACGCGCTCGCCCTGGCCATCTGCCACATCTGGCGGGCCCCGGCCACGGGTCGTCTCCAGCAGGCGGTCGCCGCCCACCGCCGCACCACTCCCGTACGTCTCCCGAAGGGCACCCGATGATCGCCTTCGTCTCCGGCCCCGTCGCCGCCCTCGCCCCGGACACCGCCGTCGTCGAGGTCGGCGGCGTCGGCATGGCCGTCCAGTGCACGCCCAACACGCTCTCCACCCTCCGGGTGGGGGAGCCCGCGCGGCTGGCCACCTCCCTCGTCGTCCGCGAGGACTCGCTGACCCTCTACGGCTTCGCCGACGACGACGAGCGGCAGACCTTCGAGCTGTTGCAGACCGCGAGCGGTGTCGGCCCGCGCCTGGCCCAGGCCATGCTCGCCGTGCATTCGCCGGACGCGCTGCGGCGTGCGTTCGCCGCGGGTGACGAGAAGGCGCTGACCGCCGTGCCCGGCATCGGCAAGAAGGGCGCCCAGAAGCTGCTGCTGGAGCTGAAGGACCGGCTGGGGGAGCCGGTCGGTTCCGCGCCGGCCGCCGCGGCCGTCTCGTCGGCCCCCGCCGGCTGGCGCGAGCAGTTGCACGCGGCGCTCGTCGGGCTCGGGTACGCGCCGCGCGACGCTGAGGAAGCCGTTGAGGCCGTCGCGCCGCAGGCGGCTGCCGCGGGGGGTGCGCCGCAGGTCGGGCAGTTGTTGCGGGCTGCTCTGCAGACGCTCAACCGGGCTCGGTGAGGAGGGGGTTCTCCCCGCCCCGCCCCTACCCGTTTCCTGCGGGGGCCGCGCCCCCGAAACCGCGCTCCGCGCGGTTGTCCTCAAACGCCGGACGGGCTGAACAAGCCCCCGACCGCTAGGTTTCCACCGTGGACTTCGTACCCCCCGCCGGTGAGCGGCTCGTCGGGGCCGCCGCCGATCATGACGACCAAGCCGTCGAAGCCGCCCTGCGCCCCAAGGACCTGGACGAGTTCATCGGCCAGGAGCGGGTGCGCGAGCAGCTCGACCTGGTGCTGAAGGCGGCCCGGCAGCGCGGTGCCACCGCCGACCACGTCCTGCTCTCCGGCGCCCCGGGGCTCGGCAAGACCACCCTCTCGATGATCATCGCCGCCGAGATGGGCGCCCCCATCCGCATCACCTCGGGCCCCGCGATCCAGCACGCGGGCGACCTCGCGGCGATCCTGTCGTCGCTCACCGAGGGCGAGGTCCTCTTCCTCGACGAGATCCACCGCATGTCCCGGCCCGCCGAGGAGATGCTGTACATGGCGATGGAGGACTTCCGCGTCGACGTCATCGTCGGCAAGGGCCCCGGCGCCACCGCCATCCCCCTGGAGCTGCCGCCCTTCACCCTCGTCGGCGCCACCACCCGCGCGGGCCTGCTGCCGCCCCCGCTGCGCGACCGCTTCGGCTTCACCGGCCACATGGAGTTCTACGCCCCCACCGAGCTGGAACGCGTCGTCCACCGGTCCGCCGGCCTGCTCGACGTGACCATAGAGGACGGCGGGGCCGCCGAGATCGCCGGCCGCTCGCGCGGCACGCCCCGCATCGCCAACCGGTTGCTGCGCCGGGTCCGCGACTACGCCCAGGTGAAGGCCGACGGCCTGATCACCCAGGAGATCGCGGCGAAGGCCCTGGAGGTGTACGAGGTGGACGCCCGCGGCCTCGACCGGCTGGACCGGGCCGTGCTCACCGCGCTCCTCAAGCTGTTCGGCGGCGGCCCGGTCGGTCTGTCCACGCTGGCCGTGGCCGTCGGCGAGGAGCGGGAGACCGTCGAGGAGGTCGCCGAGCCCTTCCTGGTCCGGGAGGGGCTGCTGGCCAGGACGCCCAGGGGACGGATCGCGACGCCCGCCGCCTGGGAGCACCTGGGCATGGTGCCGCCGCAGGTCGCCGGGGGTGCGGGCGGGGCCGCCCAAGGGGGTACGGAACAGCGTTCCCTGTTCGCCGAGTGACGGCGCGGGGACTGGTCCGGCCAGGAACCCGGGTGCCATGCTGGGCGTTGTTCCATTGGTGCGGACTCGCTTAGACTCCGCCGATGCCGTCCGTATGGTCCGGCATACCACCCCCGTAGACCAGGCCGCATCCCCAAGCGGTCGTGTGAAGGAAATCCCGTCCCGTGAATATCGTGACTCTCCTGCCGTTCATCGTGCTCATCGGGGCCATGTTCCTGATGACCCGGTCGGCCAAGAACAAGCAGCGCCAGGCTGCGCAGATGCGCGACCACATGCAGCCGGGCACCGGTGTGCGGACGATCGGCGGCATGTACGCCACCGTCAAGGAGGTCAGCGAGGACTCGGTCCTCCTGGAGGTCGCCCCGGGCGTCCACGCGATCTACGCGAAGAACGCCATCGGTGCCGTCCTGCCGGACGACGAGTACAACCGCATCATCCACGGCATCGAGGGGTCCGACGACGAGGGCCCGGTCGTCCCGGACGACCTCTCGTCGCTGACCGAGGGCGCCGACAAGGCGGCGGACGCCGAGAAGGCCGGCGAGAAGAAGATCGACCTCGGCAAGGACACCGCCGCCGACGCCCCCGCGAAGGGTGCCGCCCCCGCGAAGGGCGACGCCGCGACGGCGGAGAAGCCGGCGGACGCCGCCGAGGCGGAGCCGAAGGACGGCAAGCGGGACGGCGGCTCCGACGCGAAGTAGCCCCACCTCGAACCGCGACGCACCCACCGCTCGGTGCGTCGCGGTTCGCTGACGGTCTAGGCTCCGGCGGGGGGCAGGTCCCCACAAACTTCGTGGCCGCCCGGCGAACACCCGACGCCCGGCGGTTGGACAGGGAGAAACGACAAGGTGGCAGCACCGAAGAAGGGCCGCAGGTCCCCGGGCGGCCAGGGCAGGCCGGGCAGAGTCCTGGCCTTCATCCTGATCGCCATGGTGGCGCTCGTCGGGGGAATGTTCGCCTCCGGGCAGACCACCCCCCGCCTGGGCATCGACCTGGCAGGCGGCACGAGCTTCACGCTCGAGGCGAAGAACCAGCCTGGCCAGCCCAACGCGATCAACGCGACCAACATGAACACGGCCGCGAACATCATCGACCGGCGTGTCAACGGCCTCGGTGTGACCGAGTCCGAGGTCCAGACGCAGGGCAAGAAGCACATCATCGTGAACATCCCCAAGGGGACGAACGCGAAGCAGGCCCGTGAGCAGGTCGGCACCACCGCCCAGCTCACCTTCCGCCCGGTGCTCGTCGCCGCGCCCGCCGGCAAGCTGCCCGAGCCCAAGCCGAGCACGTCGGCCGGTACCGGCAAGGACAAGGACAAGGGCGACAAGAGCAAGGACAAGGAAAAGGACGCCGACAAGGACAAGAAGGGCAAGCCCTCCGGCACGCCCACCGCGTCCGCGCCCGGCTCCTCGGCGAGTCCTTCCTCGTCCCGCGGGCAGGGCCGGGCCGTCACCGAGGCCCTGAAGGCGCCGCAGGCGCCCAAGCCGCCCACGCCGTCCCCCAAGGCCCCGGACGCCCCCTCCAACGACCTGCAGAAGCAGTTCGCCGCCCTGGACTGCTCCACCAAGGAAGGCCGCGCCCAGGCCGCCAAGAAGGCCGCGGCCGCCAAGGCCGAGGACGAGGTCGTGGTCTGCGACAAGGACGGCCAGGAGAAGCTGCTCCTCGGCCCCGTCGCGGTGAAGGGCGTGGACGTCACCGACGCCAAGGCCGCCCTCGACACCCAGCGTGGCTCCGGCTGGCAGGTCCAGTTGAAGTTCAACGGCAGCGGCACCAAGAAGTTCGCCGACATCACCGGCAAGCTCGCCGCCAAGCCCGACCCGCAGAACCGGTTCGCGATCGTCCTGGACGGCCAGGCCGTCTCCGCTCCCTCGGTGCGCTCGGCCATCCCCGGCGGCAGTGCCGAGATCAGCGGCAGCTTCGACCAGTCCGAGGCGGACGACCTCGCCAACGTCCTCTCCTACGGCGCCCTGCCGCTGTCGTTCGACATCGCCACGGAGACCACCGTCTCCGCCGCCCTCGGCGGCGAGCAGCTTCGCGCCGGTCTGATCGCCGGAGCCATCGGCCTCGCGCTCGTCGTCATCTACCTGGTGGTGTACTACCGCGGTCTCGCGCTCGTCGCGCTCGCCAGCCTCGCGGCCTCGGCGGTCCTGACGTACACGATCATGGTGTTGCTCGGCAAGGCCATCGGGTTCGCCCTGAACCTCCCGGCCGTCTGCGGCGCCATCGTCGCCATCGGCATCACGGCGGACTCGTTCATCGTCTACTTCGAGCGGGTCCGGGACGAGATCCGCGAGGGCCGCAGCCTGCGTCCCGCCGTGGAGCGCGGCTGGCCGCGCGCCCGTCGGACGATCCTGGTCTCCGACTTCGTGTCCTTCCTCGCCGCCGCGGTGCTCTTCATCGTCACCGTCGGCAAGGTGCAGGGCTTCGCGTTCACCCTCGGCCTGACCACCCTGCTCGACGTCGTCGTGGTCTTCTTCTTCACCAAGCCGCTGATGACGCTCCTCGCCCGGCGCACGTTCTTCGCGAGCGGCCACCCCTGGTCCGGCCTCGACCCCAAGCGGCTCGGCGCCAAGCCGCCGCTGCGGGCCTCCCGCCGTCGTCCCTCCGCCCCTGTCGACCCGAAGGAGGCGTGAGATGTCCCGACTCGGCAGCCTCGGCGCCCGGCTCTACCGTGGCGAGGTCGGTTACGACTTCGTCGCCAAGCGGAAGATCTGGTACGGCATCTCGATCCTCATCACCATCACGGCCATCGTCGGCCTGGCGGTGCGTGGCCTGAACATGGGCATCGAGTTCTCCGGCGGCGCGATCTTCAACCCCACCCACAAGACCTCGGTCTCGGCGGACGCGGCCAAGCAGGTCGCCGAGGAGGCCTCCGGCCACACGGCGATCGCCCAGAAGACCGGTGACGGCAAGCTGCGTATCCAGGTCAGTGAGCTGACCCCGGAGAAGTCCCGGGCGACGCAGCAGGCCCTGGCCAAGAAGCTCGGCGTCTCCACGAACGACATCAACACCGACATCGTCGGCCCCAGTTGGGGTGAGGAGATCGCCAACAAGGCCTGGACCGGCCTGGCGATCTTCATGGTCCTGGTGGTGATCTACCTCGCCATCGCCTTCGAGTGGCGCATGGCGCTCGCCGCCCTCGTCGCCCTCATCCACGACCTCACCATCACCGTGGGCATCTACGCCCTCGTGGGCTTCGAGGTCACCCCGGGTACGGTCATCGGTCTGCTGACCATCCTCGGCTACTCGCTCTACGACACCGTCGTCGTCTTCGACGGTCTGAAGGAGAGCGCGAAGGACCTCACCAAGCAGACCCGCTGGACGTACAGCGAGGTCGCCAACCGCAGCCTCAACGGCACCCTGGTGCGCTCCATCAACACCACGGTCGTCGCGCTGCTGCCGGTCGCCGGTCTGCTGTTCATCGGCGGCGGCTTCCTGGGCGCGGGCATGCTGAACGACATCTCGCTCGCCTTGTTCGTCGGCCTCGCGGCCGGCGCCTACTCGTCGATCTTCATCGCCACCCCGCTGGTCGCCGACCTCAAGGAACGCGACCCGCAGATGAAGGCCCTCACCCGGCGCGTCCACGCCAAGCGCGCCGCGCAGGCCGCCAAGGCGGAATCGGGGCAGGACGAGCCCAGGGACGCCCAGGACGCCGAGTACGAGGACGACGAGCCGCAGGACGCCTCCCCGGCCGGGGTGGTCGGACAGCGCCGGCAGCCGGTGAGCCGCAACCGCGGCGGCCGCGGCGGGAAGCGCCGATGACCGCCTGGGGCGCGGAAGGCGCCGACGAGAGTTTGCGCGAGCTGCTGCTCGCCCGCATCCACGACGTCCCGGACTACCCGAAGCCGGGCGTGGTCTTCAAGGACATCACGCCGCTGCTGGCCGACCCCGAGGCGTTCACCGCCCTCACCGAGGCCTTCGCCGAGCTGTGCGTCCGGTACCGGGCCGACAAGGTCGTGGGCCTGGAGGCCCGCGGCTTCATCCTGGCGGCCCCCGTGGCCGTCCGGGCCGGGATCGGCTTCGTGCCCGTCCGCAAGGCCGGCAAGCTGCCCGGCGCGACCCTGTCGCAGGCGTACGAGCTGGAGTACGGCACGGCGGAGATCGAGATACACGCCGAGGCGTTCGCGCCCGGCGACCGGGTCCTGGTCATCGACGACGTCCTGGCCACCGGCGGCACCGCCGAGGCGTCCCTCCATCTGATCCGGCGCGCCGGGGCCGAGCCCGTGGGCGTCGCCGTCCTGATGGAGCTGGGCTTCCTCCCCGGCCGGGAGAAGCTGGAGAAGGTGCTCGGCGAAGCGCCGGTGGACGCGCTGATCCGCGTCTGAGCCGTACCGGACGCACGGAGCGGGCCCCGGGGGAGAACCCCGGGGCCCGCTCCGTGCGTCTTGGCCCCCGCCGGGCGGGAGGCGGCTCCCCGGCCCGGATCGATACCATGGCAGTCCGGACCTGCTCGGGGCCGGACCCCGCATGAGGAGTGCTCTTGCCAGACAAGGCCCAGCCGCTCTCCCCCAGACTCCGTCCGGGGGCATCCCCAGCGGCACAGCCCGACCAGCCCGCACCGGACGCCGCGGCTGCCGCGGGCACGCCCGAGCCCACGGGCCGTCCGCAGGGCGCGGCCGCGCCCGAGCCCGGAAAGCGGGGCCGTCCGCAGGGCACCCCGGGAGGCGACCCGGTCAAGGAGAGCGCCGGTCCGCGGCCCACGCCGCCGCCGAGCGCCCGCTCCGCCTCGTCCAGCCGGGTCCGCGCCCGTCTCGCCCGCCTGGGTGTGCAGCGGCAGAGCCCGTACAACCCGGTGCTGGAGCCGCTGCTCCGCATCGTCCGGGGGAACGACCCCAAGGCGGACGCCTCGACGCTGCGCCAGATCGAGCGTGCCTACCAGGTCGCCGAGCGCTGGCACCGCGGGCAGAAGCGCAAGAGCGGCGACCCGTACATCACCCACCCGCTCGCGGTGACGACCATCCTGGCCGAGCTGGGCATGGACCCGGCGACGCTGATGGCCGGGCTGCTGCACGACACCGTCGAGGACACCGAGTACGGCCTCGACGACCTCCGCCGCGACTTCGGCGACCAGGTCGCCCTGCTGGTCGACGGCGTCACCAAGCTGGACCGGGTGCAGTTCGGCGAGGCCGCGCAGGCCGAGACCGTGCGCAAGATGGTCGTCGCCATGGCCAAGGACCCCCGGGTCCTGGTGATCAAGCTCGCCGACCGCCTGCACAACATGCGCACCATGCGCTACCTCAAGCGGGAGAAGCAGGAGAAGAAGGCCCGCGAGACGCTGGAGATCTACGCCCCGCTGGCGCACCGGCTGGGCATGAACACCATCAAGTGGGAGCTGGAGGACCTCGCCTTCGCGATCCTCTATCCCAAGATGTACGACGAGATCGTCCGGCTGGTCGCCGAGCGCGCCCCCAAGCGGGACGAGTACCTGGCGATCGTCACCGACGAGGTCCAGGCCGACCTCCGCGCCGCCCGCATCAAGGCCACGGTCACCGGCCGGCCGAAGCACTACTACAGCGTCTACCAGAAGATGATCGTGCGGGGCCGGGACTTCGCCGAGATCTACGACCTGGTGGGCATCCGCGTCCTCGTCGACACCGTCCGCGACTGCTACGCGGCGCTCGGCACCGTCCACGCCCGGTGGAACCCGGTGCCCGGGCGGTTCAAGGACTACATCGCGATGCCCAAGTTCAACATGTACCAGTCGCTGCACACGACGGTCATAGGGCCCAGCGGCAAGCCGGTCGAGCTCCAGATCCGGACGTTCGACATGCACCGCCGCGCCGAGTACGGCATCGCCGCGCACTGGAAGTACAAGCAGGAGGCCGTCGCCGGAGCCTCCAAGATCCGTACGGACGTGCCGAAGAACGCCGGCAAGAACCAGGACACCGTCAACGACATGGCCTGGCTCCGGCAGTTGCTGGACTGGCAGAAGGAGACGGAGGACCCGGGCGAGTTCCTGGAGTCGCTGCGCTTCGACCTCTCCCGCAACGAGGTCTTCGTCTTCACGCCCAAGGGCGACGTCATAGCGCTGCCCGCCGGGGCCACCCCGGTCGACTTCGCCTACGCCGTGCACACCGAGGTCGGCCACCGCACCATAGGGGCCCGGGTCAACGGGCGTCTGGTGCCGCTCGAATCGACCCTGGACAACGGCGACCTGGTCGAGGTCTTCACCTCCAAGGCCCCCGGCGCCGGCCCCTCCCGAGACTGGCTGGGCTTCGTCAAGTCGCCCCGCGCGCGCAACAAGATCCGCGCCTGGTTCTCCAAGGAGCGCCGGGACGAGGCGATCGAGCAGGGCAAGGACGCCATCGCCCGCGCGATGCGCAAGCAGAACCTGCCCATCCAGCGCATTCTCACGGGCGACTCGCTCGTCACCCTCGCGCACGAGATGCGCTACCCGGACATCTCCTCGCTCTACGCGGCCATCGGCGAGGGCCACGTCGCCGCCCAGGGCGTGGTGCAGAAGCTCGTCCAGGCGCTCGGCGGCGAGGACGCGGCGACCGAGGACATCGAGGAGTCCGCGCCCATCCGCGGACGCTCCAAGCGGCGTTCGTCCGCCGATCCGGGCGTGGTCGTCAAGGGCGTGGACGACGTGTGGGTCAAGCTCGCCCGCTGCTGCACGCCCGTGCCCGGCGACCCGATCATCGGCTTCGTCACCCGTGGCAACGGCATCTCCGTGCACCGCGCGGACTGCGTCAACGTCGACTCGCTCTCGCAGCAGCCCGAGCGGATCCTCGACGTCGAGTGGGCGCCCACCCAGTCGTCCGTCTTCCTCGTCGCCATCCAGGTGGAGGCGCTGGACCGGTCCCGGCTGCTGTCGGACGTCACCCGGGTCCTGTCGGACCAGCACGTCAACATCCTCTCGGCGGCCGTGCAGACCTCCCGGGACCGGGTGGCCACCTCGCGGTTCACCTTCGAGATGGGCGACCCCAAGCACCTCGGGCACGTACTGAAGGCGGTACGCGGGGTCGAGGGCGTGTACGACGTGTACCGCGTGACGTCGGCCCGCAGGCCGTAGCCGCACAACGGAAGATGGCTCCGACGATCGTCGGAGCCATCTTCCGTTGCGAAGCGGGGGTGCTCAGCCGCCGAACTCCTGCAGACCCTTCAGCGCCTGGTCCAGCAGGGCCTTGCGGCCCTCCAGCTCCTTGCCGAGCTTCTCGGCCTTGGCGTCGTTGCCCGCGGCACGCGCCTTGTCGATCTGCGCCTGGAGCTTGTCGACCGCGTCCTGGAGCTGCCCGGTCAGCCCGGCCGCGCGCGCCCGCGCCTCCGGGTTGGTGCGCCGCCACTCGGCCTCCTCGGCCTCCTGGAGGGCGCGCTCCACCGCGTGCATCCGGCCCTCGATCTTCGGGCGGGCGTCCCGCGGCACGTGGCCGATGGCCTCCCAGCGCTCGTTGACCGAACGGAACGCCGCCCGGGCCGCCTTGAGGTCGGTCACCGGAAGCAGCTTCTCCGCCTCGACGACCAGCTCCTCCTTCAGCCCCAGGTTCGCCTGCTGCTCGGCGTCGCGCTCCGCGAACACCTCGCCGCGCGCCTGGAAGAAGACGTCCTGCGCGCCCCGGAACCGGGTCCACAGCTCGTCCTCGGCCTCGCGCTGGGCGCGGCCGGCGGCCTTCCACTCGGCCATCAGCTCGCGGTAACGGGCGGCGGTGGTACCCCAGTCCGTCGAGCCGGACAGCGCCTCGGCCTCGGCGACCAGCTTCTCCTTGACCTTGCGGGCCTCCTCGCGCTGGGCGTCCAGCGAGGCGAAGTGGGCCTTGCGCCGCTTGGAGAACGCCGAGCGGGCGTGCGAGAAGCGGTGCCACAGCTCGTCGTCGGTCTTGCGGTCCAGCCGCGGCAGACCCTTCCAGGTGTCCACCAGGGCCCGCAGCCGCTCGCCGGCCGAGCGCCACTGCTCACTGGCGGCCAGCTCCTCGGCCTCGGCGACCAGCGCCTCCTTGGCCGTCCTGGCCTCGTCGGTCTGCTTGGCCTTGGCCGCCTTGCGCTCCTCACGGCGCTTCTCGACCGTCTCGACGAGCTGGTCCAACCGCCCCCGCAGCGCGTCCAGATCGCCGACCGCGTGGTGCTCGTCGACCTGCGAGCGCAGGTGGTCGATGGCGGCCATCGCGTCCTTCGTCGACAGGTCGGTGGTCCTGACCCGGCGCTCGAGGAGGCCGATCTCGACGACCAGGCCCTCGTACTTGCGCTCGAAGTAGGCGAGGGCCTCGTCCGGGCTCCCCGCCTGCCACGAGCCGACGACCTTCTCGCCGTCGGCGGTACGCACGTACACCGTCCCCGTCTCGTCGACGCGGCCCCACGGGTCGCTGCTCACAGCGCCTCCTCCACATGATGCGGGGGCCGTTCGCGGCCCGCGCGCATCGTCCACAGTTGTCCCCGGCGGAGCCGCGCCCCGCCCGGTCCGGCGGCTTGATCATTTCACTGCGATCGGTGCTGTTTCGGGTGCCTCGCAGCCGCCGGAGCAGGCACCCTACACAACGCCAACATAGGCGACCGGCAGCCCGGCTGTCCGTATCCCGCGACCGGAATTTCGCCGTTCGGCCACGGGTCCGGAATCAGCTCTTCGCCACCGTCGCCTTGTCCACCACGACGGTGGCGTTGGGGGGACCGTCGGCACCCCCGCCCTGCACCCCGGCACCGGCGATCTTGTCGAGGACCTTCCGGCCCTCGGCGCCGATCGTGCCGACCGGGGTGTAGTCCGGCTGCAGCGGGCTGTCCTTGTAGACGAGGAAGAACTGGCTGCCGGTCGAGTGCGGCTGCTGCGTCTTGGCCATGGCGATCGTGCCGGCCGGGTAGATCTTCATCTTCGCCTGCTTGAGCTGCTCGTCCTTGGGCTCCTGGAGCAGCTCGCTCTTGAGGTTCTCCTCGGCGAGCGTGTAGCCGGGGCCGCCCCCGCCGGTGCCCTGCGGGTCGCCGCACTGGAGGACGTAGATGCCCGCGGCGTCACCGGTGAGGCGGTGGCACTTGGTGTGGTCGAAGTACCCCTGGCCGGCCAGGAAGTTCAGCGAGTTGACGGTGTGCGGGGCCTTGGCCGCGTCCAGCTTCAGGTCGATGGTCCCGCAGGTGGTCTTCAGGTCCATGGCGTAGGAGGCGGACGTGTCGACCGTCATCTGCGGCTCCGACTTCCACGTCTTCTTCGCCGGGCTGCCGGGCGCGGGCTTGGCGCACGGGTCCGGGCCCTTCGGGGGCGCCGACGGGGTGGGGAGCCCGCTCGGGGTCGCGTCCGCCGCCGCCTTGTCGTCCTTCTTGTCGTCACCGCCCAGCGCGCCGGCGGCCACCGCCGTGCCGCCCGCGGCGATCAGCACGGCGAGGCCGGCCGCGATCAACGCGTTCCGGTTGCGGGCCTTGCGCCGCTGTGCCTCGCGGCGCTGCTGCTGCCGCTCGAACTTCTCCCGTGCGAGCTGCCGCCGACGCTGCTCGTTGTTGACCACCGGGTCGTCTCCTCGTGCCGTCTCGTCCGTCGGAACGCCTGTTGCGAGCGTGCCCGTACCGTATACGGGTTCGCGGCGGCGGAGGTGCCGCCGGTAGGCTCTGAACCGGCATAAACGTGACCGGCGCACCGGCCGGGCACGCCGGCCGCCTCCCTGCCGCGTCGACGCAGGCCGACATTAAGGACGAATGTGCTGATTGCCGGGTTCCCCGCCGGGGCCTGGGGGACCAACTGTTACCTGGTCGCCCCCGCCGCCGGTGAGGAGTGCGTGATCATCGACCCGGGCCACCAGGCCGCCCAGGGCGTCGAGGAAGCACTCAGGAAGCATCGGCTCAAGCCCGTCGCGGTCGTCCTCACCCACGGCCACATCGACCACGTCGCCTCGGTCGTCCCGGTCTGCGGCGCCCACGACGTGCCCGCCTGGATCCACCCCGCCGACCGCTACATGATGAGCGACCCGGAGAAGGCACTCGGCCGCTCCATCGGCGCGCAGCTCCTCGGCGAGCTGACCGTGGGGGAACCGGACGACGTCAAGGAGCTCACCGACGGCAGCACGCTGGACCTCGCCGGTCTGGAGTTCACCGTCGCGCACGCGCCCGGCCATACCAAGGGGTCGGTGACCTTCCGGCTGCCCGAGTCGAGCGACGTCCCGTCGGTCTTCTTCTCGGGCGACCTGCTGTTCGCCGGCTCCATCGGACGCACCGACCTGCCCGGCGGTGACCACGCCGAGATACTCGAGTCCCTGGCCCGCGTGTGCCTGCCCCTCGACGACTCGACCGTGGTCCTCTCCGGCCACGGCCCCCAGACCAGCATCGGCCGCGAGCGCGCCACCAACCCGTACCTGCGGGACGTGGCCCAGGCGCAGTACGGCCCCGGAACCGGCACCCCGGCTCCGCGACGAGGAATGTGACGAAGCTTTCGTGAGCACTTTCAAAGCCCCCAAGGGCACCTACGACCTGATCCCGCCGGACTCGGCGGTCTACCTCGCCGTCCGCGAGGCCATCGCCGCCCCGGTGCGGCGGGCCGGTTACGGCTACGTGGAGACTCCCGGCTTCGAGAACGTCGAGCTGTTCTCGCGCGGTGTCGGCGAATCCACCGACATCGTGACCAAGGAGATGTTCACCCTCACCCAGCGCGGCAAGGAAGCCCTCGCGCTGCGCCCCGAGGGCACCGCCTCCGTACTGCGCGCCGCGCTGGAGGCCAACCTTCACAAGTCCGGCAACCTCCCGGTCAAGCTCTGGTACTCCGGCTCGTACTACCGCTACGAGCGCCCGCAGAAGGGCCGTTACCGCCACTTCTCGCAGGTCGGCGCCGAGGCCATCGGCGCCGAGGACCCGGCGCTCGACGCCGAGCTGATCATCCTGGCCGTCGACGCCTACAAGTCGCTCGGCCTCAAGGACTTCCGCCTGCTGCTCAACTCGCTCGGCGACAAGGAGTGCCGCCCCGGCTACCGGGCCGCGCTCCAGGAGTTCCTGCGCGGCCTCGACCTGGACGAGGACACCCGCCGCCGCATCGAGATCAACCCGCTGCGGGTCCTCGACGACAAGCGCGAGGACGTCCAGAAGCAGCTCGTCGGCGCCCCCATGCTCCGCGATCACCTCTGCGAGGCCTGCAAGGAGTACCACGAGCAGGTGCGCGCGCTGCTGACGGCGGCGGGCGTCGCGTTCGAGGACGACGAGAAGCTGGTGCGCGGCCTGGACTACTACACGCGCACCACCTTCGAGTTCGTCCACGACGGCCTCGGCGCGCAGTCCGCGGTCGGCGGCGGCGGCCGGTACGACGGTCTGTCCGAGATGATCGGCGGCCCGGCCCTGCCGTCCGTCGGCTGGGCGCTGGGCGTCGACCGCACGGTGCTGGCGCTGGAGGCCGAGGGCATCACGCTCGAACTGCCCGCCGCCACCGAGGTCTACGCGGTGCCGCTCGGCGACGAGGCCCGCCGCGTCCTCTTCGGCGTCGTCACCGAACTCCGCCGGGCCGGCGTCGCCGCCGACTTCGCGTTCGGCGGGAAGGGGCTCAAGAACGCCATGAAATCGGCCGACCGCTCGGGCGCCCGCTACGCCGTCGTCGCGGGCGAACGCGACCTGGCCGAGGGCGTCGTCCAGGTCAAGGACCTGGGCAGCGGCGAGCAGACCGCCGTCCCGATCGACGCCGTCGTGGGTGAACTCCGGGCCAGGCAGGGCTGATCGGCCCGCTCCTGGTGCAGAATGGGCGCATCGGACGACTGATGGGATCTTCGGCGCTATGACGACCTCGGCTCTTGACCGCTCCGACACCGACGACGTGGAGCGGGACGGGCCCGCCACCGGCGCGGTGGGCGGCAGCCGTGCCTTCGGGCTGCTGCTCGTCATCACCGGTGCTCTCGGGCTGCTGGCCGCCTGGGTCATCACGATCGACAAGAACAAGATCCTGGAAGCCAAGGCGGTCGGGAAGTCCTTTACCCCCGGGTGCAGCCTCAACCCGATCGTCTCCTGCGGCAGCGTCATGGAGAGCGACCAGGCCCACGTCTTCGGGTTCCCCAACCCGATGCTCGGCCTGGTCTGCTACGGCGCGATCATCGCGATCGGCCTGGCGCTGCTCTCCGGCGCCCGCCTCCCGCGCTGGTACTGGCTGGGCATGCAGGCCGGCACCCTGTTCGGCGTCGGCTTCTGCACCTGGCTGCAGTACCAGTCGCTGTACGTCATCGGCTCGCTGTGCCTGTGGTGCTGCCTCGCCTGGGTCGCCACCATCGTGATGTTCTGCTACGTCACCGTGCAGAACATCCGGCACCGCTTCATCCCGCTGCCGGACGCGGTCCGGAGCGTGGTGCTGGAGTTCCACTGGGTGGTGCCGGTGCTGTGGATCGGCGTCATCGGGCTGGCGATCCTGACCAACTGGTGGTCGTTCTGGACCGGCCAGTCCTGAGCCCGCTTCTGTGACCTGCTGTGACGCCGCCGGACGATGACCGTCCGGCGGCGTTGTCAGTGGGGTGGCATAGGGTTTCGAGCGTGGAACCCGACCTGTTCACCGCCGCAGAAGAGGACCGCCGGGAGAAAGACCCGTCGAGCAGTCCCCTGGCCGTCCGCATGCGCCCCCGCACCCTCGACGAGGTCGTGGGGCAGGGCCATCTGCTGAAGCCGGGATCGCCGCTGCGCCGGCTGGTCGGCGAGGCCGGCGGCGGGCCGGCCGGGCCCTCGTCGGTGATCCTCTGGGGGCCGCCCGGCATCGGCAAGACGACCCTCGCCTACGTCGTCAGCCAGGCGACCGACAAGCGCTTCGTCGAGCTGTCCGCGATCACCGCCGGCGTCAAGGAGGTCCGGGCCGTCATCGACGGCGCCCGCCGGGCCTCCGGCGGCTACGGCAAGGGGACCGTCCTCTTCCTCGACGAGATCCACCGCTTCAGCAAGGCCCAGCAGGACTCCCTGCTGCCCGCCGTGGAGAACCGCTGGGTCACCCTCATCGCCGCCACCACCGAGAACCCCTACTTCTCGATCATCTCCCCGCTCCTCTCCCGCTCCCTGCTGCTGACCCTCCAGGCGCTCACCGACGACGACCTGCGCGGGCTGCTGCGCCGCGCGGTCGCCGACGAGCGCGGCCTCGCCGGCGCGGTGACGCTCCCCGAGGACGCGGAGGCGCACCTGCTGCGGATCGCCGGCGGTGACGCGCGGCGGGCGCTCACCGCCTTGGAGGCGGCGGCGGGGGCGGCGCTCGGCAAGGGCGAGGGCGAGATCACCCTGGAGACGCTGGAGGAGACCGTCGACCGGGCCGCGGTGAAGTACGACCGCGACGGCGACCAGCACTACGACGTCGCGAGCGCGCTGATCAAGTCCATCCGTGGGTCGGATGTGGACGCCACTCTCCATTACCTGGCGCGGATGATCGAGGCGGGGGAGGACCCGCGGTTCATCGCGCGGCGGCTGATGATCTCCGCCAGCGAGGACATCGGGCTCGCGGATCCCTCCGCTCTGCAGACGGCGGTCGCCGGGGCGCAGGCCGTCGCCATGATCGGTTTCCCCGAGGCGCGGATCACTCTCTCGCAGGTCGCCATCGCGCTGGCCCTGGCGCCCAAGTCGAACGCGGCCTATCTCGCCATCGACGCGGCGCTCGCCGATGTCCGGGGCGGGCTGGCCGGGCCGGTGCCCGCGCATCTGCGGGACGGGCATTACAAGGGGGCGGCGAAGCTGGGGCACGGAGAGGGGTATCAGTACCCCCACGACCTGCCGGGTGGCATCGCGGCTCAGCAGTATGCGCCCGACGCGGTGCACGGCAAGCAGTATTACTCGCCTACTCGGCATGGGGCGGAGTCGCGGTACGCGGACGTGGTGGAGCGGGTGCGGGAGCGTTTGCGGGGGGAGTGAGCCCCGGACCCTCCCCCAAAGGGGGCACCCCCACTTCGCCGATTCCTGGGGGCAAGCCCCCAGACCCCCTTTTCGCGGCTTCGCCGCTCGTCCTCAAACGCCGGACGGGCTGATATCGCCCGGCCGGGGTGCGGGGGCGTAGCCCCTGCAAGAAACGGTGAATGGGGGTCCCCCCTCTGGGGGAGGGACAGGGGCACCCCCACCCCCTCATTCCTCCGCCGCGTCGAACAGCCGGTGCATCTCCCGCCGCAGCCCCGCCACGTTCCGCACCGGTTCCGGGAACTCGAACCGCGCGTCGAACGAGCGGTCGGCCGGCGAACCGGAACCCTCGCGGGTGAAGCGCACCCGGAACCCGAAGCGGTCCAGCGCCAGCGGTACCGCCGCACCCGACCCCGCCCGCCGCTCGTCCAGCAGCCCCCACAGGGAGCGCACCTGATCCCCGTGCCCCGCGTGCAGATGCTGCAGCAGCTCCGCCTCGTACTCCACCAGCGGATCGGGCGTGGCGCCCGCGAAGTCCTCCGGGGTGACGGTCTCGATTCCCCAGAGGTCGTCCACGGAGATGTCGCCGAGTTCGAGGCGCAGCATCATGCGGCCGGGTTCCGCGACGCCGGGGACGCAGGTGAGCCAGCCCGAGAGCCAGGCGCGGCCGCGGATACGGTTGGGGACGGAGACCGGTGCGACGTCGGTGAGCTCCAGGACGGCCGCGAGGTCGTCGTCCTCGGCGTGGGTGGCCGCGCGGACGAGGGGGGAGTCGGCCGGGTGGACGAGGTACACGTCGCCGTCGGGGCCGACGGTGCGGACCTCGGGGGAGAGCGGGCCGGGGCGGGTGGCGGCGGCCCCGGGAACGAGCAGTACCGCCGAGCATGTACTCTGTACGAGAGTTCGTGTGCGCTCGGCTGCTGACGGCATCCGGGCGGTTTCAAGTCCGCTGGGACGCGGCTGACCACGATCTGATCGGACCTCCGTCGTACCGGCGCCATCAGTTGCGCCGGCCTTCTTCGTGCTGTCCGTGACGTGACTGGTGTTCCCCGGGCGAGACATGCGATCTCCTTGAGTAAGGTGAGCCTAACCTAACCTATTTCGGAGGTCTGGAGAACGTGCCTAACCAGTCGCGTCCCAAGGTCAAGAAGTCTCGTGCGCTCGGCATCGCCCTGACGCCGAAGGCCGTCAAGTACTTCGAGGCCCGTCCCTACCCGCCGGGCGAGCACGGCCGCGGCCGCAAGCAGAACTCGGACTACAAGGTCCGTCTGCTCGAGAAGCAGCGTCTGCGCGCGCAGTACGACATCAGCGAGCGCCAGATGGCGCGCGCCTACGACCGTGCCAAGAAGGCCGAGGGCAAGACCGGCGAGGCGCTGGTCATCGAGCTCGAGCGTCGTCTGGACGCCCTGGTCCTGCGTGCCGGCATCGCCCGCACCATCTACCAGGCCCGCCAGATGGTCGTCCACGGCCACATCGAGGTCAACGGCAAGAAGGTCGACAAGCCGTCCTTCCGCGTCCGTCCCGACGACGTCGTGATGGTCCGCGAGCGCAGCCGCGCCAAGCACCCCTTCCAGGTCGCCCGCGAGGGTGGCTACGCGGGTGAGGGCGAGACCCCGCGCTACCTGCAGGTCAACCTGCAGGCCCTGGCCTTCCGCCTGGACCGCGACCCGAACCGCAAGGAAATCCCGGTCATCTGCGACGAGCAGCTCGTCGTCGAGTACTACGCCCGCTGATCCGGCCGTAGGACCCGTAAGACCTGTAGGACTCTCCTGCACGCCCGGCCCGCCGTACCTCCGCCCCTGTGGCGGCGGGCGGCGGGCCGCCGCGTTTTCCGGCCCCGGCGAGGCCCCCGCGGACCCGCGGTCGCCGGGCCGAAACGGAGTACGGGCCGCCTCCCACGGCGCGATAAGGTCGGTACCCGACGTTTCTATGTGTGACCAGCGACGACAGCAGGGAGCGGTGCAGTGTCCGGTGGAGAGGTGGCCGGCATCCTCGTGGCCGTCTTCTGGGCGATCCTGGTGTCCTTCATCGCCCTCGTCCTGGTACGGCTCGCGCAGACGCTGAAGGCGGCCACCAAACTGGTCGCCGACGTCACCGAGCAGGCCGTGCCGCTGCTGGCCGACGCCTCGGCGACCGTCCGGTCCGCCCACACCCAGCTCGCCCGCGTCGACTCGATCGCCGCGGACGTCCAGGAGGTCACGGCCAACGCCTCCGCGCTGTCCTCCACCGTCTCCTCCGCCTTCGGCGGACCGCTGGTGAAGGTCGCCGCCTTCGGCTACGGGGTGCGGCGCGCCATCGGGCGCAAGGGCGCCCCCGCCGAACCCGAGCGCGCCGTGTTCACCGGCCGGAGCGTCGGGAAGAAGCTGCCGTCCGCCCGGCGCGGCGGCCGTCGTACCCGTGGGAAGGGCTGATCCGGAAATGTTCCGCCGTGCTTTTTGGTTCACCACCGGGGTGGCCGCCGGAGTGTGGGCCACCACCAAGGTGAACCGCACCCTGGACAAGCTCACCCCCGAGAGCCTCGCGCTCCAGGCGGCCGACCGCGCCGTGCTCGCGGGCCGCCGCGTCAAGCACTTCGCCCTCGACGTGCGCGACGGCATGGCGCACCGCGAGGCGGCACTCAAGGACGCGCTCGGCCTCACCGCCGGACCCGAGCCGGAGGAGGCGCGGGCGCTGCCCGCCGGACGCCCGCACCTCGTCGTCGTCGAACCCACCCACCCCCACCACTCGCTGACCCGGAAAGAGGACCACTGATGGAGTCCGCTGAAATCCGCCGCCGCTGGCTGCGCTTCTTCGAAGAGCGTGGGCACACCGTCGTGCCGTCGGCGTCGCTCATCGCGGACGACCCGACGCTGCTCCTCGTGCCCGCGGGCATGGTGCCCTTCAAGCCCTACTTCCTGGGTGAGGTCAAGCCGCCCTTCGCCCGTGCCACCAGCGTGCAGAAGTGCGTCCGCACGCCGGACATCGAGGAGGTCGGCAAGACCACCCGGCACGGCACGTTCTTCCAGATGTGCGGCAACTTCTCCTTCGGCGACTACTTCAAGGAAGGCGCCATCAAGTACGCCTGGGAGCTGCTGACGGCTTCCGTGGCGGACGGCGGCTTCGGCCTGGAGCCCGAGAAGCTCTGGATCACCGTCTACGAGGAGGACGACGAGGCGGAGCGCATCTGGCGCGACGTCGTCGGCGTGCCCGCCGAGCGGATCCAGCGGCTGGGCAAGGGCCCCAACTTCTGGTCCATGGGCGTCCCCGGACCCTGCGGTCCCTGCTCCGAGATCAACTACGACCGCGGCCCCGAGTTCGGCGTCGAGGGCGGCCCGGCCGTCAACGACGAGCGGTACGTGGAGATCTGGAACCTGGTCTTCATGCAGTACGAGCGGGGTGCCGGCGACGGCAAGGAGGACTTCCCGATCCTCGGCGACCTCCCCGCCCAGAACATCGACACCGGCCTCGGTCTCGAGCGCCTCGCGATGATCCTGCAGGGCGTCCGGAACATGTACGAGACCGACACCCTGCGCGTCGTCATCGACAAGGCCACCGAGCTCACCGGCGTCGCCTACGGCAAGGCCGACGGCTCCGACGTCTCGCTGCGCGTGGTCGCCGACCACATGCGCACCTCCGTGATGCTCATCGGCGACGGCGTCACCCCCGGCAACGAGGGCCGCGGCTACGTCCTGCGCCGCATCATGCGCCGCGCCATCCGCAACATGCGGATGCTGGGCGCCACCGGCCCGGTCGTCGCCGACCTGCTCGACGTGATCATCAACACGATGGGGCAGCAGTACCCGGAGCTCATCGAGGACCGCAAGCGCATCGAGACGGTCGCGCTCGCCGAGGAGGCCGCCTTCCTCAAGGCCCTCAAGGGCGGCACCAACATCCTCGACACCGCCGTGACCGAGACCAAGGCCGCAGGCGGCACGGTCCTCTCCGGCGACAAGGCGTTCCTGCTCCACGACACCTGGGGCTTCCCGATCGACCTCACCCTGGAGATGGCCGCCGAGCAGGGCCTCTCCGTGGACGAGGACGGCTTCCGCCGCCTGATGAAGGAGCAGCGGGAGCGCGCCAAGGCCGACGCCAAGGCCAAGAAGACCGGTCACGCCGACCTGTCCGCCTACCGCGAGGTCGCCGACACCGCCGGCGCCACCGACTTCACCGGCTACACCCTCACCGAGAACGAGGCCACCGTCGTCGGCCTGCTCGTCGACGGCGTGCCGTCGCCGGCCGCCTCCGAGGGCGACGAGGTCGAGATCGTCCTCGACCGTACGCCGTTCTACGCCGAGGGCGGCGGCCAGCTTGCCGACCAGGGGCGTATCAAGCTCGACAACGGTGCCGTGGTCGAGGTCCGCGACGTGCAGAAGCCCGTCCCGGGGGTCAACGTCCACAAGGGCGTCGTCCAGGTCGGCGAGGTGACGGTCGGCGCCTCGGCGTACGCCGTCATCGACGTCAAGCGCCGGCGGGCCATCGCCCGCGCCCACAGCGCCACCCACCTCACCCACCAGGCGCTGCGCGACGCGCTCGGCCCGACGGCCGCCCAGGCCGGTTCGGAGAACTCGCCGGGCCGCTTCCGCTTCGACTTCGGCTCCCCGACCGCCGTGCCCGGCACCGTCCTCACCGACGTCGAGCAGCGGATCAACGAGGTCCTCTCCCATGAACTCGACGTCCACGCCGAGGTCATGAGCCTGGAGGAGGCCAAGAAGTCCGGCGCCATCGCCGAGTTCGGCGAGAAGTACGGCGAGCGGGTACGCGTCGTGACCATCGGCGACTTCTCCAAGGAGCTGTGCGGCGGTACGCATGTCGCCAACACCGCCCAGCTCGGCTTGGTGAAGCTGCTCGGCGAGTCCTCGATCGGCTCCGGCGTGCGCCGTGTCGAGGCCCTGGTCGGCGCCGACGCGTACGACTTCCTGGCCAGGGAGCACACGGTCGTCGCCCAGCTCACCGAGCTGGTCAAGGGTCGTCCCGAGGAGCTCCCGGAGAAGATCTCGGGCATGCTCGCCAAGCTCCGGGAGGCCGAGAAGGAGATCGAGCGCTACCGCGCCGAGAAGGTCCTCCAGGCCGCCGCCGGGCTGGCCCAGGGCGCCAAGGACGTCCACGGTGTCGCCCTGGTCACCGGTGCGGTGCCGGACGGCACCGGCGCCGACGACCTGCGCAAGCTGGTCCTCGACGTCCGCGGCCGGATCACCGGCGGCCGCCCGGCCGTCGTCGCGCTGTTCACCGTGGCCAACGGCCGCCCGCTGACCGTCATCGCCACCAACGAGGCCGCCCGCGAGCGCGGTCTCAAGGCCGGCGACCTGGTCCGCACGGCCGCCAAGACGCTGGGCGGCGGCGGTGGCGGCAAGCCGGACGTCGCCCAGGGCGGCGGCCAGAACCCGGAGGCCGTGGCCGACGCCATCGCCGCCGTGGAGCGCCTCGTGGCGGAGGCGGCCTGACCGTGCGACGTGGCAGACGCATCGCCGTCGACGTCGGGGACGCCCGGATCGGGGTCGCCTCGTGCGACCCCGACGGGATCCTCGCCACACCGGTCGAGACCGTCCCCGGACGTGACATCCCGCAGGCCCACAAGCGGCTCGCGGCGATCGTCGCGGAGTACGAGCCCATCGAGGTCGTCGTCGGCCTGCCCCGCTCCCTCAAGGGGGGAGAGGGGCCGGCCGCGGCCAAGGTGCGCACGTTCGCCAAGGAGATGGCCCGGCGCGTCGCGCCGGTGCCCGTCCGGCTGGTGGACGAGCGGATGACCACGGTCACCGCGGCCCAGGGGCTGCGCGCGTCCGGGGTCAACAGCAAGAAGGGCCGGTCCGTCGTGGACCAGGCGGCAGCCGTGATCATCCTGCAGAACGCACTGGAGACCGAACGGACGTCGGGGCGCCCTCCGGGCGAACCCGTCGAAGTGGTCATCTGATCGCGATACGGTAACCTTCCGCGCGACATGGCAGCTAGTTCGAACGCCATCCCTACAGGACCAGACGATCGGACCCGCGCCCTCCCAGGCGCCCGGCTGCCGCTGTGCGGCTCTAGGGGATAGATGACTGAGTACGGCCGGGGTTCCGGCTCCCAACCGTGGAATCCCGGCGACCCCCACCACGGGGACCCGGGGTACGAGGGTCAGCAGCATCCGCCGGAGCGACAGCAGCCGCACTACGGTCAGCAGCAGTACCCGGACCAGCAGTTTCCCGAACAGCAGCAGTACGGCTGGGAGCAGCCGGGGCAGGGCGGTGGGGGCCACTACGGTGACCCCCACTCGCAGGCCGGGCAGCAGAACCACGGCTCGTACGGCCAGGCGGGCGGCGGTTACGCCGGCGGTTCCGACGGCGCGGGCGCCTACTACGGGACGGGGGGCGGTTACCCGGGCCAGGACGGGCAGTCCTACGACACCGGGCAGCACCCCCACGTACAGCAGCAGACGTACGACACCGGTCAGCACCCGCAGCCGGGCGGTCATCAGGGATACGACACCGGGCAGCACCACCAGCCGTCCTACGACACGGGTCAGCACCCGCATCAGGCGTATGACACCGGGCAGCACCCTCAGCAGACGTACGACACGGGTCAGCACCCGCGGCAGTCCTACGACACGGGTCAGCACCCGCATCCGTCGTACGACACCGGGCAGCACCCGCAGCAGGCGTACGACACCGGGCAGCACCCGCGGCCGGGCGAGCAGCGGGTGCCGCGGCAGGCGCCCGCCAAGGAGCCGCACGAGGAGTGGTCGGAGGAGCCTTCCGGCGAGCACTCCCCGCTCTCCGAGTCCGCCGCCGCCCCGGCCCCCCGGTCGTCGCCGGCCATAGACCTGCTGCCGGGCGGCGTCACGGACGCCGACGAGGACGACGAGAACGCCGACGACGGGCCGCGGCGCGGCCGGCGCGGTGGAGCGGGCGGCAAGGGCAAGAAGCAGCCCAAGCGCCGCAGCGGCACGGCCTGCCTGGTCGTCGCGGTGGTGCTGGTCGGTGCCGTGGGCGGCCTCGGCTACCTCGGCTACGACTACTGGGAGACCAACTACGGCCCCGCCCCCGACTACGACGGCGAGGGCACCGGCTCCGTCCAGGTGGAGATCCCCAAGGGCGCCGGCCTCACCCAGATGGGTGACCTTCTTCAGAAGAGCGGCGTGGTCAAGAGCGCCCGGGCGTTCACCGAGGCGGCGGGCACCAAGCTCATCCAGCCCGGTACGTACACCCTGCACAAGGAGATGTCGGCCGAGTCCGCCGTCACGATGATGACGGACACCAAGAACCTGCTGACCATCCGCGAGGGCATCCGGGCCGCCGAGGTCTACACCTCCATCGACAAGAAGCTGGAGCTCAAGCCGGGCACCACCAAGGAGGTCGCCAAGGCGCAGGCGAAGAACCTCGGGCTGCCCGACTGGGCGAACGGCGACCCGGACGTCAAGGACCCGCTGGAGGGCTTCCTCTTCCCCTCGCAGTACAACGCGGGCAAGGGCACGAAGCCGGAGGAGATCCTCCGGCAGATGGTCAAGCGCGCGCGGGCCAACTACGAGCAGCAGGACCTCGAGGGCAAGGCCAAGGAGCTGGGCCTGAAGTCCCCGCTCCAGGTGATCACCGTGGCCAGCCTCGTCCAGGTCGAGGGCAAGTACAAGCACGACTTCGACAAGATCGCGCGGGTCGTCTACAACCGGCTCAAGCCGGACAACAAGGAGACGTACGGCCTCCTGGACTTCGACTCCACGGTCAACTACGCCAAGAGCCAGTCCACCCTGGACACCGGCTCCGTCAACGACCTGCGCAAGTTCAAGGACCCGTACAACACCTACAGCATCAAGGGGCTGCCGCCCGGGCCCATCAGCAACCCCGGCATGGACGCCCTGAAGTCGGCGCTCGAACCCGCGTCCGGCCCCTGGTACTACTTCGTGTCGATCAACGAGGACAAGACGCTGTTCGCGGTGACCAACGCGGAGCACAACAGGAACCGGGAGCAGTACCGGCAGGAACACGGGAAGACCGGCCGATGACCCCACGCCACCGCGCGGCCGTGCTCGGCTCGCCCATCGCCCACTCGCTCTCCCCGGTCCTGCACCGGGCGGCCTACGCCGAGCTGGGCCTGGGGGAGTGGACGTACGACCGGTTCGAGATCGACGAGGCCGCGCTCCCCGGCTTCGTGGCCGGGCTCGGCCCCGAGTGGGCCGGGCTCTCACTGACCATGCCGCTCAAACGCGCGATCATCCCGCTGCTGGACGAGGTCAGCGCCACCGCACGGTCCGTCGAGGCCGTCAACACGGTGGTGTTCACCGCGGACGGACGGCGGGTCGGCGACAACACCGACATCCCCGGCCTGGTCGCCGCCCTGCGGGAACGCGGCGTGGAGAAGGCCGCCTCGGCGGCCGTGCTGGGGGCCGGGGCCACCGCCTCCTCGGCGCTCGCCGCGCTCGCCGCGATGGGGACCGGCGAGGTCACCGCGTACGTCCGCAGCGCCGAGCGCGCCGCCGAGATGCGGCAGTGGGGCGAGCGCCTCGGGGTGCCCGTCCGCACGGCCGACTGGTCGCGCGCCGCCGAGGCGTTCGAGGCCCCGCTGGTCGTCGCGACCACCCCGGCGGGGGCCACGGACGCGCTCGCGGCCGCCGCCCCCGGCCGGCCCGGCACCCTCTTCGACGTGCTCTACGAGCCTTGGCCGACCCCGTTGGCGGCGGCCTGGGCCGCGCGCGGCGGGACCGTCCTGGGCGGCCTCGACCTCCTCGTCCACCAGGCGGTCCTCCAGGTCGAGCGGATGACGGGCGTCGCGCCGGCACCGCTCGCGGCCATGCGGGCCGCCGGGGAAGCGGCCCTCGCCGCGCGCTGACCGTCCCGGGAACGGGCGGAAAACGTCCGGCACCCGGACCGGCGCCGGGATACCGTCCCGGCCATGGGAGGATCGGGGGCGGCGGGCCGTACCACCGGTCGGTCGCGCCGCCGCACGATCCGAGGCGCGAGCAAGAGGAGTTCCGTTGAGCAGGTTGCGCTGGCTGACGGCCGGGGAGTCGCATGGTCCGGCCCTGGTGGCGACGCTGGAGGGGCTGCCCGCGGGCGTCCCGGTCACCACGGAGATGGTGGCGGACCACCTGGCCCGGCGGCGCCTCGGCTATGGACGCGGCGCGCGCATGAAGTTCGAACGGGACGAGGTCACCTTCCTCGGCGGCGTACGCCACGGGCTCTCCCTCGGCTCCCCGGTCGCCGTCATGGTCGGCAACACCGAGTGGCCCAAGTGGGAGCAGGTGATGGCGGCCGACCCGGTGGACCCGGAGGAGCTCGCCTCGCTCGCCCGCAACGCCCCGCTGACCCGGCCGCGCCCCGGCCACGCGGACCTCGCCGGCATGCAGAAGTACGGCTTCGACGAGGCCCGGCCGATCCTGGAGCGCGCCTCCGCCCGGGAGACCGCCGCCCGTGTCGCCCTCGGCGCCGTCGCCCGCTCCTTCCTCAAGGAGGCGGCCGGCATCGAGATCGTCTCGCACGTCGTCGAACTGGCCGCAGCCAAGGCCCCGTACGGGGTGTACCCGAAGCCGTCGGACGTGGAGCGGCTGGACGCCGACCCGGTGCGCTGCCTCGACGCCGACGCGAGCGCGGCGATGATCGCCGAGATCGACCAGGCGCACAAGGACGGCGACACCCTCGGCGGCGTCGTCGAGGTCCTCGCCTACGGTGTGCCCGTCGGCCTCGGCTCGCACGTGCACTGGGACCGCCGGCTGGACGCCCGGCTGGCCGCCGCCCTCATGGGCATCCAGGCGATCAAGGGCGTCGAGCTGGGCGACGGCTTCGACCTGGCGCGGGTGCCGGGGTCGAAGGCGCACGACGAGATCGTCGCGACCGATGAGGGCGTCCGTCGCGCCACGGGCCGCTCCGGCGGCACCGAGGGCGGCCTGACCACCGGCGAACTCCTGCGCGTCCGCGCCGCGATGAAGCCCATCGCGACCGTGCCCCGCGCGCTCGCCACCATCGACGTCACCACCGGCGAGGCCGCCAAGGCCCACCACCAGCGCTCCGACGTGTGCGCCGTCCCGGCGGCCGGCATCGTCGCCGAGGCGATGGTGGCGCTCGTGCTGGCGGACGCGGTGGTGGAGAAGTTCGGTGGTGACAGCGTCACCGAGACCCGCCGCAACGTGCGGGGCTACCTCGACAACCTGGCGATCAAGTGACCGGGACCAGTCGGCCGGCCGTCGTCCTGGTCGGCCCGCCCGGAGCCGGGAAGTCGACCATCGGCGCACTGCTCGCCGAGCGGCTCGGCACCGGCTTCCGGGACACCGACGCCGACATCGAGCGCACCGCGGGCAAGCCCATCCCGGAGATCTTCCTGGACGAGGGCGAGCCGCACTTCCGCGAGCTGGAGCGGCAGGCCGTGCGCACCGCCGTGGCGGAGCACCCCGGGGTGCTCTCGCTCGGCGGCGGCGCCGTCATGGACCCGGACACCCGGGAGCTGCTCAAGGGGCTGCCCGTCGTCTTCCTGGACGTCGAACTCGCCGACGCCGTACGGCGCGTGGGGCTGGACGCCCCGCGTCCGCTGCTGGCCGTCAACCCGCGCAAGCGGTGGCGGGAGCTGATGGAGGCTCGCCGCCCGCTCTACACCGAGGTCGCGCGGGCCGTCGTCGCGACCGGAGGCCGGAGCCCGGCCGAGGTCACCGACGCGGTGCTCGACAGCCTGCGGCCGCCCGGAGCCCCCACCCACGACACCTCGCAGTGAGGAACGCATGACCGACGCACCCACCCGTATCCAGGTCGCCGGCACCGCCGGCACCGCGCCGTACGAGGTCCTCATCGGCCATCGGCTGCTGGGCGAACTGCCCGCGCTCATCGGGACCGGTGCCCGGCGCGTGGCCGTGCTGCACCCGGAGGCGCTGGCCGAGACCGGTGAGGTCCTCCGCGCCGACCTGGCCGACCAGGGCCACGAGGCCATCGCCATCCAGGTCCCGAACGCCGAGGAGGCCAAGACCGCCGAGGTCGCCGCCTACTGCTGGAAGGCGCTCGGGCAGTCCGGCTTCACCCGCACCGACGTCATCGTCGGCGTCGGCGGCGGCGCCACCACCGACCTCGCCGGTTTCGTCGCCGCCACCTGGCTGCGCGGCGTCCGCTGGATCGCGGTGCCCACCACCGTGCTGGCCATGGTCGACGCCGCCGTCGGCGGCAAGACCGGCATCAACACGGCCGAGGGCAAGAACCTCGTCGGCGCCTTCCACCCGCCGGCCGGAGTCCTCTGTGACCTGTCCGCGCTGGAGTCGCTGCCGGTGCACGACTACGTCAGCGGGCTCGCCGAGGTCATCAAGGCCGGCTTCATCGCCGACCCCACGATCCTCGACCTCATCGAGAGCGATCCCCAGGCCGCCCGCACCCCGTCCGGCCCGCACACCGCCGAGCTGATCGAGCGCGCGATCCGGGTCAAGGCCGACGTCGTCTCCCAGGACCTCAAGGAGTCCGGCCTCCGCGAGATCCTCAACTACGGCCACACCCTCGCCCACGCCATCGAGAAGAACGAGCGGTACAACTGGCGGCACGGCGCGGCCGTCGCGGTCGGCATGGTCTTCGCCGCCGAGCTCGGCCGGATCGCCGGCCGGCTGGACGACGCGACGGCCGACCGGCACCGCGCGGTGCTCGAATCCGTGGGGCTCCCGGTCACCTACCGGGGCGACCAGTGGCCCAAGCTGCTGGAGACCATGAAGGTCGACAAGAAGACGCGGGGCGACCGGCTGCGCTTCATCGTGCTCGACGGGCTGGCGAAGCCGGTGGTGCTGGAGGCTCCCGATCCGGCGATGCTGCTGGCCGCACACGCTGAGATCGCGGCGTGAGCGGCGTGAGCGGCGCTCAGCGGGTCCTCGTGCTCAACGGGCCGAACCTCGGGCGGCTCGGCTCCCGTGAGCCCGACGTCTACGGGTCCACCTCCTACGCCGGGCTCGTGGAGGAGTGCACCAAGCTCGGTGCCGAGCTCGGCTTCGACGTCGCCGTCCGCGAGACCAACGACGAGGGCGAGCTGGTCCGCTGGCTGCACGAGGCGGCGGACGGGCGCGTGCCCGTCGTCATCAACCCCGGCGCGTTCACGCACTACTCGTACGCCATGCGGGACGCTGCCTCTCAGCGGACCGCTCCGCTGATCGAGGTGCACATCTCCAATCCGCACGCGCGGGAGGAGTTTCGGCACACATCCGTGATTTCGGCTGTCGCGTCCGGGACGATCGCCGGGTTCGGCATCGGGTCGTACCGGCTGGCGTTGCGGGCGCTCGCGGAGGAACTCCGGGGCTGAGCGGAGCGTCTGGGTTGAGGGGGTAGGGTGCCCCGGTCCCTCCCTTTCACCGTTTCTTGCGGGGGCAAGCCCCCGCACCCCCGAAACCGCGCTCCGCGCGGTTGTCCTCAAACGCCGGACGGGCTGATATTCAGCCCGTCCGGCGTTTGAGGACGAGCGGCGGAGCCGCGAATTAGGGGGTCTGGGGCGCAGCCCCCAGGAATCGGCGAAGGGGCGGGACCGGGGCACCACCCCCGACCACACGACCCACCGCACGAGACGGAGTGCCACCGGATGCAGTACCCAGTGGGACAGCCGCTACCGCCCACCCACCCTCCGATGCCCTTGGACCCCGCCACCGCCCCCGTCGCGGTCCTGCTGATCGGTCCGGCCGGAGCGGGGAAGACCACGGCGGCGCGGCACTGGGCCGACACCCGCCGGGCGCCCACGGCGCACATCAGCCTGGACGACGTCCGGGAGTGGGTGCGGGCCGGTTTCGCCGACCCGCAGGCCGGGTGGAACGAGCGGTCCGAGGCGCAGTACCGGCTGGCCCGCCGCACCTGCGGCTTCGCCGCACGGAACTTCCTCGCCAACGGCATCTCCTGCATCCTCGACGACGCGGTCTTCCCCGACCGGCCCGCCGTCGGCCTGGGCGGCTGGAAGCGGCATGTAGGGCCGGGCCTGCTGCCCGTGGTCCTGCTGCCGGGGCTCGACGTCGTCCTGGAGCGGAACGCCGAGCGCCGGGGGAACCGGCGCCTGGGGGACGAGGAGGTGGCGCGCATCCACGGCCGGATGGCCGGCTGGTACGGCTCCGGGCTGCCGATCATCGACAACTCGCAGCAGGACGTCGCCGCCACCGCCCGGCTCATCGACGAGGCCGTCGCCCGCTCTCTCGTCGCCCCGCCCGCCTGGTAGGCGCGGCGGCCCGCGGCACCCCGGTCGGACGCGCCGGAGCGGCCGGTTCCGGTGGCCGAACGTACGCTCGCAGCATGTCCGACGTGTACGCCGCGCGCCGTTCCCGGCTGCTGGAGCGGTGCCTGGCGAGCGGGAGCGAGGCCGCGCTGGTGACCGGCGGGGCCAATGTCCGCTATCTCGCGGGCCACGCCCCGGCCGACGCGGCCCTGCTCGTCGGGCCCGTCCACGACGTACTGCTCTGCGCCTCCGACCCGTTCGACGCGGCCTCGACCGGCCGGCCGGCCGGCGATCTGCGGGTCTTCGTCCTGCCGAGCACCGAGGCGGACCCGGCCGTCGTGGGGGCGGAGCGGGCCGCCGCGGCCGGGGCCGGCTCGCTGGCGGTCGAGGAGCACCACCTGACCGTACGGCGCCACCGTGCCCTGGGGGCCGTCGCGCCGGGACTGCGGCTGGACGACCTCGGGCCGGCCGTGGAGCAGCAGCGGCTGGTGAAGGACGAGGAGGAGATCTCCTGCCTGCGGATCGCCGCCGAGATCGCCGACCAGGCGCTGGGGGAGCTGCTGGAGTCCATCCTGGTCGGCCGGACCGAGCGGCACCTCGCCCTGGAGCTGGAGCGCCGCCTGGTGGACCACGGCGCGTCCGGTCCCGCCTTCCCCACCTCGGTGGGGACCGGGCCGGACTCCGGGCTGGCCGGGCACGTACCCTCGGACCGGCGGGTGGAGGAGGGCGACTTCCTCTCCGTCTGCCTGGGCGCCGACTACCGCGGCTACCACAGCGAGATCGCCCGCACCTTCGTCATCGGCACCTCTCCGGCGGACTGGCAGATCGAGCTCTACGAGCAGGTGTTCGCGGCCCAGCGGGCCGGGCGGGAGGCGCTGCTGCCCGGGACGCCGTACCGTGACGTCGACCGCGCGGCGCGGCGCGTGCTGGAGGCCGCGGGCCACGGCGACCGGGTCGGACCGCGCATCGGTCACGGGGTCGGACTCGAAAACGGCGAGGACCCTCGGCTGGCGCCCGCGGCCATGGGTAAACTGGACGCTTGCGTGCCGGTCACCGTAGATCCGGGGGTTCACCTCCCGGGGCGGGGCGGCGTCCGGATCGATGACACGCTCGTCGTCCGCCCCGAGGCGGACGGCGGTCCCGAGCTACTCACCATCACGACCAAGGAGCTGCTCGCGCTGTAGCGCGTGCCTCTTCGGGGTCGCAGCTTCAGTCCAGGAGATTCCGCAACCGTGGCTTCCACGAACGACCTCAAGAACGGCATGGTGCTCAAGCTCGAAGGCGGCCAGCTCTGGTCCGTCGTCGAGTTCCAGCACGTCAAGCCCGGCAAGGGCCCCGCCTTCGTCCGCACGAAGCTCAAGAACGTGCTCTCCGGCAAGGTGGTGGACAAGACCTTCAACGCCGGCGTGAAGGTCGAGACGGCCAACGTCGACAAGCGCGGTATGCAGTTCTCGTACATGGACGGCGACTACTTCGTCTTCATGGACATGGACACGTACGACCAACTGCACATCGACCGCAAGACCGTCGGTGACGCCGCCAACTTCCTGATCGAGGGCTTCGAGGCCGTCGTCGCGCAGAACGAGGGCTCGGTCCTCTACGTCGAGCTGCCGGCCGCCGTCGAGCTCACCATCAAGCACACCGACCCGGGCGTCCAGGGCGACCGCTCCACCGGCGGCACCAAGCCCGCCGAGCTGGAGACCGGCTACGAGATCCAGGTCCCGCTCTTCATCACCACGGGTGAGAAGATCAAGGTCGACACGCGCACCGGCGATTACCTCGGCCGGGTGAACAGCTAACCGTGGCCGCCCGCAGCAACTCCCGGAAGCGCGCCTTCCAGATCCTCTTCGAGGCCGACCAGCGAGAGGCGTCCGTGCTGGACGTCCTCGCCGACTGGATCCGGCACTCGCGCTCGGACGACCGGCAGCCGCCCGTCAACGAGTACACGATGCAGTTGGTCGAGGGCTACGCCGAGCACGTCGCCCGGATCGACGAGCTGATCGAGACCTACGCGGTCGACTGGGACCTGGACCGGATGCCGGCCGCCGACCGGAACATCGTCCGGCTCGGGGCCTATGAGCTCATCTGGGAGGACGGGACCCCCGACGCGGTGGCGATCGACGAGGCGGTGCAGCTCGCCAAGGAGTTCTCCACCGACGAGTCGCCGGCCTTCATCAACGGCCTGCTGGGCCGGTTCAAGGAGCTCAAGCCGGGCATCCGCCGGGCCTGACGCGCCACGACCGAGACACGAACCGCCAGGGGCGGGGAACCGAGAAGGTTCCCCGCCCCTGGCGGTTTTCGTGCGATGTCGCCGGGCCGGCCGAAAACTACGCGTCCTCGTGCTGCACGGCGCGGCGCGCGTCCGCGTCGAGCACGCCCCAACTGATGAGCTGCTCGGTGAGCACCGAAGGCGACTGGTCGTAGATCACGGCGAGGGTGCGCAGGTCGTCCTGGCGGATCGACAGCACCTTGCCGTTGTAGTCGCCGCGCTGGCTCTGGATGGTCGCCGCGTAACGCTGAAGCGGGCCCGCCTTCTCGGCCGGGACGTGGGCGAGGCGCTCCAGGTCCAGGACCAGCTTCGGCGGGGGCTCGGCAGCCCCGCCCGGCGTGGTGCCGGGCAGCAGCTCCTGCACGGGCACGCCGTAGAAGTCGGCCAGCTCGGCAAGGCGCTGCACGGTCACGGCACGGTCGCCGCGCTCGTACGAGCCGACCACCACGGCCTTCCAGCGGCCCTGGGACTTCTCCTCGACACCATGGAGAGAGAGACCCTGCTGGGTGCGGATGGCGCGGAGCTTGGCCCCGAGCTGTTTGGCGTATTCGCTGGACATAAAGCTCCCCGGACGCGGTATCAATGTGCGGCTCTGCCGCGTGGCTGGTAACTCACTGTGAGGTTACGCAGCGTAATCTGGCTTCGTCAAGCCGAATGGTCCACTGCTTCGGCCGTCGGGGGCCGCGGCCGGAGCACCCCCGGGCGGCTGCTACTGTGGACCAAGCAATTCCGACGTCCTTTAATGTCCGTCCCGTGAGGCGGAGAAGGAGGTCCGTTTCTTATGGACACCACCGCATCCGCGGCGGGTCCCGCGCGTCCTGTGCTCGAAGCACCGGACATCGCCCGGGTCCTCACCCGCATCGCCCACGAGATCGTCGAACGCGCCAAGGGCGCCGACGATGTCGTCCTGCTCGGCATCCCCACCCGAGGGGTCTACCTCGCCCACCGCCTCGCCGCGAAGCTGGCCGAGATCACCGGCACCACCATGCCCGTGGGCTCCCTCGACATCACCATGTACCGCGACGACCTGCGGCTCCGCCCGGCCCGGGCGCTGGCCCGCACGGAGATCCCCGGCGACGGCATCGACGGCCGTCTCGTGGTCCTCGTCGACGACGTGCTCTTCTCCGGCCGCACCATCCGCGCCGCCCTCGACGCCCTGAACGACATCGGGCGCCCCCGCGCGGTCCAGCTCGCCGTCCTGGTCGACCGCGGCCACCGCGAGCTGCCGATCCGTGCCGACTACGTCGGCAAGAACCTCCCCACGTCGCTGCGCGAGACGGTCAAGGTCCAGCTCACCGAGGAGGACGGGCGCGACAGCGTGCTCCTCGGCGTGCGCACCGAAGCCCCGGCCGACGGCCGCTAGCAGCCTCCCCGCACGGGTCCGCATCCCCGGACCCGCGACGCCGCACGCCCGGCCGTCCTCACGCACACCCTCAACCACGGAGCATCCGGATGCTGCACCTCTCCGGGGGGAGCCCCCGTACCCGCGGCCACCTGGTCTCGGCCGCCGACCTCGGCCGCGACGACGCCGTCCTGATCCTCGACACCGCCGAGGAGATGGCCCGCGTCGCGGACCGGCCGATCAAGAAGCTGCCGACCCTGCGCGGCCGGACCGTCGTCAACCTCTTCTTCGAGGACTCGACGCGGACCCGCATCTCCTTCGAGGCCGCCGCCAAGCGGCTGTCCGCCGACGTCATCAACTTCTCCGCCAAGGGCTCCTCGGTCTCCAAGGGCGAGTCCCTGAAGGACACCGCGCTCACCCTGGAGGCGATGGGCGCCGACGCCGTCGTCATCCGCCACCACGACTCCGGCGCCCCGCACCGGCTGGCCACCTCCGGCTGGATCAACGGCTCGGTCGTCAACGCCGGCGACGGCACCCACGAGCACCCCACCCAGGCGCTGCTGGACGCCTTCACCCTGCGCCGCCGCCTGGTCGGCCCCGACGCCGGGATCGGCAAGGACCTGGCCGGCCGCCGGATCACCATCGTCGGCGACATCCTGCACAGCCGCGTCGCCCGGTCCAACGTCCACCTGCTCACCGCGCTGGGCGCGGAGGTCACTCTCGTCGCACCGCCCACCCTGGTGCCCATCGGCGTCGAGCACTGGCCCTGCGAGGTCTCCTACGACCTGGACGCGGTGCTCCCCAAGTCCGACGCCGTGATGATGCTGCGCGTCCAGCGCGAGCGGATGAACGCCGCGTTCTTCCCCACCGAGCGCGAGTACGCGCGCCGCTACGGCCTCGACGGCCAGCGGATGGCGAGGATGCCCGAGGACGCGATCGTCATGCACCCCGGCCCGATGAACCGCGGCATGGAGATCACCGCCGAGGTCGCCGACTCCCGCCGCTGCACGGCCGTGGAGCAGGTCACCAACGGCGTCTCCATCCGGATGGCCGTCCTCTACCTGCTGCTCGGCGGCTCGGAGTCCGCCGTCGGCTCGGAGCCCGCCGTCACGAACACGAACACCCGCACCGAGGAGAACAAGTAATGCCCCAGATCCTTATCCGCGGTGCCAAGGTGCTCGGCGGCCCCGCCCAGGACGTCCTGATCGACGGCGAGACCATCGCCCGGGTCGGCAACGGCATCGAGGCCGACGGTGCGACCGTGATCGAGGCGGACGGCAAGGTCCTGCTCCCCGGCCTGGTCGACCTCCACACCCACCTCCGCGAGCCCGGCCGCGAGGACTCCGAGACCGTGCTCACCGGCACCCGCGCCGCGGCCACGGGCGGCTACACCGCCGTGCACGCCATGGCCAACACCTTCCCGGTCGCCGACACCGCCGGCGTCGTCGAGCAGGTCTGGCGGCTCGGCAAGGAGTCCGGCTACTGCGACGTACAGCCCGTCGGCGCCGTCACCGTCGGCCTGGAGGGCAAGAAGCTCGCCGAGCTCGGCGCCATGCACGACTCCGCCGCCGGCGTCCGGGTCTTCTCCGACGACGGCAAGTGCGTGGACGACGCCGTGATCATGCGGCGCGCCCTGGAGTACGTGAAGGCGTTCGACGGCGTCGTCGCCCAGCACGCCCAGGAGCCGCGGCTCACCGAGGGCGCCCAGATGAACGAGGGCGTGGTCTCCGCCGAGCTGGGCCTGGGCGGCTGGCCGGCCGTCGCCGAGGAGTCGATCATCGCCCGCGACGTGCTGCTCGCCGCGCACGTCGGCTCCCGGCTGCACGTCTGCCACCTCTCGACGGCCGGCTCGGTGGAGATCGTCCGCTGGGCCAAGTCCAAGGGCTGGAACGTCACCGCCGAGGTCACCCCGCACCATCTGCTCCTCACCGACGAGCTCGTCCGCTCGTACAACCCCGTCTACAAGGTGAACCCGCCGCTGCGCACCGAGGCCGACGTGATGGCCCTGCGCGAGGCGCTCGCCGACGGGACGATCGACTGCGTGGCCACCGACCACGCCCCGCACCCGCACGAGGACAAGGACTGCGAGTGGGGCGCCGCGGCCATGGGCATGGTGGGCCTGGAGACCGCCCTCTCGGTCGTCCAGCACACCATGGTCGAGACCGGCCTGCTGGACTGGGCGGGCGTCGCCGACCGGATGTCCTTCACCCCGGCCCGCATCGGCCGCCTCGCCGGACACGGCCGTCCGGTGGCCGCCGGTGAGCCCGCCAACCTCACCCTGGTCGATTCCGCTTACCGTGGTGTCGTGGACCCCGCGGGCTTCGCCTCCCGCAGCCGCAACACCCCCTACGAGGGCCGCGAGCTGCCGGGACGCGTCACCCACACCTTCCTGCGGGGCCGGGCGACGGTCGCCGACGGGAAGCTGACGGGAATCTGACGTGACACCTTTGATCACCAACCTCGCGATCTCCGACCTCGCGGACGAGCAGAAGTCGCAGGCCGTCACCGACTGGGCGGCGCGCGCCGGCTGGGTCGTGGGGCTGCTGCTCTTCATCGCGCTCCTCTACTGGCTGATGCGCGAGGGCTGGAAGTGGCGCGGCACGCTCCAGGGCGACCTGCCCCCGCTGCCCGCCGTCCCGGAGGAGCCGGGCCCGGCCCGGCTCACCCTCAGCGGCCGCTACCACGGCTCCACCACCGCCGGCCAGTGGCTGGACCGCATCGTCGCCGGGGGCCTCGGCACCCGCAGCCGCGCCGAGCTCTCCCTCACCGAGGAGGGCGTGAGCGTGCTGCGCCCCGGCGCCACCGACTTCCTGATCCCCGCCGACGCCGTACGCGGCGCCCGCCTCGACAAGGGCATCGCCGGCAAGGTCCTCACCGAGGGCGGCCTGCTGGTGATCACCTGGCAGCACGGCGACCGGCTGATCGACTCCGGCTTCCGGGCCGATCGTGTGGCGGAGCACCCGGCCTGGGTCGAGGAGCTCACCACCTCGCAGAACCTGAACAGCACGACGGAAGGCGCACGATGACGACCTCGCACCCGGGGAACCCCTCGCAGCGGAAGGGGGCGCTTCCCGCCGTACTGGTCCTGGAGGACGGCCGCGTCTTCCGCGGCCGGGCCTACGGCGCCGTGGGCACCACCTTCGGCGAGGCCGTGTTCTCCACCGGCATGACCGGCTACCAGGAGACCCTCACGGACCCCTCGTACCACCGCCAGGTGGTCGTGATGACCGCCCCGCACGTCGGCAACACCGGCGTCAACGACGAGGACCCCGAGTCGTCCCGCATCTGGGTGGCCGGCTACGTGGTCCGCGACCCCGCCCGCACCCCGTCGAACTGGCGCTCGCGCCGCTCCCTCGACGAGGAGCTGGAGCGCCAGGGCGTCGTCGGGATCAGCGGCATCGACACCCGCGCCCTCACCCGCCACCTGCGCGAGCGCGGTGCCATGCGGGTCGGCATCTTCTCCGGCGCCACCCTGCCGGACGACGCCGCCATGCTGGAGCAGGTGCGGCAGGCCCCCGAGATGGCGGGCGCGGACCTGTCCGCCGAGGTCGCCACCAAGGAGACCTACGTCGTCCCGGCCGTCGGCGAGCGGAAGTACACCGTCGCCGCGATCGACCTGGGCATCAAGGGCATGACCCCGCACCGGATGGCCGAGCGCGGCATAGAGGTCCACGTCCTGCCCGCCACGGCGACCGTCGAGGACGTCTACGCGGTGAACCCGGACGGCGTGTTCTTCTCCAACGGCCCGGGCGACCCGTCCACCGCCGACCACCCGGTCGCGGTGATGCGGGAGGTGCTGGAGCGGAAGACCCCGCTCTTCGGCATCTGCTTCGGCAACCAGATCCTCGGCCGCGCGCTGGGCTTCGGCACCTACAAGCTGAAGTACGGCCACCGCGGCATCAACCAGCCCGTGCAGGACCGGACGACCGGCAAGGTCGAGGTCACCGCGCACAACCACGGCTTCGCCGTCGACGCCCCGCTCGACGGGCCCGCCGACACCCCCTACGGCCGGGTCGAGGTCTCCCACGTCTGCCTCAACGACGACGTGGTCGAGGGGCTCCGGCTGCTCGACCGGCCGGCCTTCAGCGTCCAGTACCACCCCGAAGCCGCAGCGGGCCCGCACGACGCGGCCTACCTGTTCGACCGCTTCGTTGCTCTGATGGAGGGCCAGCGTGCCTAAGCGCACCGACATCCAGTCCGTTCTGGTCATCGGCTCCGGCCCGATCGTCATCGGTCAGGCGGCCGAGTTCGACTACTCCGGCACCCAGGCGTGCCGGGTCCTCAAGGCCGAGGGCCTGCGGGTCATCCTGGTCAACTCCAACCCGGCCACGATCATGACCGACCCGGAGATCGCCGACGCCACCTACGTCGAGCCGATCACCCCCGAGTTCGTCGAGCGGATCATCGCCAAGGAGCGCCCCGACGCCCTGCTGCCCACCCTGGGCGGCCAGACCGCGCTCAACACCGCGATCTCGCTGCACGAGGCGGGCACGCTGGAGAAGTACGACGTCGAGCTGATCGGCGCCAACGTGGAGGCGATCCACAAGGGCGAGGACCGCGAGCAGTTCAAGGCCGTCGTCGAGGCCGTGCACGCCCGCATCGGGCACGGCGAGTCCGCCCGCTCGGTCATCTGCCACACGATGGACGAGGTGATCGCCGGCGTCGAGACGCTCGGCGGCTACCCGGTCGTCGTCCGCCCCTCCTTCACCATGGGCGGCGCCGGCTCCGGCTTCGCCCACGACGAGGAGGAGCTGCGCCGCATCGCCGGCCAGGGCCTCACGCTCTCCCCGACCACCGAGGTGCTCCTGGAGGAGTCCATCCTCGGCTGGAAGGAGTACGAGCTGGAGCTGATGCGCGACCGCAACGACAACGTCGTGGTCGTCTGCTCCATCGAGAACTTCGACCCGATGGGCGTGCACACCGGCGACTCGATCACCGTCGCCCCGGCGATGACCCTCACCGACCGCGAGTACCAGGTGCTGCGCGACATCGGCATCGAGGTCATCCGCGAGGTCGGCGTGGACACCGGCGGCTGCAACATCCAGTTCGCGGTCAACCCCGAGGACGGCCGGGTCATCGTCATCGAGATGAACCCGCGCGTCTCCCGCTCCTCCGCGCTCGCCTCCAAGGCCACCGGCTTCCCGATCGCGAAGATCGCGGCCCGGCTCGCCGTCGGCTACACGCTGGACGAGATCCCCAACGACATCACCGAGCAGACCCCGGCCTCCTTCGAGCCGACGCTCGACTACGTCGTGGTCAAGGCCCCGCGCTTCGCCTTCGAGAAGTTCCCGGCCGCCGACGCCACCCTCACCACCACCATGAAGTCGGTGGGCGAGGCCATGGCCATCGGCCGGAACTTCACCGAGGCGCTGCAGAAGGCGCTGCGCTCGCTGGAGAAGAAGGGCTCGCAGTTCGACTTCGTCTCGGAGCCCGGCGACAAGACCGAGCTGCTGGCGAAGGCGGCCGTCCCGACGGACGGGCGGATCAACACCGTCATGGCCGCCATCCGGGCCGGCGCCACGCAGGCCGAGGTCTTCGCGGCCACCCGGATCGACCCCTGGTTCGTGGACCAGCTCTTCCTGCTGCACGAGGTCGCCCAGGAGCTGGCCGAGGCCGAGACGCTGGAGCCGGAGCTGCTCTTCGAGGCCAAGCGGCACGGCTTCTCCGACGTCCAGATCGCGGCGATCCGCGGGACCGACGAGAAGGTGGTCCGCGAGGTCCGGCACTCGCTGGGCGTGCGCCCGGTGTACAAGACGGTGGACACCTGCGCCGCCGAGTTCGCGGCCCGGACCCCGTACTTCTACTCCTCGTACGACGAGGAGAGCGAGGTCGCGCCGCGCGAGAAGCCCGCGGTGATCATCCTGGGCTCCGGCCCGAACCGCATCGGCCAGGGCATCGAGTTCGACTACTCCTGCGTCCACGCCTCGTTCGCGCTCAGCGACGCCGGCTACGAGACCGTGATGGTCAACTGCAACCCCGAGACGGTCTCCACCGACTACGACACCTCCGACCGGCTCTACTTCGAGCCGCTCACCCTGGAGGACGTGCTGGAGATCGTGCACGCCGAGCAGCAGGCGGGCCCGGTCGCGGGTGTGATCGTGCAGTTGGGCGGGCAGACCCCGCTGGGCCTGGCGCAGGCGCTCAAGGACAACGGCGTGCCGATCGTCGGCACCTCGCCCGAGGCCATCGACCTGGCCGAGGAGCGCGGCGCCTTCGGCCGCGTCCTCACCGAGGCCGGGCTGCCGGCGCCCAAGTACGGCACGGCCTTCTCCTTCGAGGAGGCCAAGGCCATCGCCGCCGAGATCGGCTACCCGGTGATGGTCCGGCCGTCCTACGTGCTCGGCGGGCGCGGCATGGAGATCGTCTACGACGAGCCCTCGCTGGCCGGCTACCTGGAGCGGCACGCGGGCCTGATCTCCGAGCACCCGGTCCTCATCGACCGCTTCCTGGACGACGCCATAGAGATCGACGTGGACGCGCTCTACGACGGCCACGAGCTCTACCTCGGCGGCGTCATGGAGCACATCGAGGAGGCCGGCATCCACTCCGGCGACTCGGCCTGCGCGCTGCCCCCGATCACCCTGGGCGGCTTCGACATCAAGCGGCTGCGGACCTCGACGGAGGCGATCGCCAAGGGCGTGGGCGTCCGCGGTCTGATCAACATCCAGTTCGCGATGGCCGGGGACATCCTCTACGTCCTGGAGGCCAACCCGCGCGCCTCCCGGACCGTCCCCTTCACCTCGAAGGCGACCGCGGTGCCGCTGGCCAAGGCCGCCGCGCGGATCTCGCTGGGCGCCACCGTCGCCGAGCTGCGCGCCGAGGGGATGCTCCCGGCGCACGGCGACGGCGGCACGCTGCCGCTGGACGCGCCGATCTCCGTCAAGGAGGCCGTGATGCCGTGGACGCGGTTCCGCGACACCTCCGGCCGGGGCGTGGACACCGTCCTCGGCCCGGAGATGCGGTCCACGGGCGAGGTCATGGGCATCGACGACGTCTTCGGCACGGCGTACGCCAAGTCGCAGGCGGGGGCCTACGGCGCGCTGCCGACCGGGGGCCGGGCGTTCGTGTCGGTCGCCAACCGGGACAAGCGCTCGATGATCTTCCCGGCCCGGGAGCTGGTCGCCCACGGCTTCGAGCTGCTGGCCACCTCGGGCACCGCCGAGGTGCTGCGGCGGAACGGCATCCGGGCGACCGTCGTCCGCAAGCTGAGCGAGGGCGAGGGCCCGAACGGCGAGAAGACGATCGTCCAGCTCATCCACGACGGCAAGGTCGACCTGATCGTCAACACCCCCTACGGCACCGGGGGGCGGCTCGACGGCTACGAGATCCGTACCGCCGCCGTCTCCCGCGGGGTGCCCTGCCTGACCACGGTCCAGGCGCTGGCCGCCGCCGTCCAGGGCATCGAGGCGCTGTCCCGCGGCACCGTGGGCGTGCGCTCGCTCCAGGAACACGCGAGCCGGCTGACCGCCGCCCGCGAGGCGTAGGACGCGGAGGGGGACACCGGGAGGTGTCCCCCTCTTCGTGAGCCCTTCCTCCCTTTCCCCGCTGCCCAGAAGGCCCGAAATGTACCGATTCTTCTTCCGGCTGGCCTTCCGCCGGATGGACCCCGAGCAGGCCCACCACCTGGCCTTCGGCTGGATCCGCGCCATCGCCCGGATCCCCGTCCTGCGCACCTTCGTCGCCGCCGTCCTCGCCCCCCGCCACCAGGAGCTGCGCACCGAGGCCCTGGGCCTGCGGATGCACGGCCCCTTCGGCCTCGCCGCCGGCTTCGACAAGAACGCCGCCGCCATCGACGGCATGGCCATGCTCGGCTTCGACCATGTCGAGATCGGCACCGTCACCGCCCAGCCGCAGCCCGGCAACCCCAAGAAGCGGCTGTTCCGCCTGGTTGCCGACCGCGCGCTGATCAACCGCATGGGCTTCAACAACGACGGGTCCGCGGCCGTCGCCCGCCGGCTGGCCGAGCGGAACCCGGTTTTCCGCACCACTGTCGGCGTCAACATCGGCAAGACGAAGATCGTCCCCGAGGCGGAGGCCGTCGCCGACTACGTCACCTCCACCGAGCGGCTGGCCGCCCACGCCGACTACCTGGTCGTCAACGTCTCCTCGCCCAACACCCCGGGACTCCGGAACCTCCAGGCCACCGAGGCGCTGCGCCCGCTGCTCACCGCCGTCCGCGAGGCCGCCGACCGCACGGTCACCGACCGGCGCGTCCCGCTGCTGGTGAAGATCGCCCCTGACCTCGCCGACGAGGACGTCGACGCCGTCGCCGACCTCGCCGTCGAACTCGGCCTCGACGGCATCATCGCCACCAACACCACCATCGCCCGCGAGGGTCTCGGGCTGCGCACCCCGCAGCGCACGGTCGAGGCCATCGGCGCGGGCGGCCTGTCGGGCGCCCCCCTCAAGGAGCGCTCGCTGGAGGTCCTGCGCCGGCTGTACGCCCGCGTCGGCGACCGCATCACCCTCGTGGGCGTGGGCGGCGTCGAGACCGCCGACGACGTCTGGGAGCGCATCCTGGCCGGCGCCACCCTGGTCCAGGGCTACAGCGCCTTCATCTACGAGGGCCCCTTCTGGTGCCGCGCCCTCCACCGCGGCCTCGCCGAGAAGCTGGCCGCCAGCCCCTACGCCACCCTCGCCGACGCGGTCGGCGCCGAACACCGGAAGGTGTCCGCGTGACTCCCGTGCCCCCCCTGGAGCCCTTCGGTGCCCGCCTGCGCCGTGCCATGGACGAGCGCGGCCCGCTCTGCGTCGGCATCGACCCGCACGCCGCCCTGCTCTCCGCCTGGGGTCTCGGCGACGACATCACGGGCCTGGAGCGGTTCGCCCGCACCACCGTGGAGGCGCTCGCCGACCGGGTGGCCGTCCTCAAGCCCCAGTCCGCCTTCTTCGAGCGCTTCGGCTCGCGCGGCATCGCCGTCCTGGAACGGGCCGTCGCCGACGCCCGCGCGGCAGGCGCCCTGGTGCTGATGGACGCCAAGCGCGGCGACATCGGCTCCACCATGGCCGCCTACGCCGAGACCTACCTCGACCCGGCCGCACCGCTGTTCTCCGACGCGGTCACCGTCAGCCCGTACCTCGGCTACGGCGCGCTGCGCCCCGCCCTGGACCTGGCCCGGGCGACCGGCACCGGCGTCTTCGTCCTCGCCCTCACCTCCAACCCGGAGGGCGCCGAGGTCCAGCACGCGCTCCGGGCGGACGGGCGCAGCGTCGCCGCGACGATGCTGGACCACCTGCGGGCGGAGAACGCCGATGCCGCCCCCATGGGCTCCTTCGGCGCGGTCGTCGGGGCCACGCTCGCCGGCTCGAACGCCGGACGGGCTCCGGCCATCAACGGACCGCTGCTCGCCCCCGGCATCGGCGCCCAGGGCGCCACCGCCGCGGATCTGCCGAAGGTCTTCGGCGCGGCGGTCCGGGACGTCGTCCCCAATGTGAGCCGGGGTGTCCTCCGGCACGGACCCGACGTCGGTGCCCTGCGGGAGAGCGCGGCGCGGTTCGCGGACGAGGTGCGGGAGGCCGTCGCCGCCGGCTGATCCGGACCGGCGACCGGCGCGCTGTCGGGAAAACAGCGGCCGCTATGTCCGAAAAAGTCCTGGTCGAGCGAGGCTGACCAGGACTTTTCCGCTGTTCTCGCTGACTGGAGCGGGATCGGCCGCTAGTCTCCGACAAGAGCGAACGTGCAAGCGCGTTGCTCGTTGCTCCCCAGGTGTGGGCCGACTAGGTTCTCACCGGTCCTTATCCGACAGTTCGACATCCGAGGTGACGTAGGCGTGGCTCTTCCGCCCCTTACCCCTGAACAGCGCGCAGCCGCGCTCGAAAAGGCCGCCGCGGCTCGCCGGGAGCGCGCCGAGGTCAAGAATCGGCTCAAGCACTCCGGCGCCTCGCTGCACGAGGTCATCAAGCAAGGCCAGGAGAACGACGTCATCGGCAAGATGAAGGTCAGTGCCCTCCTGGAGAGTCTCCCCGGCGTGGGCAAGGTCCGCGCCAAGCAGATCATGGAGCGGCTCGGGATCTCCGAGAGCCGCCGTGTCCGCGGGCTCGGTACGAACCAGATCGCGGCTCTTGAGCGGGAGTTCGGCAGCACCGCGGCCTGACGTTACCGGGCACTCCCGGGAACCGGGATAATCGCTGCATGAGTACTGCAGTCTCCCGGGGGACGACCCCCGTTTCCCCGGCCAGACGTCCGCGGCTGACCGTGCTCTCCGGCCCCTCCGGGGTCGGCAAGAGCACGGTCGTCGCCCACATGCGCAAGGCCCACCCCGAGGTGTGGCTCTCGGTCTCCTGCACCACCCGCAAGCCGCGCCCCGGCGAGCGGGAGGGTGTCCAGTACTTCTTCGTGGACGACACGGAGTTCGACAAGCTCGTCGCCAACGGGGAGCTGCTGGAGTGGGCCGAGTTCGCCGGCAACCGGTACGGCACGCCGCGCCAGGCGGTCCTTGACCGGCTGGAGGCGGGTGAGCCGGTGCTGCTGGAGATCGACCTGCAGGGCGCCCGGCAGGTCCGCGCGTCGATGGAGGACGCCCAACTGGTCTTCCTCGCGCCGCCGAGCTGGGACGAGCTGGTCCGCCGGCTCACCGGCCGGGGGACCGAGTCGCCCGAGGTCATCGAGCGCCGGCTGGCCGCGGCCCGTACGGAGCTCGCGGCGGAGTCGGAGTTCGACACCACCCTGGTCAACACCTCCGTCGAGGACGTCGCGCGGGAGCTGCTAGCCTTGCTCCGATGAGCAGGGGTACACCCCGTACCTCCCGTACACCCGGTACGCCCCATTCGCGCATCACGACTTTCTTCACCCCCCTTCGGAAGGCAGAGAGTGTCCTCTTCCATCACCGCGCCCGAGGGCATCATCAACCCGCCGATTGATGAGCTGCTCGAAGCGACCGACTCGAAGTACAGCCTGGTGATCTACGCCGCCAAGCGCGCCCGCCAGATCAACGCGTACTACTCGCAGCTCGGCGAGGGCCTGCTGGAGTACGTCGGTCCGCTGGTGGACACCCACGTTCACGAGAAGCCGCTCTCCATCGCGCTCCGCGAGATCAACGCGGGTCTGCTCACCTCCGAGGCCATCGAGGCCCCGGCGCAGTAAGCGACTCCCGCGCGGTAACGCGACGAGATACGTTCACCAAGGGCCCGGCAGCACCACTGCCGGGCCCTTGGTGTGTCATGGAAACCTGCAACGAGAGCCGGGGAGAGGCGAGCGATGGACAAGCCCAAGGTCGTGCTGGGGGTCAGCGGCGGGATCGCCGCCTACAAGGCGTGTGAGCTGCTGCGCCGGTTCACCGAGTCGGGCCACGACGTACGCGTCGTCCCGACGGCCTCCGCGCTGCACTTCGTCGGCGAGGCCACCTGGTCGGCGCTGTCCGGGCACTCGGCCGGCACCGAGGTGTGGGAGAGCGTGCACGAGGTGCCGCACGTGCGGATCGGGCAGCAGGCCGACCTCGTCGTGGTCGCCCCCTGCACCGCCGACATGCTGGCCAAGGCCGCCCACGGGCTGGCCGACGACCTGCTGACCAACACCCTCCTCACGGCCCGCTGCCCGGTGGTCTTCGCGCCCGCCATGCACACCGAGATGTGGGAGAACCCGGCCACCCAGGAGAACGTGGCCACCCTCCGCCGCCGGGGCGCCGTCGTCATCGAGCCCGCCGTCGGCCGGCTGACCGGCGTGGACACCGGCAAGGGCCGGTTCCCCGACCCGGCCGAGATCTTCGAGATCTGCCGCCGGGTACTGGCCCGGGGCGCGGGCGAACGGGACCTGGCCGGCCGGCACGTGGTGATCAGCGCCGGCGGCACCCGCGAACCGCTGGACCCGGTGCGCTACCTCGGCAACCGCTCCTCCGGCCGGCAGGGCTACGCCCTGGCCCGGACCGCCGTGGCGCGCGGTGCCCGGGTGACGCTGGTGGCGGCCAACAGCGAGCTGCCCGACCCGGCCGGTGCGGACGTGGTGCGCGTGGGTACCGCGGTGCAGTTGCGGGAGGCGGTGCTCAAGGCCGCGGCCGACGCGGACGCCGTGGTGATGGCCGCCGCGGTCGCCGACTTCCGGCCCGCCCACTACGCCCCCGGCAAGATCAAGAAGCGGGACGGCGAGGAGCCGGCCCCCGTCGAGCTGGTCCGCAACCCGGACGTCCTCGCCGAGCTGTCGGCGGACCGGGCCCGTCCCGGGCAGGTCGTCGTGGGCTTCGCGGCCGAGACGGACGACGTCCTGGCCAACGGGCGGGCCAAGCTCGCGCGCAAGGGGTGCGACCTGCTGGTGGTCAACGAGGTGGGGGAGGGGCGGACCTTCGGCTCCCCGGAGAACGAGGCCGTGGTGCTGGCCGCGGATGGTGGCGAGACCCCGGTTCCGCACGGTCCCAAGGAGGACCTGGCCGACGTGGTCTGGGATCTGGTCGCCGGCCGCCTGGCGTGAGAGCGGGCGGCGGCGGAGGCGGTCTGGTGCGGTCCGTCCGGATGTGCATACGGCGAACAAAGTGACGAGCGTCACTGGGTGAGCAGGTAGTGATGCCGGACAGGAGGTCCCCCGGGAGCGAAGGCCGGATAAACTGACACCGGCCCGTGCCGAGCGCAGCTCTCGTCCGGAGCCGTCAATGATCAGCCAGCAGCCGCTGCAACCCCAGGGAGCGATGTGTCCCGCCGCCTGTTCACCTCGGAATCAGTGACCGAGGGTCACCCCGACAAGATCGCTGACCAGATCAGCGACACCATTCTCGACGCCCTCCTCAAGGAGGACCCGACCTCCCGGGTCGCCGTCGAGACCCTGATCACCACCGGTCTGGTGCACGTCGCCGGAGAGGTGACCACGAAGGCGTACGCGCCGATCGCCACGCTGGTCCGCAACAAGATCCTGGAGATCGGCTACGACTCGTCCAAGAAGGGCTTCGACGGCGCGTCCTGCGGCGTCTCGGTCTCGATCGGATCGCAGTCCCCGGACATCGCGCAGGGTGTCGACGCCGCGTACGAGGCGCGGGTCGAGGGCGATGAGGACGAGCTCGACAAGCAGGGCGCGGGCGACCAGGGCCTGATGTTCGGCTACGCCTGCGACGAGACGCCCGAGCTCATGCCCCTCCCGATCAACCTGGCGCACCGGCTGTCGCGCCGCCTGACGGAGGTCCGCAAGAACGGGACCATCCCCTACCTGCGCCCCGACGGCAAGACCCAGGTCACCATCGAGTACGACGGCAACAAGGCGGTCCGGCTGGACACCGTCGTCGTCTCCTCGCAGCACGCGTCCGACATCGACCTGGACTCGCTGCTCGCCCCCGACATCCGCGAGTACGTCGTGGAGCACGTCCTCAAGGAGCTCGTCGAGGACGGCATCAAGCTGGACACCGAGGGCTACCGGCTGCTCGTGAACCCCACCGGCCGCTTCGAGATCGGCGGCCCGATGGGCGACGCCGGCCTCACCGGCCGCAAGATCATCATCGACACCTACGGCGGCATGGCCCGCCACGGTGGCGGCGCCTTCTCCGGCAAGGACCCGTCCAAGGTCGACCGCTCGGCCGCGTACGCGATGCGCTGGGTCGCGAAGAACGTGGTCGCCGCCGGGCTGGCCGCCCGCTGCGAGGTGCAGGTCGCCTACGCGATCGGCAAGGCGGAGCCGGTCGGTCTGTTCGTCGAGACCTTCGGCACGGCCACGGTCGACACGGACAAGATCGAGCACGCCATCGCCGAGGTGTTCGACCTGCGGCCGGCCGCGATCATCCGCGACCTGGATCTGCTGCGGCCGATCTACGCGCAGACCGCGGCCTATGGCCACTTCGGCCGTGAGCACGAGGACTTCACGTGGGAGCGGACGGACCGGGTGGAGGCGCTGCGGAAGGCTGCGGGGCTCTGACCTTTTGACGTACGGCCCCGGGGCGGGAAACCGCTCCGGGGCCGTACGTGTTCGGTGCCCCGGTCCCGCCCCTTCGCCGTTTCCCGGGGCTGCGCCCCAGACAGCCCGTCCGGCGTTTGAGGACAACCGCGGGGAGCGCGGTTTCAGGGGGTCTGGGGGCCGGCCACCAGGAAACGGAGAAAGGGCGGGGCCGGGGCACACCCACCCCCGCTGTCCGACCCCTCTGCTAAGACTGAAGCTGTGAGCAGCGAGAACGGGCACCCCGAAACAGACCCCCCGCAGGGGGAGCAGCTCGCGCTGATCCGCGAAAGCGTGCGCAAGGCGAAGAAGCCGCGGGCCAAGCCGCGCACCTGGCGGGGGGCCGCGCTGGCGAAGGAGCTGCCGGTCGCGAAGGTGCTGGTCGACAAGGGGCCGGTGCACCTGGACAAGTTGTGGGACTACGCCGTGCCCGCCGAGCTGGACGCGGACGCCCGCCCGGGCGCCCGGGTGCGGGTGCGCTTCGGCGCGGGCACGCGCAACGTGCGGGACGGGCGCCGCGAGGGCGGCGGCCTGCTGGACGGGTTCATCGTGGACCGGGTGCCGGAGTCCGACTACCGGGGGCCGCTCGCCGCCATCGCCCAGGTGCTCTCGCCCGAACCCGTCCTCGGCCCACGGCTGTTCGCGCTCTGCCGGTCCGTCGCCGACCGGTACGCGGGCTCGCTCGCCGACGTCCTCCAGTTGGCCGTGCCGCCCCGGCACGCCCGGATCGAGGGGGAGCCGTCCGGGCCGCTGCTGCCCCCGCCGGCCGCACCGGACCCCGGCGGCTGGGCCCGTTACCCGACCGGTGCCGGCTATCTGGAGGCCGTGGCCCGGGGCGAGAGCCCGCGCGCGGTGTGGACGGCGCTCCCCGGACCGCACTGGGCCGACGAGCTGGCCCGGGCCGCCGCCGCCGCGCTCGCCTCGCGGCGCGGAGCGCTGGTCGTCGTGCCCGACGGGCGTGCCGCGGCCCGGGTCGACGCCGCGCTCACCGCACTGCTCGGGCCCGGCCGGCACGTCCTGCTGACCGCCGACACCGGCCCCGAGGAGCGCTACCGGCGCTGGCTCGCGGTCAACCGCGGCGCGGTACGGGCCGTCGTCGGCACCCGCGCCGCCATGTTCGCGCCCGTCCACGACCTGGGGTTCGTCGCGATCTGGGACGACGCCGACTCCAGCCACTCCGAGCAGCACGCGCCGCAGCCGCACGCCCGCGAGGTGCTGCTGTTGCGCGCGGCCCAGGAGAAGGCGGCGTTCCTGCTCGGTGCCTTCGGGTGCAGTGTCGAGGCGGCGCAACTGGTCCGCACCGGCTGGGCGCTGCCGCTGGCCGCCGACCGGGCGCAGGTCCGGGCCGCCGCGCCGCTGGTCCGCACGGTCGGCGACGGCGACCTCGCCCGGGACGAGGCCGCCCGCGCCGCCCGGCTGCCCTCGTTGGCCTGGCAGGTGGCCCGGGAGGGGCTGAGGAACGGCCCGGTGCTGGTCCAGGTACCGCGCCGGGGCTACGTCCCCCGGCTCGCCTGCGAGCGCTGCCGCGAGCCCGCGCGGTGCGGGCGCTGCGCCGGCCCCCTGGAGGCACGGGGAGCCGACGGCGCGCTGCACTGTGGCTGGTGCGGGGTGGAGGCGGTGAACTGGCACTGCCCCGAGTGCGCCGGATCCCGGCTGCGCGCCCAGATCGTGGGAGCGCGCCGGACGGCCGAGGAGCTCGGCCGGGCCTTCCCCGCCGTCCCGGTCCGCACCTCGGGCCGCGACCACGTACTGGACACCGTTCCCGGCGCTCCCGCCCTGGTCGTGGCCACGCCCGGTGCCGAGCCGGTCGCCGAGGGCGGTTACGCCGCGGCCCTGCTGCTCGACGGCTGGGCGCTGCTCGGCCTGCCCGACCTGCGGGCGGGGGAGGAGGCCCTGCGCCGCTGGCTGGCCGCGTCCGCGCTGGTGCGGGGGCAGGCGGCGGGGGGCACGGTCGTCGTCGTGGCCGAGCCGACGCTGCGGCCGGTGCAGGCGCTGGTCCGCTGGGATCCGGCGGGCCACGCCGTTCGGGAGCTCGCCGAACGGGCGGAGCTGGGCTTTCCGCCGGTCTCCCGGATGGCCGCGGTCAGCGGTCCGCCGGAGGCCGTCGCGGAGTTCCTGGCGGCGGCGGAGCTGCCGGAGGGCGCCGACGTACTCGGGCCCGTCCCGGTCGCGCCGACGGCCGAGGGACGGCCGCGCCGCCCCGGGGACCCGCCGCCGGGAGAGCACTGGGAACGGGCCCTGGTCCGCGTCCGCCCCGGTCAGGGCGCCGCGCTGGCCGCCGCACTGCGAACCGCCCAGGCGGTCCGGCTCGCCCGCCGCGACGGCGAGCCGGTGCGGCTGCGGATGGATCCGCCGGACATCGGCTGAGCGGGTCGGGGCGGGGCGCGGGCGGCGGTCCGGCCCGTACGCGTTCGGCAGTGCCGGGCCGCTGCCGGTGGCCCGGGGCCGCCCTTCCGCACCGTTCCCCGCGCCGGCGGCCCCTCACCCGTTCCGCGGCCCCGGGAAGGCCGGCGGGCGGGGCTCCTCGCGGTGGGAGCCCGCGGGCTGGCCGGGGACCGAGCGGGCCGCCGGGACGACCGGGACCGGCGGGGCGCCGACGGTGGCCGCCTGCTCGGGGGCCGGGGCCGGCTCGGTGGCGGTCTGGCCGTTGGCGCGGCGGGCGCCGTAGCGGCGGTGGACCGCCTGCTTGGTGACGCCCAGCGCCGACCCCACCGCGTCCCACGAGAAGCCGAGTGAGCGGTCGAAGTCCACCGCCGCCGTCACCAGTGTCTCGACGCTGTCGCGCAGCTCCTGCGCCAGCCGGACGGTCGGGGCGGGCGCCCGGCCGTAGACGACGAAGCCCGCCGAGGGGCCCGTGCGGCGTGGACGGTAGACATTGCCCAGTTGAGCGGTCAGGGTACGCAGCGCGTCCACCTGTCGGCGGACCCGCTCGATGTCCCGGACCAGGAGATGCAGGCTGGCTCGTGCCTGGGCGTCATGAGTTGCGTGGTCGGGCATCAACAAGCCTCTCGGACCGGCGGTGAACGGGGTGGATACGGACGAGAGTTGACGAGCGGTGCGCGGCCGGCCGCGGTGGCGGCCGGGCCGGTCGGTCAATCTCTCTTGACCCAACGCGCCAAGGCCGGACGGGTCACGCTATGGGGGCGCACATCCGCCGGAATGGGGCGTGCGGTCGGCCGCACGCCCCTTGCTCAAGCCGTGAGGCCGACAGGGCGGCCCGACCGCGCACGCCCTAGACTGTGCGCCGTTCCGCTCGGCGCGTGAGAGGTAGTTCGCCACCCATGAGGCTCGTCTTCGCCGGTACCCCCGAGGTCGCGATTCCCGCCCTCGACGCCCTGCTCGCCTCGGACCGCCACGAGGTCGTCGCCGTGGTCACCCGGCCCGACGCCCCGGCCGGCCGCGGCCGGCGGATGGTCGCCAGCCCGGTCGCCGAGCGCGCCGAGGAGGCGGGCATCGAGGTCCTCAAGCCGAACCGGCCGCGCGACGAGGACTTCCTCACCCGGCTCCGCGAGATCGCGCCCGACTGCTGCCCGGTCGTCGCCTACGGCGCGCTGCTGCCCAAGGCCGCCCTGGAGATCCCCCGGCACGGGTGGGTGAACCTGCACTTCTCCCTGCTCCCCGCCTGGCGCGGCGCCGCCCCCGTGCAGCACGCGGTCATGGCCGGTGACGAGGTCACCGGCGCCTCCACCTTCCTCATCGAGGAGGGCCTCGACTCGGGCCCGGTCTACGGCGTCCTCACCGAGCAGGTCCGCCCCACCGACACCAGTGGTGATCTGCTGACCCGGCTGGCGCTGGCCGGCGGCGGGCTGCTCGCCGCGACCATGGACGGCATCGAGGACGGCACCCTGGAGGCCGTCCCGCAGCCCGCCGAAGGCGTCTCCCTCGCCCCCAAGATCAGCGTCGAGGACGCCCGGATCGACTGGACCGCCCCCGCCCTGCGCTGCGACCGCGTCGTCCGCGGCTGCGCCCCCGCCCCCGGCGCCTGGACGGTGTTCCGCGGCGAGCGGCTGAAGGTCATGTCCCTGGCGCTCGCGCCGGAGCGCACGGACCTCGCGCCCGGGGAGATCGCCGCCGGGAAGAAGAGCGTCCACGTCGGCACCGGCTCGCACGCCGTCGAGCTCCAGTGGGTGCGGCCGCAGGGCAAGAAGCCCATGCAGGCCGCCGACTGGGCCCGCGGCGTCCGCATCACCGCAGGCGAGAAGCTCGGGGACGGCCCGGCCGCGTAGGCTGGAGCCCTTCGTCACCCCCAGCTCCGGAGCACCTTTCGTGAACGATCAGCAGCCGCCTCGTCGGAAGAACGGCCGTCCTGCGAAGCCGCACCGCCGGCCCAAGAAGGACCCGGTCCGGATCCTCGCCTTCGAGGCGCTGCGGGCCGTCGACGAGCGCGACGCCTACGCGAACCTGGTGCTCCCGCCGCTGCTCCGCAAGGCCCGGGAGAAGCACGAGGACTTCGACGCCCGGGACGCCGCCCTCGCCACCGAGCTCGTCTACGGCACCCTGCGCCGCCAGGGGACGTACGACGCGATCATCGCCGCCTGCGTCGACCGCCCGCTGCGCGAGGTGGACCCGCCGGTGCTCGACGTGCTGAGCCTCGGCGTCCACCAGCTCCTCGGCACCCGCATCCCGCCGCACGCGGCCGTCTCGGCCACCGTCGAACTCGCCCGCGTGGTCTGCGGCGACGGCCGGGCGAAGTTCGTCAACGCCGTCCTCCGCAAGGTCACCGCCCACGACCTCGACGGCTGGCTGGAGCGGGTCGCCCCGCCCTACGAGGACGACCCCGAGGAACACCTCGCCGTCGTCCACGCGCACCCGCGCTGGATCGTCTCCGCCCTGTGGGACGCGCTCGGCGGCAGCCGCGCCGGCATCGAGGACCTGCTCGACGCCGACAACGAGCGGCCCGACGTCACCCTCGTCGCCCGGCCCGGCCGGTCCTCCGCCGCCGAGCTGCTGACGGCGCTCGGCGAGGACCGCGCCCTCCCCGGCCGTTGGTCGCCGCACGCCGTCCGGCTGGTCGAGGGCGGTGAGCCCGGCGCGATCGACGCCGTGCGCGAGGGCCGGGCCGGCGTCCAGGACGAGGGCAGCCAGCTCGTCGCCCTCGCCCTCGCCGCGGCCCCGCTGGACGGGCCCGACCGCCGCTGGCTGGACGGCTGCGCGGGCCCCGGCGGCAAGGCCGCGCTGCTCGCCGCCCTCGCGGCGGAGCGTGGTGCCGCCCTGCTGGCCGCCGAGCGCCAGCCGCACCGCGCCCGGCTGGTCGGCCGCGCGCTGGCCGGCAACCCGGGCCCGTACCAGGTCGTCACCGCCGACGGCACCCGCCCGCCGTGGCGCGAGGGCACCTTCGACCGCGTCCTCGTCGACGTCCCCTGCACCGGCCTGGGCGCCCTGCGCCGCCGCCCCGAGGCCCGCTGGCGCCGCCGCGCGGAGGACGTGGCCGGCTTCGGGCCGCTCCAGCGCGACCTGCTCCACGAGGCCCTGCGGTCCGTGCGCACCGGCGGCGTCGTCGGCTACGCGACCTGCTCCCCGCACCCGGCGGAGACCCGTGCCGTGGTCCAGGACGTCCTGAAGCGCGACGGCGTCGAGGCCGAGTGGATCGACGCCCGCCCCCTGCTGCCCGGCGTCCCGGCGCTCGGCGAGGGGCCGGACGTCCAATTGTGGCCGCACCTGCACGGCACGGACGCGATGTACCTGGCGCTGCTGCGGCGCACAGGCTGAGGGACGGGGTCCGGGAGACCGCGCGGGCCCGAAGCCTCTCCGCACGACCGGGCGCCCGGCGCGGCGCGGCTGTTCTGGGCGGTGCTTTCCGGGGCCGCGTCCGCGTGCCGGTGACGGGGAGCGGCCGGTCCGCGTGGTGTCCCCGGGGGTGCCTTATATGCCGGCGAGCGGGCCCGGCGCGGCCGTTCTGGGCGGCGCTTTCCGGGGCCGCGTCCGCGTGCCGGTGACGGGGGGTGGTCGGTCCGCGTGGTGTCCCCGGGAGGTGCCTCATGTGCCGGCGAGGGCCCGGCCCGGCCGTTCTGGGCGGCGCTCTCCGGGCCGCGTCCGCGTACCGGAGGCGGGATGCGGCCGGTCAGCGCGATGTTCCCGGGCGGTCGCGTCCGCGTTCCGGCGAGCGGCCCGGCGCGGCCGTCCTGCGTGACGCTCCCCGGCGGCTGCGCCGCAGGCCGACGGCCGGACCCGGCTCCGCCCGTCCGCACGACGCTCCCCGGGCCGCGATGGCGCCCGCATGCCGTCGGTGGGGCCCGGCCCCGCCGGTCCTGGCGATGTTTCCCGGGCGGTTCCGGCCGGCTGCCGGCGGCGGTATCCGGCGCGGGGCCGGGTGGAGGACCGGTCTGTGGCGGGGCCCGGCCCGCCGGGCACCGGACCCGGGGCGGGTGCCCGCCTGCTCGGCCGGCGGTCCGCAGGGGGTGCCGTCGGCGGGAGCGGCGCCGGCCGGCGGGTGCGTGCCGTGGGAACCGGCCGCCGCCCGTCCGAGAGGGCGACCCTCGCCGTCCGGGCGGCGCCCTCCGCATGGCAGTCTTGGGGCATGACCGTCCAGATCAACCCCAGCATCCTCAGCGCGGACTTCGCCCGCCTGGCCGACGAGGCGCAGGCCGTCAAGGGCGCCGACTGGCTCCACGTCGACGTGATGGACAACCACTTCGTCCCCAACCTCACCCTCGGGGTGCCGGTCGTCGAGTCGCTGAGCCGGGCCACCGGCACGCCGCTGGACTGCCACCTGATGATCGAGGACCCGGACCGCTGGGCCCCGCAGTACGTGGAGGCGGGCGCCGGGTCGGTCACCTTTCATGTGGAGGCCGCCGCCGCCCCCGTCCGGCTGGCGCGGGAGATCCGGGCCAAGGGGGCGCGGGCGTCGATGGCGCTCAAGCCCGCGACGCCCATCGAGCCGTACGAGGACCTGCTCCCCGAACTCGACATGCTGCTGATCATGACCGTGGAGCCGGGCTTCGGCGGGCAGAAGTTCCTGGACATCATGCTGCCCAAGATCCGCCGCACCCGGGAACTGATCTCCCGGCACGGCCTGGAGCTCTGGCTCCAGGTGGACGGCGGCGTCTCGGCCGAGACCATCGAGCGGTGCGCCGAGGCGGGCGCCGACGTGTTCGTCGCGGGTTCGGCTGTTTACGGTACCGATGACCCGGCGGCCGCCGTACGCTCACTGCGTGAGCTCGCGGAGACGGCCACCTCGGCCGCGCCTTGGGCCTGCGGCCACTGAGCCACCGGGTCCGGGGGCCTTCCGGGGCTGCGGCCGGTACCGGGCGAAGATCGGGACCGCCGTTTTCTGACAGGATGTGACGGTCGAGTCCACAAGGTGAACGCAGCAGTGAGGAGAACGCGGTGTCGACGGGCCGTTCAGTGACGCCGATGGGGCCCGCCGAACTCGTGCAGGCGGCGGCCATGGCCCGCCGTTTCTATCTGGAGGGCAAGTCCAAGATCCAGATCGCCGAGGAGTTCGGCGTGAGCCGCTTCAAGGTGGCCCGGGTGCTGGAGACGGCGCTCGAACGCGATCTGGTGCGCATCGAGATCCGGGTGCCCGCCGAGCTGGACGCGGAGCGCTCCGACGCGCTGCGGGCCCGCTACGGCCTGCGGCACGCCGTCGTCGTCGAGTCCCCGGCGGACGCGGCCGAGGACGCGCCCGACCCGGAGAACCTGGGCGAGGTGGCCGCCGGGCTGCTCGGCGAGCTGGTGAACGAGGGCGACGTCCTCGGCCTCGCCTGGGGCCGCTCCACCATCCACATGGCGGCGGCCCTGCACCGGTTGCCGCCCTGCACCGTCGTCCAGCTCACCGGCGTCTACGACGCGGGCACCGCCGAGCGCGGCTCCGTCGAGGCGGTCCGCCGGGCGGCCCAGGTCTCCGGCGGCGAGGCCCACCCGATCTACGCCCCGATGCTGCTCCCCGATCCGGCCACCGCCGCCGCGCTGCGCGGCCAGACGGGGATCGCCCGGGCCTTCGACTACTTCGACAAGGTGACCGTCGCCGCGGTCTCCATCGGCTCCTGGGAGCCGGGCATCTCCACCGTCTACGACATGCTGTCGGACGAGGAGCGCACCCACTACGCGTCGCTGGGCGCCGCCGCCGAGATGTCGGCGCACCTCTTCGACGCCGAGGGCCGCCGGATCGGGCGTGACCTGGGCGAGCGCTGCATCACGGTGGAGGCGGACCGGCTCCGGCGCATCCCCGAGGTCGTGGCCATCGCGGGCGGCGCGCGCAAGGCGGCGGCGATCGGCGCCGTGCTGCGGTCGGGCCTGGTCACCAGCCTGGTGACGGACACGGCCGCGGCGGAGTACCTGCTGACGGAGTCGGCTCCCGGCCCGCGCCCGGCGCTGGAGCGGGCCGACCCGGACGTCTGAGCCGTCGTCCGGCCGGTGTCGTTCCCGGCGCCCGGCCGGCGTCCCCGGCCTCGCCCTCCTCCGGCCCCGAGGGGCGGTGGGCGATGTCCTGGTGCGCCCTGACCGCCACCGTGCGGGGACCGGCCCGCGGGCCCTCCGGACGGGCCGCGGGCGGGCTTGGCCGAAGCCACAGGGGCCGCCGTGGCCGACTGGCCGAATCCACAGGAATGCCGCGAAATCTCACAGTCATTGGCCAACAGCCCACGACATCGTGGATGATGGGTCCAGGAACCTCAGCCCGATCCGGCGCTGGTTCGAGCTGACTCCCCACCCGCTTCGTAGTTCTATTTCTGCAGGTGAGAGAGCCAGTATGCGTTTCCTCAACGATCTGAAGCCGCCGTACGACCTGACGTACGACGACGTCTTCATGGTGCCGAGCCGGTCCGCGGTCGGTTCCCGTCAGGGCGTGGACCTGTCCGCGCCGGACGGCACGGGCACCACCATCCCGCTCGTGGTCGCCAACATGACCGCCATCGCGGGCCGCCGCATGGCGGAGACCGTCGCCCGCCGCGGCGGCCTCGTGGTCATCCCCCAGGACATCCCGATCGAGGTCGTCACCGACGTCATCACCTGGGTCAAGAGCCGGCACCACGTGCTGGACACCCCCATCGTCCTCGCCCCCACCCAGACCGTCGCCGACGCGCTGTCCCTGCTGCCCAAGCGGGCGCACGGTGCCGGCGTCGTCGTGGACGCGGACCACCGGCCCGTCGGCGTCGTCACCGAGCACGACCTGACCGGCGTGGACCGCTTCACCCAGTTGTCCGAGGTCATGTCCAAGGAGCTGCTGCTCCTGGACGCCGACATCGACCCGCGCGAGGCGTTCAACCAGCTCGACGCGGCCCACCGCAAGCTGGCCCCCGCCGTCGACAAGGACGGCAAGCTGGCGGGCATCCTCACCCGCAAGGGCGCCCTGCGCGCGACCCTCTACACCCCGGCCACCGACGCCGACGGCAAGCTGCGCATCGCGGCCGCCGTGGGCATCAACGGCGATGTGGCGGGCAAGGCCAAGGCGCTGCTGGACGCCGGCGCGGACACCATCGTGGTGGACACCGCGCACGGCCACCAGGAGTCGATGATCGCCGCGATCAAGGCCGTCCGGGCGCTGGACCCGCGGGTCCCGATCGTCGCGGGCAACATCGTCGCGGCCGAGGGCGTGCGCGACCTCATCGAGGCCGGCGCGGACATCATCAAGGTCGGTGTGGGCCCCGGCGCCATGTGCACCACCCGCATGATGACCGGCGTGGGCCGGCCGCAGTTCTCCGCGGTGCTGGAGTGCGCCGCCGAGGCGAAGAAGTTCGGCAAGCACGTCTGGGCCGACGGTGGCGTCCGCCACCCGCGTGACGTGGCGATGGCGCTGGCCGCCGGTGCCTCCAACGTCATGATCGGTTCCTGGTTCGCGGGCACCTACGAGTCCCCGGGCGACCTCCAGCAGTCCGCCGACGGCCGGCTGTACAAGGAGAGCTTCGGCATGGCCTCGGCCCGTGCCGTGCGCAACCGCACCTCGGAGGAGTCCGCCTACGACCGCGCCCGCAAGGGTCTGTTCGAAGAGGGCATCTCCACCTCGCGGATGTTCCTCGACCCGGCCCGCCCGGGTGTCGAGGACCTGATCGACTCGATCATCGCGGGCGTCCGCTCGTCCTGCACCTACGCGGGCGCGGGCAACCTCGCGGAGTTCCACGAGCGGGCCGTCGTCGGCGTCCAGAGCGCCGCCGGTTACGCGGAGGGCAAGCCGCTGCACGCGAGCTGGCAGTAGTCGTCACAGCAGCCCGAAAAAGGGGCGCGGCCGATTCGGCCGCGCCCCTTTTCGTCGTTTTCCGCCGGACCGGAGCCCGCTGTGGTTGACGCCTACATGTACCGATTCGTAAGGTGACATGCAACGAACGTCCATTCTTGGCATGCAGACGCAACGATCGTACGGGCATGCGCAAGAATGGTGCATTACGAGCCTGGGCCCTCACCTCGTAGGGTTCCGCGCAGTACGTGGAGTGGCGGGTACCGCTTGCTCGCGGTCCCCCTCCTTTCTCGGTCGTCCCCCTGCCGACGCAACCGACGGGTGGCCGCTTGCGGTACCGGTGGCTCCACCGGCAGCGATGAACGGAGCGACCCCCGTGCTGGACCAAGACACAGCGCCCCCCGCCGCCGGCAACGGCAAGCGCCCCCCGCAGCCGCCCGCCGGGACCGGTTCCCGGCTCATGCGACGCAAGCCGGTCGAGCGACTCGTCGCCGAGGCCGGTCAGGGCGAGGGCGGTACGCTGCGCCGCTCGCTCGGCATGTGGCAGTTGACCATGATCAGCATCGGCGCCACCCTCGGCACCGGCATCTTCGTGGTGCTCGGCACCGCGGTCCCGGACGCCGGCCCCGCCGTCGTCCTGTCGTTCGTCCTCGCGGGCCTCACCGCGCTCTTCTCCGCGCTCTCCTACGCGGAGCTGGCCGGCACCATCCCGGTCTCCGGCTCCTCGTACTCGTACTCCTACGCCACGCTCGGTGAGATCGTCGCCTGGATCTGCGGCTGGTGCCTGATCCTGGAGTACGGCGTCTCCGTCGCGGCCGTGGCCGTCGGCTGGGGGCAGTACCTCAACGAGCTGCTGGACGGCACCATCGGCGTGACCATCCCGGCGTCCCTGGCCAACCCGCCCGGTGACGGCGGCATCTTCAACGTGCCCGCCCTGCTCGTCGTGCTCCTCTGCATGGCGTTCCTGCTCGGCGGCGCCAAGGAGAGCGCCCGCGCCAACGCCATCATGGTCGGCGTGAAGATCGTCGCCCTGCTGCTGTTCTGCGCCGTGGCCTTCACCGGCATCAAGGCCGGCAACTACTCGCCGTTCATGCCGCTGGGCCTGGCGGGCGTCAGCAACGCCGGCGCCAGCCTGTTCTTCTCCTACATCGGCTTCGACGCCGCCTCCACCGCCGGTGAGGAGGCCAAGGACCCGAAGAAGGACCTGCCCAAGGCGATCATGCTGTCGCTGCTGATCGTCACGGCCCTCTACGTCCTGGTCGCCGCGATCGCCGTGGGCGCCCTGCCCTGGAAGCAGTTCGAGGGCTCCGAGGCCGCGCTCGCCGGCATCATGGAGGACGTCACCGGCCAGAGCTTCTGGGCCGTGCTGCTCGCCGCCGGCGCTGTCATCGCCATCGCCAGTGTGGTGCTGACCGTCCTCTACGGCCAGACCCGCATCCTTTTCACCATGGCCCGTGACGGCCTGGTGCCCAAGGCGTTCGCCAAGGTCAGCCCGAACAAGGGCGTGCCGGTGGCCAACACGATCATCACCTGCGCCTTCTGCGGCATCCTCGCCGCGGCCGTGCCGCTGGCCGAGCTCGCCGACGCCACCAGCATCGGCACCCTCTTCGCCTTCGCCCTGGTCAACGTGGCCGTCATCGTCCTGGCCGTGAAGCGGCCGGACATGAAGCGCACCTTCAGCGTCCCGCTGTCCGGGGTCTGCGTCCCGCTCTTCGGCGGGCTGCGCCTGCGGCTCGGCATGATCTTCCCGGTGATCGGCTTCGCGCTCTGCCTCTACATGATGACCCGGCTCTCCGTGATCACCTGGGAGGTCTTCGGGGTCTGGATGGCCGTCGGGTTCCTCATCTACTTCGCGTACGGCATGCGGCACTCCCGCCTCAACGGCGGAACGGGCGACGGCCCGGCCGGGGCGGACGCGGTCGAGGCGCCCGCGAAGGGCTAGTACCGCCGTCGCGAGTCGGGGCGAACGCCGGATACGTGATCTACTGCTGGAGGAAGAGCAGGATCCCGTAGAAAAGTGATTCACCCGCAGTGCGACTCAACGAGCTCGACGAACGTATCGTGCACGCCCTGGCCGAGGACGCCCGGCGTTCCTACGCCGACATCGGCGCCGAGGTCGGCCTGTCCGCGCCCGCGGTGAAGCGGCGCGTGGACAGGCTGCGTGCCGAGGGGGCCATCACCGGGTTCACCGTCCGGGTGGACCCGGGGGCCCTCGGCTGGGAGACCGAGGGCTTCATCGAGCTCTACTGCCGCCGCAACACCTCGCCCGAGGCGATCCACCGCGGCCTCTCCCGCTACCCCGAGGTGGCGTCCGCCTCCACCGTCACCGGTGAGGCCGACGCCATCGTGCAGATCTTCGCCTCCGACATGCGGCACTTCGAACGGGTGCTGGAACGCATCGCCGGCGAACCGTTCGTCGAACGGACCAAGTCGGTGCTGGTGCTGTCGCCGCTGCTGCGCCGCTTCACCTCCGGGGCACCGTCCTGACGTCCGCCTCCGCGGGCGGTTCCGGTGCTCCTGCCGGGCCGGACCGCTTGTTCGCCCGTGCGGGGGACGACGCGGCCGACGTGTCGCCCCAGCGGGCCATTCCCGGCACACGGGCATCACGCGTTGCCCTCGCGGGAGCGTTTTTCGGCCATGCGATCCTCTCGCCCCCGGGTCAGGAAGCCGACGTCGCGCGCGCGAACCCGTGCAGGATCGTCGTGAGCTGGGCAGGGGCGTCCTCCTGGACCAGATGGCCGGCGCCGGGGATCGGTTCGAAGGAGGCGCCGGGTATCGCGGCGGCCAGCTCGCGGCCCTTCTCCACCGGGATCCACGCGTCGTCGGTGCCCCAGCAGACGGTGACCGGGAAGGCGATCTCGCCGTAGCGGCCCTGGATCTCGTCGGTGTGACGCTGGTCGGCCTGGGCGATCTGCCGGTAGAACGCGGGCCGGCCCGCCTCGCCGAGCCAGGGCTCGACGAGCCGCTCCAGGACGGCGGGGTGCAGGCCGGGACCGCCGGTCGTGCCGATGTACTCGCGGACGAGCGCGGCGTGCAGGGTGTCCGGCAACTGCTCGAAGACGTGGGAGTGCGCGCCGACCAGCCGGAAGAACGGCGATCCCCAGGGGGCCAGCGCCACCGGGTCGACGAGGGCGAGGGCGCGGTAGTGGGCGCCGTGCAGCAGGTGGCCGCGCAGCGCGACGGCGCCGCCGAAGTCGTGCGCCACGACCAGGGGTTCGGCCAGTCCCCACTGGGCCAGGAGCTCCGTGAACACCCGGGCCTGGGCGGCCAGGGAGACGTCCTGTCCCGCGGCCTTCTCCGACTGCCCGTAACCGGGCATGTCCCAGACGTACACCCGGTGATCCCGGGCGAGGGACCGGGCCACCGCGCGCCAGACGTAGGACGAGAACGGGGTGCCGTGCAGCAGGACGACCGGCGGCCGGCCGTCCGCGCCGAAACGGTCCCAGCGGACTTCGCCGGTGGGCCCGGCGAAGGTCCGCGTCAACTGCCATTCCCGCATGGGGATTCCTCTCGGTCGGGATGCGAACGCGAGGAATCGATCTTGCCGGGATCAGGCCCCGGTCGTCGAGCCGGGCCGGACGATCATCAGGACGGTCACGATCGCCCAGGTCAGGGCGAACAGACCGGTGATCATCGACAGCCGGGGCAGGCCCGCGGCGAGCTTGGGGGCCGCCTCGGGCGCGGCGTCCTGGAGGTCGAGCGCGTCGATGATCGCGTCCTGGCTGAACACCGCGACCGCCAGCAGCACCGCCGCCACCGCCGTCAGTGCCATCGAGACGACCAGCCAGGTGTCGCCCAGGACGCCCATCCGCTGGGCCGTCGCCATGCCGAAGGCGGGAACGGTCACCGAGATCGCCGAGTAGACCCGGGTGATGCGGTGGAGGATCCGCAGGGCGGAGGTGCCCTTCTCGGTGCGGTCGCCGTCCGGGGCCAGGGCCTGCCGCGCGAAGCGGGGGAAGAGGCTGGCGGCCACGGTCGCCGGACCTATGAGCAGGATCGCTGCCAGCACATGCAGGCTGAGCAGGAGTTTCGTCATGGCTTTCCGCTCCCATCGCGGTCGGGCGGGCAGAACCGGGCCGGCCGAGGGTTTCAGTCTGGCTTAAACATCGTGAGACGCTAGCATCCCTGGGCGGCGTGGCCGGAAGTGGCCCCGGGGTGAGGGCCGGCGGGTAGTGCGGACGTGATGCGGGCGAGAGGTGATGGTGATGGCCGGGGGCGAGCGGACCGAGGCGTTCCGCGCGGAGCCCGGGACCGCCCCGGACGGGCCGGCGGCGGCGGAGGAGACCCGGCTCGCCGTCGAAGCGGCCCGGCCCGGCGGGCGACCGCCCGCGGGCGGCCCTCCGGCGGGCATGCCGCTGCCGTTGATGCTCATCGGGCTGGGCCGGTTCGTCGAGGACGCGGCCCATCGCGTGCTGTCCGCCCGGGACGGCTATTCGTTGCGCATGATGGGCGCCCTCGGCCACCTCGCCCGTGAGCCCGGCCTCTCCTACAGCGAACTGGCACGGCGCGCCGGTGTGACGGCGCAGAGCATGCAGGCCACGGTCCTCCGGCTGGAGGAGGCCGGTGCCGTCGCGCGCACGACGCCCGCCGGCCGGGGGCGGAAGGCGGTGCTCCAGGTCACCGACCAGGGGCGGCGGATGCTCGACGCCATGCGGCAGGTCCTGGCCGGGCTGGAGGACCCGCTGACGGCGGGGCTGTCCGCGGAGGAGCGGGCGGTGCTGGCTCGGGTGCTGGGACGTGTGATGGGCAACGCCGCGGCGGCGTCCGGCCGCTGACGATCCGCGGCGACCGCTGACGGTGTCCGGTGGGCGCTGACGATGTCCGGCCAGTGGTGAGGGTCACCAGTGAACGGTGGCGGTCGTCGGCGGGCGGTGGGGGAGGGGCCCCGAGAATCCGGGACCGGCGAAGGACGGAGGCGGGAGGCCCCATCCGGCCGGTGCCCTGTCCGTTGCCCGGCCGTGCGGCAGTACGCGTTCGGGGAGCTGCCAGGGAGTGCGGCCAGGGCACCGGCCGGGTGGAGGCGGGAGGCCCCACCCGGCCGACGCTCTTGCCACTGCGCGGCTGCTGCCCGGCCGCTGTCCGGCTGCCGCGCGGCCGTGCGCCAGTACGCGTCCGGGGGTGCGGCCAGGGTGCGCGGAGGTCCGGTCCACCCCTCGACCTCGGAGGCCGCGCAACGAATCGCCGCCCACTCCCGAAAAGGCGCAACGAATCGCTCGGCAGGACGCAACATCCGTAGCTTGTCGCCCAGAGACGCCGGGCCGTACCGTCAAGGCGTTTAACGGAATCCTGACCGGAATCCCGTCGAAAGTTCATCGAAACGCCTTCATCCCGCATTTCCGCGCACCCCCGAAGAGGACACATGAAGCCGCTGCGTATCGCGCTGTTCCAAGGGCCCTGTGGCGTTCCGTCCTCGACGGACGCCGCCCTCGGCGCGCTGGACGCCGCGGTCCGCCGCGCGGCGGAGTCCGGCGCCCGGCTGCTGCTCACCAACGAGCTGTACCTGACCGGCTACGCGCTCGGCGACCTGGTCCCCGACCGCGCCGAACCCGCCGACGGGCCCGGCGCCGAGGCCGTGGCCGCGATCGCCGCCCGGCACGGGGTGGCCATCGGCTACGGCTACCCGGAGCGGGACGGCGCCGCCGTCTACAACGCGCTCCAGCTCATGGGCCCGCAGGGCACCCCGCTGGCCCACTACCGCAAGACCCACCTCTTCGGCGCGTACGAGACGACGTACTTCACGCCCGGTGCGGAGGCGGTGGTGCAGGCCGAGCTCGACGGTGTCCGGCTGGGACTGCTGATCTGCTACGACGTCGAGTTCCCCGAGCCCGTGCGGGCGCACGCCCTGGCCGGCACCGAGCTGCTGCTCGCACCGACCGCGCTGATGCGGCCCTACGAGATCGTGCCCCAGACGATCGTCCCGGCCCGCGCCTGGGAGAGCCAGCTCTACATCGCCTACGTCAACCGGTGCGGTACGGAAGGCGAGTTCGCCTTCGCCGGGCTGTCCTGCCTCGCCGCTCCGGACGGGACCGTACGCGCCCGGGCCGGCGCCGACGAGGACCTGCTCGTCGCCGAGGCCGACCCCGCCCTGCTCCACCGGTCGCGCGCCGAGAACACCTACCTGGCCGACCGCAGGCCGGAGCTCTACACGCGGCTCGTCTGAGCCCGCCTCCTCACTTCACTGTCACACCCCCTTGCACGCAGGAGAGTTCAGCCGATGACGTCCACGGTGCCCACCGCCGTCCACGACGAGCAGGTCCAGCAGAACGAGCCGCCGATCACCATGTTCGGCCCGGACTTTCCCTTCGCCTACGACGACTACCTGGCCCACCCGGCCGGTCTGGGCCAGATACCGGCCACCGAGCACGGTGCCGAGGTCGCGGTCATCGGCGGCGGGCTCTCCGGCATCGTGGCGGCGTACGAGCTGATGAAGATGGGCCTCAAGCCCGTCGTCTACGAGGCGGACCAAATCGGCGGCCGGCTCCGCACGGTCGGCTTCGACGGCTGCGCCGAGGGCGCGGACGCGGGCCTGACCGCCGAGATGGGCGCCATGCGCTTCCCTCCCTCCTCCACCGCCTTCCAGCACTACGTCGACCTGGTGGGCCTGGAGACCAAGCCGTTCCCCAACCCGCTGGCGCCGTGCACCCCCTCCACCGTCGTGGACCTCAAGGGCGAGAGCCACTACGCGGAGACCATCGACGACCTGCCGCAGGTCTACCGTGACGTCGCCCAGGCCTGGGCCGCCTGCCTGGAGGAGGGCGCGGACTTCTCCGACATGAACCGCGCCATGCGCGAGCGCGACGTGCCCCGCATCCGGGAGATCTGGGCCAAGCTCGTCGAGAAGCTCGACAACCAGACCTTCTACGGCTTCCTCTGCGAGTCGGAGGCCTTCAAGTCCTTCCGCCACCGGGAGATCTTCGGCCAGGTCGGCTTCGGCACCGGCGGCTGGGACACCGACTTCCCCAACTCCATCCTGGAGATCCTGCGCGTCGTCTACACCGAGGCGGACGACCACCACCGCGGCATCGTCGGCGGCAGCCAGCAGCTTCCGCTGCGGCTCTGGGAGCGCGAGCCGGCGAAGCTCGTCCACTGGCCGCACGGCACCTCGCTGTCCTCCCTGCACGACGGCGCGCCCCGCCCGGCCGTGACCCGCCTGCACCGCACGGCAGGCAACCGGATCACGGTCACCGACGCCGGCGGCGACATCCGCACCTACCGCGCGGCCATCTTCACCGCCCAGTCCTGGATGCTGCTGTCGAAGATCGAGTGTGACGACGCGCTCCTCCCGATCGACCACTGGACCGCGGTCGAGCGCACCCACTACATGGAGTCCTCCAAGCTGTTCGTGCCGGTGGACCGGCCGTTCTGGCTGGACAAGGACGCGTCGGGCCGGGACGTCATGTCGATGACGCTCACCGACCGCATGACGCGCGGTACGTACCTCCTGGACGACGGCCCGGACAAGCCCGCCGTGATCTGCCTCTCCTACACCTGGTGCGACGACAGTCTGAAGTGGCTGCCGCTCTCCGCCAACGAGCGCCTGGAGGTCATGCTCAAGTCGCTCGGCGAGATCTATCCCGGCGTCGACATCCGCAAGCACATCATCGGCAACCCGGTGACGGTCTCCTGGGAGAACGAGCCCTACTTCATGGGCGCGTTCAAGGCCAACCTCCCCGGCCACTACCGCTACCAGCGCCGGCTGTTCACCCACTTCATGCAGGACCGCCTCCCCGAGGACAAGCGCGGCATCTTCCTCGCGGGCGACGACATCTCCTGGACGGCCGGCTGGGCCGAGGGTGCCGTGCAGACCGCGCTGAACGCCGTCTGGGGTGTGATGCGCCAGTTCGGCGGGGCCACCGACCCGACCAACCCGGGCCCGGGCGACGTCTACGACGAGATCGCGCCCGTCGAGCTGCCCGAGGACTGACCCGGCGGGCCGGAGGAGCGGTCCGGGCCGGGCAGCCGGCTCACCCCCTCCGCCCGTCCCGGAAGCGCTCCGCCGCCGCCCGCCCGGCGAGCGGGGCGCTTCCGTCCCCCCGGACGTCCCCGCGGTCGCCGCCCCGGACGTCCTCCCGCCCGTCGTCCCGGCCGGCTCCGCACCCCAGCGGGGTCAGCAGGCAACGCCCCACCAGCCCCACGCTCGCGTCCACGCGCTCGGCGAACTCCACCGCCACCTCCGGTCTTTCGCGGAGTGCCCACAGGGCCCGGAACGCCGCCCAGGCGGCACCGCGCGCGGCCTCCAGGGTCCACGACCCGAGCAGATGGGTGAGCGGATCGGCCACGTCCAGCAGGTCGGGGCCCGGCATCAGGGCCTCCCGGACCCGTTCCTCCAGGGAGACCAGCACCTCGCCGACGCGGTGGAAGTCCCCCTCCAGGTCCCGCGGCTCGGCGCCGAGTCCGTGGCAGGTGTCGGCGAGGGCGAGCGGCAGGTCATGGCCGATGTGGGCGTTGATGCCCGCCAGCGCGAACTGCACCGGCCGGACGGCGGGGTGGCCGCGGAGCTGGAACAGCGGACGCCAGCAGGCCGGCGGTCTTCGGCCGGCCGCCGCCTCGTCGACCGCGTCCAGGTAGCGGCTCGCGAACAGCACGTCCAGCGTCGTGGTGGCGAGGCGGTCGTGGAACCCGCCGTCCGGCACCCGCCGCGCCACCTCCTCGGTGACCGTCAGATACACCCCGTTGAAGACCGCCACCCCGTCCTCCGGCGGCAACTCGGCGGCCAGCGCCCGCATCCGGGCGACGACCCGCTCGATGCCGGTCATGGGTGCCGAGGCCGGCAGGTGTGCCGTGGCCCGAAGGGGTGCCGTGGCGGGTGGGGGTACCGGGGTCCGTGCGCGCGTCGTCTCCATGCACACAGAGTGACATGCGGATACGGAGAGTAGGGGTTCTGGCCTTGAAGTTAACCGGAACGGGTGACGCAGTGTGATGGCGCCCCGGAACGCGGCCGAGCGTCAGGCCCGAGGGCGCCCGGGCGTCGGCCCGTCGCCGTTCCCCTCGCCGGACGGGCCCCGGCCGCCCCCCGCGCCTTCGGCCGCGAGGGCGTCGTACCCGCTCGTCCCCTCGTCCAGCAGCGGTTCCTGGCCCTTGAGGTGGGCCGGGGCGAGGAAGCGCAGGGCGTGGTAGCCGGTGAGGACCACGATCGTGCCCAGGGCGATGCCGTTCAGCTCGAAGTTGGCGCTGATCTTGAGGCTGACGCCGCCGACGCCGATGATCACGCCGGCCGCGATCGGCACCAGATTCAGCGGATTGCGCAGGTCCACCTTGTTGTGCACCCAGATCTGCGCGCCCAGCAGGCCGATCATGCCGTAGAGGATGACGGTGATGCCGCCCAGCACGCCCCCGGGGACGGCCGCGACGACCGCGCCGAACTTCGGGCAGACGCCGAAGAGGAGCGCGAAGCAGGCCGCCGCCCAGTACGCGGCGGTCGAGTAGACGCGGGTCGCCGCCATGACGCCGATGTTCTCGGAGTAGGTGGTGTTGGCCGGGCCGCCGACCGCCGTGGACAGCATCGTCGCCGCGCCGTCGGCCGAGATGGCGGTGCCCAACTGGTCGTCCACCGGGTCGCCGGTCATCTCGCCCACGGCCTTGACGTGCCCCGCGTTCTCCGCGATGAGGGCGATGACCACCGGCAGCGCCACCAGCGCCGCCGACCAGCCGAACGACGGACCGTGCAGGGTCGGCAGGCCGATCCAGTCCGCCTTGCCGACGCCCGACAGGTCGAGTCGCCAGTGGTCGACGGCCTGGGGGCCGCCGTTGACGGAGTGGATCTTTCCGAGGATCCGGTCGAGCGCCCAGGAGAGGGCGTAGCCGAAGAGCAGGCCCAGGAAGATCGCCACGCGTGACCAGAAGCCGCGCAGGCAGACCACGGCCAGCCCGGTGAAGAGCATGGTGAGCAGGGCCGTCCACTGGTCCTGCGGCCAGTAGGTGCTCGCGGTCACCGGGGCCAGGTTGAAGCCGATCAGCATCACCACCGCGCCGGTCACCACGGGCGGCATCGCCGCGTGGATGATCCGGGCGCCGAACCGGCGTACCGCCAGACCGCTCAGGAACAGGGCCGCGCCCACCACAAAGATCGCGCCGGTGACGGCCGCGCTGTCGCCGCCCTGGGCGCGGATGACGGCCGCCACGCCGACGAACGAGAGGCTGCACCCCAGGTAGCTGGGGATCCTGCCGCGCGTGGCGAGCAGGAAGAGGATCGTGGCGACACCCGACATCATGATCGCCAGGTTGGGGTCCAGGCCCATGAGCACCGGACTGACGAAGGACGCCCCGAACATCGCCACCACGTGCTGGGCGCCGAGCCCCGCGGTGCGCGGCCAGGAGAGCCGTTCGTCCGGCGCGACCACGGCCCCCGGGGCGGGGGTGCGCCCGTCACCGTGCAGGGTCCAGCGCACGCCGAGGCCCATGAAAGCTCCCACTGTGGTTGTTCGAGGTGATCCGCACCATGTTAAGCGCGGGTCAGGAGTGATCCGTGCGGAGAACGGCGGGCGGCGGGCCGCTCGCTGACGCTCGGTGGACGGTGCCCGGACGCTGCTGCGATCGGCGCAATTAACACCTCGTAAGGCTGTATGCCCGGGACGCTCGGCAGCTCCCCGGTCGAGGCGAGGTATGCGTGGGTTGTCCGATTTCCTGCCAAACCAGGAGACATACATGCGTAAGCTCGTCGGCCGCTCAGCGGCCGCCGCGGTCCTCGCCGCGGGCGTCATCGTTCCGGCCGCCGGGGTGGCCGTCGCCGCGCCGCAGTCCTCGTCCACGCCGAAGGTGGCGAGCTGGGACGACGACCACGGCCGTGACCACGGCCGGGACCGTGACCGCGACCGGGGCCGCGACAAGCACCGCGACCGTGACCGCGGTCGGGACCGTGACCGCGACTGCGACCGGGGCCGTCACCACCGTGACCGTGACCGTGACCGCGACTGCGACCACGGCCGCTGGCGGGACCGGGACTGCGACCACGGCCGCTGGGGCCGTCACCACGACGACGACTGTGACCGCGGCCGCCACGGCGGTTGGGGCAACGGTTGGGGCAACATCAACATCTGGGGCGGCTGGGGCGACTGGGGCCGTGGCCACCACAAGAGCTGGGGCGGCTGGGACCGTGACTGCGACCGCGGTGGCTGGGGCCACAACGGTGGCTGGGGTCACGGTGGCGGCTGGGGCCACGAGGGTGGCTGGGGTCACCACAGTGGCTGGGGCCACGAAGGCTGGGGCCGCGGCGACGACTGCGACAACGGCTGGAAGCACCGCCGCCACGACCGTGACTGCGACAATGACGGCTGGGGTCACAAGGGCGGTCACGGCGGCAAGTACGTCCGCAACACCGTCAACATCCTGGGCATCAGCCTCTGAGGCCATCTGAGGCCATCTGAGGCCATCTGAGCCGACGTTCACCCTCTGAGGTCCCCTTCCACCGCGGGCCGTGCGACCGGAAACCCCGGTCGTGCGGCCCGCGGAGGCGTTCCCCCCTGGGGGTGTCAGACGGATCTCCGTGGCGTCACGACGCCCGGCCCGCGCTCTCGCCGCACCGGCCGGAAGCCCACGTACGCCCGGTACGAGAGCTTCCGGCCGGCACTCTCCCAGCCTTCGGCCTGGAGACCCCCAGAGCACACACCGGACGCCGCTCCTTCCCCACGGAGCTCCGTCGGACACCCGCTAGGCGGACGACCGTTCAGGCGCCCTCCGTCGCGGTGGCCCGCGCGGCGCCCCCGGCCCCCGGCCGCAGCGCCCCCGCCGTCACCGACAACAGCGCGGCCAGCACCGTCACCAGCCCGAACGAGACCGTCAGCGAGGTGGCGTCGGCGAGCTGTCCGATGGCCGACGGGGCGACCAGGCCGGACGTGTAGGTGATCGTCGCCACCCCCGCGATGGCCTGGCTCGGCCTCGGCCCGCTGCGCGCCGCCGCCGCGAAGGCGAGCGGCACGACCACCGCGATGCCCAGCCCCACCAGCGCGAAGCCCGCGACAGCCGGCGCCGCCGACGGCGCGGTGACCACCAGCGCCCCGCCGCACCCCGCCAGCACCCCGCCCGCCCGGACCGTGTGCACCGGCCCGAACCGGCGCACCGCCGCGTCCCCGGCGAACCGGGCCGCCGCCATCGCGCACGAGAACGCCGTGGTGCAGGCCGCCGCCAGACCCGCCCCCGAGCCGACGACGTCCCGCAGATAGACCGCCGACCACTCCAGGCTCGCCCCCTCGGCGAACACCGCGCAGAACCCCACGGCTCCGATGACCAGGGCCGACCTCGGCGGCAGCGTGAACCTCGGCGGCGCGTGCTCCGCCGCCCGGGGACGTATGTCCAGCACCTGACCGCACACCACGACGCCCAGCAGCGTCAGCGCGCCGGCCGCCGCGCCGAGGTGCCACCGCGCGTCCGTTCCCGCGTGCGCCGCCACCGTGCCCGCCGCCGAGCCGGCCAGTGCCCCCGCGCTCCACATCCCGTGCAGCCCGGACATGATCGAGCGGCCCAGCCGTTCCTCGGTCTCCACGCCCAGCGCGTTCATGGCGACGTCCGCCGTCCCGGACGCCGCGCCGTACACAGCGAGCGCCGCGCAGAGCGCCGGCAGGGTGGGGGAGAGGGCGGGGAGGGCGAGGGAGGCGCACCACAGGGCCAGCAGTCCGCGCAGCGCGGTCCGGGTCCCGAAGCGGTGGGCGACCCGGCCCGCCAGGGGCATGGCCAGCGCCGCCCCGATCGCCGGGAAGGCCAGCGCCAGGCCCAACTCGCCCGCGTCCAGCTCCAGGTGGTCCCTGATCCAGGGGACGCGGGTGGCGAAGTTCCCGGTGACCGCGCCGTGCACGGCGAACACGGCCGCGATGGCCGGCCGGGCCCGGCGCGGTGGTGGTCCGCCGGTGCCGCCCCTGGCGCCCGTCCTCGGGTCACCGGTCCCGTCCGTGCGGTTCCCGCCCTGGACCTCCATGCCGCGGACCCCCAGTCCCGTCGCTGTCACCGGCCCCCCGGGCACCGTACGCGGGCCCGCGCGTGACCTGCCACACGCTCTGTCAAGTCCCGTGGACACCGCGCGGCGGCTCGGCGTACGCTCGGAGCGTCGGAGCCGGAGGTCTCATGGGACCGCGGCTCGGACACCCGTACAGAAAAGATCATTACGCAGCGCACTCCGGGGTCGGTGAAATTCCGAACCGGCGGTTACAGTCCGCGACCCGACCGCAGCCGGCGGCCGGTTGACCAGGTGAAATTCCTGGACCGACGGTTAAAGTCCGGATGGGAGGCAGTGCGCGGCGGGCAGGCACCGGCAGCAGAGCCGTGGCCGTGCGACCGTCACCCCTCGGGGACGTGCCGCACGGGGTACGCGGCGTTCCCGGCGCCGTCGTCCCCGCTTTCCGTCGTTCTCACGACAGCCCCGGAGTCCACGCCCGAAGAGGCAGGAGGACCCCGGTGGCCACCGCGACCGAAGCAGACGCGATGCGACGCGCCATCGCGCTCGCCGCGCGCGCCCTCGGTTCCACGAGCCCCAACCCCGTCGTCGGCTGCGTCCTCCTCGACGCCGCAGGACGCGTCGCGGGTGAGGGCTGGCACCGGCGCGCCGGAGCGGCCCACGCCGAGGTGGAGGCGCTGCGCGCCGCCGCCGCGGCCGGCCGTGAGGTCCGGGGCGGCACCGCCGTCGTCACGCTCGAACCCTGCAACCACACCGGACGCACCGGCCCCTGCGCCCAGGCGCTGATCGCCGCCGGCGTCGCCCGGGTCGTCTACGCCGTCGCCGACCCGAACCCGACGGCCACCGGCGGCGCGGCCACCCTCGCGGCGGCCGGCGTGGACACCGAGGGCGGCCTGCTCGCCGACGAGGCGGCGGCCGGCAACGCCGCCTGGCTCACCGCCGTCCTGCGCGGCCGGCCCTTCGTGCTCTGGAAGTACGCCGCCACCCTGGACGGCCGCAGCGCCGCCGCCGACGGCACCAGCCGCTGGATCACCTCGGCCGGTTCCCGCGCCGACGTCCACCGGCTGCGCGCCGAGGCCGACGCCGTCGTCGTCGGCTCCGGCACCCTGCGCGCCGACGACCCGCACCTCGCCGTCCGCGACCGGCCCGACGGGCGTGCCGTCACCCAGCCGCTGCGCGTTGTCGTCGACACCCACGCCACGGTCCGCCCCGGCGCCCGGGTCCTGGACGACGCCGCGCCCACCCTGATCGCCGTCGGCAAGGACGCCGACACCGGGCACCTGCCCGGGGTGGACGTCGCCCGACTGCCCGCCGACGGCACCGGGATCGACATCCCCGCCCTGCTCGCCGAGCTCTACGGCCGCGGCGTGCGCTCCGTCCTGCTGGAGGGCGGCCCCCGGCTCGCCGGTGCCTTCCTGGCCGCCGGCGCCGTGGACCGCGTCGTCGCCTACCTCGCCCCGGCCCTCCTCGGCGCCGGACCCGCCGCCCTCGGGGACGCCGGCATCGGCACCATCGACCGGGCCCTGCGCCTGGACGTGACCGACGTCGCCCGGATCGGCCCCGACCTGCGGGTCACCGCCGCCCCCCTCGCCACCGCCCCAGAGGAGAACTGAGAAGTGTTCACCGGAATCGTCGAAGAACTGGGCGAGGTCGTCGCCGTGGAACGCCAGGGCGACTCGGCCCGGTTCCGGCTGCGCGGCCCGCTCGTCACCGAGGACGCCGGGCACGGCGACTCGATCGCGGTCAACGGCGTCTGCCTGACGGTCGTCACCACGGCGGACGGCGAGTTCACCGCCGACGTCATGGCGGAGACCCTCGACCGCTCCAGCCTGGGCGCCCTCGACGCCGGGGCGCGCGTCAACCTCGAACGCCCGATGAAGCTCGGCGGACGGCTCGGCGGCCACCTGGTCCAGGGGCACGTGGACGGCACCGGAACGATCACCGAGCGGACGCCCGGCGAGCACTGGGAGACCGTACGCGTCTCGCTCCCCGCCCACCTCGCCCGGTACGTCGTCGACAAGGGCTCCGTCACCGTGGACGGCGTCAGCCTCACCGTGGTCGAGGCCGGGGACGACTGGTTCACCGTCAGCCTCATCCCCACCACGCTGGAGATGACCACCCTCGGCATCAAGAAGGCCGGCGATCCGGTCAACCTGGAGGTCGACGTGCTCGCGAAGTACACCGAGCGGCTGCTCGGTCATGTTCCGGCCACCGAGCGGCTGCTCGGTCATGTCCCGGCCACCGAGCGGCTGCTGGGCGACCGGATCGCCAAGGGGGGCCGGGCATGAGCGCCTTCTCCTGGCTCGGCGGCGAGGTGTTCGCCGCCTTCGGCCAGCACGTCATCTGGTCCGACCTGCTCGGCAACACGGCGGGGCTGATCGCCCTGGCGCTGGGCTGGAAGCGGTCCATATGGACTTGGCCCGTCCAGTTCCTCGCCGGCCTGATCCTCGTCACCGCCTACGCCACCGCGCACCTCGGCGGCGGCGTGGGCAAGCAGCTCCTCGTCATCGGCGTCTCGCTGTGGGGCTGGCGGCAGTGGCACCTCGGGCGGCGTGACACGCAGGACGGCCTCGCCGTGCGCTTCGCCACCGGGCGCGAGCGGGCCGTGCTGCTCGCCGGTACCGCCGCGGGCACGCTCGCCGTCGGCGGGCTGTTCACCGCCGTGCCCGAGCTGTCCTGGAACCCCTGGCCGGACGCCTACATCTTCGTCGGCACGCTCGCCGCGATGGTCGCCCAGGCGCGCGGGCTCGTCGAGTTCTGGTTCGCCTGGCTGCTGGTCGACTTCGTGGGCGTGCCCCTCGCGTTCTCCAGTGGACTGGCCTTCGCCGGCGTCGTCTACGTCGTCTACCTCGGCCTCGTCCTGTGGGGCATGCGCGACTGGTGGCTGCGGTCCCGCGCCGCCGCCCGCCGCGCCCCGGCCGCCGAACCGGTCCTCACCCGGGCCGCCTGACCGCCGACCGCCCCCGCCGCCCGCCCACGACCCCCACGGAGAGACCCATGACCGCCCCGCACGCGGCCCCCACGGCCCCCGGCCTCGACCCCGTCGAGCGCGCCATCGCCGACATCGCGGCCGGCCGGCCCGTCGTGGTGGTGGACGACGAGAGCCGGGAGAACGAGGGAGACCTCGTCGTCGCCGCCGAACTCGTCACCGCCGAGACCGTCGCCTTCATGATGAGCGAGTGCCGCGGCCTGATCTGCGTGCCGATGGAGGACGAGGACGTCGACCGCCTCGAACTCCCGCAGATGGTCGAGAAGAACACCGAGACCATGCGCACCGCCTTCACCGTCAGCGTGGACGCGGGCGCCGCGCACGGCGTCGGCACCGGCATCTCGGCCGCCGACCGGGCCACCACCATCCGGCTGCTGGCCTCCCCCGAGAGCCGCCCCGGCGACTTCGTCCGGCCGGGCCACGTCTTTCCGCTGCGCGCGCGGCCGGGTGGCGTCCTCGCCCGCCCCGGCCACACCGAGGCCGGCTGCGACCTGGCCCGGCTGGCCGGGCTGCGGCCCGCCGCCGCCATCGTGGAGATCGCCGGGGAGGACGGCCGGATGCTGCGGCTGCCCGAACTGATCCCGTTCGCCCGGAAGCACGGCCTGGCGGTCATCTCCATCGAGGACCTGATCGCCTACCTGAAGTCCCCCGAACCCACCGTCAAGCGGGAGGCCGTCACACGGCTGCCCACCGCCTTCGGCGAGTTCCGGGCGTACGGCTACCGCTCCGTGCGCGACGGCGTGGAGCACATCGCCCTCGTCTCCGGCGACCTCGGCGACGGCGAGGACGTCCTGGTCAGGGTCCACTCCGAGTGCCTCACCGGTGACGTCTTCGGCTCTCTGCGCTGCGACTGCGGCCCCCAGCTCGAGGCGTCCCTTGAACGGGTGGCCACCGAGGGCCGCGGCGTCGTCGTCTACCTGCGGGGCCACGAGGGGCGCGGCATCGGACTGCTCTCCAAGCTGCGGGCCTACGAGCTCCAGGAGGCCGGCCACGACACGCTCGACGCCAACCTCGAGCTCGGCCTCCCCGCCGACGCCCGCGACTACGCGGCCGGCGCGCAGATGCTCACCGACCTGGGCGTCCGCTCCATCAGGCTGATGACCAACAACCCCGACAAGACCATCGCCCTGGAACAACACGGCATCAAGATCTCCGGCCGGGAGCCGATGCCGGTGGCGGCGGGCGAGCACAATCTCCGGTACCTGCGCACCAAGCGGGACCGCATGGGGCACGACCTGCCCTGGCTGGACGACCACCAGGTCTCCCCCTGCGACAACCAGTAGCACCATCCATCCGAACACCGGCGACAGCGATCCATCGAGGAGTGACGTGAGCGGCAAGGGCGCCCCCCAGTTGAGTGTGAAGAACTGCCGAGACCTGCGAGTGGCCGTGATCGCCGCCCAGTGGCACGAGAAGGTCATGGACGGCCTGGTCGACGGCGCCCTGCGCGCCCTGCACGACCTCGGCATCGACGAGCCGACGCTGCTGCGCGTCCCCGGGAGCTGGGAGCTGCCCGTCGCCGCCAAGGTGCTCGCCGGTCGCGGCTACGACGCGATCGTCGCCCTCGGCGTCGTCATCCGCGGCGGTACGCCCCACTTCGACTACGTGTGCCAGGGCGTCACCCAGGGCCTCACCCAGGTCTCCACCGACACCGGCGTCCCGGTCGGCTTCGGCGTCCTCACCTGTGACACCGACGAACAGGCCCTCGACCGCGCCGGGCTGGAGGGCTCGACCGAGGACAAGGGCCACGAGGCGGTCACCGCGGCCGTCGCCACGGCGGTCACCCTGCGCTCGGTCGCCGAGCCCTGGCACTGAGCCCCGGGACGGACCCCGTAGGGTAGGGACCACCATGGACAGGAAGACGTTCGAGGAGCTCTTCGCCGAGCTCCAGCAGAAGGCCGCCGGCGATCCCGCCACCTCCCGCACCGCGGAACTGGTGGGCAAGGGCGTCCATGCCATCGGCAAGAAGGTCGTCGAAGAGGCGGCCGAGGTGTGGATGGCCGCCGAGTACGAGGGCGCCGAGGCGACCGCCGAGGAGATCTCCCAGCTCCTCTACCACCTCCAGGTGATGATGGTCGCCCGCGGCATCTCGCTCGACGACGTGTACGCCCACCTCTGATCCGTACCCCTGCTTCCCCTCACATCCCCTGCACGAAGGAACCGCCCTCATGCTGCGCATCGCCGTCCCCAACAAGGGTTCTCTCTCCGAGCCTGCGTCGGAGATGCTCCATGAGGCCGGTTACCGGCAGCGCAAGGACCGCAGGGAACTCGTCCTCGTCGACGCCGCCAACGAGGTCGAGTTCTTCTTCCTCCGCCCCCGCGACATCGCCGTCTACGTGGGCTCCGGCAAGCTCGACATCGGCATCACCGGCCGCGACCTGCTGCTGGACTCCGGCTCCCGGGCCGAGGAGATCATGCAGCTCGGCTTCGCCGGCTCGACGTTCCGCTACGCCACCCGCCCGGGCACGGCCGCGGACGTCTCCGAGTTCGGCGGCATGACCATCGCCACCTCCTTCGCGGGCCTGGTCACCAAGCACCTCGCCGACCACGGCGTCGACGCCGACGTCGTCCACCTGGACGGCGCCGTCGAGACCGCCATCCAGTTGGGCGTCGCCCAGGTCATCGCCGACGTCGTCGAGACCGGCACCACCCTGCGCAACGCCGGTCTGGAGATCATCGGCGAGCCCATCCTGGAGTCCGAGGCCGTCGTCATCCGCCGCGCGGGCGCCCCGGCCGACGACCCCAAGGTCCAGCAGTTCCTCCGCCGGATGCAGGGCGTCCTCGTCGCCCGGCGCTACGTGATGATGGACTACGACATCCGCGTCGAACACGTCGAGCGCGCCGTCGCGCTCACCCCCGGCCTGGAGTCGCCCACCGTCTCGCCGCTGCACCACGAGGGCTGGGTCGCCGTCCGCTCGATGGTCCCGGCCAAGGACGCGCAGCGGGTCATGGACGAGCTGTACGACCTGGGCGCGCGCGCCATCCTCACCACCGGCATCCACGCCTGCCGCCTCTGACCCGGCGACCTGCGCCCCCCGAAGGAACCCCACCGACGTGACCAGCCCAGCCGCGCCCGGCACCCCCGGGACCTCCGGAACCACCCTTCCGGCCGTCTTCCGCCCGACCCTGACCCGGGTGGTGCTGCTGGGCGTCGGGTTCGCCCTGCTCGCCGTCCTGACGGTGATGTCGTTCCTGCTGGAGTCGTTCACCGGGGGCGACCGGGCCACCTTCATCGGCACCGGGCTGCTCGGCCTGGGCGTCCTCGCCCTGCTCGCCCGCCCCAAGGTCGTCGCCACGCCCGAGGGCGTCACCGTGGTGAACCTCACGACCGTCCGGCGGCTGGCCTGGGCCGAGATCGTCCGGGTCAACCTCCGGCCCGGCGACTCCTGGGTCCACCTCGACCTCGCCGACGGAACGACGCTGCCCGCCATGGGCATTCAGCCCGGTATGGCCCGGGAACAGGCCATCACCCAGGCCCGTACCCTGAGCGCGCTCGTCGCCGAACTCGGCACCGGCCGCTCCACGACCTGAGCCCGGTCGGACGCCCCGCTCCCCGGTTCCTTGATTACTCTGGTGTCACGGGCACCCACCTGCCCCGTCCCGCACCTCCGGCCGCCGCCCAGCGGCCCGCGGGACACCTGCGAACCGAGGAGTGATCCCCTCCGGGATGGACGGACCGTCCTGTAGTACCCGCGCCGCCCCCCATCGTGAGGCGGCGCCATGAGTATCACCGTCTCGCTGCTGCTCCTGGCGGCGGCCCTGCTCCTGATCCTCGCGAACGGCTTCTTCGTCGCCGCCGAGTTCGGCCTCGTGACCGTCGAGAAGCCGGAGGCCGAGCGGGCCGCGGCGAGCGGCGACCACCGGGCCCGCACCGTCGTCGAGGCCCTGCGCGAACTGTCCTTCCAGCTCTCCGGCACCCAACTCGGCATCACCATCACCTCCTTGGTGGTCGGCATGCTCGCCGAGCCCGCCCTCGGGCGGCTGCTCACCGGGGTCTTCACCGCGGCCGGGCTGCCCGCCGGCGCCGCGCCCGGCGTGGCGGTGGTGACCGGCATGCTGGTGGCCGCCGCCGTGCAGATGGTCCTCGGCGAGCTGGTGCCCAAGAACTGGGCGGTCTCCCGGCCGCTCCAGGTCGCCCGCTTCGTCGCCCGTCCGCAGAGCGCGTTCTCGCACCTCTTCCGGCCCGTGATCACCTTGCTGAACACGGTCGCCAACCGGATGGTCCGGGCGCTGGGCGTGGAGCCGGCCGAGGAGCTGGCCTCCGCCCGCACACCGGGCGAGCTCGTCTCGCTCGCCCGGCACTCGGCCCTCGCCGGCGCCCTGGAGCAGGACACCGCCGATCTCTTCGTACGGACCCTCTCCCTGGGCGAGCTCACCGCCCAGCACGTCATGACGCCCCGGGTGAAGGTCAGCGCCCTCCAGGCGGGCGCCACCGCCGAGGACGTCCTCAACCTGACGCGGGCCACCGGCCTGTCCCGTTTCCCCGTCTACCGGGAGCGGCTGGACGAGGTCGTCGGCGTGATCCACCTCAAGGACGCGCTGGCCGTCCCGCCCGAGGAGCGGCTGCGCACCCCGGTCACCCGGATCGCCGTCGCCCCGCTGCTCGTCCCGCAGAGCCTGCCGGTGCAGCCGCTGCTGGAGCGGCTGCGCAGCGAGCAGCCGATGGCCGTCGTCGTCGACGAGTACGGCGGCACGGCCGGCGTCGTCACCCTGGAGGACATCGTCGAGGAACTCGTCGGCGAGGTCCGCGACGAGCACGACCACGCCGACGCCGCCCGCCCCGACCTGGTGTCCGTCCCCGGTGAGGACGGCCGCCCGGCGTGGGACGCGGAGGGGAGCTGCCGCGTCGACGCCCTGCACCGCATCGGACTCGACGTGCCCGAGGGCCCGTACGAGACCGTGGCCGGGTTCGTCGCCGACCTGCTCGGCCGCATCCCCGTGTCCGGTGACACCGCCGAACTGCCCGGCGGCTGGCGGCTCTCGGTGCGCCGGGTCGGGCACCACCGGGCGGAGCGGGTCCGGTTCGTCCGGGCCGCGCTGGTGAAGACGGCCGTGGCGGGGAAGGAGGAGGCGCGATGAGCGTGCTGCAACTCCTCTTCGCCCTGGTGCTGGTGCTCGCCAACGGGTTCTTCGTGGGCGCCGAGTTCGCTCTCGTCTCGGTGCGCCGGAGCCAGATCGAACCGCGGGCGGCGGAAGGGTCCAAGCAGGCCAGGACCGTCCTGACCGGACTGGAGAACCTGCCGCAGATGATGGCGGCGGCCCAGTTCGGCATCACCGTCTGCTCGCTGACGCTCGGCGCGGTCGCCGAGCCGACCGTGGCGGGGCTGCTGGAGCCGGTCTTCCACGCGGTGGGCCTGCCCGGTGGGCTGATCCATCCGCTCGGGTACGTCATCGCGCTGGCCCTGGTCGTCTTCCTGCATCTCGTCATCGGCGAGATGGTGCCGAAGAACCTCGCCATGTCCGCCCCCGACCGGGCGGCCCTCTGGCTGGGCCCCGGCCTGGTCGCCTTCGCCCGGCTCTGCCGGCCGGTCACCCGGCTGCTCGGAGCCTGCGCGCACGGCGTGCTGCGGCTGTTCCGGGTCGAGCCCAAGGACGAGGTCGAGGCGGTCTTCACCAGTGAGCAACTGACTCACCTGGTGGAGGATTCGCGGCAGGCCGGGTTGCTTGACTCCGTCGAGCAGGAACGGCTTGAGGACGCCCTCGAGCTGGGCAGCCGGCCGGTGACCGACGTGCTGCTCGACCCGGCCGCGCTGGTCACCGTGGCGCCGTCCGTCACTCCGCGCGAGATCGAGGAGCTGACCGTTCGGACCGGGTACTCCCGCTTCCCGGTGCGCGCGGCGGGCGGTGCCTTCATGGGGTACGTCCATGTGAAGGACGTCCTGGATCTGGAGGAACGCGACCGGCCCGTGCCGCAGCACGTGTGGCGGCGGGTCGAGACGCTGCGGGCCGAGCTGCCGCTCGACGACGCGCTGACGGTGATGCGGCGGGCTGCCGCTCATTTGGCGGCTGTCGCCGATGCTTCGGGGAAGGTGCTCGGGTTGGTGGCGTTGGAGGATGTGCTGGAGATGTTGGTGGGGGAGGTGCGGGATCCTTCGCATCGGGTGACGGCTGTGACGCCGGTGGTGCCGGATCCGCGGGTGCGGGAGGTTGTCACGGGGTGAGTTTGCCCCAGCCCCGCCCCTTCGCCGTTTCCTGGGGCTGACGCCCCAGACCCCGCTTGTCGCGGCTTCGCCGCTCGTCCTCAAACTCCCCCAGAGGGGGTGCCCCCGGACGGGCTGGATGGTCAGCCCGTCCGGCGTTTGCATGCCTACCTCTCCGGCCCCCGGCCGGAGAGGACCTCGCCGTACGCCTGCATGAGGTCCGGCAACCGCAGCGTCGCCAGATCGTCGCGCGACAGCGTGCCCCCATAGCCGGACAGCCGCAGATCCCGGTAAGCGCAGCTCTTCTCGTACAGCGTGCGCAGGAACCGCCCGTTCCCCAGTTCGTCGATCCATCCCTGGGAGACGACGTGGGCGCTGATGGAGCGCAGTTCCTCCAGGGCTTCCTCGTCCCAGGCGTCGCCGTTCTCGCCGGCGAGGACCTCGCCGATGGCGGTGAGTTCGGCGGGGCGGTAGCTGGGGAAGTCGACGCGGGTGGTGAAGCGGGAGCCGAGGCCGGGGTTGGCGGCGAGGAGGCGGTCCATGCCCTCGGGGTAGCCGGCCAGGATGACGACGAGGCGGTCGCGGTTGTCCTCGGCGCGCTTGAGGAGGACCTGGAGGGCTTCGTCGCCGTAGGCGTCGCCCTTGCTGTAGCCGGAGTTGGAGAGGCTGTACGCCTCGTCGACGAAGAGGACGCCGCCGAGCGCGGAGTCGATCAGCTCGTTGGCCTTGACCGCCGTCTGGCCGAGGAACTCGCCGACGAGGTCGGCTCGCTGGGCCTCCACCAGGTGGTCGCCGCCGAGGAGGCCGAGGGCGTAGAAGACCCGGCCGAGGATCCGCGCCACCGTGGTCTTGCCGGTGCCGGAGGGGCCGGAGAAGACGAAGTGGCGTTTTGGGGGTTGCACGGGCAGGCCCTGGCCGGCCCGCAGGCGGGCCATGCGCAGTTGCGCTGACAACGCCCGGACCTGGCGTTTGACCGGCTCCAGGCCCACCATGCGCTCCAGTTCGGCGAGCGCCTCGGCGAGCAGGACGGGGTCGGAGGGGCCGGGCACCGGCGGCGCGGCGGGCTGCGGGGGGACCCGGGCCTTCTCCCGTACCCCGCCGGTGGGGGCGGGGGCCGGGTCGCCGGGGGCCGGGGCCGTGCCGGTGAGGACGTCGCCGGCCCGCGCCTGGGGGTCCCCGGCGGTGTCCGCGGCGTCCGGCGGATCCTGGCCGGGGCCGCCGAAGGCGAGCGGCGGGGAGAGGTCGGTGTGCTCGTCGAGCCCGTCCCCGGCCGAGATGGCGGTCAGCCGGGCGGAGGTGTCCATGAAGGTGGGGTCCACCCGGTGCACGGCGCGGTAGAGGGGCAGCGCCGCCGCGCTGCGGCCGGTGCCCTCGTAGGCGCGGGCGAGCCAGTAGCGGAGCTCCTTGCGCTGCGGCTGTTCGCTGCGGCAGCGCATCAGGGCGGTGGAGAGCAGTGGCTCCGCCTGGCCGTACATCTCCAGGCGCACCCGGGCCATGCCGCCGAACAGCCCGGCCTCGATGCCGAGCGACGAGTCGTCGAGTAAGGGTTCGGTGTGCCGGACGAGCTGTTCCCAGTCCTTGACGAGGTACGCGCGGCAGGCGTGCAGGAAGCGGACCTGCGGGTCGGTGTCGACGGGCGGGCACTCGGCGAGCGCCCGGTCCAGCTCGGGGACGTGCCGGCCGTCCAGCCAGTGGGAGGCGTGGGCGAGCAGCAGGTCGCGGCCGGTCTCCAGGACGGGCTGGACCCACCAGCCGAGCCAGTACCAGGAGTTGAGCGGGCGGCGGTGGCGGACGCGCTGCTGGCCGAACCGTTCGCGGTGGCGGTACATGCGCAGCAGCGCGGTGGAGGTCTCGGCCCGCAGGGCGTGCAGCCCCAGCCAGGCGTCCGCCATCCCGGGGTCGATGCGCACCGCCGTCCGGAACTCCTCCTCCGCCTGGGCGTAGGAGCCCATCGTGCAGGCGTCCACACCGCGCAGCCAGGCGAGATCTGCCGGGGCGGGCGGGCCCTGTGTGCCGAAGTCCATCGCATCCCCCACAAACCCTGCCCCCGTGCCGCGCCGCCGGGCGGGTGCCCGGCCGCGTCGTTCGAACCGTTGTTCTGTGGGCGGGAGTTGACCAGTGTTGCCGGCGCCCGCCGACGACGGGTGCGCCGCTTGGCATCGTACCTGCGCGATCGGCGTGGCCCGTAGGGTGCGGAGGCTCCCTTCGTGGGCGCCGGGGGTGGTTTCCGGGGCGTCCGGGGAGCGCCGCGCCGGATCGTCACCGTGCGTAGTGGCCGCGGGTCCGAGTGAGGGGGCAAAAGGGGTGTATGGGTGTCCCGTGGGGAGTACGAAGCCCCCGGTCACGGGGGAACAACCGGGGGCTTCGCGTCCGTCGGCGAACCTCCGAGGGTCGCCTCTTCAGAACGTAAGTCCTGTAAGGGCCCGGGGTCAAGCCGAGTTGAGGTGCTCTGTGGGTGCCCGTCGTGCGGAGGTGTCGGGTCCCGGGGCACGTCGGCTACGCAGCGTAGGGAAAGGCGGGGTTCAGCCGGTCCCGTGAGGTCCCGGCAGCACCTCATACCCCAAGAGCCCCTGCCGCACCAGGAGTTCGGCATAGGGGCGCGTGGGGTCCGCCGCGAAATGCGCGCGCTCCGCCCGCATCCATCCGGCCCAGAATTCCGCCTGCTCCGCCCCGTCGCGGAGTTGACCCCTGCCCCAGGAGTCACTGCGTCCCAGGTCCATCCACAGCAGGCACGCGAGGTGGGGGCGCAGGGCTCGGCGTCCCGCGCCCACCCCCTCCAGCAGGACCACGGGCGCGGCGGGCAGGACGCGTTCGGGGCCGGCGAAGCGGCGCGCCGTCCAGTCGTAGGCCCGGTAGCGGGCGGCCCTGCCCCGGGCGAGCGGGGCGAGGATCCCGGTGCGGAGCCGGTCCGTCCACTCGAACAGTTCGTCGTGGGTCGCGAAGTCGTCCAGATGCAGTACCGGCACCCCGCCGCCCAGCGCCTCGCCGCCCAGCGCCTCGCCGCCCAGCGCCTCGGCGAGCCGCGCCGCGAACGTGGTCTTCCCCGAGCCCGCGTGGCCGTCGACGGCCACCAGCCGGACCGGGCCGAGGGACGGCGGCAGGGCGTGGAGCCGGCGGGCGAGGGCGGCGAGCGGGGCGAGCGGGGCGGGGGAGCCGGGGGAGTCGGGGTCGTGCACGGGGTCACCTTAGGCGGCGGGGCGTGGCCGGGGACCCCCGGCCCGGCCGTCCCGCCGGCCGCCTGGCGCGCCGTACGTCGCGTCACTGGCTCCCGGCCGCTCCGCCCGGGATAGTGGGCGGTCCGGACCGCGCGGCCCGACGGGACCGCGTGGGCGGCCCCTTCACGGTCACTGACAGCCCGGGAGACCACGCCATGTCCAGCAGACCAGACCCTTCCCCCGCCCCCTCCCCTTCGTCCCGCCGTTCCCTGCTGGCCGCCGCCCTCGCCGTCACGGCCGCCGCGTCGCTCTCGCGGGCGGGCACCGCCCTGGCCGCCGCCCCGGAGGGCGGGGCCCGGCGGTCCCCGACGACGGTCGACCACCACTCCTGGACCGGCCTCGCCGACTGGCGCGCCGGCACCCGCGCGGGAACGGCGGTCCGCGACGGGCGCCGGCCGGGCGTGGTCCTCGACCGGCCGGCGGGCACCCTGGAGTACACCGACCCGCACACCGGGACCACGGCCCGCTGGGAGTACGCCACCTGGACCTCGCCGGTGCACACCCTGTCCGTCCCGGCGAGCGAGATCGTCGTCTCCTGGAACGCCCACACCCCGTCCGGCACCTGGATCCAGGCCGAGGTGCGCGCCTCCTACGCCGACCGTACGCACACGCCGTGGTACGTCATGGGCCGCTGGACCTCGGGCGACGCGGCCGGCGACATCCGGCGCACGTCCGTCGACGGGCAGAAGGACGGCCGGAGCGCCGTCTCCACCGACACGCTGGCCGTCGAGCCGGCGGGCGGCGCGCGGTTCGTCTCGTACGCCCTGCGGCTGACCCTCTGCCGGCGGCCGGGCAGCGGGCGGACCCCCACGGTGTGGCGGGTGGGGGCGATGGGGTCCGACATCCCGGACCGGTTCACGGTGCCCGCCTCGAAGCCGGGGGAGGGGGCGGGACACCGACTGGCCGTCCCGCGCTACTCGCAGGAGATCCACAAGGGCCAGTACCCGGAGTACGACAACGGCGGCGAGGCGTGGTGCAGCCCGACCTCCTCGCAGATGGCGGTGGAGTACTGGGGGCGCCGGCCGTCCGCCGCCGACCTGGCCTGGGTGAACCGCTCCTACGCCGACCCGCAGGTCTGCCATGCCGCCCGGCACACCTACGATCACCAGTACAAGGGCTGTGGCAACTGGCCGTTCAACGCGGCCTACGCGGCGACCTACCGGGACCTGCAGAGCACGGTCACCCGGCTGCGGTCGCTGAACGACGCCGAGCGGCTGGTCCGGGCCGGGATCCCGGTCGTCACCTCGCAGTCCTTCCTCGCCGCCGAGCTGGACGGGGCCGGGTACGGCACGGCGGGACACCTGATGTGCGTCGTCGGCTTCACCCGGAGCGGGGACGTGGTGGTCCACGACCCGGCGGCCCCCTCGGACGCCGCCGTCCAGCGGGTGTACAAGAGGCGGCAGTTCGAGAACGTCTGGCTGCGGACCAAGCGGAAGGATGCGCAGGGCCGGGTCAGAAGCGGCTCGGGAGGCGTGTGTTATCTCTACTTCCCGCTGGAATTGTCGGCCGCCCAGCGAAAAGCTCTGCGACAAGTGGGGGTGGAGTGACTGAAGTTGGCAATGTGAATCTCCAAGAGCGCGGCCCGTTCGCACGGTTGTGTGTATAAGCTGTGGCCGCACCGAGGCCTGGACCGATCGTCCCCGGTCGCGGTGGTTCCGTCGGGCGTGGCCCACCGGTGTGCCCGGGGCGGGATTCGTCCCGCCGCCCGACGGCCGTCGATCCGGTTCCGGTGTGCGTCTTTTCCCGCTCGTGTGGTGCGGCAGGGGCTTGTCATGGAAATGCCAATGCGCCCCCCGACGCTCCTCCGCGAGTGCTGCGACACCGCACGTGAACCGTTCGGCAGACGACCGCGAGGCAGGGAGGGGCGCACCGGATGCAGCGCCGCAGATTCGGCCGGTCCGCGCGGCGGGCGGGACCGGCCGGCCCCGTGGAGGCGGAACTCGACACCCATCCCGCGCGGGACGACCAGCCGTTGCGCGCCGCCGTGGACGACGCGGCCATGGGCCGCTGGGAGGGGCCCCGCGACCTGCTCGCGGCCACCGGGCACGACTGGGACCGGCGGATCTTCCGGCTCCAGGTCCTCGCCCGGGCCGGGGTGAACCTCCGCTTCGCGGAGACCTGGAGCCGCGCCGAGCCCGGTTCCCCGGACGCCCTGGCCGTACTGGCCCACGTCCGGGCCCTGCGGTCGCTGGTCGCCGGCCGGGAGGCGGGCCGCGAGCTGATGGAACAGGCCTGGGAGACCTGCCTGGCCACCGCGGAGGCGGCCCCGGCGGACCCCTCGCCGTGGGTGGTCCTGCTGGCCCTGGTGCGCGTTCACGCCCCGGATCGCGAGCTGCTGGGGCGGATCTGGAACGAGGCGACGGCCCGGGACCCGTACAACCGGGAGGCCCACCACGAGGTGCTCACCTTCCTGTTCGACCGGAACCACGGCTCCGGCGGCGAGATGTTCCACTGGGCCCTGGAACGGGCCCAGACCGCTCCCGCCGGCCTCCCGCTGGCCGTCCTCCCCCTGGTCGCCCTCGCCGAGTCCTACCGGCAGCGGAGGGCGGAGTCCGGCGGGGCGTACGGGCTGACCGTTCACCCCTGGAACGACTGTCCGCACATCGACCGCGTCCTCGACGGCTGGTGGCGGCACCGGTCGCCCCGCCCGCACGCCCACTTCGCGGACGACGCCAACTACCTCGCGCACGCCCTCGGCTTCGCCGGCCGGCACGCCGAGGCGCACGAGGTGTTCACCGCGATCGGCCCGTACGCCTGCGACGCGCCCTGGTCGTACTGCGGTGAACCGCGTGAGCTGTTCCTGCGGTACCGCGCCTGGGCGGCCCGCGCAGCCGCCGGCCGGCCGCCCCGCCCGCCCCGGCCGGGGTGAGCCGCCCCCAGGGCTGCCCCCGGGCCGTCCCCGGGCCGTCCCCGGTCCGCGGCGGGATGCGCCGACCGTCCCCACGTCCCACCGCACGACCAGCACCACGGTTTCCCCCACCGCTCCCCTCTGGTCCCCTCCGGCCCAACGAACCGAGGAAGAGGTTTCCGTGCCACTCGAAGTCCCCGGCGTCTCAGGCGTCCCCGGCGCCTCCGGCGCTTCCGGTGTTTCCGACGAAGAGCGCCTCGCCCAGCTCGGCTACCGCCAGACCCTCGCCCGCAGCATGAGCGGCTTCGCCAACTTCGCCGTCTCGTTCACCATCATCTCCGTGCTGTCCGGCTGCATGACCATGTACGGCTACGGGATGACGACCGGCGGCCCCGCCATGATCACCTGGGGCTGGGTCGGGGTCGGCCTGATGACCCTGATCGTCGGCCTGGCCATGGCCGAGGTGTGCTCCTCGTACCCGACCAGCGCCGGGCTGTACTTCTGGGCCCACCGGATGGCCCCGGAGCGCAGCCGGGCGGCGTGGGCGTGGTTCACCGGCTGGTTCAACGTCCTCGGCCAGATAGCGGTGACCGCGGGCGTCGACTTCGGCGCGGCCTCCTTCCTCAACGCCTACCTCGACCTCCAGTTCGACTTCGCGGCGACGCCCGGCCACACCATCACGCTCTTCGGGATCATCCTGCTGCTGCACGCCGTCCTGAACACCTTCGGCGTCCGCATCGTCGCCGTGCTCAACAGCGTCAGCGTGTGGTGGCACGTCATCGGCGTGCTCGTCATCGTCGGCGCCCTGGCGATCGTCCCGGACCACCACCAGTCGGCCTCGGTGGTCTTCGGGGAGTTCGTCAACGGCACCGGCTGGAACTCGGGCTTCTACGTGGGGCTGCTGTCGCTGCTGATGGCGCAGTACACCTTCACCGGCTACGACGCGTCCGCCCACATGACCGAGGAGACCAACGACGCCTCGACGGCCGGGCCGCGCGGCATCGTGCGTTCCATCTGGCTGTCCTGGATCGCGGGCTTCGTACTGCTGGTCGGCATGACGTTCGCCATCCAGAGCTACCAGGGCTCGCTGGACTCGACGACCGGGGTGCCGCCGGCCCAGATACTGATGGACGCGCTCGGCGCGAGCGGCGGCAAGGCCCTGCTGCTGGTCATCATCGCCGCCCAGTTGTTCTGCGGGATGGCCTCCGTCACCGCCAACTCGCGGATGATCTACGCCTTCTCGCGCGACGGCGCGCTGCCGTTCTCCCGCGTCTGGCACCGGATCAACCCGGCGACCCGCACCCCCACCAACGCCGTGTGGCTCGCGGCCGGGGGAGCGTTCGTCCTCGGTCTGCCGTACCTGATCAACCAGACCGCCTACGCGGCGGTGACCAGCATCGCCACCATCGGGCTGTACATCGCCTACGTCATCCCGACCTTCCTGCGGCTGCGCCTCGGCGACCGCTTCGAGCGCGGCCCCTGGCACCTGGGCCGCTGGTCGCGGCCGATCGGCGTGGTGGCCGTCGGGTGGGTGTCGCTGATCACCGTGCTGTTCATGCTGCCGCAGGTGCGGCCGGTGACCCTGGAGACGTTCAACTACGCGCCCGTCGCGGTGGCCGCGGTGCTCGGCTTCGCCGGGGTCTGGTGGCTGGTCTCGGCCCGCCGCTGGTTCCTCGACCCGCACCACCCGAAGAACGCCGTCGCACAGGCCGCGCCGCTGACGGAGCCGGGCGCGCTGCGCCCGTGACCGGGCCGCGTCCGTAGCGCGCCCGCCGCGCGGCGGGATCCGTGGCGCCTCCGCCGCGCGGTGGGCGCGTCAGGAGGGGTCCGCCGCGCCCCGGCTTCCGGCCGGACAAACATCCCGTTCGCACCAGACGTACGACAGGGGCCGCACCCCCGGCGGTCGACGCCCGGGGCGGCCCCTTTCGCACGTCCGCGCGCCCTCGCGAACCGGGACGCGCCCCTTGCGCGGGGAGCGGCGGTCCATGATCATTTGCTGTAGTCGGCAATGATGTGATCAATAATGCGAGAGCTGGTCCCGATCCGTACGGGCCGGGAGACGGAGGGGGTATGCGCCACCGGCGGCACCGGCCGCCGCGGAGGTGAGGGCACCCATGACGGCAGACAGAGACGCATCTCACGCGAACGAGTGGTTTTGAACCGCGACGAACCGCAGACCTGCTGGAGTCGAAGGGGAAGCGGCGGACGCATGCGGACTGGGCTTCTCCGCTTGCTTCTACCATTCGAACGAACGATCAGTAGCCTCTGCTCAGACCCCTCAACACCCCTGCGATGAGCTGGAGAGACAGAGTGATGGAGCGTCCCTGCCGGGCCCCTTCGGGCATCGACCTGTCCGTGCCGAGCGTGTCCCGCATCTACGACTACTACCTGGGCGGCTCGCACAACTTCGAGGTCGACCGGGAGGCCGGGCGGCGCGCCATCGAGGCGTTTCCGGACATGCCGAAGATCATGCAGGCCAACCGCGCCTTCATGCGGCGCGCCGTGCGCCACGCGGTCGAGCGGGGCGTCACCCAGTTCCTCGACATCGGCTCCGGCATCCCCACCTTCGGCAGCGTCCACGAGACCGCCCGGGCCGCGCACCCCGACGCCCGCGTGGTCTACGTCGACCACGACCCGGTCGCCGTCGCGCACAGCCGCAGCGTGCTGAAGGGGGACGACCGGGTCGGCGTCCTCGCGGCCGACCTGCGGACGCCGGAGGCCATCCTCAAGAGCCCCGAGGTCACCCGCCTCCTCGACCTGGAACGGCCCGTCGCGCTGCTCCTCGTCGCCGTGCTGCACTTCGTCCCGGACGGGGACGACCCCTGGGCGGCGGTGGCCCGTCTGCGCGACGGACTCGCCCCCGGCAGCCTCCTGATCCTCACCCACGCCGCGACCGAGGGCGGGCCGATGAAACCCGAGGAGGGCGAGAAGGTGGAACGCGTCTACCGCACCATCGGCTCACCGCTGTGCGCCCGGCCGCGGCCCCAGGTGGCCCGGTTCTTCGACGGCTTCTCGCTGGTCGACCCCGGCCTGGTGCCCATGCCCACCTGGCGCCCGGACCCCCGGGAGGACTGCGACGGCGACCCGGAGGCGCGGGGCGCCGCCGCGGACCCGGACCACCGCGCCGACCCCGTCTTCACGGCGGGGTTCGCCGGAGTGGCCGGCGTGGGGCGCAAGCCGTGACCGGCACGACGAACGGCCGCACCCTGCACGGCACCGCCGAGCCGTCGTACCCCCTGCCGTACGCCACCGACGACAGCGCGGTACAGGACGAGCGGCTGCGGCGGTTCGCCGCGCTGTGGAGCCGGGCGGTCCACCCGGCCGCGGCCACCCCGCTGACCCGCGGCGAGTTCGAGGGCTTCCTGATCCCGCTGGCCGCCCGGCTCCGCGACGCGCTGCACGCCCGCGCCTTCGACCCGGCCCCCGGCACCGAGGTCGGCGCCGCCCTGGTCCGCGGCCACTGCACCGACCCCGGCACCCTCCCGCTGATCCTCGGCGCCGTCGACGCCTACCTGCTGCTCTACTGCCCGCCGGACGACGCCGTCCCCGCCGACGAGTGCCGCGCCCGCTGCACCCGGCTCCAGCACGCCCTCGCCGCCGGCTTCGCCGCCGAGCTCCGCGAACGCGCCCTCGCCGAGCAGGAGGCCATCTCCCGCGCCGCGCTCGCCGCCCGGGCCGAGACCGAGCAGGCCCTGCACACCAGCGAGGAGCGGTTCCGCGCGGTCTTCGAGGGCGCGGCCATCGGGGTCGGCATCGCCGACGTCGACGGGCACATCACCGACGTCAACGAGGCGCTCTGCCGGATGTTCGGCAACCTCGACCGCCCGGTGGCGGGCCGCAACGTCGGCGAGCTCGTCCACCCCGACGACTCGCCCGAGGTGTGGGGCCTCTACGACGAGCTGGTCCGCGGCCACCGCGATCACTACCGCGTCGAGAAGCCCTACTACCGCGGCGACGGCAGCGTGCTCTGGACCGATCTGACCGTCTCCCTGCTCCGCGACGCCGCCGGCCGCCCCCAGTACCAGCTCGCGCTGATGGAGGACATCACCGAGCGCCGCGAGCTGCACGAGCGGCTGCGCCACCAGGCCACCCACGACGACCTCACCGGCCTGCCCAACCGCACCCTCTTCTTCGAGCGCCTCGACCGCACCCTGGACCCCGGCGGCCCCCTCGGGCCCGACGGCCACTTCGGCCTCTGCTACCTCGACCTCGACGGCTTCAAGGCCGTCAACGACAGCCTCGGCCATGCCGTCGGCGACCAGCTCCTCGTCGCCGTCGCCGAGCGGCTGCGCGCCTGCGCCACCGGGCCGGACGAGCTCGTGGCCCGGCTCGGCGGCGACGAGTTCGTGGCCCTCACCACCGGCCCCACCGCCCAGCGCGACGTCACCGCCCTGGCCCGCCGGATGCTCACCGCCCTCACCGACCCCGTCCACCTCGACGGCCGCCACCTGTCCGTCCGCGCCAGCATCGGCATCGTCGACGGCCGCCCCGGCGAGGCCGACGCCGCCGAGGTGCTGCGCAGCGCCGACATCACCATGTACCGGGCCAAGGCCGCCGGCGGCAACCGCTACGAGCTCGCCGACGCCGACTCCGACGCCCGGGTCATCGCCCGCCACGACCTCACCAACTGCCTGCCCGGCGCCCTGGAGAACGGCGAGTTCTTCATCGAGTACCAGCCGCTCGTCCGGCTCGCCGACGGCACCGTGCGCGGCGCCGAGGCGCTGGTCCGCTGGCTGCACCCGGTGCACGGGGTGCTCGGCCCGGACCAGTTCATCCCGCTGGCCGAGAGCACCGGCCTGATCGTCCCGCTCGGCCGCTGGGTCCTGGAGGAGGCGGCCCGGCAGGCCCGCGCCTGGCGCAGCGACGGCCGCTGCCGGGTGCCGCTGCGCGTCAACGTCAACCTCTCGCCGTCCCAGCTCCGCTACCCCTCCCTCGTCGCCGAGACCATCGCCGTCCTCGACAACGCCGGCCTCGACCCGTCGGCGCTCTGCCTGGAGGTCACCGAGAACGCCCTCATCGGCGCCGACGAGGAACAGCTCCGCCCGCTTCGGCAACTCGCCGACCTGGGCGTGGACATCGCCCTCGACGACTTCGGCACCGGCTACTCCAACCTCTCCTACCTGCGCCGGCTGCCCGTCAGCACGCTCAAGCTCGACCGCTCCTTCACCCGCGGCATGCAGTGCACGCCCGCCGACCCCGTCGACGTGAAGATCGTCGAGGGCATCGTCTCGCTCGCCCACACCCTGGACCTCTCGGTGACGGTGGAGGGCGTGGAGACCGGCACCCAGGCGGACCACCTGCGGATACTGGGCTGCGAGACGGCCCAGGGCTGGTACTACGCCCGGCCCGGCCCGCCGGAGCGACTGCACGCCCTCTCCCTGGCGGACGCCGCGTCCTGATCGGCCCGCTCAGCCCGCACCCGCGCCCCGGCCCCGGGCGCCGTCCGCGCCCGGGCCGAACAGCCGCGCCTCGGCGTCGGTCAGCAGCCGCGAGCGGATCAGGAAGCGGACGCCCTCCGGCGCCTCCAGCGAGAAGCCGCTGCCGCGCCCCGGCACCACGTCCACGGTGAGATGGGTGTGCCGCCAGCGTTCGAACTGGTCCGCCGCCATCCAGAAGCCGACCGGCTCGGCCACCCCCTCGACGGCCAGCTCCGCGAGGAGCACGTCGCTGCCGCCGGTACGGAACTCGCCGCGCGGGTAGCACATCGGCGAACTGCCGTCGCAGCAGCCGCCGGACTGGTGGAACATCAACGGCCCGTGCTTCTCGCGCAGCCGCCGGAGCAGTCGGGCCGCCGCCGGGGCCAGGGCCACGCGCCCGGGGGCGGCCGCGTGCGATCGGGTCGGGGTCACGAGTGCCCTCCTCGAATATCCGTTCCGCAGGGGCCCAGCCTGCCCCTGCCCGCCGCTGATCGCCAGAGGCCGGACCGGGGGGTGATCCACCCGCCGGGCGGTGGTAGGAAGACCCCATGACGGCAGACGACCGCACGATCCCGACGACCGGCGAACGGCCGCCCACGACCGAGGAGATGCTGCGCGCCAACGAGCGGAACTGGGACGCCCGCACCCCCGTCCACGCCGCCAGCGCCTTCTACGGCCTGGACGGCTCCCGGAGCGCCGACGACTGGTTCGCCCCCTTCGAGTGGACCGACCTCGGTGACCTCGCCGGCCGCGACGTCCTCCACCTCCAGTGCCACCTCGGCACCGAGACCCACGCCTTCGCCGACCGCGGCGCGCGCACCGTCGGCCTGGACTTCTCCTCGGCCGCCGTGGAACGGGCCCGCCGGCTCGCCGCCGAGCGCGGCCGGGACGTCGAATACGTCCGGGCCGACGTCCACCGGGCCGTCGAGGCGCTCGGCGGCCGGCGGTTCGACGTCGTCTACACCGGGAAGGGCGCCCTCTGCTACCTGCCCGACCTGACGGCCTGGGCGGACGTGGTCGCCCGACTGCTCCGGCCGGGCGGCGTCCTGTATTTGGTGGAATTCCACCCGCTGCTCAACGCCCTGGGAGCGGTCCCGGCGCCCGGCGAGGAGGACCTGCTGCTGCGCCACGACTACCTGGAGGGCCGGGGCCCGATCCGCGGCGACAACGCCCGGACGTACACGGACGGCCCGCCGCTCCCGGCGGATGCCGTGACCGGCTACGAGTGGCGGCACGGGCTCGGCGAGACGGTACAGGCCGTGCTCGGGGCCGGGCTGGAGCTCGAAGTGCTGCGGGAGACCGAGCTGTTGCCCTGGCCCCGGCTGCCCGGCATGGTCCGGGACGCGGCGAGTGGCTGGTGGCGGCTGCCCGCCCCGGAGCCGCGGGTGCCGCACCTGTTCGCGCTACGGGCGCGGTGCCGGGCGTCGTCGTGAAGGGGCCGGGAGCCGTGGCGGAGGCGGCGGGCTTCGTGGTGAAGACGCCGGGCGTTGTCGTGAAGACGCCGGACGTCGTCGTGAAGGCGCCGGTCAGGACTCGTCGCCCTCGTCGCCGTGTTCCTGGGGCTCCGCCGGATCGGCCGGCTTCTGTGCCGGGGCCGTCGCGGCGGGAGCGCCGCTCGTCCCGGTGAGGTAGGCGGACACCACCACGTTGGCGGTGTACTCGTGCCGTTCGCGGTCGTACTCGCCGCCGCAGGTGACCAGGCGCAGCTCGGCCCGCTTGGGATCCTTCGGGCCGTACGCCTTGTCGGCGTCGAAGTGGTCCCTGGGGACGACGGTGACGTCCTCGACGGTGAACTCGGCGGTGCTGCCGTCCTTGCGGACCACGTTCACCTTCAACCCCGGCTTCGCGGTGCTGAGTTCGTAGAAGACGCCCCGCGAGGTCTTGGTGTCGACGTGCCCGACGAGCACCGCGGCCCCGACGGCGCCGGGCGCCGGCCCGTCCTTGTACCAGGCGACGGTGTTGGGCCGGTCGTACGAGGGGGCCTCGACCCCGCCCTGGGGGTCGAGGCCATGGCCCTCGATGGGGGCCCGCAGACCCATGGCCCGGATGGCCAGGGTCTGCGGGGCCGCCACCGGCAGCGGTGTGTGTGCCGGCAGCAGGCCGTGCGCGCGAGGGCGGCCGGAGGGCTTGACGTCACCGGTGACCGGAGCCGTGGATATCGGCTCCTCGGCGATGTCGTGGCCCCATAGCCAGAGGGCCAGCAGTAGTGCCGTCCAGGCCGCCCCTGTCAGCAGGCGGCCGAAACCACCTGTGCGCTTTTCCGACATGTTTGCGATCCGCTTCCCGTTACTGCTTGACCGTGCGGGAGGCCCGGCGGCGGGACCAGATCAGACCGCCCGCGATACCGGCCGTGGCACCCGCGAGGATGAGCACGGGGGTGTCGACGGACGAGGACTCCGCGGCGGCCACCGGCGCGGTGGCGCCGCCGCCCGCGTGCGACGGACCGTGCGGACGGCCGTGGTGGTCGTTGCGGCCCTCGTGGTGCTTGCGACCGTGGTCGTGGTCCCGGCCGTGGTCGTTGTCGCGCCCGTGGTCGTGGTCGCGACCGTGGTCGTCGTCCCGCCCGCGGTCGTGGTCCCGGCCGTGGTCGTCGCCCCGGCCCTCGTGCTTGCGGCCGTGGTCGTCGTCCTTGCCGTGGTCGTCGTGCCCGTCGCGACTGCGGTCCTCGTTCCAGCCGTCGTCGTGGTCACGCCCCTTGTCCCGGTCGTGGTCGTCGTCCCGGCCGTCGTGGTCGCGGCCGTGGTCGTCGTCCTTGCCATGGTCGCGGTCGCCGTGGTCACGGTCTCCGTGATCGCGGTCGTGGTCACCGTGCTTGACCACCTGACCGGCCGGGGCCGACGGGGCCTCGAGGGCGTAGGCGGCGGCGGGAGCCGCACAGACGGCGACCGCCGTCAGAGTGCCGCAGAGAGCGGTACGAATTGACTTCATTGGGTGTACCTCCTTGCTCCGAGGTTCACCCCGCACTCTCATGGCGGCATCCGGAGGGTAGCCGTATTGCTCCATTCGGTGACGGAGCTGGTCCGGGCGGGGGATGGACACGCCGGAAAGAGGCTGAACAACGGGGTTCCGAGGGTTCCCGGACGGTGGTGACCGGACCGGGCGTGTCGGGCGTGTCGGAGGCTTGCGGGGCGGGGTGGTGGCGGGGTCGGGTGCGCGGCCGCGCTTCGACAGGCAACTCCCCGTTGCTGTAAGGGGGTTGCGTGGCCGCTCGTCCGCCCATGTCGTCCGCAGGACGTGCGTCATCGCCGCGGTGGTCGTCCGGTGGTGGGGCAGGGCGATCAGTGACCGGGCGGGAGGTCCGTCCCCGGCCACGCCGCCTGGTCGCGTCGTCCATGCCGAGGGCGACGTGGAAGATCCTCCGTGCGCCGGCCGGCAGCACCGGCAGCAGGTTCCACTCGGCGTCTGGGCACCCCCGGCGACGCGGCCGGGGCCGTCGAGTTCCTGCTCTCCGACGACGCCGGGTTCATCAGCGGCCACGTCCTGGACGTCGACGGCGGAAGCAGCCTCGGCGGACGGTGAGACGTACGGATCCGGGGACCGGAGCGGGCCGACGGCGGCCCGCCCCCTTCGCTGGGTGCGGGCCGCCGCCGGCCGTACGGATGCGCGAGCGTGCGGGTCAGCGGATCGACATGGTCACCTGGGCGTCGTAGCCGTCGTGCCAGCCGGTGCGGGCACCGTTCACGTTGTTGCCCTTCGGGCAGGCCTTGTAGGTCTTCTGCCAGCCGCCGATCTTCACGTTGCCGTAGACGCACTTGCCGTCCGACTTCTTGTCGTACACCCAGATCTGGACGCTGGACTGCCACTTGCCGCCGGCCTTGCGCCGGCACTCCCAGTAGGCCACTGCGCCACGGTCGGACGGGACGGTGATGCTGTCCTGCCGGCAGCTCTGGGCGGCGGCGGCCGCGGAGCCCGCGGTGGCCGCCGGGGCGGCCTGGACCGCGGGTGCCACCGCGAGCCCGCCGCCGAGCATCAGGGTCGTCGCCGCCAGGGCGGCACTCGTGCGCATGTTCATGGTTCGGTTCCCTCCGTTGCCGGCCGGGCCGTGGCGCCCGGCACGGCAGCAAAGGTGCCCCGCCGATCCGGTCGGGACCAGGGACGACGGACGGAACGGGACGGCGTGGGACGTCCCACGTGATGATCTGCGGAAACGTGATGTCCCAGTGCGCGGTCCTGGGACGGCCGCCACCCCCGGCCGACGTCGCTGCTGGATCTCACACGGTGTCAGCGGGCGTGAAGGTGGTCCCCATCTGTCGCCACACGGGCCTGAGTACGCGTACTCAGGCCCGGTCTCCGCGGGACCGGCAGACTGGCCGCCATGAACGGAGCGACCGAACACACGGCGACGGGAGACGCGAAGCGCGCGAGGCCGTCACTCGGCCGGGAAGTCGGACTCAGCCTGGTGCTGCTGTTTCCGGACCTGCTGGTGATGGCCTGGTTCTTCTACGGCTACGGCATCACCGCGTGGGCGGACGGTTACGACACCGTGAACCCACCGGAAGCGCCAGGGGTGGCGCGCCAAGCGGTATGGGTCCTGGCCGGCGGTGCGCTGGCCACGGGCGCCGGTCTGCTCGCCCTCCGGCGCCTCGTCAGCGGTACGTTCCAGCTCCTCGTGCTGGGCACTGCCGCCATCTTTTTCGCCGACCTCGCATCGCGCTGACCCCCGCGACGACCAAGCGGCTCCTCGGCCGACGCGCTCTCGGCGCGTTCAGCCGCTGTCGGACAGCTCGCTGAGCGTGGTTTCCAGGCCCTTCTGCCGACTGGACTCGATCATCCGGAGGGTCCAGTCCGTCACCCGGCGCGTCAACGGCGCTCCTCCGCCGGCCTCCCACTCCCTGTCGAGATGCTCCCTGGCACGCCGCAGGTGATCGTTGGCCGCGTTCCGTGCGGCCGTCAGACCGGTCTCCCAGAAGGTGCGGTCCACGGTCCGCAACTCTTGTGGAGTCAGTTGGTCGCCGGGTTTCGGGCCTGTGCGGGCCGCTTCGAGGACCAGGGTGACAGGCAGCGTGAAGTTCCCGATGTCGGCGTCGAAGGCCGCTGTCTTCGACCTCCCCGCATCGGAGCCGTTCAGCCAGGCGCGGGTGTCCTCGATGTCGTCGATGAGCTGAAGCCCGACCCCGAACTCCCGGACCGCGGGCACCAGATGAGTGAGATCCACGGGCCAGTCGGGACTGGACACACACCCCACGACGAGAGCCAGTTCCAGCATCGACGACGTCTTGCCGATGTAGATGGTCTCGTGAGTGGGCCGGGCTTTGAGCAGGCCGTGCTCACGTCCTTCGCGCAGTTGGGCGGCGTTGACCCGGAGGAAGACCTCGATGAAGGTACGTGTCAGCTCGGGGGAGTCCGCGTTGGCGATGGCGAGTGCCCGGGCCGCGACGAGGTTCCCGATCAGCAGCGCTTGCGCGGGACCGAGGGATTTCCAGAGCGTGGGCACCCCGCGACGGGTGGTGCCCTCGTCCAGGATGTCGTCGTGGATGAGCGTCGAGGTATGGAGCAGTTCCAGGGCGGTACAGCGCCGGATAAGGCGGCTCGCGACCGGTCCGGCGGCGACGGCCGCCAGCCGGGCACGGAACATGCGTCCGGACGCGAGGCCGACCGCGTGGTTCTCGAGGTGGTACGGAAGCAGGATGCGGCGGTACTCGTCCTCGAGTTCCGCTGCCAGCTCCGAGGCGAAACCGGTGAGATCCGGGAGCTTCGTCGTCAGGGGTGTGCCTTGGGGCCTGGAGTGAGCTTTCGCTGCCGGCGCGTCCACGGGTTCCCTCCCCGGGTCATGGAACACCATCGGTGCCCCGTGCCCGCGCTGCCGATGCGGTGCGAACGGGCCAAGCACCGCCACGGGGACAGTCTGCTCGACCCGGCTGCCGCACATCCCCGAGCCACGAACGAGCGAAAGCTTTCCGGACAGGGCATGCCCGCCACCAACCGTGGCCCTGGCGACCTCTCGGGCTCAACCGGTGCCCACAGGCGATCGCCCACCATCCACGGCCGGGCACGCACGCCCTCACGAACGGCCGAATCACCCGGCCGGCCACACCGGTCGGCCGAGCCGACGGCGGTGGTGGACGCACCCGGGCCGAGGTACGCCGCGCGGGCGGGCGCGGAGGCCCCGCCGGGTGTCCCGGCGGGGCCTTCGGACGTGCCCCGGCTCAGCCGAGGTCGCTGCGGTACCAGTTCCAACTGGTGGCGTTCGCGTTGTCCCAGACCTTCTGCGGCCGGGCGACTCCTTCGTCGCGGCCGGTGAAGGTGTGCAGCGCGACCTCGTTCTTGCCGTCGTCGTCCTGGCCCTTGTTGTAGAGGACGCCGAGGTCGGCCTTGCCGTCGCCGTCGAAGTCGCCGGCCACGAGCTTGCTGCGGTCGGCGTTCCAGCTTCCGGTGGTGGTGTCGTTGTTGTCCCAGGCGCGCTTCGGGGCGTTCAGGCCGTCGGCGCGGCCGTAGCCGATGTGGAAGGCCGTGCGGTTGCTGCCGGTCCTGTCCTTGCCCTCGTCGTAGAGGATGCCGAGGTCGGCCTTGCCGTCGCCGTTGAAGTCACCCGCGACCGGCTTGCTGCGC
>NZ_JBVJJR010000004.1:433613-597585 GCF_055585605.1 Streptomyces sp. NPDC052910
TGCGGTTGCTGCCGGTCCTGTCCTTGCCCTCGTCGTAGAGGATGCCGAGGTCGGCCTTGCCGTCGCCGTTGAAGTCACCCGCGACCGGCTTGCTGCGCTCCCAGTTCCAGCTTCCGGTGGTGGTGTCGTTGTTGTCCCAGACCCGCTTGGGCCGGGTGATCGCGTCGGCGGTGCCGTAGCCGATGTGGAAGGCGGTGCGGAAGTTGCCGGTGTCGTCCTGGCCCTCGTCGTAGAGGATGCCGAGGTCGGCCTTGCCGTCGCCGTTGAAGTCACCCGCGACCGGCTTGCTGTGCCCCCAGTTCCAGCTTCCGGTGGTGCGGTCGTTGTTGTCCCAGACCCGCTTCGGGCCGCGGATGCCGCCGTCGTACGAGTAGAGGATGTGGAAGGCGGTGTGGTTCATGTTGTCGTCGCCCTGGCCCTCGTTGTAGAGGATGCCGACGTCCGCCTTGCCGTCGCCGTTGAAGTCCCCCGCGACCGGCTTGCTGCGCTCCCACGTCCAGCTTCCCGTGGTGTGGTCGTTGTTGTCCCAGACCTTGGCCGGCGCCTTGAACGTCTTGCCGTCGCTGAGGAACTCGTACAGCGAGGTGCGGAAGTCGCCGGTCTCGTCCCGGCCGTCGTTGTACAGGACCGCGACGTCCGTCTTGCCGTCGCCGTTGAAGTCCCCGACGGTCATCTTGCTGCGGTCGGCGTTCCAGCTCTGGGCGGAGGCGGCCGCGTTGTCCCACACCTTGACGGGGGCGTCGAAGCCGTGGCCGTTGCCGGTGAACTTGTACAGCGTGGTCATGTTCTTGCCGGCGTCGGTCCGGCCGTTGTTGTAGAGGACGGCGATGTCGGCCTTGCCGTCGCCGTCGAAGTCGCCGGTGGTGGTGCTGGGAACGGCCTTGTTGGCGACGAAGAAGCCGGTGGCGGCGGACATCGGGCCGTCCTTGCCCGCGGCGTTCTTGGCGCGGACGGTCAGCGTGTGCGGGCCGTCGGACAGCTCGGTGGTGTCGAGCGACGCCGAGTACTCGGTACCGCGGCTGGCGACGGAGTCCACCAGCCGGCCGTCGATGTAGAACTCCGCGCCCGTGGGGGTGCCGACGCTCTCGGACACCGTGGCGGTGAGGGGGACCTGCCCGCTCAGGATCGCCTGGTCGGCCGGGCCGGTCGCCTTGGCCACGGCCGGGCTTGCGCTGGTGTCCTCGGCGCCCGGCTCCGGCGTGACCGGCCCGTCGACTATGTTGTCGTAACGGAAGGCGTGGTATCCGTCGGTGGGGTGGCCCGAGAGCCAGGAGTCGTTGAGGTTCCCGACGTAGCGCTGGGTGTCGACTCTGCGGCCGCTCTCGGAGTAGTAGTAGAACGTCCGGGCCGACTTGTTGATCCAGCCGGCGAAGATGATGACGTGGCTCTGCGTGTTGTTGAGGATGTCGCCGGGCTGCAGCTCCGCGGTGCTGATCCGGGTCGTGACATCGCGCAGGGACCAGGTGTTGCGGCTCTGCTTGAGCATCCACGCCATGGAGACGTAGCCCGAGCAGTCCTGGCGGTACCAGCCACCCGTCGCGTCGTCCTTGTACCAGCTATAGGGCGATTCGAGCCCGTTCTTGCTGTACGGGACCCGGTTGGCGGCCCAGTCCCGCGCCCGGTCCAGCACCTGCTGTCGCGTGACGCGGCTGCCGGCCGCGGCGCCGTGGCCGAGGGTGCCCGTCGTGACGACCGGCATGCCGTCGGACTGCCGGGACTCGGCCTGCGCCAGGCCGGTGGCGAGGGCGGCCGAGGCGATGGCGGTCGCGAGGAACAGGGACGCGCCGCGGCGGGCGGGTCTTTTCAGAAGCATGGATGTCTCCGTGTACGTCGAAGTGAGGAACCGCGCAGGAGGGTGGGTAACGGCCCTTGTGCGAAAGGGCGTACGCGGCCGCACCGGCGGTGCGGTGGCGCGTGGTGGGTGCCTGCATCACACTGACGAAGCCCGTGACGACGATGTGACGGCTGAGGCGGAAGAAGTTCGGATCGATGCGGTCCGGAGACGACGGAGCCCCCCGCCGTGCGGCAGCACGACGGGGGGCCGGTCGGTACGGAAGCGTGTCAGGCGAGATCGCTGCGGTACCACCGCCAGGAGCTGAACCCGCGGCTGTCCCAGGCCTCGGCCGGCGGGGCGACCGCTTCGGCGCGGCCGGCGAAGGTGAACAGCCGCACCTCGCCCTTGCCTTCGGCGCTCTCCCCGCCGTTGTAGAGGACGCCCAGATCCGCCTTGCCGTCGCCGTCGAAGTCACCGGCGGTGGGCTTGGCGGCGTCGGCGTTCCAGCTTCCGGTGGTGGTGTCGTTGTTGTCCCAGGCGCGCTTCGGGGCGTTGAGACCGTCGGCGCGGCCGTAGCCGATGTGGAAGGCCGTGCGGTTGCTGCCGGTCCTGTCCTTGCCCTCCTTGTAGAGGATGCCGAGGTCGGCCTTGCCGTCGCCGTTGAAGTCGGCGGCCACCGGCTTGCTGTTCTGCCAGTTCCAGCTTCCCGTGGTGCGGTCGTTGTTGTCCCAGACCCGCTTGGGGCGGGTGATCGCGTCCGCTGTGCCGTACGCGATGTGGAAGGCGGTGCGGAAGTCGCCGGTACCGTCCTTGCCCTCGTTGTAGAGGATGCCGAGGTCGGCCTTGCCGTCGCCGTTGAAGTCACCCGCGACCGGCTTGCTGTTCTGCCAGTTCCAACTGCCCGTGCTGTGGTCGTCGTTGTCCCAGACCCGCTTCGGCTCCCGGAAGCCGCCGGCCGTGGCGTGGGCGATGTGGAAGGCGGTACGGAAGTCTCCCGTGCCGTCCCTGCCCTCGTTGTAGAGGACGCCGAGGTCGGCCCTGCCGTCACCGTCGAAGTCGGCCGCGACGGGCTTGGACCGCTTCCAGTCCCAGGACCGGGTGCTCCGCCACCGCTTCACCGGCTTCTCGAAGCGGGGGCCGTTGCTGGTGAAGGTCCACAGGGCGGTGCGGTTGGTCCCGGTGGCGTCCTGGCCCTCGTCGTAGAGGACGCCGATGTCCGTCCTGCCGTCGCCGTCGAAGTCCCCCGCGGTGACCTTGGAGGCGGCCCAGTCCCAGGAGCCGGCCCCGGCCTCCAGGTTGTCCCACACCTTCACCGGTGCGGCGAACGAACCCCGACCCGTGCTCAGCAGCGTCCACAGCGCGGTGTGGTTGGCCTCGCCCTCCCGGTCGTAGCCGTAGAGGATCGCGATGTCCGCCTTGCCGTCGCCGTTGAAGTCACCGGTGGTCTGTCCGGCCGTGCCCCGGTTGGCGACGAAGAAGGAGACGCCCGACGACGTCGGCCCGGTCTGGCCGGCGTCGTTGACCGTGCGGGCGGTCACGGTGTGCGGCCCCTCCGCCAGGGTCGTGGTGTCCAGGCCGACGCTGTACGAGGGCCCGGACCCGGTGGCCGTACCGGCGGCATGGCCGTCCACGAAGAAGGCGGCCTCGGTCGGCTTCCCCTCCTCCTCGGCCACGGACGCGGAGAGCGTGACCGTACCGCTGAGGACACCGCGGTCCTCCGGGCCCGTGACGCGGGTGACGGGCGGGGTGGCCCGCGGGTACGGGTCGACGCCGTCGTTCACCAGGCCCTTCTCACGGGCGCAGTTGCCCCACTGACTCGCCCCGGAACCCCGCAGGATCCGCTCCGCGACGGTGATCTGCTCCTTCTTGGTCGCCTTGTGCGGGTACTCGGCGAACTCCCGCCCGTTGTAAGCGTCCCAGGTGGGCTTCATGATCTGGAGGCCGCCGTAATAGGGACCGGCGGGGTTGACGACGGTCCAGTCGCCGGTGCTCTCGCAGTCGGCCATCCGCTCCCACATCGCCAGGGAGGCGGCGGAGGCGGGAGAGGCCGAGAGCAGGAACGCGGCGGGGGCGAGGAAGGAGACGAGGGCGGCGGCAAGGGTGCGCCGCACGGTGCCGCGGGATCTGTCGGGCATGAAGACATCCTGGGGACGGGCGCAGGGCGCACCGCCGCGAGGGACACCTCGCGGCGGTTGCGGCTGCGGGACGGGTACGTCAGCCGGGGCCGCCGCCGCGACCGGCCGCACCGGTGGTGCGGGGCCGCGCGATCGGCGCCTCTGCCGTCACTGACGAAACGCGTCGCACGGTTGTGACGGTGAGGGGCCGGCCGTCCCCGCGGCCGGATCCGATCACCACCCCGGCCGGTGCGGCATCTGCGAATGCCTCGAGTCCCCGCGGTGGACGACGCGTTGGCGCCTTGCCCCGTAGCGCCTAGAGCCGCCTGCAGGGGGACGCGACTCGGGAGGTCTTCCACCTGGTCGGACAGCTACAGCCACCACCCCGCCGCTGCTGTTCTGGCTTGCGGGCACGTTGATCGTGCTGTGGCGAAACCACTTCCCCTATCGGGATCGGCCTTGATCACGATGCGGCCCGCAGCGAGTATGTGCCGAACGGCGGCGTAGCGTGGGCATCAGACGGGTGATCGGCTACACAAAGGTGATTAACGCCGCCGCTACCGGCCACAATCGGGCCGGTAGCGGCGGCACGCATACAGGAACTACTCGTTTCGGAAAGGTGGGATCTGACGCATGGCGAGCACCGAGCCGTCCCGGCTGATCGAGACAACGCCGCCCCAGATGTGGTCCCAGGATGTCCCGTATTCCTTGGCCCTTCTCGCGTGGACCCGCTGTCGGTAGGCGGCTAAATCGGCCTGCCGTCGGGGCTCTTTCCTGGTGATGAGAGAATCGAGAACGTCAGCGGCGACGCCGGAGAACGCTTGTACTCGTTTGCCGTTAAGCCGAAAGATGTGATCCGTGCCCTCGAACTTCTCGCCCAACAGGGTGTAGCCCTGGTCTTGGATGCTGCCGGAGGCGGCATGTGCGAAGCCCTGGAAAAAGTCGCTGCCCTGGCGGGTGGTGAGGAGCGCGGCGGTGGATTCGCCGTCTCCGGCGAAGGCCGTAAGGCCGGCGGCTCCGACGCGGGCCAGGACACGCTGGAACCACGCGTAGTCCTTGGGATCATCGGGGCCGACTTGGCATCCGGGCTCGGAGGAGTCGGGGTTTTTACCATGTCCTGGTTTGAGGATGCCGATCCCCGGGTGCTTGTTGCCTAGGTCCCGGCCGATGGCGGCGGGGGATCCCTCGGGGATGTGTAGCCAGCCGCCGGGGCCGTCGGCATGAAGGACGTGGACAGTGAGCGGGCCGGTCAGGGCGATCTCCGTGCTGAACAGCAGGGCCGGGGTTTCGTTCCAGGCTCCGATGTGTACTCCGTCGGCGTGGACGGCTGCGGAGGCGAGCTGTTCGTATGCCTTTTGCCGGTCGCTGTGGTTGCCTTTGCAGGCGATGGGGAAGACGCGCGAGGACTCGCCCGGTTTCCACACCTCGGCGAAGAATTGCGGGCGGTAGGGGTAGCCGACGGTCTTTGTCTTGTCCTTGTCGCGACTGGTCAGCGTCCAACCGGCGCGTAGGGCCGTGTCGGCACGGACGATCGAGATGCTGTGGTCCGGATAGCGGCGGGTGAGTATCTGTTCGCTGACGGCGAGGGCGAAGGCGTGTCCCAGCTCCTCCGACTGTAGTGCCTTGTAGTACATGGCGATTCGCTTGCCCTCGTCGGACAGGCCGAGGAGGTTGCCCTCATGTGACAGGCAGAGCTGGGTCTCGGTATGGGCGCTGAGCGCCTGGCAGTACTTCAGACTGCCCCAGTGTTCAGCCAGCCCGCGTGACGCGCCACGCTGCGACAGGGCCAGCCCGCGGCCCAGGTGATGCAGGACGTCCCAGAACGTCAACGTCACGGACAGGCCGACCTCCGTGCCTGGCAGCGGGCGCAGGCCTGGCTTGCGCCGCAGGGGCTCGTAGCTCTCTCCCGTCTTGGTCTTGCCCTCCTCCTGCCGCTTTTCGAACGTCTCGCGACGCTCCCGTTCCTTGTCGGCGACAGCCTCATCAACCTTGCCCACGAGCTCCCGCGTCGAGTGAACTGCTACGGATACCTGCTGCCTGAGACTGTTCAGGATCTCTTCGGTCTTCGGACTGCTTGCCACGACTGCCCTCCCCACGTCGGATGTCCGGGGCGACCACTACGGGTGGCCGATCGGTCACTCAGTCGAACAGCGGCGCCAGTGCGTTTGGGCCGGCGAGGATGCGCCAGGCGGGAATACGGACCACGCGCGTGACAGGACCGGCCTTCGCGCCTCGACCGCCTGAGGGAAGCCCGACAAGCAGGCCGGCTCGTTCGTGTACCAGCCGAAGGTGTCGTGCCGGATCACGGTCCGGTCCGGGGCCGGTGTCGACGACTACCGCGGTATTGCCACCGGACGCTGTGAACAGCAGGTCGATGCGCTGTCCACCGATCAGCGCATCACGTTCCAGCTCGACGACACCGCCTGCGGCGAGGACCTGCTGCACGGTGTCGGTGAGATCCCTACGGTGACGGTCCTGCCGGAGACGCGGCTCTGGCGCAGGAGTTGGCTGCCTGCTGTTGGTCTGTCCTGGATCCCACAGGAGCGAGCGTGAGGACAGCAGATGAGGGAGCCCTGTCTCTTGCTGCCAGTAGACGTGGTTGCCCACCGTGATCAACTGCGACTTGGCTCGCGTTATCGCGACGTTCCAGAGATTGACCTGGCTCGACACCCAGTGGGCCGTGCGTGGTGGGGTGTTCGTGGTGGCCACCGGGCTGAGGATCATCACGTCGCGCTGGCCGCCCTGGAAGGCGTGCACTGTTCCCACCCGGACCCGGTCGCTGCCGATCACGCTCTCCAGGGAGTCCTTCTGCGCACGGAACGGTGTCACCACGCCCACGGTCGCACTCTCGGGCAGGCGGCGAAGCAGCGCCCGCACGATGTCGGCGACAGCGGCAGCCTCGGACGGGTTGCGCCAGGACTTTCCTCCCGGGCCGCGTGCCGACTCGTCGGAGGGCACATTCGCCCAGGCCAGTACAGGGGCCACTTCCCCGGTGCCCATGAGATCGACCGCGGGTACCTGCCGGCGCACGTCGGTCATGATCTCCAGCGCGCCGGAGTAGCAATGGTCGTTGACGATTTCGGCGATTTCCGGGTGGCAGCGGTAGTGCTCGTCGAGCAGCAGTGCACTCTCGCCGTTCTGCGCGGCGGCGTGGTAGGAGGAGTGGACGTGGTAGGCAAGCCGCCGGTCTTCCAGCCAGGCCGCGCTCAGCCCCACGCTGACGCGTGCCTGACGTTCCTGTTCCGGCGAGATACCGGGGATGTGCGTCAACTGCATCGGATCCCCGATGATCAGCGCCCTGCGGGCGCGGAACAGTAGGGGCAGCACCGCCGCGATGGAGCACTGGCTGGCCTCGTCGATGACGACCAGGTCGAAGAGTTTTGGATCAGGCCGTAGCTGGCGCACCGCATGGGTGGTGATCGCCCACCCCTTCAGGTGGCGCAGCAGGTTCATCTGGCTTCGCTGGGTCCCTTTGCGCTGACGCAACGTTTGAAGCCGCTGGTCCAGCAGCGATCGCCCGCGGTCGAGCACCTCCGCCGACACGGCCTCGCACAGCTCTGCGGACAGTTGGGCCAGCGTCGTGGCGCAGCCTGAGCGGGCCTGGCGGACGGTCTCCTCGTCGTAAGCGGCCTGCGCCGGCGTGAGTTCACGCACCTGGCGCTCCAGGCCGGTCAGACCCGCCAGGTCGTCGAGAAGGTCCGAGGCAACGGGTCGTTCCCCGGCCCATGGGGGCAGTTGGGTCGCTGCATCGGTACCGGCAGCGGTGACGAATGCCTTCATGGCGCGCGTTCGGAGCCAGCGCCCCCACCAGCCGCCCGCCGCTGCTGCCCGGCGGGCCCTCGTTTCCCAGCGGGCCAGCGCCGAGAGGTCGCCGGTTTGCCACAGCCGTGACAGGAGCGGCACCGGCAGCTCGACCTTTCCGGCCAAGTCGGCGCGCTGTGACAACACCTGGGCCAGTCGCACCTCACCCTCGACCTGCCTCGCGGCCTGGTCGCGCAGGGCGGCGGCGCGCGAGCGGAGGTTGCGCAGTTCACCTGCCACGGTGGCGGAGCTGCGCCCGGGCTGGGCAGGCGGTGCGGACAGCAGTTGCTCCAGCTTCTCGGCCTCCTTGACCAGGGCATCGACGTTGCCGGTACGCATCAGCAAGCCGGGAGCGATGTCGTCGCAGCGCTGGGCGACGACGTTCACCGCCTCGTTGTTGGTCGACGCCACCAGTACTGACTCACCTGCCGCGACACAGGTGGCCACCACCGAGGTGACGACCTCACTCTTTCCCGTCCCGGGTGGACCGGTGGCCACGGTCAGCGGCTGCGTCATCGCGGAGACGACCACTTGCTCCTGGCTCTCGTTGGAGGGCCCGGCCGACACGACGAGAACGGGATCCGTTGCGGGCGCGGGGATGCCGCGGTTCAGGAGCGTGTCCAGTGCCGTACCCGGGATCTCGTCCGTGCGGGTGGAGATGGCCAGGAGATTCTCCACAATGCCGTCGCTGGCGAACCGCTCCACGCTCGACGGGGCCAGGATCACGGCGGCGTTGTGCGCGCCGGGACGCAGGGCCTCGTTCACCGAGTCCCCACTCAGAGCGGAGGTATCGAGCGGTTCAAGCTCGGGGAGCCCCAGGACGTCGAGTAACTCCCGTACGGCTTTGATCATCTGCGCATCGTTGCCGTGCTGCCACGTCGGCTGCCAACGGGCCAGCATCTGGGCGGCCTCGTCCTCGGAGAGAAGCTCGGTCACCAGCTTGGTGTGCAGCGATGGAACCCCGCTTGGGCGGAGCACCACGCGACCGCTCTCGTCTGGAGCCAACTCCATTTGCTGAATCAGCAGCGGCGCGATCCGGACATCCGTGCGCCGGCTGCCCTCGCCGTGGGAAGGGAGCGTGATGGCCGGATACCCGTACCAGTATTCGTGCTGATCGGCAGCGTGCCCTGAGCCGTTCTTCGCCGTAGTGCCGCCTGAGCCGTACACACCGGCCAAATTCTTGGGGGCCGGCAGTGCTGGGGACAGACCGGACTGAACGGTCTCGGGCCCCTCATCTATGAGGAAGTACTGCGAGTTCCGTCCCGCCCGCCGGTCAGGCAGCATGCTTGCCGCGGCCTGAGCGCTGAGGCACTGCGCGTAGTAGCGCAGCAGGCGCTGCCAGTCGTTGGCGTTCTCACGGTCAGCCGCGACCTGCTCGCGAGCCTTGAGGTGAGCGGCCGATGGCGGGGGTGGTTCATGGGGCAATGCGGGGAGATGGACCGGGCGGGCCACGGACCGGGCGAAGTACAGCGTGTGGGTGGCGCGGATGGTGGACTTGGTCGGGCGTTGTTCCTCCGGCACCCCCTTGCGTACCATCTGCGCGGTCAGATACTCGAAGAGATCCTCCGGCGAGATCCAGCCGCTACCCTTGATCCGCCCGTTCCGCAGTCCTTCGACGATCTCTCCGGTGAACCGCGAAGTACCGAGCGTCGATCCTTCGGGAGCCATGGCGGAGGCAGCCTGCAACGCGTCCGAGGCGGTGATGAAGTACACGCCAGCGGGGCGCAACAGGGTGCTGCGGTCCACCTCGTCCGATTCCGAACCCTCCCGGCCCTTGGCGCGCCAGCCCTGAACGACGGAACCGCTGGCGCAGCAGTCGAGCAGCACGATCTTGGACGCGGCACGGCACGATTGCAGAGTTCGCTCGAGGAACTCCGCCGACACCGCTGTACGGGGCAGATCGGCGGGGTCGCTGTCGCGGGTGAGGAAGTACAACTGGTCGTCGGTCTTGCAGAACTCGCCGTGCCCGCTGAAGTACAGCAGTGCGCTCTCACTTTGCTGCCGCTCTTCGAGGAACGACTCGATGGCGTGCAGCATTTCCGCACGCGTCGGGTCCGGCACCATGTCGCAGTCGTTGTACTGGCCGATCTCTGTGCTCTGCAGAACGGCTTGCATGTAGTGCAGATCGGCACGGACTGCCGGAAGGTCGTGATAGTGCTCGCTGTCGTACTCGGAGACGCCGATCAAAAGGGCGTATCGGTCGTTGTCGCGCACTCCCGGTCAGTCCGCCGTGGAGGAGTCGTCCTGGCCCGGCGTGCCATGAGCCGTACCACCGTCCGGCGGCAGAGATCCCTCCGCCAGGAACCGTTCGAGGCGTGTGTCGTCCTCACGCGCCTCGCGACCTGTGATGCGCAGGGTGGCCCCGTCCGGGCGGGTCGCGATGATGGCGCGCTGGGGGACCTTGGCAAGCCAGACCTGGACGCAGGCCGCGGCGAACGAACCGGCACTCAGGGCCAGACCGACGACCTCCGAGACGTCGCCGCCCTTGTCGGTGCTCACCGCGGGGCCGGCTGAGGGCAAGCGCAGGGAGGCTTCCGGATCCGTCTCCGACACTTCGGCAAGCAGTTCGCGGGCGTCGCTCCGAGCCCGCAGCGGATCCTCGTCGATCACAGAGATCAACAGGTACGGCAGGCCTTTGCCGTCGTTGCTCACGCGTCCCCCCTGCGCTGTCAGATGTCGCCCTACGATGCTTCGGGAAAGTACCTGATGAGCCGACTATGGGAGCGTGAACTATCCGAAACCTGCCGTTAGTTGACGCGAAAGCTTCCACTCTTGTTGACGTCGTCAACCGGTGCACATGGCGCCTCCGGTCGACCAGGCCCCTACCCGCACCGTGAATCAGTCAGTGCGAGGCTCGGGCCGGAATGGAACTGGCAGAGCGGGAGTCAATCGCTGATGTCGTCACTTGCTTCGGCCGGCTTCAACGCTTCGAGCGTGCGGGAAGGGCGGGTACTGCCAGCGGTTCGAGTGCTGCCTACGGGTATTCAGGCGGGTCGCCGCTCAGGAGCGGGCGACCCGCGGGATGACTTTCCTCCGGCACCATTGGTCGGCAACTGGTCCGTGTGGAACTCCACCGGTGCCAGAGGCTAACGGGAAGAACCCAACACATTACATTGGGTGGCTGTCGCGTCGGGTTGCCTGGAACGCAACGATGCCGCCAGGCACTCAACGCGAAGCCCTAGAAGAGCCCAAGCTTCTTCGGGCTGTATGAAACGAGGAGGTTTTTGGTCTGCTGGTGGTACATCGGACAGGTAGCCTTTGACCTGCGGAGACAGGCGACTCGGTGAGAAAAATGGGTGGACTGGACCGGAACTGGTCCGGATCTTGGTCCATGCATACAGCCTCTCTCGCGTTGGCCGGAGGGCGGTGAACGTCCTAGCGCGGTGAAGCTGTTGTTCGTTGCCGGTCGGAAGATCGGAGGGTGGATGGACGCTCCGAAGCGCTTGGAAATAACCCCGTGTCGTCTGTCGTTGCAGACGCGGAGCGGAGGGGGAGGACGTTCGGGTGAGGTTGTTCCGCACGGAGGGTGGCGTGACGGAGGTCGCGTCGCGTCTTGCCGAGGTCGAGGCGGATGTTCAGGACCTCGTCGAGGCCAACCTCGAGACGATGCTGAGCGTGCGGTTCCTGACGAGCGAGTACAGCACCGGGCCCATGCACGGCGGCCGGATCGACACCCTGGGCATCGACGAGAACGGCGCCCCGGTGGTCATAGAGTTCAAGCGTGCGACAGATGCCGGCGTGATCAACCAGGGGCTCTTCTATGTGTCGTGGCTCGTGGACCACAAGGCGGAGTTCGGGCACTTGGTCCACGACCGGTTCGGGGCAGCGGTCGCGGCCCAGGTCCTGTGGAGTGCACCGAGGCTGATCTGCGTCGCTGGCAACTTCACCCGCTACGACGTCCATGCCATCCGCGAGCACCGGCGCAGCATCGAGTTGGTCCGCTACCGTTTCTTCGGCACCGACCACTTCGGCCTGGAGACCGTCGCCTCCGTCGCCGCCCAGACGGCCGCAACGCGCACCCGCCGGATGAGTGAGACCGCGGCGCCGAGTGCGGGTGCGGGTGTAGCCGAGGGGGCGATGGAGGAGCTGTACGCCGAGCTCGACCGGGTTCTGCTGGGGCTCGGAGATGACATCACTAAGGTCCAGCGAAAGACCTACCGCGCGTACCAGCGCCTGCGGAATTTCGCCTGCGTCTGCCCGCCGCAGAAGAACAAATTGCTCGTCTACCTCAAGGCCAACCCCAAGGAAATCGACCTCGTCCCCGGATTCACCCGGGACGTCACGGGGCTCGGCCACCATGGAACCGGCGACTTGGAAGTGCAGATGCGCACGGACCGGGATCTGGAGCGTGCCCAGGACCTGTTCCGGCTCAGCTACGCGGCGGCGTAGGCGCCAGCGGCTGAGTCGGCGTGTGCCCGAGCAGCGGGGACTGGCGGGTATGGGGTTGTCAGTTTGGTCTCGTTGCGGCCTCTCGACGCGGCGGTCATGGACTGGCGGTGGATTTCTCATGGTGCAGTGGATCCCCGGTTTCACTAACCGGGGATCCACTGCTGTAGGCGCTGGATTGGAGGATGGCTATACCCCAACGACCAGTCGGGCGGTTTGGCGGTGCCCATTGCACGGGTGATGGTGTTCGATGAAACCCCGGTTCGGACTGGTGCGCGGGCACTCATAACGCTGGGTCGCGCTGTGGCAGCCGGTGAGCCCCGCCGGTTCCCTCCAGGTGGTGTGCCGGTCTTCCAACGCTGGCTACCCCGGCCGGTAGAGGGTGCGATGTGGTGTGAGGATGACGGTGGCGGTGGTGTGGCCGTTCCAGGTGTGGCCGTGGCCGTTGTAGCGGGTGGTGAGGTAGGACCATTCCAGGTTGCCGGCGATCATCCACCGCATGCTTTCGATGTACCGGCTGACTGCGGGTTCCTGGCCGGGCGCGGTATCCAGCAGGTCTTCGCTGAGGGCGCAGAATTCGTCTTCGGTTCGTCGCACGGTGTCGGCGATGCGGTCGACGGCGGCTTGGAGGTTGCCGCCGTTGGTGGCCAGGGCGAGGGTGATTTCGTTGATGGTGTCGCCGCTGTAGAGCTCTTTGCGATAGGAGAAGATGTCGTTGACGCTGACCCAGTGTCGCGCCACCAGGTGGCTGAGCCGCCTGAGTTCGGGGGTGGCGGTGAAGTGGTCGGTGAGGTCGATACCCAAGCCGTATTCCAGGAGTGAGAAGCAGCATTCGCCCACGCTCTTGATCCGGGACTTCTCATACGCGGCCAGGTCCACGGCCGTGCCGGCCTCCAGCCAGTCCCGTTCAGTGCGGCAGGCGGCGAAGAACCCTTTCATCTCGTGGGCGAAACGGTTCCACAACCCGGCCGGCATCTCGGCGCGGATGCGCTGCGCCAAGGTCGTCAGCCCGCGCGGTAGGGAGTCCCGGGCGTGGGCCGGTCGTCGTCAAGGACGGTGTCGAGCTGGTGCAGGCCCAGGCGTTCCAGGCGCGGGTGGGGGGCGTGGACGAAGAGGTTGTCGATGCTGAACAGGACGTCGATCCAGTGGCAGATCGTCTTCGTCCGTTCGGTGCCGGTGGTGGGGTAGGCCAGCAGGTTCCACAAGGTGGTGCGCTGGTTGAGGAACTCCTCGAACGCGTGTGGGCTGTCGGCGTGGGCCTCGCGCAGGGTGTCGTCCAGCCAGGCGCGGCAGAAACGTTCGAGGTCGTCGATGCCCGGGCGGCGTAGGGCGGGCTGGAATCGCGAAAGGGACGGCAGCCGGAAGCTGGGGTAGGGGCCTGGTTCGACGGCGTCGCCGGGCTGAAGGCCGGGCGCGGGGAGGCTGGTCACCGCACAGTGCCCTTTGGAGTGCGCCGGTGCAAGGTGAGGGGTTGCTCGGCAGGCACAAGCAGGAAACGCGGCAGCGGGCGGAGGGGGCCGGGCCGGGTGGGGCGCAGGTGCCAGGTGCGGGTGATGGTGGCCAGGGCACGGTGACGCTATGGGGCAAGACTGCGCCGGGGCGCTCGGGGTGTCGGCCGAGCCGGACGCGGGTTTGGAAGGTGATGACGGGCAAGTGGGCTCGATTCGCGGGGACCGGCCGGGTGGGGGGGGTGGGGTTATCGGGTGATGCGCTGCGTGGGGGATGCAGGAGGGCGGGTGACGCGGGGTGGTCCGGCCCTGGCGGTTGTCGGTGCAGGGGGCGTGAGAGGGCGGGGCGGTGGGGGTGTGATGGCGCGTTGCCAGCGGGTCCGGATGGCGGTCAGTTCGGCGAGGGTGCGGCGGCTGCCGGTGATGAGCTGGTGGGGGCTGTTGGCCGGATCGTCGGTGAACGCCTGGATCCGCAGGGCGGCGAGGTGGGTGTGCGCGAGCAGGGCACGTCGAATGATGCGCTCGCCCCAGTGTTCCGGCGAGCCGACCGGGGTCGACACCAGGGCCATGAGGTCGGGCGGCGTGAGGTCGGCGGTGAGCAGCCCGCGGTGCTGGGCCTCCCACAGCACCGTGATCGGATCGACGGGATCACCTCGGTGGGCCAGGGCTGTCAGGCCGCGGAAGAGGGCGCGGTGCAGGGGCAGGGCGAAGTCGTCGGCCTGCAGCCAGCGCATGGTCGCAAGCTTGTCCGGGTGCGCGGTGGCGGCGGCCAGCAGCAGCCGTTCTTCGGACAGCGCCTCCTCACCACCGTCACGTCGTGGTTGCGGGGGCAATGGGGTGCGCGGGAGGGAGCCGGGGTGCGGGGGGAAGCGGCCGGCGAGGTCGTCCAGGAAGCGGGTCAGTGTGTCGGCTTCGGCGAGGACGGTGGCGACTGGGTTGGGCCCGGTGGTGTCGGTGGTTGCCTGGGCCAGGCGCTGTGCGTGCATGCGCAGGGTGCGGCGGGCGTGATCGGCGAGGACCATCCGCGCGTATGCCACCGCGTGCTGAGGCCGGGGGCAGGTATCGACCAATGTGTGCAGGTAGGACGCACACAGCCCGGTGGCTTCAGGGCGTGCTGCCGCCAGGACGGCGTTGAGCCAAGCCGGCTCCCTCCGGTGGATCTCGGCTGCGGGAGCCGGCACGGTGTGCATGGCCGCGAAGAGGGCACTGTGGGCGGGATCGCCGAAGTGCTCGGGCGCGAGAGCGGTGACGGCATGGAGGCGGTGCGGGTCGAGAAGCAGCGCGCCGAGCAGGGCCTGCTCGGCGTAGTGCACGGCTGGCGAGGGCACCGGCCCCTCCAGGCCGGCTCCCTCGTGCGGTGGTTCGGGGCGCGACATCAGGCGGCCAGGGCGAAGTCGTCGCGGCTGAGGGTCTTGCCGACGTGCGGGGCGAGCAAGTGCACGGCGAGCCGGGGCGGGACCGCGTTGCCGATCTGGGAGAACTGCTGACCCTTGTTCCCCTGCCACGGATAGTCGGCGGGGAAGGTCTGCAGCCTCCCCGCCTCGGCCGCGGTGATCCGGATCGACGCTGGAACCGGCGCGGCCTCACCGTCCTGGTCGGGAGCGGGTTCGGCGACCCAGACGCACTCGTTCGCGCGGTGCCCGAAGAACAGCGTCCCGGCCGGCTCGTCCACTCGCCGCACCGTGGCGTTCGCCTGGTTGTTGCTGCGCAAAGCCCATCGCCAGGGGGTGGCCGTGCTGGTGGAAGCGGTAGCCGGGCTGTCGGCCCGTCCGGGGGTTCGGGCGCCGGGCCGTGCGTTCCCACCCGCGGCGCGAGGCCGGGGTTTCCAACTCCCCTGGTCGCGGGCGTCGGCGAGTGCCTTGCGGGAGCCGGAGGGGAAGGGTTCGGGCCCTCCGCCCGGCCCGCCGCCGGCGCACACCGTGGGGACGGGGCGGTCGGTGGCGCCCCAGCCGAGTGCCTGCGCCATGGACACCCACCGGGCCCGGCCGGGCCCGAACAGCGTCTGCGGCTCGGCGACCTTCGCGTGCGTCGGGTCGGGCGGTTCGGCGGTACGAACGCGCGAGGCGAGCAGGATCGCCCGCCGCCTTGTCTGCGGCACGCCGTAGTCAGCCGCGTTGAGGATCCCGGCCCACACGGAAAAGCCCCAGCCCCGCAGGATCGCGGCGTACTGCTTCCACAACGGCAGGACGTCCGGGACCTCCTCCATGGCCACCCATTCCGGCTCGCCGGCGAGGTTGAGCGCGTAGAGGTAGCGCATGGGTTCGGCGGCCAGCAGGGACCGCTCGTCCCGGCACGCGCTCAGCAGTGCGGTGCGGGTGTCGCGACCTTGGGAGAGGTCGGCGACGGCCTGATGCACGAGGGGCTGGTCGACCAGGCCGAGGCGCTTGCCGGCCATCGACCATGCCTGACACGGCGGGCTCGCGATGAATCCCGCCGTCTTCCCGACGAAGGGCGCGACCGGGTAGAGCGCCACATCGGTGCGAAGGGTCAACTGCCCCGCAGCCGCGCGCGTCTTGCACGCCCATGCGTCCCATTCCAGGCCAACGTCCCGTATGCCGAGCAGGGACAGCGCGTGCGACCATCCACCGGGACCGGCGAAGAGATCAACGACGATCACGCGGCCAGCCCGAAGTCGCTCTGCAGGACCTCCGCTTCCGCGCCGCGGCACGCCCACGGGGAGCACCCGTTCTCCACGCCCTGTTCCAGCTCCTCGGCATCCACCTCGGACGCGCCGGGGTGGTGCTGGAGGGTGGCCCATTCGGCGGCGGTGACGTGGTCGATCGGGGCTTGGCCCAGGGGTACTCGGGAGCGGTGAAGGAACGCTTCGCCGAGCAGGTGGTTGCCGGTGGCGTTGGCGCGGGCGTTGCCCTTGCGGATCGCCGCGTCGAACGCGACGACGTCCTCCCATTCCTCGGGGGAGGTGTCGCGGATGTGCCTCCACTGGGCGTTTCCGTGGAAGGGGCATCCCAGGCAGCTTGATTTCGGGGCGTCGGCGAACCCGAGCCTGGTTAGGTAACGGATGCAGTCTGTGCGCGACCAGTCCATGTCGATGAGCGGATGCCGGTTGCGCATGTACTGGACGTCGGCGTCTTTCGCCCGATGGAACTCATCGGTCGAGATGCCCACCCACTGCTCGACGAAGACACCCTTCGGGATGCGAGCCGGATACGGGTAGCCGAGGAGTTCGCGGACCTTCTTCTTGATCGGCTTGATCTTGTATTCACCCGTGCACTGCCTGCGGGTCATGCCGCCCTTGCCGTCCTGATTGAGGATGTACAGAGGCATGGACGCAAAACGGTGGGACGGGTCGAGGGCGTCTTCGCGGATGTTTCCGGCCGACACTCTCAGGATGGGTATGCCGGCCGGCTGCGCTATCTCACGCTCCAGCCGGTCGAGATGGGCATAGACGGCCTTGGGCTCCCAGCCGGTATCCGCGAAGATCGCGTAATCGACCTTCGGGAGGCGGCCTTCGGCGGAAAGGCAGAGAAGGGCCGAGGACTGAATTCCGGCGCCTAGCGAAAGGCAGCGGTAGGTGGGGGTGGCGGGCATGAAAGTCCTTGCGGGCGGGCGCGACGAGGTGACGGCGGGCGTCGGCGGAGGGGGTGCTGCCGGGGCGGGGCGGCGATGCCGAGCGCGGGACCGAGCGGCGGAAGTTGGGGCTGCGCGTCAGGGCGGGGTAGAGCGCGGCCGGGTCAGCGGGTGCGGGCCGTTGAACGGGCCGGCCGGGCAGCCGCCGCCGGCGGGCGAGCGGGGGCCGGGCCAAGGCGGTGGAGGGTGTCTCGGCCGGCCTTGGTGAGGCGTAGACGCTGGCCGGTGAAGAGGCTGGTGGTGCTGTCCTGGCTGATCAGTCCCTTGGACTTGAGAGCCTCGACCGTGCGCATCGTGACGGGGTCCGCCGTGCCGGTCGCCACGTGCTGCCGGTGTCTCCTGCCTTCGTAGACCCGGACCTCGTGCCGGGCGACGATCTCAAGGCCGCGATGCTGGGCGTCCGTCAGCTTCGCCGGCGCCCCGGTGAAAGTGGACTCCGGGTCCGTGACGGGGCTCGGATCGGTGCGGGTGGTCCGGCCGGCGCGGGCGGCGTCTTCGATGAAGCGCGCGGCGGAGATACACAAGGCGGGCGCATCCCCCAGGAGAGAAGCGGCTTCGACGAGTTGCTGGTCGAGGACCGCACGGAACCGGGCCGGCTGAGGTCCGTCGGAGCCTCGCGGGCCGTCGATGCGGTGGAACTCGGCGGCGAGAGCCGCCGCGCCGGTGATGCAGCCGGTAGCGCCGCCGGCGGCCCGGGTGAGGTGTCCGAGGTACTCCACGGCGGACCGCCCGGCGGTCACCTCATGGGCCCACGGCTGCCCCGCCACGCTGAGCAAGAGGGACAGCGACGCGGCCGTCAGGCCCTGGGCGTTGGCGTAGCGGGTGGCCAGGGCCGGGAGCGACTCGGTGCCGGCGGTGAGGTGGTCACGGCGGAGCTGATGGTGGAGCGTGGTGAAGTCGTCCGCGAGCCGGGAGAGCTGCTCGACGGCGCGGGCCGCCGCCGGGCTGGGGGGAGAGGGCATGGGCTGGTCTTTTCGGTGAAGGCTCTGGGCTGGAGCACCGACGGGTCGGGGCTGGAACGGCGATCCCCCGCCTGTCCTGCGCTCGGGAGAGGGCTCGCGTGCCGGCTGCGGCCGCCGGGCGAGCGAGGGGTGCCCGCGGCCGGAAGGGGTGTGCCGGCAAGGGCAGGGCGGGCGGCGGGTGAATGCCCGCCCCCCGCAGCAAGGTCACCGGCGGGGCCCGGTGACGGATGCCGGCGACGGCATGGGGTGGCCCTGAGCGACACACGTCCAGCACGGCGATGCGGGGGAGAAGCCGGTCCGGGACGGGCCGGAGGTCAGCGAGTTCGCGCCTTGGCTGCGCCGGACGTCGGGCGAGGCGCCGCGCCGGAGCGAGGGGCAGGTGGGCCGGCCGCGAAGGCGGCGGACAAGGTCCGGCGGCCGGCGGCGCTCAGGTGGAGGCGTCGCACGCCGGGGCTGCTCGGACGGTCCTCGCGCTTGAGGAGGTCCTTGGTTTCCAGGGCGCGGACGGTCGTGATGCTCAGCGGGATGTCGCCGGTGACGTCGACCTTGTCGGACCGTTCGTCGAGGGTCACGTGGCCTCGGGCGATGATCCGCAGCGCGGCGAGCTGCGGGGACGTGAGCGGTTTCGGCGGGTGAACAGGGGCGGCGTGCTGCCGGTGCAGCTCCAGGGCGAGGAGTTCGGCGGCCTCGACGGCATCCTGCGGGCCGAGCGCCGTGAGATCGCGGGCGATCTCGACCCGCTCGCGGGCCTCCCTGCGAACCCCAACGTGGTCGTCATGAGAGCCGTCGCGCTGAGGTGGGGCTGCGTCGAGGAGGTCCACGGCGTCGATGAGGTGTTCGGCCGCTTCGGTGGTCAGGTGCGCCAGATGTCTGATCCGAAGTACCGCGGTGCGCACGGCGGGTGTGACGTGCAGGGGCTGGTGGTGGATGGCGTCCGCGGTGTCGAACGCCTCGTGGGCCAGGCGTTGGGTGATCGTGATGTGGCGCAGGATCTGGTGGGCGGGCACCGGCGAGGCGAGGTTGACGGCGGCGAGGGCGTCGTTGTGGCGGGTGGCGTCGGAGGCCAGGGCCAGGATGCGCTCGGGGAGAAAGGGATCAGCGGACAATCAGGGGCTCTTGCGGTGCGTGGTGTGCGGAGGCGGGCGGTGGGTCAGCGGGTGTGGCGGCTCTGCCGGGGGACCGGCGGTTTGACCGCCGGCTTGGTGGTGCCGGCGCGATCAGGTGCCGGGGGGATGGCCTGGGGCGTGGGCAGGCCGAGGGCGACCTGCGAGCCGAGCCCGAGGGACCACAGGTGGCTTTCGGCGCGGGCGACGGCGCCGACGCTCTCTCGCTCGCCCAGCCCGGCGGGAAGGGCGTACCCCTGCGGTGTGGGGGTGAAGCCGTGCTGTTCGAGCACCTCGCCGGCCGCCTGGGTGTGCGCGGTGGCGGTGACGCGGCCGTGGGAGAGGTCGAAGCGGACGGCGGCTTCGGGCAGGGGACCGCTCTTCAGGTAGCGGGTGGTCCAGCTCAGATCCACGAAGTCAAAGGTGTGGGACAGCAGTTCGGAGAGAGCTTCGCCGGTGCGGTCGTGCGCCTCCTCGGCCGGGGTGTCGGGCGGAAGAAGGTACACGGTGCGGCCTTGGAGCTCACGGGCGGTGAAGCCGCTGGCGGCGAGCGTGCGTTGGGCTCCGCGGAGGGGGCGGTTGAGGACGATGAAGGTGTGCCCGTCGTCGGTGGAGCCGACGAAGACGTCGTGGTGGTCGGTGAAGGCCATGACACTCCAGAAGGGGGATAGCAGGTGAAGGCCGGTCGGCGCACGGTGCCGGCGCTGGGAGAGGGAACGTCCGTTGCGCGGGAGCGCCGGTCCGCGGCGCTGTCCGGTCAGGCGGCGGTGTCGAAGTCCGTCTGCTTCGGCGCGGCCTTGGCCACCGCGCGGGTGGTGATGGCCTTCGAAGCGCGGGCGGAGGCGGCGGAGAGTTCGTCGGCGTCGGGTTCGAGGTACCAGGGGCGCAGGTCGAGCATGGCGGCGCGCATGCCGGTGGCGAAGCACAGGGCGGTGCCCTTGGGCAGGGCGCGGATGGCGTCGGCGGGCAGGATGCGTTCCTGGCGCATGCTGATGCTGGTGGACTTGCCGGACTCGGAGGTGGAGGTGGATTTGGTCTCGACGTCGTGGTCGCCGATCAGCCGGGAGAGCTTGTCGGCGAAGTCCGGGTCGTCGATGCCGGAGCCGATCACCTTGATCGTGGAGGCGGACCACATCGCGTCCATGCCCGCGTCGCCCCACACCTTCTGGCCCTGGCGGTAGGACTGCAGGATGGTGATCGGGATGATGCCGCGGGAGCCGAGGTGGGAGTACAGGTCCGGTAGATCGCTGATCTTGCAGACGTTGGCGGCCTCGTCCAGGATCGCGAGCATGGGCGGGTCCAGGCGTCCGCCGGCGCGTTCGGCCTGGGCGGTGGCGGCCCGCATCACCGAGTCCGCGCACGCGGCGATCAGTGCGCTGGCGCCGCCGCCCCCGTCCTTCGACAGCAGGTACAGGGTGTCACGGGAGGTGACGAAGTCGGCCGGCCGGAACTCGGCGACGTCCTTCTGCGGGGTGACCCAGGCGGCGATCTCGCTGTTGAGCAGGGCGGCGGCGTACTGACGGGCGGTCTCGTAAATGCCGTCGCGGGTCTCGGGAGGGCCTTCGACGGTGCCCTTGAGCTGGGCGGCCACCGCGCTGAAACCGTGGTCGCGCAGGATGTCCAGCGGGGCGCGGTCGGCAGGGAAGGCCAGCCACTGCATCACGTCGGTGATGGGCCGCTCGTCCAGCGCCGCGGCGAGGAAGAGCTGGGAGAGGATGTTGGACCCAGCCTTGGACCAGAAGTCGCCCTGCTGGGAGGCATCCACACTCGCGGCCAGGAAGTGCCCCGCGAGCCGGCCCGCGCCGTCGAGGGTTCTCGCGTCGGCGAGCGGGTTCCACCACATCTCCCGCTGCGCGTGCGCGATCTGCTGCGGGTCCATCGACCACGTCCGGCCGACCCTCGCCCGCGCGTCGAGGGTGGCGGTGTAGGCGTCACCGGCGGCCTTGTTGGAAGTGAGCAGCACGGGACCGGGCGCGGCGAGAATCGAGGGAATGGCGAGACTGGTGGTCTTGCCCGAGCGCGGCGCCATGATGGCGACCGCGACGTCCTCGTACCCCATGCGGACCTCGTGCCGGGAGCCCTGGAGGTTGCCGAGCAGGATGCCGGTGTCCTTCGCCTCGACGGTCTTGGCGTCTTTCAGGCTCGGGCGCAGGGAGCGGGCCTTGGCGGTGATGGCCTTGGACAGCAGGGGCTCGATGTCCTTCTGCTTCGCCATCCCGGCGACCTTCTTCTTCCGGCCCCCGCCTGTGCCGCGGTGCCGTGACCACAGCACGGCAGCGACGACAGCCAGAGCGAGGAGGGCGGCACCGGGAAGGACGCGCGCGCCGATCAGGAGGGACGTTTCGCCGGCGTCCGGCCATAGGCGTGCGGGATGCAGGAGAGCTTCGACCGGCTGGTAGGCGGCCCAGGCGCCGGAGCCGGTCACGTAGGTGGTGAGGTTGCCGCCGAGCCAGGCGAGGTTGGCCAGAGGCACGGCGATGGCGAAGAGGGCGAGCAGGACGCGGAAGGCTATGTCGTAGCCGTCGGTGCTGCCGCCAGGGGCTGAGGGGGACTGGGGCACGAAGGCGGTTCCAGAGGGGGGTCGTGGCGGGTCGGCGGTCAGCGCGAACGGCGGCGCGCAGGGCTGCCCGGCGGGCTCGCCGGCGGCTGCGTCGGTGTGCCGCGGACGGCAAGGGCGTGGACGCGCTGTTCCAGGACGGAGGCGACGGCGGCTGCCGGGACCTGGTGGGTGGTGGTGCGCTGGTGGCGGCGGCCCAGGAGAGGAACGTGGAGCGGGTCACGCGGCAGCGGGGCCTCGTCGGCGAGCGCGCGGGTGAAGGCGGCGATCAGGTGCGGCGGGGTGTGCCCGCCGAAGTACGCCCGCCACATACGTTCCTGGCGGTCCTCGTCCACGGCGTCGGCAAACCAACTGTTGCTGCGGCCGTCGGTGAAGTGCTCGACGCGCACGAGGCCGTCGGGCGAGGTGAGGCCGTAGCGGTGCGCCTCCTCGTGCCACCCGGCCCGGCGCAGCGGCTCATAGGGGTCGGCCGCGAGCGAGGCGGCGGGGAGCGCCGGGTGGGTGAGGGCGTCGGTGACGACGGCGATGACCTCCACCGGGGTGCGGGCGCCGAAGGACGCCGACCAGGCGGGCGAACTGGCGGTGCGGGCGTGTTGCAGGGTCCACCACTGCTGGTCCGGGGTGGGCTCCAGGCGGAGCATGGCCTGCTGGTCGGGGCTGGTCAGGTGGACCCGTGGCACCAGCGGGTCGTTGCCGTGGCTCCAGCCGCAGGAACGGTGCAGCGCGGCGGTGATCCAGGCCGGATCGCCGCCGCCGGCCAGGTACCGCGGAGCGATCAGGACCTGCTCGATGCGTTCCGGTGAGGGAGTCATCGACGGACCCCCGGCGCCTTCGGCGGCTGCACAGGGGCGGCCGGGGCCTGCGACAGGACGACCGGCGCTGTGCGGGAGGGGGCCTCTTCCTGCGAGGTGGCGTGGATGTCGAGGACGGCCTGACCGTGGAGGGACCACTGGTGGAGGTGGTGCCAGGCGTCGGCGTTGCGCTCGGCCAGCGCGTCGTCGTATGCCTCGGTGCCGGGCACGGCCGACGGCGGCAGCGCATCCCGCGTATCGAGCCACTGCTGCTGGAGGGCGGCGAGCTGGTCGAGCGCGTCGTCCAGGGTGCTGAGCTGCCACGCCCACCGGGACTGGACGTGGGAGGCGGGCAGCTTCTGCAACTGCCCACCGGCGGTGACCAGAAGCGTCTTCGCGCTGTGACGGATGCGGTTGAACGAGCGCCAGGTGTCGGCGTCCCGGCGGCCGGCGCGCAGTCCGTAGGCGGTTTCGTCGTGGGGCCAGCCGTCGGGGTCGGTGTGCTGGTCGGAGTAAGCGTCCCAGCCGGCCAGGATCTGCTCGCTCTCCTTGAGGAAGGTGGCGAGCTGATCAAGGCAGAACTGGTGGGTCGCGGTGGGATCGGTCGTCAAGGGCGGTGGGTCTTTCGAAGTCGGGACGGAGTGGCCGGGAGAGGAGGAGCGGTCGCTGGCCGCCTCCCTCTCCCGGCGGGCGAAGCCGGGGGCGGGTTCGGATCAGCGGCTGCGTGGTGCGGCGGGGGCGGCAGCGGCTGGGCCGGGACGGGGCTGAGCCCGCATCGACGCTGCGCGGCGGGCACGGCGGGCTGCGGCCTGGACGGTCTTGAGGCGCTCCTCGTGGTTGGCGAGGAGCTGTTCGCCCTGCGGACCGAAGACTTCTTGGTTGACCAGGTGAGGGTGCGGGACGTCGCACATGGTGCGCTGGACCGGTTCGGAGCTGGCCAGCGCGCCGGCGAACGCGGCGATCAGATGAGGCGGGCAGTCCTCGCTGAACCAGGCTTCCCAGAGGCGGCGCCGGCCGCCGAGACCCGTGGGCAGCGCGGCTTCCGCGCTCCAGTAGACGAAGGCGGGATCATCCCTGATCTGGTGGCGCAGGCTCAGGATGCCGTCCGGATGGAGCGCCTTCTCGCTGCCGTTCTCGTCGCGTTCGTACCTCCAGCCCGCCCTGGTGAGCGCCGGCCAGATCTCCGGGGCGGCTTTGGGCGCGGGACAAATCAGCGCGTCGGTGTAGGCGGCGAGGATCTCGACCGGGGTGTTGCCGCCGAAGGAGGCGTGCCAGTGCTGTCCGTCGGCCTTGGAGGAGATACGCCACCAGGTCGCGTAGGTGTCCGGGGCGGGCTCGAGCAGAAGGGTGTGCTGGTGGTCGGTGCTGGCCAGGACGACGTGGGGGTAGTCCGGGTCGGAGTGGTTCTTCCACCCTGCTGCTCGCAGGGCCTGGGTGACGTGGCGGGGGTCGCCAGGGCCGGCCAGATGCCGGGGGCTGGTGGCGAACCAGATGCTCTCGCGCGGGTCCTTCGCGCGGGTGGGGGGGGGAGGGGTGGTTCATGGTGCTGTCCACGCTGGTTGCTCAGCCGCCGGTACCCGGAGGTGATGGCCCAGGGTGCCGGTGCGGCGCTGTCGTTGAAGTGGCGCACGCGCGGGAGTTTTCTCGTGCGGAGCACCGGTGGGTGACTGGGGGGGCGGTGGGTCAGCGGCGGGATCGTGCGCCGCCGGCGGTGGCATTCGGGCCGGCGGCGTTGGCGCGGGGGCGGGTGCTGGCCCAGGAGTTACGAGCCCAGGTGGCGGCGCGGGCGGCGGTGACGCGGGCCTGCTGCCAGGCGCTGAGCTGGGAAGGCAGTACCGAGACGGAGGTGGTGCGGATGCGTTGGGTGGGCGGGACGTGTCCGCGCGGTCGCATCACCGGCTGCGGATCGGACAAGGCGGTGGTGAACGCCTGCACCAGGTGCATCGGGGTGGTCGGGGTGAACACCGCGTTCCACGCCGGGCCGTGCTCGGTCTGCGCCGCGGCCCACCAATACGCCTGCCCCGGCCCGTCCTGGTGGAACTGCACGACGGCGTTGCCGTCCGGGCTCATCGCCGAGAAGTGCTGCCCCTGCTCGGTACGCCACCCGTGCTGCTGCAGCGGCTCCCACACGTTGGGGGCGTGGGCGGAGCGGGGTCGGGTGAGGGCGTCGGTGAATCCGGCGACGATCTCGACCGGGACCTGCTTGCCGAGGGTGGCGTGCCAGGCTTCCTGCCGGCCGGTCGCCGCGCCGCGGATGGTCCAGCCGCCGGGCTGGGTGTGCGGGTCGTAGCCGATGCGGACGGTGCGGTCGGGGCTGTCGAAGACGATCGGGACCCCCGCCTTGCGTGAGCGGTCCGTCCAGCCGGAAGCGCGCAGGAATTCGGTGACATGGCGCAGGTCGCCGCCCCCGGCGAGGTGGCGGGGTTCGATGAGGTAGTGCTGCTCGGCCTGCTGGCCGGCCGGTCCCCAGCCGGCCCACTCCTTCTTCATCGGCGCCTCCGGGCGACGAAGGCCGCGGTGACCGGTGCCGGCGGCCGGGCCGCGGCCTCGCCGCGCGTCGGCCGGGCCAGGCGCTGGAATTCCTCCGCGTGGTCGCTGAGATCCGCGCACAGGCCGTTGAGGTCGTTCGCGGCACGGCCCATGGCCAGCCACACCTCGGGCGGGAAGCTGCCCTGCACGGCGTGGGTGCGGGCGGAGCGGGAGCCGGCCTCCACCAGGGCGGTCACTTGGCCGAGGACGCCGTCGTGCGCGTCGAAGACCCGGCTGAGGATCTGGGCCGTCTGCTCGGGCGGGGCCTGGGCCAGATGCTGGGAGAGAAGGCCGAGTTGGCGGGCGATGTCGTCGGCGAGGAGTACGGGGTAGGGCGTCGGGTCGGGCATGGCACTCCGGGCGGTAAGGGGTGAAGGTCAGGGGCGCTGGCCGCGGCGGCGGGTTTCGTCGAGGGGCCCGTAGGGTCCGGTGGCCAGGGGGTGGCCGCGGGTGCTGCTGCCGAGGGCACAGGCGCGCAGGTAGGGGCGGAAGAGGAAGGCGGCCAGGCGGGGCGGGCGGTTGGCGGTGATCGGCGGTAGGACGGTGGTGCGGTCGTGCTCGGGTATTGCTCAGGCTCCAGGTATCGGGGGATGGCGGCCGGCCCCGGCGCTGCGGCGGGGCCGGCCGGTGAATCGGTGCGCCGGGCCGGGTCGGCAGGCGTCCCGGGTCGCCCGCCCGGTTCAGCGAGGGGCGTTGGTGCGCCGGCCTGTCCGGCCGGATGCGGCCCGCGGGGCGGCGGGAGCCGAGGGGGTGGTCGGTGACCCGGGCCCGGTGGCGGCCTGATCGCGGATCGTGGCGAGGACATGGGCGTGGCTGGAGAGTCTGGTGGTGACGTGCATCAACTCTTCGGTGAGCCCGGGTTTTTCCCCGGATTCCTGTAGCCGCTGTGTCCAGGGCGCCCAGGTGGCGATCAGGGCCTGGGCGAGGCGGGGCAGTACACCGTCATGGGGTGCGGCGATCTCGGTCAGGACGGCGGCGACCTCGCGGTCGTCGGCTGCCTGCCGGGCGCGCTCGGCGAGCTGATCGAGGTAGCGCAGGGCTGCTTGCCGGTCGCCGCCCGGGGCGCCGAGGGTGTTCAGCGACGGGTCGAGGTGGACGCTGAACCCGGCCAGCAGCAGGCCGTGGGCGGCGGCGGTGGCACCCTGGCGCTGCTGGTCGACGGGCAGGTTGTGCGGCTGGCGGTGGTAGGGGCCGCGCGGTCCGGGGGCGCGGACGAAGCCGCCGATCGTCTGCAGGATTCCTGCGGCCCTGTCGTCCCCGCCGATGGCCACGACGAGCTGGGTGCGCGGGTCCCGGGTGATGGTGAGGTAGTCCAGGACGGCAAACCGCGGCTCATCCTGCGCAGTGGGGGCGCTCATCGGGTGCGGGCGGCCGGCTTCGTGGGCTGCGCGGACGGGACGACCGTGGCCTCCAGCGCGGGACGGCTGGGCGGGTGGCGCAGGACGACGCCGATACCGTGGGCGGCCAGACGGGCCCCGGCGGCCCGCACGGATTGCGCCTGAAGGGCGGTGTCGTCGCCGGAGAGGACGAACGCCTGCTCGCGCGGGTCGTAGACGAACCCGGACTCGTGCAAGACGGTGGCGGCCTGTGGGCTGTCGGGCCGGGCGGCCAGCATGCCGTCGCCGAACCAGGTCATCACCACCCGCTCCGGCTCCGGGGCCACAGGGGGCGCCGGCGGCCGGGGGTGGGCGGCGTTGTGCCGGACCTGGGCGACGGCCTGGTCATAGCGCGGCAGCAAGTCGGAGGCGATCTCCTGCGCCGCACGGAAGGGGTTGTCGGGGACGGCGATGCCGTCCGGCTCGCGGACGCCCGCGAACGCTTCCGGCTCGAAGCCGGCAGGGGCCATGGCCCCGACGAGGTACTCGTCCGGGTGGCCGGGGCGGCCGGTGACGTACAGGCGGGTGCCGTCGTCGCGGGTGAGGACGGCGTCATGGCCGAGGACGTACTCGGCGACGGCGCCGGAGACCAGGTCCATGTCCCACACGTCCTCGGCGACCGGGAACTGGTCGGCGTACTCGGCGTGACGGTGGTAGGCGCTGGTCCAGCGGCCGGGCAGCTCGCCGGCGAGCACCTGGGCGAAGGACTCAAGGTCGTGCGTGTCTGCGGGGTCGGGCATGTTCTCCTCGGGGCAGTCGGCGGGTGAGGGGTCAGCGGCGGCGTCCGCCGGTCGCAGCGGCGGGTGCGGAGGCGACGGGGGGCGGCGGGGGAGGGCAGGCGCACACCGCGGACGCCTCCCGCTCGGTGTCCGGGACTTCGCCGTCGCAGGCGGTGCGCTGCGGGTGGGGCGCGTGCCGGTCGGCGAGGTCGTTGCGCAGGCCGCGCACGTCGGAGGTGATGGCGCCCAGGCGCTCGTCGGCGAGGAAGCGCAGCCGCTGGGCGTAGTACGGGTCGGGGCCGTGGCCCAGGTCCTGGTAGAAGTCGGCGGTGGCGAGAAGGACTTCGCGCAGCGCGTCGAGGATGCCGTCGTGGGCGGCGGTCAGTTCCGTCAGGGCGTCGGCGGCGTCCTCGGTGTTCTCCGCTGTCCGGATGCGGTCGGCGAGGGCGGCGACCTGGGCGCCGAGGGTGAGGTAGTGCGGCTCGCGCAGTTCGGTGTCGAACGCCGGCTCGCAGTCGACGGGGTAGCCGACGGTCTTCAGCCGGGCCACGGCCCGGGTGGCGAGGCGGGTTTCCTCGGGTTCGTCGAGCCCGGTGGGCAGGCGGTGGTAGCGCTCGTGCAGGCGGACGACGGGTACGAACCCGCTGCGCTGGAGAATGCTGTGCGCTTCCACATCGCCGCCGCGGGCGAGGACTTCGCCGGAGTGCACATCGCGCCGCAGGGTGAGCAAACGGTCGGCAAGGGCCAAGAGCGAGATCTTTCTGGGGAGGGACGGTCATCGAGAACGGCGGACCGGGACGCCGGGGGCTATCGCCGGAGCCGGAGAGACGGCGGGCAGACGCTGAGGGCCGAGGCTCGCGGAGGTCTCCTTCAGCTCCTCCTGCAGGGCGTACAGGCGGCGGGCAACCCACTCCAGGCGCCGGCCCGCGTCGCCGCCCTGGCCGTCGGAAAGACCGGCGACGCGGTAGGCCACCTGTTCAACTTGCCGGCGGACACCGGCGAGGGGGCCGTCGTTCTCCTCGGCGAGCCGGTGCAAGAGCTCTGCCGCCGCCATGGCGGCGACCGTGGACTCCGACGTCATGGGCGGAGGGGGGACGTTCCCGGCGGGACGGAGCTGCAGGTCGGTGGTGATGCGGCGGCACTCGGATACCAGGTGCGTGTGCAGCCTCTGGGGCAGACGGGTGCGGGTGCCGTCCTCCCGGATGAGGTTGGCCAGCAGGTGAAGCCGGTCGGGCCGGGCCTGGAGGGCGATCCAGCGGCACGCCTGCTCGTCCCCTGGCGGCGCGAGCCCGGCGGTGCGGGCGAGCCGGTGCGCGACGTGCGTCCACTCCGCCCTCGTCAACGGGCGCTCGTCCGGGTGAGGGCGTACGGCGAGGTGGAAGACAAACCGTCGCTCCTCGCGCGGGCCGTCACCGCCGCGCCGGGCAGGGGCCGCGAGGTGTTCCACGATGACCCTGCCGCCCCAGCCCGGGCCTTCGCGGCCGAGGGCGGCGAGGCCGGGGGAGTGGGCGAGGACCGCCTCGCCGGTCAACTCTTCCTCCAGGAACCGATCGTGTTCCGTGACCTCGCACAGGGCTTCGGTGAAGGAGTGGAACGAGCGGGTGACGCGCGCGATCACCGCTGGACCGGCGGGTCACAGGGCCGGGCCAGGCGGGCCCAGTCGTCTGCCGCGGTGATCAAGGAGCGTTCACGGACGAAGTCGGCATGCACCGCCACATCCCCGGGTGGCAGCAGGTCCAGCGCCCGGTCGATGGCGTCCAGCGCCTTGCGGTAGTTACCCAGCCCCCGCAGCGCCGCGGCCTCGCGGAACAGCGCGACCGGGTCCGTACGGTCGGCGAACGGCGGCCGGTCCAGCAGACGGAGCATGCGCTCCTCGCGGCCGGGCAGGCGGTGCCCCAGCCACAGCCCGTGCAGCAGCACCTGCAGGGCCTTGGGGTGGTCGCCGGCGTCATCGAGCACCTGGTCCATCAGCTCGAAGCCGTCGGCGCGGGACTGGCCGAGGAGGGCGAAGGCCCACAGGGCACGGCTGTAGGGGTCCAGGCGGTCTCTGAGGGCCGGCGGCATACGGTCGAAGAGCGCCTCGATGCTGGGGCAGCGGAAGTCGTAGCGCAGGCCGGCCAGGTACAGGTGCCGGTGCGCCCGCGCGGTGACCGGATCGGAGACGGGGGTGGTGATCTGCTCGGGGCGCAGCATGAGCAGGGCGCTCGTGCCCGTCGCGCGGGCCTGCCAGGCGATGTCGGCGCACACCTCGGCCGATTCCTGCCAGGTCGCGCCGATGTCGCTGAGGAGCCCCGCGAGGACGTCCGGCCATGTGTCGCCGGATGCGATGGCGGCGGCTGCCACGCCGCGAACATGCTCCAGAACGGCGGTGCGTGCGGGGGCCGTGGTGGTCATCGGCTGCTCCGGGCGTCATCGATGTGGACCAGTTGGTTGAGGGCGGTGACGCCGTACCAGCCGCAGTCGACGGTGCCGGCCGCCGTCGCGTACGCGGGCAGCAGGAGTTTCTTCAGGGCCCGGTGGTGGATCAGGCAGTCGGCGCAGCGGCGGGAGAGGTGGATCATGTAGCGGGGGTGGGCGGTGAGGTAGGTGCGATCGCCGCCGTTGGGGTTACGCAGCCGCCAGCCGTCCTCGTCGGTCGGGGTGTGCCACGAGGGGGTGACGACCGTCATGGCGTCGCCCCACAGCTCGCCGTCGGCGACGCCCTTGACGATGACGACCTGCTCGCCGGGACGGAAGTGCGCGTGGGTGATGTCGCGCTGGGGGGTGAGGCGGTCGGGCACCGGTGCCCAGATGGCGGGGATGTGCGGGGGACGGGGCGCGGGGGCTTCAGGCACTGCGGGCGGGTCCTTCCACGGGCGGCACAGGGGCGGTGGGAGGATCAATGGTCCGGACGATCCCCGGTTTCGCTAACCGGGGATCGTCGGCTATGCGCCCGCGCTCCTACCGGAAGGGGTTCTCCGTGCCGCGGTCGTCGTCGGTCGCCGCTTCCAGAAGTTCCGGCAGGTCCACGGCCTCGGCGTCCCGCTGGTCGATCCACCACCCGGCCGGGGCTTGTAGGAAACCTTGTCGAAAACCCAGTGGCTGGGTGGCCGATCCGGTTGATCAAACCCGCTGGTCGGGCGGCTCGCGTGGCTTGCGCCCGTGGACTGGTCGTGTGCCTGCGAGGGGGTACGGTCCCGACGCATGACAGGGTAGCGGATCCGGCTCGGGAGGTCCGCACCTCATGGGTGGGCCCTGGAAGGCAGGGCTGCTACCTGGTGTTTTGTTGGTGGAGCTCGGGTCTGGTGACCGGCTGAGTTGTGACGCCGATCATGCGAGATCGCCTGATTGTCCGTTCCGTCTTCTTCGTGTGGCGGATGAGGCAGGGGTCGCTCGAGACGCAGTAGGCAACGGCGTGGACGCTCGGATGCCTGGTGCACGAGTCCCGATCTGGCCCCAGCCGCTCTCCCATTCTGTTCACGTCAGCTGAGCATGCGGCCAATGCCATCGGTCAGCTGCCTGAAAGGGTTGACCCCGGACAGCTCGGCTGCGCTTGAGACGACGCCGAGGAACGCACGCCTGACCGCCAGCCCTTCGCGGGGCGGCAGGCTGTATGCCTGCATGAGCATGTGTCCGGCATCGAGGTGAAGACGCTGGTCGATGTCGGCTGGCTCGGCGTCACCCGTGTGTCCAACGAGAACCTGTTGCCAGATGCGGGCGATCAGTGGCCGGACCCAGCGGGCGGCAAACTCGTGCCCGGCGCCACCAGGGGCGATAGAGGCGTCACTGACAGCGTCGAGCAAAAGACACCAGTGCTCAGCCACCATCGCCAACTGCTCCCCACCCGGGGCGGCGTCAGAGGCGGTGATGGCGGCCTTGGCAGCGGACAGGCAACGGCTGAGCGCGGCAGGTGGAAGGGTGTCGATGTCCAGCACGCTTCGGGTGACGGCACGACGGGCCAGGTCGTCAAGCCAGCCAGCCTCCAGCGGGATGCGCCGCCATAGCGGTTCCCAGGACGTCGAGTACAGGGTGCCGCCAGGGTGCAGCACGGTCCGTGCCACGTTGTTCAGGCGCCTCCCGGCCGGTTCCAGCGCGAATGCCTCGCCGATGGCCCCGCCGGCGTCAACGAGGCCGAGCAGTTGCTCACGGATCCGAAACCGGGTATTGAGCAGGAACATGAGGCATACCCCCATACTCAGCTCGGCCGCCTCGACGTGACCGCTGCGCCCGCACGGGCATGCGAGGACGTCATCGACGGCTCGTGCCATGGCATCGGCCAGGCCGGTCGCGGCCCGGCTGCCGCCCATCGCGAGTGCGATGTGGAACTCGTTCTGGCATTCTCGGTACACCCAATCCCAGATAACGTCGAAAACCTCGTTGTAGTGGACGATGAGGTCCACGGCACGGCGAATCGCGCCACACTCCTCATACGACGGCATGGAGCCCAGATGGGTGTATGCCTGCTGGTAACCTGCCGTCGCCTGCGGCAGCCTCAATGTCACCTGCGCCGCCCCGTCCCACCAACGTGCCCACATGGACTCGGTGGGGGTGACCGGACCTCCGCACTCCGCGATGAACGCCTCAAGGTCGGCAATGCGAGCCGTGGCCTCGATGAGGGGCTTTTGGGCTTTCATGCAAGCTCCGTGTACGGCGCAATCGCGCAGCCCCACGGTGACTGCGTCGCCTTGGAGATAGGCGACGCCTTCGCTGGCAGCCGTTGTGTAGTCCGCCAAATCTGCGGCACCGCTGTTGTCGGCTTCCCCGACAAAATCAGGGGCGAAAACCAGAGCGTAGATTCCGGTGAACAAGTTCAGTTCGTCCGGTTCCGCGCGTGGTGCGACCAGGCACGCGTAGACCAAGCCGTAGTTGTCGCGGGAAGCCATGACCAAAGCCTCCCGCGGTGTGGCTGCCTGACGGCTGAATAGAAGCGGGGCCAACCGGTCTGCTTCACCGCCTTTTGGTGGGATCACTTTCGCCAGGGCGTCCAGTACATCTCCGTGCCGTGCCCACAACCGGGCCCGGACGATGGCTGCCTTGACTAGAGTGACGGCGGCGAACGGGCTGTCCATGACGCTCTGGCGCACTTCCGGTGCGAACATGGCCTGCAGAACTTGACGGGCCATCTCCTCACCGTCCTCCACACGCGGCATCCGCGTCGATTCATAGGGCCTGTAGTTCGGACGCTGCGTCACCCGGGTGCGCATCCCGGGTTCGGCTCGGCCGCTGGGTACCATACGAAGTCCGCTTAGCGCCTCCTCGCAGCCGGGGCCGTTGGTGAACCCAGATGCTGAGGCGTCCCACAGGCTATGCAGCAGCTCCTCGTCGCTCATCCGGAGGCGGCGCACATCGCCGGGGCGAAGGCCGATCTTCTCTGAGGCCATCATTTTTCTCCTCTGCTCTTCGCGATGTTGTTTTATGCGGTTGAAACTCCGAACCAGAGCGGGATGCACAGTCAGAGAGTTGATGGCTGTGCCGGCACCTTTCCACACCGGGATCTCGTCCAGCAATGGTTAAAGACTGATTTCTCTTCAACGTGGCCCTTCACCGGATCGTCAGCCTGGTGTGACCGTCAACGAATTAAACAGTTTCCTCGCCGTCTTGGAGGGCTCAGGCGCTGATGGCGGGGAGGTGTGCATGAGTAGGAAGTCTGAAGTTGTCGGGTGACCTTTCCTTCCTCCTCACCCCGAAGAGTTGTGAGGGAAAATTGAGGATTTCGGTCGCGCACGGTGGCTATTTCCGATTGCGGAAATCGGTCCGTGGCGCTGCCTTGGCCCGCAGGTCGCGGCGGAGTTCCTTGGGCAGCGAGAAGGTGATGGACTCCTTGGCGGCGGTGATGGTCTCGACGCCGTCGTAGCCGCGGGCGGCGAGCCACTCCAGGACGCCTTCGATGAGGATCTCCGGCACCGAGGCGCCCGAGGTCACCCCGACCGTGGCGACCCCGTCGAGCCACGCCTCGTCGATCTCTTCGGCGTAGTCGACCAGGTGGGCGGCGCGGGCGCCGGCACCGAGGGCGACCTCGACCAGGCGGACGGAGTTGGAGGAGTTCTTGGAGCCGACGACGATGACGAGGTCGGCCTCGGCGCCCATCTGCTTCACCGCGGTCTGCCTGTTCTGCGTGGCATAGCAGATGTCGTCGGACGGCGGGGAGAGCAGGTTCGGGAACTTGTTCTGCAGGGCGCCGACGGTCTCCATCGTCTCGTCGACGGAGAGGGTGGTCTGGGAGAGCCAGACGACCTTGTCCGGGTCGCGGACCTCGACGTTCGCGACGTCGTCGGGGCCGTCGACGAGCTGGATGTGGTCGGGGGCCTCGCCGCTGGCGCCGATGACCTCCTCGTGGCCTTCGTGGCCGATGAGGAGGATGTCGTAGTCCTCGCGCGCGTAGCGGACGGCTTCCTTGTGGACCTTGATGACCAGCGGGCAGGTCGCGTCGATGGTGGCCAGCTTGCCGCGCTTGGCCTCGTCGTGGACGACCGGGGCGACGCCGTGGGCGGAGAAGATGACGATGTTGCCCTCGGGCACCTCGAACGTCTCGTCGACGAAGATCGCGCCCTTCTTCTCCAGGGTCTTCACCACGTATTTGTTGTGGACGATCTCGTGGCGCACGTAGACCGGCGCGCCGTACTGCTCCAGGGCCTTCTCGACCGTGATCACCGCACGGTCCACACCCGCACACCAACTCCGTGGGGCCGCCGGCAGGGCCTTGCGGCGGTGGGGAGGTCGGGTGCCGGCAGGGATGGTGTTCATGCGGTCCTCGCGGTGGCGGCGTCGGCGAGGGTGCACAGGGCCTGGGCAGCAGGTACGGGGAGGGATGCATGGTCCAGCGCGTTGCGGGCTTGGGTGTGGCGGGTGCGGATGAGGTGTTCAACGTGTACCGGGGCGCCGGTGGCGGTGAGGATGGCGCGGGCGGTCGCGGCGTCGGCTTCCTCGAGGTGGGGGTTGCCGATGAGCCGGTGCAGGGTTTCGCGCTGGGCGCGAGTGGCGTGCTGGAGGGCGTAGGCGAGGAGAAGGGTGTGTTTGCCTTCGCGGAGGTCGTCGAGTGCGGGTTTTCCGGTCTGGTAGGGGTGGCCGTAGACGCCGAGGAGGTCGTCGCGCAGTTGGAACGCTTCTCCCAGGGGGAGGGCGTAGGCGCTCAGGGCCTCCAGCAGGGTGCGGTTGGCGCCGGCGAGGGTGGCGCCGATGTGCAGGGGGCGTTCGACGGTGTATTTGGCGGTCTTGTAGCGGATGACCCGCAAGGGGACGTCGGTGTTGCTGTCCGGCGCTCCGGTGGCGAGCAGGTCGAGGTATTGGCCGTAGAGGACTTCGGTGCGCATGGTGTCGATCAGGGGCAGGAGTGCGGTCAGGCGGCCGGGAGGCATGGCGGCGGTATGGATGAGTTCGTCGGACCAGGCCAGGGCGAGGTCGCCGATGAGGATGGCGGCGCTGGTGCCCAGGTGTTCGGCCGCGCTGCGGCCTCGGGAGTGGCGGTGGTGATGGGCCAGGGCGCGGTGGACGGTGGGGTGGCCGCGGCGGGTGGCGGAGTTGTCCATGATGTCGTCGTGGATGAGGGCGAAGGCGTGGCACATCTCCAGGGCCGCGGCGGTGTGAACCATGGCTGTGGGATGGGTGGTGTCGGGTCCTGCCCACCAGCCGCAGGCACACAGCAAAGGGCGCAGCCGTTTGCCGCCGGCGAGGAGGAAGTCCTTAAGGGCCTGGACGACCTCGGTGGGCATGCGCTGTCGGCAGGCGGTGCGCGCCTTGCCTTCCAGGAAGCCTTCCAGGCAGTCGTCGACGGCCCGGCGTGTGCCGTCGAGGTCCAGAGGGCTGGGCAGAGCGGTGGAGATGCTCATGGTGTACCGGCTTCATCGGATGAAGGGGCGTCGTCCTCGGTAAGGCGGAGTGCTTGTTCGAGGAGGGTGTCTACGATCTTGTTTTCGGGGACGGTGGCGATGACCTGGCCGCGGACGAAGATCTGGCCTTTGCCGTTGCCGCTGGAGACGCCGATGTCGGCTTCGCGGGATTCGCCGGGGCCGTTGACGACGCAGCCCATGACGGCGACGCGCAGGGGATGGGGGAAGCCGTCGAAGGCGGCTTCGACCCGGGCGGCGAGGCGGTGGATGTCGACTTGGAGGCGTCCGCAGCCGGGGCAGGAGACGATCTCCAGCTTCCGCGGCCGGAGCCCCAGGGACTGCAGGATGTGGTTGCCCGCCTTGACCTGTTCGACCGGTGGGGCGGAGAGCGAGACGCGGATGGTGTCGCCGATGCCCTCGGCGAGGAGGATGCCGAAGGCGACGGCGGACTTGATGCTGCCCTGGAAAGAGGGTCCGGCTTCGGTGACACCGAGGTGAAGGGGATAGTCGCATTGCCGGGCGAGGACGCGGTTGGCGGCGACCATGACCATGGGGTCGTGGTGCTTGACCGCGATCTTGATGTCGCGGAAGCCGTGTTCCTCGAACAGCGAGCACTCCCACAACGCCGACTCCGCCAGAGCCTGCGGGGTGGCCGCGCCGTGCTTGGCCAGCAGCCGAGGATCGAGGGAACCGGCGTTGACGCCGATCCGGATCGGCACGCCGGCCGCGGCCGCGGCCTTCGCGATCTGCCCGACCTTGTCGTCGAACTTCTCGATGTTGCCCGGGTTGACCCGCACCGCCGCACAGCCGGCGTCGATGGCGGCGAAGACGTAGCGAGGCTGGAAGTGGATGTCGGCGATCACGGGGATGGGGGACTTGGCCGCGATTTGCGGGAGGGCCTCGGCGTCGTCCTGGGAGGGGACGGCGACCCGGACGATGTCGCACCCTGCGGCGGTGACTTCGGCGATCTGCTGCAACGTGGCGTCGACGTCGGTGGTGAGGGTGGTGGTCATGGTCTGGACGGAGACCGGTGCGCCGCCGCCGACTGGGACATCGCCGACATGGATTTGTCGGGTCCGCCGGCGCACCGGCGTTTTGGGGGGTGGGGCGGGCATGCCGAGGTCGGTGGTCATGACGGCCTCCTCGTGCCGTTGAGCGGGCCGGCGAGGGAGGTGAGGCCGTAGGTGGTCAGGGCCGCCCGGGCGCGGAGAACCGCTTCGGTGATGCCGTCGGGGCCGAGGCCGGCCTGGTTGAGGAGGCCGGCCCGGGTGCCGTGGGGGATGAAGTCGCGGGGCAGGCCGAGGGTGTGGACGGGGGTGGTGACGGCGGCGTCCGTGCATGCCTGGGCCATCAGGGTGCCGAAGCCGCCGGTACGCGTGCTGTCCTCCACCGTGACCACCAGCCGGTGACGGGCCGTCAGGTGGAGCAGAGCCGGGCTGACGGGGATGATCCAGCGGGGATCGACCACCGTGGAGCCGATGCCTTCCTCCTCAAGCCTGCGGGCAGCTTCCACCGCCGCGGAGGCGGTCGGGCCCGCGGCGACGAGCAGGACATCCAAGGGGCGGCGGGTGCTGCGGTGGAGGATGTCCAGGCCGTCCATCCGGGCCAACGCGTCGATGTCGCTGGTGGCCGTGGCTTTGGGCAATCGCAGGGCGGTGGGCCCGTCAGCGACGGCAACGGCCTCGCGCAGCAGCTCCCGCAGCCTGGCCGCGTCCCGGGGCGCGGCCAGGCGCATACCCGGCACGACGGACAGGAGACTGACGTCCCACATGCCGTGGTGGGACGGCCCGTCCGGGCCGGTGATGCCGGCGCGGTCCAGGACGAAGGTCACCGGCAGCCGGTGCAGGGCCACATCCATCAGCACCTGGTCGAAGGCACGATTGAGGAAGGTGGCGTAGATGGCGACGACCGGGTGGAGGCCGCCCATGGCCAGGCCGGCGGCGCTGGTGACGGCGTGCTGCTCGGCGATCCCCACATCGAAGACCCGGCCGGGAAAACGGACGGCCATGGGGTGCAGGCCGGTCGGCCGGAGCATGGATGCGGTCACCGCGACCAGGTCCTCGCGTTCTCCGGCCAGGGCGAGCAGTTCCTCAGCGAAGACACTCGTCCATGACCGCGCTGGCTGCTGGGGGACAGGGGCCGGCAGGCTGGTGGCCGGGTCGATGACACCGACCGCGTGGAAGCAGTCCGCCTCGTCCGCCTCCGCCGGCGGGTAGCCCTTGCCCTTGACCGTCACCACGTGCACCAGAACCGGCCGGCCCAGAAAGCGCGCCTGGGCGAGGGCATGTTCGACGGCGCGGATGTCGTGACCGTCGACGGGCCCGATGTAGGCCAGGCCCAGGTCGGTGAAAAGGTTGCCCTGTGTCCGTCCGCTGCCCGGGCCGGTGCGCAGGGCCGCCAGATGGCCGGCCAGGGCCCCGGTGGTGGGGGCGTAGGAGCGGCCGTTGTCGTTCAGGACGATGACCACCGGACGGTCGGCGCCGGCGATGTTGTCCAGTCCCTCCCAGGCCATTCCGCCGGTGAAGGAACCGTCGCCGATGACCGCCACCACGGCATGGTCCTCTTCCCCCGCGAGAGCGCGCGCTTTGGCCAAGCCGTCGGCGTAGGCGAGGGCCGTGGAGGCATGCGAGTTCTCCACGACGTCGTGCTCGGACTCCTCACAGGAGAGGTAGCCCGACAGGCCTCCGGCCTGGCGAAGCGTCCACAACCGGTGGCGTCGTCCCGTCAGAAGCTTGTGTACGTAGGCTTGGTGGCCGATATCGAAAACGATCGTGTCGCGGGGGGAAGTGAACACCCGGTGCAGGGCGATCGTCAGCTCCACCACCCCCAGGCTGGGACCCAGGTGACCCCCCGTGGCGCATACCGTCTCCACCAGGAAACCGCGGATCTCCTCCGCCAGCTCGGGCAGCAGCGGGGCGGGCAGCGCGCGCAGCGCGTCCGGGCCGTCGACCGCAGCCAGGAGCGGAGGAACGAGGGTTGTGTCGGTGATTGCGGAAGGGTTCATCGACCCCCCTTTGGGGATGGCAGAGCCCACAGGAACGGGAACGGGGATGAGTAGGGTCTGCCCGGGCGCCGCTCGAGTGCAGCGGCTGGATTGAGGCAGACATACGGCCCTGGCTGCCGACGCAAGGATGCCGACGCTCGGGCCCGATAGCTGTGCGGCGCCGCCTCAGCGCAGCGGCAGGGATGCGGCTCGGAGTGGATCGGAAGGCGCCCGCCGGCGGGCGAGCGCCTAATTCAACCTTTACCTTCCCTCATGCCTTCAACCCGGCGCATGTCACCGGGAGTGAAGCACGATCCGGGCCACCCGGAGCGTCGGCACACACCTGTCCGTCGTGGCCGCCCCTCGAGCAAGCCACCTGGCGCCTGCCTGCGCGTTCCCGCCCCAGTGGGTACACCCGGGCATCCTGGCCCGTGCCGCGCGGAACGCGCTGCACGATGCCGTCCGGGCGCCGCCTGCTGGAACACGCGCGCTTTCGTGCTCGTCCGACACGGCCCGCACGCCTCGGGAAACCGGTCCGCGCCTCTGGCGGGACCGCACCGAAGCATGGGGTGATATCCCTGCATGGATGGGCCGTCGACCGCACTGCGGCCGAAACTGGATGGCCCCTGTGTGCGGACACCTGGCAGCACTGAAACCGCCGACAGCGCCCAGCCGGCACGTGCCGTCACGGCATGGCACGGCATCGCCGCTTCCTGTACGCCTCCGTCCGTACCACGAGAGAGGTCTTCGCCGATGGCCACGCGCACCCGCAGCCGCCGCACCGGGCTCTTCCGGTTGATCGGTGACGTGATGGACGACGTGAAGGACTTCACCGACGACTGCCTGGACCGCGCGGGGGATTTGGAGCACGACCTGCGCAAGGCGGTGAGCGACGCCGTGCGGCCGGAGAAGGACACCGACGGCAGGGCCGCCACCACCGTCCGTGCCGGCCGGGCGGCCACGGGGCGCCCGGGCGCCGGGAAGCCCGGACGAGCCGTCGGGTGACGGCCAGGGACCGAGCCGTCCACTCGGACGGCGTCGCCTCCCCGCCCGCCGGAACGACCGGGTCCGAGCCCCCGTCCTCCCGCGCGTCGGCGGTACGCCGCCTGGCGCGGCACCACGACGGCTCCCTCCACGACACCGTTCTCCACCGCCCCGTCGCCCTGGGCGAGCTGGCGGACGACGTGCGCGCCGGCGGTACCTTCCGGGCGCATGACACGGCCACCGGTCAGGACTGCACCTACCGGGTGCTCGCCGCCGTCCTGGCATGCCAAGTCCCGTGGACGGGGCCCACGGCGGGGCGGGGCGGTCCGGTCCTGCTGCCGGCGGTGGCCTCCGCGGCGCCTGGGCCGGAGTGGGGACCCGCGGGCGGTCACCAGTCGCCCGTGCGCTGACGTGGCATTCCGCTTGTCGACCGGTTGCCGTCCGGTTGTCGCCTGGTTGTCGTCCGGCGCGAACAGCAGCGGGCGGTCCTTCTCCGCGCTCCCGCGGGCTCAGGCCGCAGCCGCCCCTCGGTCGATGAAATTCCCCTGGTCGGCGTCTGGACGATGGCGGATGGACGACGGGCCCACCGCGCACCGGGGCACCGGCTTCACCGGGCTTCCGGCCCGTCCGGCGGATCGGCCTCCGTGCCCGGCAGCACGTCGTCGAGGGCGGGGGCGGGGCACCACGTGGTTTCGGGGGAGGAGCCGCCGGGAGCGGGGGTCCCACAGGACGGAGCGCCAAGGCGCCGCTCGGTGGGCGAGGGACCGCTCTGCGGTGGCACGCCGTCGGAGGCCTCCGGGCAGGCGCATCGCCCCGGGCTGGTCGGTTCCGGTGACGTCCCGCTACGCGGGCCGGCCGGCAGCGGGGTTCCGCGTGTTTCCGCGGCCGGGTGATCCTGGGGAGTCGTGGGCAGGGCCGGAGCCGTACCCACGGAGGTCTCCCGGGCGTGGCCGGACGGACTGCGTGTTGCCGTGGGCGGAGCCGGCTCCACCGCGGCGCTGGCCGGAGAGCGGGAGGACCGGAGCGACGCGTACGGGCCGGGGGCGAAACGGGGCGACGACGCGAAGGGGCGCGGTGGTGGAGTGGAGGCCGTGCGGGCGGTGGGGGCGGGTACGTAGGTCGCGCTGAAGGAGGCGCACCCGCTGACCGCGGCCGCCAGGACGAGGGTCAGCAGAGCAGAAGCTGCCGTGCGGGGTGTGGGACCACTTCGCAAGCCATGACTCCTTAGCTGAGGGCTCTTGCACCACGGCTTGCGGGCCCGGGGGCGCACCCTGCCGTCCGCCCCCGCCCCCACCTGTGGGGTCGCGGATCACCGCGTCTCACTGCCGGGCGCTGAGGACCGTGACGAAGATCTTCAGGCCGGTGAACAGGGTCACGATCGCTCGCCAGACAGTCAGGATCGTGCGGGCGGTGGCGACGGGAGCGGTGGCGATGAGGAACAGGAAGATGATCACGACCAGCCAGAAGAAGAGACCGCGCGGGCGCGACAGCAAAAACGATCCCCTTCGGTGACGGCGGAGCCGGACGGATGCGGTGCACGGTCACTCCCTTCTGCGGGTCCCGGCCAGGTACGCGGCGAGAACGAGGGCCGCCCACAGGGTGCGGGGGCCGCCCTCCTTGACCTTGCCGCGCCGGCTGGACTCGCCCGCGACCTTGGCGTGGAAGGTGAGGTCCTGGTCGGCGAGGGTGCGCAGGATCCCGCGGGACTGCTGGAGCGCACCAGGTGCGGCGATCATGATGTCCAGGGCGGTGCGGGCGGCCTGCTCTTCGGAGAGGGTCTCGCGGGCGAGGCCGAAGACGATGGCGCGCAGGTTGTCGGCGAAGACGTCGGTGACGGACAGCTCCGGGCACAGGTAGCGGATGGATCCCTCGAGATTGGCGAAGGACTTGCCGAGCAGAGAAACGGAGGGGCTGCTGCGGATGCCCCGGTGCGTGGCGTGGGTCAGGACGGCGGTCAGGGTGACGCCGAAGTTCAGCTCCTCCAGGGAGGCGGAGGCGATCTTCGGCACGAGCCGGCTGATGTCCGAGCGGAAGCCGGCCAGGTCCGCCCAGGCGGTGGGGTGCCCCATCTCGACCCAGGTCCTGGCCAGTCCCGCGCCGTCGTTGGCCGCGATGCTGAGCAGGGCCAGGACCAGGCTCCGGCTGGTGCCGCTGTCCAGCCGGCCGACCATGCCCCAGTCGATCAGGTGCGCGGGCTCGCCGGGATGGACGAAGAGGTTGCCGGGGTGCGGGTCGGCGTGAAAGTACCGGTCGAGGAAGTAACCGCGGTACATGAACGCCATCAGATCGCGGCCGATGCCCGTGCGCTGGGCGAGGGTGAAGTCGTGGGGGTCGGCGTCGCGGATCGACGTGCCCGGGGCCAGGGACTGCACCAGCACGCGCCGGGTCGGCGGCATCAGCACGCGCGGTACGGCCAGGTGCTCGTAGGGTTCGGCCAACTGCCGGCCGCGGCGCATGTTCGCGGCCTCGACGCGGAAGTCGGTCTCCGTCTCCATGGCGTCGAAGAGCACCTCCAGCATGGCGGGAACGTCCACAACGGCGGTGAACTTCGGCGTCGCGCGCGCCAGGAGCCGGGCCGCACCGCGCAGCAGCCGCATGTCCTCGGCCATCACCTCCTCCACGCCGGGCCGCTGGAGTTTGACGGCCACCGCGGTGCCGTCGGCCAGCCACGCGCGGTACACCTGGGCCAGAGACGCCGCCCCCAGCGGCGAGGAGGTGTCGAACTCACCGAACAGCTTCGGCCACTTGGGACCTCGGCTGCCAGCACCGGCTCGAACACGGCGAACGGCGCGGGCGGGACCCGGTCGTGCAGCATCCCCAACTCCCGCAGCAGCGCCGGCGGTACGAAGTCCGGCCGGGTCGACAGCACCTGCCCGATCTTGATGTAGAAGGGTCCGAGCTCCTGGAGCGCCTCGCGCACGGCCCGCGCTCGCTCCTGCGCATCGTCCCCGGCCTTCCGGCGGGAGCGTACCTGTTCGGCCAGCAGCCCGCCCAGCACACGGGCGACGTACCGGGCGCGGTCACCGGACACATTCCCCTCCACCCCCGTGCAAGCCGTGCCCGTCGGCCACCGGAGCCCGCCCGCCACAGCATTACCGGCCGCCCGGACCCCCCGCCCGCCCGCGACTCCCCGCGCCTCCAGTGCACGACACACCACCGCCGGCCGACAACCGCGCACCCAGCGGCGCGTGAGGCCACAAGGGCGCGCGAGGTGCCCGGCCGCGCCGAGTAGACATTCGGCCCCGCGATGCCGGCCACACCCGCGAAAGGTGATTCCGGCTGTGACGACAGGCCGTCTCCTGCGTCCTGGCCGGCACCCGCACCGTCACCGCCCCCTTGCCCGCCCTCGCCTGGGGCGGGACTGGGATATGGACGTCGTCTTCCTGTACGCCTTCGCGGCTCTCAGACATGCCGTCAACGAACGGTCGGACGCGAATACCCGGGGGCCGAGCGCTCCCGAACGGAGGTTCGCGCCGCGACCAGCGACGGTGCATCTCCGCGTCCGTGCCGGTGATCACCATGCAATGCGGAAAGCGACGGCGTCACGCCCGACTACTTGAGGATGGAGAAGGGCCCTTGGGCTCCACCGCCCACACGGTCGCGGCCGCGCGTGCTCGGCTCCAATGACACTGTGAGTTTCAGGCGTCCACACTCATGAACAGCGCTTACGTTCCGGTCGTCGGTCGCGGTACTGTCGTAGGACGATCAGGTTGCAGACCTCCGCTCCTTGGCAGTGATTCATGTGTGTGATCAGCCTTGGGGGTGCGGGTGGGACCAGGGCAGCTCTGCTCGCGCGACACCGCCGGTCCGCAACGGAACGAGAACCGCTTGTTCGCAAGGGCTTGTCCCTGGACCGGAGCCGGGCAGCACCCGCCTTCGAAGTTCAAGTGCTGGCGTAGCGTGCACCCTGGGTCGGGCGCCGGTGCCGGGCGCCGAACCCCGGAAATCTGCAACAGCGCACACGAACACCCTCTCTCGGCCTGCTGTGCGCCTAGCTAGCGGACATGCTTTGTGCCGTAATGGTGAAAGGACGTGGGGCGCCTTCTCAGCAGGGGAGCCGAGTTCTGGGGACCACAGCCCCACAAGATGTTGAAGCGACGGCGAACGAGAGTCGGCAGCGCCCTGCGCGCGGTATTCCTGTTCGATTCCCTTCCGCTGGTAGCACGCCTTCGAAGCGGAACATGCTGTGATGCTGACTATCGTCGAGAAGCGCATGACCTGCGAGGCGCGCGGTGGTGACGCAAGCTGACTCTGGAACGTCCGCAGATCCCGGCCCATTTTCCTGTGACCGTGTCGGCCATCTGCTGGGCGGTGGTGCCGGGTCACATCGGCGTGGCGAGGAAGCCTGAAAAGAGCGAGGGGGGAATGCAGTGACAGACAGCGCGCCAGATGGTCGATGGCCCCGGATCGGCATCCCGTTTCCTCTGCGGCGAAACCCACATGAGGACGTTGTCCGGGCCCAGACTCGAAAATGGGTCACCGATATGGGCATGCTGCCCACTGCGAGCGCGAAACAGTGGTGGGAGCATGTCAACCTCACCGCTCTTGAGGCATGGTGTTTCCCAGATGCGCCGCCCGACCGACTGCTGCTCATCGACAAATGGCTCTCTATGGGCATCATGCTTGATGATCAATTCGACAGCACACTCCTGGGTCGTCGACTCGACGCCGCGTGCAGCGTGCTTGACCATCTCATGCGGGTCATTGAGTACCCTGCGTACAGGGAGACCGCTCAACTGCACCCGTTTTCCCGCGCAGTGGTGGACCTCCTCGCGGAATTCGCGCAGATCATGAGCCCCTCCTGGTTGGGTCGCCACCGTTACCACCTGACCCTGTGGTGGGGAGGTGTGGTCCAGGCGGTGGCGCATCGGGTATCCGGCCGGGAAGCGCTTCCATTCGCCGAGCGGATGGCCGTACGGCGCCTTACGGTAGGCATGCACGCCTATGGTGATCTGTTCGAGTTGGCATGTGAATGGGAAATGCCTCCTGTCTGTAATGCATTGCGGGAGACTCAACGCCTTCGAGAGATCGTTACAGACGTGACAGTCTTTCTCAATGATCTGTACTCCGTTGAACGCGAGCGAACCGACGGAAACGATGACAATGTGCTCTTGGCCTGGGAGTCGGAAGGGCTTCTTCCGAAAGAGGCGCGCAGTGCTGCCGCAACGCATGTAATGGGACTGGTACGGGAGTTCACGCAAGTCAGCGAATCCCTGATCGATCTGGCAGCAAACATCGGGCTGGGAGCGGATGGAGAAGACGCGCTACGACGCTGGGTTGCGACCTGCGCCCTCTATCTCAGCGGCGCTAATCACAGTCAGTCAATCATCCCCCGGTACACAGACACCACCAGTACTCTTGCCCACGATCACCGTCTCGACTGCGCCTCGATCCCCTTGCGCCAACCCACCTCCGAGCTCCCTGAGACTGATCACCTGTTAGGCGCCAGCCGAAACTGTCGGCGGCTCAGCGAAAGCTCCTCACTGCCGCGCGACGGCGGACTGGTACGTGGAGGGGTGTCCGATGAATAGTCACTCGCCTGTTCCCACGGCCCCAGGGTCCCTGCCCTTCATCGGCCATACGCTTCCTTTACTGCTCAACCCCCTGAAATTTCTGGAAGCTCTGCCCGACTTCGGAGACCTCGTCCGTGTGAGGCTGGCAGGCCGGGAGGCCTACATGGTCTGCACCCCAGAACTCACCCAGCAGGTCATGGTTGACGACCGAACCTTCGATCGCGGAGGCCAATTGGTTGACCGCGCGCGAGAGGCCTTGGGGAGGGGCCTCGCCACCTGCAGCCACGAAAGCCACCGTAGGCAGCGCCGTCTGGTTCAACCGGCCTTCCATCGCGATCACCTGCCCCACTATGCCCAGATGATGAGCGAGCACATTGAATCGGTTGTCGCATCCTGGGACCATGGCCGGCCTGTCAATGTCTTGGGCGAAGCCAAGCGCATCTCCATGAGGTCTCTGCTTGCAACAGTGTTCGCCGGAGTCGAAGTGGATGCCGCAACGTCCGTCATGCTCGCCGAGGACTTCGATACGGTACTCACGGGCTTCTACCGCAGGATGCTGACACCTGCATGGCTGGGGTCGCTCCCCTTGCCCGGTGACCACCGCTACAACCGCGCTCGTGCTCGGTTGCGAAAGACCATCGCCATGATCATCGATGGCTGCCGTTCCGTTCAATCCGGCCAGGTGGGCTTGCTTTTCGCGCTTCTCACCTCTCGGGACCCCGACTCTGTTCGCAACCAGACCCTGGATGACGACGAAATCGTCGACCAATGCATCTCCTTCTTCCTTGCGGGAACCGAGACCACCGCAAGCCTGGCGGCGTGGACGCTGCATCTACTGAGCACCTCACCTGAGATCGAAAACCGTCTGTACTCCGAACTCGATCGCGTCATCGCGCCGGGGCACCGCCCACTGGTAGTGCATACGCATCTTCCGCAACTGGAACTGACCCGCCACATCGTCACAGAGGCACTACGGCTGTATCCGCCAGGCTGGCTGTTCACTCGGATAACAACATCCCCTGCCGCACTGAATGGGCATCGCTTGCCGGCGGGAACGACTGTTCTTTATAGTCCGTACCTCATCCACCGCATGGCACGCCTGTACCCAAACCCTCACAGGTTCGACCCCGACCGCTGGGGGGTAACGTCCAAGCGCCCCGCGCCCGGCACATTCATCCCGTTTGGAAGCGGTGCGCGGAAATGCCCCGGTGACGCTTTCGGAATGACCGAGACATTGCTCATCGTGGCATCCATCGCTGCGCGCTGGCGACTTCGACCCCTGCCGCATACTCGAGTTCAGGCAGCCGTTGGCGCATCCCTGAGCCCCAGAGGGCTGCACATGACTCCATTTCGGCGGAACTGATCGTAGGATGAATGTGCCGACAATGCTCCCCCGTTCAAGCCTTGAAACAGCCATGGCCGAGGTCTTTCATCGCGAGAGGTGAGAAATCATGACACATCCCCGGTTTTCCTCTCAGGCCGCAGACGTGAGCGTCATGTATGACCAGCTCAACGACCTGCTTGTTGCCTCACTCGGCGGCAATATCCATCTCGGATTCTGGGAGGACAACCACGACACCACACCGATCAGTCAGGCCACGGACCGCCTGACGGAACACGTTGCCAGGCAACTGAAACTGATTCCGCATGACCAAGTTCTGGACGTAGGCTGCGGGACCGGAAAGCCGGCCGTCCAGATCGCCTCGACCACAGGCGCGCAGATCACTGGCATCACGATCAGTGAACGTCAGTTGCAGCACGCCCGCAGTCGGACCTATCCCACGGGGAAGCCCGGCCGTGTCCGATTCCAGTTGGCCGACGCCATGGCCCTCCCCTTCGAGGACTCCTCTTTTGACGCCGCCTACGCGATAGAGTCGATCCTGCACATGCACGACAAGGCTTCCGCGCTCAGGCAAATCGCCGGGGTGCTCCGCCCCGGGGGGAAGTTGGTGGTGGCAGACGTATTCCTCAGGGCCACACTGAACCCTCAGGAACGTCGCATCGTGGAACGGGTCTCAGACACCTTTCGGTTCTCCGTGAGCTCCGCCGATATGTGGCACGCACACTTCACGGCGGCGTCCCTGAATGTTGTAGTGTTCAAGGACATTAGTGATAACGTCCGTCGCGCCTACCGGTTCTACGCGGACGCTCTGCGAGAAGCCGCCCAGGTGGCTCCGGCGGCGATCCAACAGCTCACTGGAGCTGCTGACCTCATCGAGCGCTTCGGAGATCTACAGCAGGTTGGCTATGCGATACAGACTGCGCAACGAGGGGTGTAGGTGAGCGTTTGGCCCGGTGATTCGTGTGCGGCCTTGTACTCAGGTGCCATGCCAGTCGCTGATGAAGCCTCGTGAGACGACGGGGCATGAGTGACCGTGAGCTGAATCGTGGCTTCGGATCGGTGCGGATCGGCCGCCTTTGTAGGCACGGGCGAGGCGGTGGTGCATGGTCCGGCTGGTATTCCGTTCGATGGTCTATCGCCAAGGAATGCCCGTGAAGCCCTTGAGTCTTTCCCAACCTGCGGGCTGGGCTGGTCAGTTCGGCTGACAGGCGGGTGAAGCCCCTGATAATGGGTTTTTCGACCAAGAAGAACCCGTGCCCTCGGCAACCTGCGTCGCCCACGCCACTACTGCCGACGCCTCCTGCGCATATTTTACCTCGCAACCCAGGCCGCGGCCTACTGCTGCCCCATTCTCCAAGGCGTTCTACCAGCGCAAACGAGCTGAGGGCGAGAATCACAAGCAGGCTGTCCTCGTCTTGGCCCGACGCCGCCTGAATGTGCTCTGGGCACTCATGTGAGACAACCGAACGTCCGATGCGACACCACCCTCGGCGACCGCCACAGATGCCTGACCCCGTCACCGCCGGTCACCTCACGACTTGCCACCACCATTGGAAATCAGCGTGCCCTCGCCCACCGACAACGCCGGCGACGCTCGTTGACACCAGGTGAGCGCCGCCGGCGATCAGCATTACGGGACAGCTTGGTGGGGATTGGGCAGAGACAATGCTCTGATGACACAGACGCGTGTGTGGAGCTACGAGGGCACGGAGCTGGCGTGGATCCACAGTCACCTCGACAAGTTCCATGATGGGCTCAAAGGCATCGGCTGCACGCCCGAGACGCAATGGCAACGGCATACTCGAGCACAAGACCATGAACGCACCCGCATCACCGTTGCCACCACAGCCGGGGACACGACCCGACGCCCGGCACGCAGCCGGGTGCCCCACGGCAGCCCGTCCTGTGCTGGCACGGATGTCGTCGCGCCGAGTACCTGCGTGCCGCGAGCCGGGCCCGCTCCCGCCGCGCGGCTGAGAGAGCGGCAGGGCGTCGTGCGCATGTCGACTCCGCGTCTGCGCGCACGCGGCTCGCCTCCGAGAAGCGGGGATGTCCGTCGTCGACATTGCGGCATGTTCCGGCGTATCCCACACGCTCGTGCGCAGGCTGCTGCAGCCGCAGGCAGAGCGACGCCCGCCCAGGATCCTTCGGCCGACCGAGGAGGCCCCGCTCGGCGTCACCCTCCCCGCCTCACGGACAGACCCCCGCGGCCTCGCGCGGGTCGCGCCGCAGGTCGTCGGTGGAGAGCTTCTACAAGGCGAGGAGTATCTGCAGGCGGAGCAGATCGAACCCGGCGCCGCCGTACCCGTCCCTCTTGATCCGTCTCGCCCTGTCGACGTTGCCTTCGAACTTGCCCGAGCTCCATTCCAGGGTGAGGTCGGCGGTGACGGCGTCGGCGTCCTGGCGGAGGCCGCGGGCAAGACTCTGCAGCGGCTTCATCTCGGTGGCCTCGGCGCTGGTAATCCAGCTTTCGAAGTTGCTGCCACGGCGCTCGGCCATCATGGCGGCGAAGGAGCGGACGCACGAGGCGACGACGTCCAGTTCGGGACACCGGGACAAGAGCTTCTTGAGCTTCAGCGTGCCGCTCTCGTCCAAGTTGTCCGAGGTGATCAGCCAGGTGGCCGTGCAGACTGCCAGCCTCTTGGGCTTGGCAGGGGCGGGATTGCCGCTGGCCGGGATCTCCTGGAGGTGCCGACGCACGGTTCTTTTTCTGCCGGTGAAGCCGAGCTCGGCGATCTCGGCGTGGAGCCGTGCCGAGTCCGTGCAGCCTTCGTTCCAGTGCCGGTGGAGGTAGGGCGAGTAGGCGTGAACCTGGCCGTAGCGGTGAGACCCATTGCCCAGCCACGCCCCCTCGGGGATGGCCGCGTGCGCGTAGCGGCGTACCGTCTTGCGGTCCAGCCCGACCGCCTCGGAGATCGCCCGGATCGTGCCCACCCCACGGTCCCGCGGTGCGGCGTACACACCAGTCCGAGTGCTGAGCTCTGGCCCAGGTTCCGGGTCTGCCCCCAGCGATGTGGGATGGCCCCCCGGCAGGACAGTCCCGTGCTATCGGGAGTTGACGCCGTGCGCTATTACCGCTTCTCGCGCTGTGCGGCCCGGTGATGTTCGTGGTGGAGGTGGAAGCTGGTGGCATTGTGGGCGAGGGCGAAGCCAAGGATGAAGACTTTCTGCCGGTCGATGCCGTAGGAGATCATGCGGCGATTCCACAGGCTCGCGTCGAGCTGGGCGTGGAGGGACTCAGTGTCGCTGCGGTAGGGGTAGGCCAGTTGGTGGGCGCGGGTGTGCTGGGGGATCTGCTGGAGATGTTCGGCACGGTGGAAGTCGCGCTCGGTGTCGCTGGGGCGGCGTTTGCCGGTTGAGGGGTCGGGGGTGGTGCGGTCGCTGGGGGTGGTGGTGATGCCGACGGGGATGCGGTGTTGGTGGACGGTGTTGCGGCATGCGATGGCCAGCAGGTGGTACCAGCGGCTCTTGCCCCGCCCGCGGCGATGTTCGAGACGGGTGACGGGTACGGGGACGAGGTGGGTGGTGCCGTCGTCGAGGAGGAGGCGCTCGGCGATGCGCCCCTGGTCGCACCACAGCTCGTGCCGGCAGCGCCCGTAGCGCAGGAGCTCGTAGGCGCGGGGGCGTGCGGATCCGTGTTGTTTGTTGATGACGAGCAGGCCCTGGCGGGCGAGGGCGTCGCGGTGGGTGCCGCGGAAGGCGCCGTCGTAGACGACGCCCATGCAGCCCGGCAGCCGGCGCGCAAGCGCTGAGAAGGAGCGCACGGCGATGGCGGCTTCGTCTTCGTAGGCGCCGCCGGGCACGTGGCGGAAGGTGAGGATGACGCGGCGTCCGTAGCCGGTGTCGCGTCCGGAGGCGAAGAACCACTTGCTGCCCCGGGCCACGGTCTTCGCCTCTTCGCCGTTCTCGTAATACAGCCGGGCCGCCGGATCCACACGGCGGGTGCGCACTTCCCCGGTGGTGGTGTCGACGGTGTGGGCTTGTTCGGCTTTGGAGGGGGCTTTGGTGACGGTGGCGTCACCGGCCAGCAGCTGGAAGCGCTCGGGGCGTGACCAGATGCGCGGGGCGTCGGGTGGGAAGAGGCCCTGGGCGAGGGCCTGGCGGTGGGCGTGGGTCTCGAAGGCGTCCTGCAGGGCGTCGACGGCGGGGGCGAGGATGTGCTCCTCGGCGTAGAGGTACTGGGTGCGGGTGGGTGGTTCGGGGCGGAGCAGGGCGGCGGTTCTGCGGCCGGCGTGGCGGCGGACGGCGGCGCGCAGGCTGCTCCACTGGGCGGGGGTCAGGGCGCCGACGGCGGAGCGCTTGGAGCCGGTGACCGGCAGCAGCGTGGCGAGCAGGAGGTAGACCAGGGCGGGGTAGCGGCGGGGGCAGCCGACCGTGCTCGGCGGGACCAGATGCTCGGCGAGCTCGTAGATGATGGGGTAGTTGAGGCAGTCGGTGATGCGCTGCTCGCGCGAGCGCTGTTCGGCGTCGGTCATCTGGCGCTTGCGCCGCGGGCGTACCTCGTCAGGCAGGGGGTCGCCGAAAATGTCGTCAGGCATCGGATGCTTCCTCGCCGGGCTGGTCGGTGGTGCGCCAGGTGTGGCCGATGACGGCGGCGGCGCGGTCGAGGGAGCGCAGGCCCAGCCGCCGGGCCACCTCCTCGATCCGGCCGGTCGCGTCGAAGACCTCGCTGCCGGCCCAGGCGGTGATCGAAGCCGGTTTCACATCCTCCTCACCCCCCAGGCCGATGCGGACCAGCAGGTCGCGCAGGGCGACGCAGGCGCGGGCCTGGAGCTGGGCGTCGCCGGCACGGCGGTCGGAGACCGCCAGCCGGGCTTCCGGCACCCGAGTGGCGCGCACCTGTCGTGCGGCGACGAACTGGGCCCGGCGGGCCATGGTGTTCAGGGCCCAGTCGTCCAGGGGGCACCAGCGGGCGTCGACCTTGGTTGAGCCGTGCATCCACACCCGGCGCCCGTCCAGGTCGAGGTCGCGTACGCGGATATGGCCGATCTCGCCGCTGTGCCCGCCGGCCAGCGCCAGCGCGGCCGCCGCGCCGTGCCGGCTGGGCCTCTCCACGTGCGAGGCGTGGTGGCGTAGGTCGATGACCTCGTCCTCGGACAGGGGCCTCACCTGGCCGGGGCAGCGGGCGGGCAGGACGATGTCGCGGGTGGGATCGGCGTCGCTGAGCTTCAGCTCGCGCAGGGTGCGGTAGCAGGTGCGCAGCACCGAGCGGCGCAGCCGCATCGTGGCCACGGCCGCCTCGGTGACCTTTCCGTGGCGGCTGCGGCCCGGGGCGACGACGAAGTCCCACACCATCTCCTCACCCACGTCGCCTAGGACGGCTGCGCCGCGCAGTTGGGCGTAGCGGATGAAGCGGTGCAGCAGAAGGCTGAATTTCTCCAGGGTCTGCTCGGTGAACTCGCCGCGGGCGGCCATGGACTGCCAGACGTCCACAACACGGTCGCGGGCATGGGGGAGGGAGAGGTCGCGGCCTACCACGATGATCCTTCGCCCAGGCGGCACCAGGACTCGAGCCTCACGCTCCCCCGGCATGCGGTCGGAGCCGGGTGCGACAGGGTGGGACGGCATGATGGTGTACCAAACATGCGACACAAATGACACGGAGGAACTCCCCGGAAACACAGGCCCCCGGCGCAGGAGTGACACACGTCAGCTAGGCGGGGGAAGACTCAAGGAAGCAAGGGTCTGTTACTGCTCAACTCGAGTGCACAGCCCCACAACCGGGCGCGGGGCGCCCCCGACGGCACCCTGGGTGCGGGGGGCGCAGGAGGGGGGCGCGCGGCCCGAGAGAGCCTGTGGCGCCGGGCCGGCGAAGACGCCGCCCGGCATCACTCGGGAGCGGGTCGGACGGTGGGGATGTCAGGGAGCGGCTGAGTCCGGCCGGGGCGGGGTGAGGGAGGCGAAGATCTGCCGGTAGGCGCCCATGACGGCCAGGAATCGGTCGGTGGGCAGAGCCGAGATCGCCTCGACCGGCAGGCCCATCAGCGGATCCACCATGCCCGCCAACCCCGCGGCGACCGACGATGGCGGGCCGCCTTCCGCTCCCGGCCCCCAGGAGGGCAGGGCGATCCTCTTGTCGTCCGTCTGCTCGACGATCAGGGCGTAGCACAGCCACTCGATGAGGAAGAGCCGGCGCTCCACGCGCCGGGCCAGGCCCCGGCACAGCCGGGCGGCAAGCTCCTTGGGCTCCAGCGGGCCGCCCTGCAGGACCTGGACCGCTTTCTGCTGGAACCACTGGCCCTGCCAGTGTTGGTTCAGGAACAGCCGCGCCCGCGCCGAGTCCACCGTGCGTAGCCTCGCCAGCCGCAGCCCTGCCTCGGTCACTCTCCAGTGGCCTTGCCCGTACTCGGCCAGACCTGCCTGGGCGTAGAACGCCGGCGCGCCATTGATCGTCGCCACCGCCAACCCCATCTGCTCCGCGATCTTTGACGCCGGCACCGGCGCGCGCCCGTCACCGCCGAGCGCCGCGATCGTGTCGACCAGCTCGAGCTGACGCCGCGGAGGGAACCGCTCCGTCGGCACCGCCCGGTCTTCGGCCCGCAGGGGCCGCGCCGCGCTCACCGCGGGTCTCCGGCAGCCGGCCGGACACGAGGTGAGACGTCCACAGGCCGCGGGGGCAAAAGAGGATGAAAAGGGTGACTCGTCATCGTGGGGTCCTCAGTCATTCGTCACTACGGGGTACGTAGCGGCCGAGGACCCGACATCAAGGCCGCGCAGTGTCTACGCTGGCCTCGATACGTGGGTCCTCAACTACGTGTCACAGAGGCGCCGGAGAAGACCGTCCAAGTATTCTCCGGCGCTCTCACCTTCCATGTGCGAGGCGTTCAGGGGCTGCTCAGGCGTTCTTCCGCTCGCCCTCCCCCGCATGCGCGAGCCGGTACAGCCCTTCCCGGTCCTTCCCCGCGCTCACCACACGCCCTTCGTTCTTCAGCTTCACCAGCGCGCTGCGCACCCGCCGGTTGTCCGTTCCGGGCCGGCTGTGCTTGAGGCTGTCGTACATCGCGGACAAGTGCGTGACCTCACCCGAGGACAACGCCTGGAGGACGGCGTCCTCGACGGTGGGACGCCCGTGACCGGCCGCCGCGTCTTGGGCATGGGTGGGAGGCGGCTTGCGGGCCGCCGTGTCTTCTTCCGGCGGTTCTTCCGGCTCCGCCCGGGAATCCTGAGCCGGCGGCTCTGCTGCGAGATGCCCCAGGAGTTGTCGAAGCTCCTCAAGCGTCTGCAGAGCGAGCTCGGTCCGCGCCCGCGCGACGCGCGCATCCTGGCGCCTGGCATGCAGGACGCGCGCCGCTTCGGCCTCGGCTCGGTCGGCGGCCTCCTGCTTGGCGGCTTCGCCGTCCGCGATCTGCTGCAGACGGCACACCAGCGGATGGCTTGCTCCATCCACCGTCACCGCCATGGCATGCCTCCTCGACTGCACGTCCGACCACTTCGACGGCACCCTAGCGACCCGTACCACCGCTACGGCGCTCAAAGGCCAGAACTCCATGAAGGCGAGTGATCCTGACGATGCATCAGATTGACGCCGCGATGCTTCGGCGAGAATCGCCATCGCCTGGGCAACAACAACCGCGTGCAGCAATCGTCCATGAAGTGAGACCAGGTAGGTGCTTGGCCATGTACATCGGGCGACGCTCCCGGCCCCGGCCGCGCGTGCGGTGAGGCACTGGGTACGTCATGTGTGAGAGGCGGCAAGCATCAGCGCAGGGCCGAGCACCGCCACCCTTCTGTCAGCCTCCGTCCGCTACAGCATCGCCCGGGCTCACACTCATCTCAGGCCGGCAGCTCCTCGGAGGCTTGGCAGGACAACGCACGACGCGGCCGCTCGCCCGCGTGGCACCATCGGCCCATGCCCAGGAGCAACAACGACAAAAGCCCCCGCCGCTACCTCCTCAGCGGGCACTGGCCCCAGGCCGTCCTCGTCCCCGACGCCCCGCTCAGCGCCCACTGCGGCCTGCTCCTGGCACGCGACCTGCAACAGCTCATGCAGGCCCGCGGCCTGAGCCTGCGCACCCTCTCCGCGGCCGCCGGCATCGCCCACTCCACCATCGCCCGCGTCCTGACCGGCGAAGTCCTTCCTGACATCGGCACCCTTACCCGCCTCGAAGACGCCCTCCACCATCAACTGTGGCCCGGCCCCGACGCCGTCCGCGCCGCAGCCCGCACCGCCGAACAAGACCCCGCCTGAAGGCCGGGTTCGGTGCGCTTACGCGTCCAAGGTGATCACACCGTCCGGAATCCACCCCTCGACGTAGCCCTCCATCAGCAGGCCAAGCTCGGCGGGATACGTCCGCACGCGCCCCGAACCCAAGCCGGCCACCGGCCACCAGCGCGCCGAACCGCCGAAGATGTCCGCTGCCACCGGCCCGGCCAGCTTCACGATGAACACCTCCGCCTCGCCCACGCCGCCGGCCGACCAAGGACCCGCTGCACGGATGCGACCCTTCACCGGCCCCCATCGCGCGTCGGGCACTCCCGACTCCTCCTGCCAGCGCCGCACAAGACCATCGAGAGAGTCCTCCGACCGAGCCGGCAGCCGCACAGGCCACCACGCCTCGTCGCCCTGCGGGCGGTGCAACACCACACTCCTGCTGTCCCAGGACAACGGGACGGCCAAGGCCATGCGCTGAAAGCTGGAGAAGACCAGAGCCATGTGCGATAGCTCCCCCGCAAGCCAACCTCAGGTAGCCGCTGCCACGCCCATCACGGCGAACCGTTGAGAAGCCGCGCACACATTCAAGGGCGCCCGCAGAAGCCATCGGCCGTGCACTCTGATCTGCGGAAAGACGCTCAACGTTCCCGAAACCCGGGCCCCGCGTTCCGAACGCTCGGAGCAACCACGCCCCGACCTGCGGCGAAGGAGTTCTCTACAAGCCCCCACCCGGCCCGCGTGACGGCGCGGACCTTCTCCTCCAGCTCCGCCCAGTCCGCCTCGTCCCACGTCCCTTCGGTGACCAGGGCGGTGTAGGCGGCGGTCACCAGGTGGTGGCGGGAGCGCTCACCCCAGTCCAGGGCTCGCTCCGGGCCTTCGAGCGGCGGCATCTGGAACTGCTGCGCCCACGCGGTGGCGGCCTGCTGTTCCTCGGCGCGCTTGGTGGCGAGCCATTCCTCCTTGCCGGCACCACTGCCGTCGCGGGCGGCCTTCCAGCAGTCGGTGCAGTCCTTGCCGGCCAACCAGCGGGCGAAGCCGGCGCGCTTGTCCGCCGGACGGTTCGACAGGTCGTGCTCCACGCTGTGACCGCAACTGTGGGCAATGGTCCAGGTCGTACGGACAGCCATCGGTAATTCTCCTTGAACGGAACGAGGGGTTAGGGGTGGGCGGCATGGGCCGGAACCCGGCGGTGCCGGCCTCGTTGTCGGATCGCGCTGGCAGGGGCGATCCGACGGTGCGCGGCGACGAGCACGCTGAGGCACGCGAGGGCGCCTGCCGCCGGGAGCGCCGAGCCGGTGAATGGGTCGGCGGCCGTGACGCCGGCCAGGGCGGTCCCGGCGGCCTGCCCGACGCCGACCGAGGCGATCAGCCACGCGTACGCCTCGGTCGTGGTGCCGGCCGGGGCGAGCCGGTCCACGGTCAGGAAGGCGCTGGTGATCAACGCGGTGAGGAACAGGCCCGGCAGTGCGGTCAGAACGGTCGCCGTGACCGGCCCCGGCCCGGTCACCAGGGGCAGCCACCCGGCCGTGAACGCTGCGGCAGCGATGGTGAGTTGTGCGGTGACCGTCCCCGGCCAGTTCCGCCGCCCGTAGAGAAGTCCGCCGACCAGACTCCCGGTGGACAGGGCCGCGGGGATCAGCCCGGACAGCAGGCTCATCTCGTACCGGTCGGCCATCGCCACGGCCCACACGTTCATGGCGCCCAGCGCGAAGCCGACGCCGGTCAGCGCGATGAAGAGCAGGAGCAGACCGCGGTGCCGCAACGGCCCGAACCCGCCCGCCCCGGTAGCGGGCGCCGGTGTCGGCGTCCAGGCCCGGGACGGCGGAGCGGTCACCACGGCGACCGCACCGACCAGCCCGAGGACGGCGCTCGCGGCCATCGCGGTTCCCGGGCCGGTGGCAGCGACGAGGACGACCATGAGCGGGGGCCCGGCGACGAAGATCAGCCCTTGCGTGCCGGTGTCCAAGGCCAGGGCGGCACGCCGGCGTTCCGGATCGGGCAGCACCTGCGGCCACAGCGCCCGCAGACCGGCCTCCAACGGCGGGGTACTCAATCCGGCGACCGCGACAAGAGCCGCTGCGACGCCCGGCAGCGCCGCCGCGTCGACCATCGGCAGCAGCATGAGGCACGCGGTGGTGACGATCGCTGCTGTCGACGTGACCGGGGTCTGGCCGCGCCGGTCGACCATCCGGCCCAGAAGCGGCTGGCCGACGGCGGAGGCCAGACCGTACAGGGCGCACAGTGCGCCGCCCAGCGACAGGGCACCGCCCTGGTCGGTGACCAGCAGGAGGATGGCGACCGGAGCCATGCTGGTGGGCAGCCGCCCGATCAGGGTGCCCAGCAGGAGGCGGGCGACGTGCGGGTGGGCCAGCACCGGGCGAGAGCCGGATGATGCCGTCGGGAGGTCGGTCACGAGGTGCTTTCCGTGGTTGCGGGTGGCCCGGGAATCGTGCGTGGTGGAGGTCGAGGCGTGGTCTCGACGGACGGCCCCGGAAGAGCCGTCGGGTGGGTCGGCGGCGGGGGCGCCTGTGGTGGCCGGGGACGACGGCTGGGCCTTTACCGCCGTCTGGGTCGGGCGCACGGCTCGTGTCAGCGCGTCGCCGGCGGCCGGGCGCAGGCCGGGGTCGAGGTCGAGGATGTACCGGGCGGCGGTGAGCATGTCCGCCGCCCAGGGCTCGAACCTGGCCGCGTCAGGACGGCGGAGGTGAACCCATCCACGACGCCGTTGATTCCCATCGCGCCGCCAGGTCCCCGGGAGATGCGCATCCGACCGCGGTTCGTGCTCACCTGCTCCGCCCGGGGTGGGCTGACTGCGGTGCGTCGGCGGTCGTAGGCCGGGGCGGGGCTGGCCGGACACCGGGTGAGGTGCCAAGGGCCACAGACTGCTGGGGCGAACGCGTGGCGGCGGCCTGCGCGATCCGGTTGCGGCGTTCCGCCAGACCATGGTGTCCGGGGCTTTGCTGCGGGCCAGGGGTCAAGGCCGGGTCGAGGAGGTAGTCGGCTTGGACGCTGTAGCCGTGCCGGCGCAGGTCGCGGACGGCCTGGCGGGTTCGCCGGCGCCCGTCGCGGTCCGGATCAGTCAGCCGGTACAGGCCGGCGTTGCCGGAGACGGGTTCGAACTGCTCCCGGGTCAGGAACCAATCGGCCAGGTGAACAGGCAGGTTGGCGGTGGCAGCGGCGACGAAGCCGTGGTCGGGGTGAGTGCCGAAATGGAAGTGCTCGGACAGAGGGAACCTTCCTGCGCGAGGTCAACGCCGAGCGGGCGTCGAGCTGGGCGGTGCCGGCAGAGCAGGCGGGAGCGCGGTGCCACCAGGGCCCGGGCCGGACAGCGCGCTGGAAGAGGCGGGCATGGCGGCCCGCGCGCGACGCAGGAAGGCGTCGCCGTCGGCGAGCCATGTATCGATCACCGGCCGCATCCGGGCGTCCCGTTCGGCCTTGGCCTGGAGGAAGGAGTCGACGGGCAGCACTCCGGGCGAGGCCCGTAGCCCCCCGTGCGTGCTCCAGTCAGCGAGGACCTCCTGGCCGCGGACCAGGGCGCCCGCGAGACGGTCGAGCGCGGCAGCGTCCTGCGGCTCGACGGGATCAGCAGGACGGCAACGCTCCAGCACGGTCAGGGCATGATGCAGAACGTCGCGGATCGCATACCAGGAAAGGTTGGCGAACTCCTCTTCGGCACCGGGCGGTACGCCGGCTATCAGACGGCTTCCGTCGCTGTAGCGGCCCGACTCCTTCATCGTCTCCCATGCCTGGCTTTCCTCCCGGATGCGATCCAGGGTGGAGGAGATGACGGCGACACGCCGGGTGTGCACCGCCCGGTGGTAGGCCGGCAGAAACCGGTCGCTGATCGCCTGAGCGGCAAGCTGCCCCGCGCCGGGTACCACGATGCTGCTCGGCGCGTGTGGTTCCTCGTAGTTGTCTCGAAGCCCTCCGGAGCGAACGCACCGACAAGGTAGTCCCGGCGGTGGCCGGGCCGCTCGACGAGGAGCAGCTCGGTGCCGGCACCGTCGGTGAGCACCGCGGCGCAGGGGATCCTCGCCTTCTGGACGGCCTGGGAGAGTTCCCCGGCGTCCCACAACAACGGTACGAGGTCTTCCTGCCAGAGGGGGTGGCTGTAGACGTCCACCGTCGCGCTCCACCGACCGGGCAGATGCGCTGCGATGCCCTCGGCGACGTCACCGATGAAGGACCGGCCGCTGATCTTCACGATGCTCTGGTGACGGTCAGCGGTCCGCAGAAGCTCGACCACCGTGGCCTGAGCAGCCTGCGGATCCTCGACGGCCAAGGCGTACGTACCCTCCTGGCGCCGCCGGAAGCCGGTGGCTTCCAAAGCGGTCTGCGCCCAGGGGTACTTCTCGCCGGTGGCGACGGCGACGATGCCGGCGCTCCGGCTGAAGGAAAGGGTGATCTGCGCGGGGGCGTTCGTGGAAGTCATCGGGCTCTCGATCGTGACGGAGTGGCTGCTGTGCCCTATGCCGCGGCGGCACAGGACATGGCGAGGGCGGTGCGAAGGCTGCGTCCGAAGGCCCAGGCGTGCCGCCGTGCCGCTGTCTCCAGATCGTCGTAGCCGCCTTGCTGGGTCATCTGACCTGTGTGTTTGCGGTACCGGTAGACCGGCAGGGGGAGCAGGATGCCGGGGGCAAGGGTGGTGACGCCGAGGGCCGCGACGTAGTCCTCGCCTTGGACGAGTCCGCCCATGGGTGCCGCGCGCATCAGTTCGCTGCGGGCCAGGATCGTCGTCGGACCGATGGGGATGGTGTCCTTCGGGTCCTTCCAGTACGTCCAGACGTCACCGGCGCCGTGTCGTCCAGGCGGTGTGGGGCACTCCCACAGGGTGGTCGTCCCGTCCGGGTGGAGGTCTTCGCTGTATCCGGCGACCCAGCCGACCTCGTCCGTCTTCAGGACCTGCAGCCGGGCGGCCATGGCGGTGTCGTGGAACTCATCGTCGTCGTCGGCCCAGTTGCAGAACTCGGTGCGTACTTCGTTCAAGGCGAGGTTGCGGGCGCACGCGGCTCCGACGGGGCGCGGCAGTGCCAGGGTGCGCACCCGCGGGTCGTGGGCGAGCGGGGCGGGCAGCCGGGTGGGGTCGGCGCCGTCGATCGCGATCACGGCTTCCCAGGGGACGGACTGCCGGGTGAGGCTGGCGTGCATGGCGGCCAGGTACTCCAGCCGGTCTTCTCGTAGCTGGGTGGCGATGACGACAGTGATCTCGGGGCGGTCGGACACGGGGCGGAGATTCTCCAGGTGGTGGGGGCGGGAGTGGGGCTCAGCGGCGTGCGGAGTTCCGGACGACGCTCATGGTGGGCGCCTTGGCGGGGGCCGGTGGCTGGGCGGCGCGCGGGGGTGCGGTGGCCGGTACCGGGCGACCGGGCGTCCACAGGACGTAGCTGTCGCTGAAGCGGGCGCGGGGGTCGGTCTTCCAGTCCACGACCGGTCCGTGGTCCTCGTACTGGTTGACGACCTCGATGCCGTGGGGGCGGAGGACGTATCCCCAGTCGAGTCCGGAGGCGGAGGCTTCGGTGACAGCCATGCGCTGCGGCGGTGATCCGTCGGAGGTGATGAGGTTGTCGAGCTGACTGCTGGGGTTGCTCTCGCCCCCGGTCAGGGCCTGGCGCAGGGGTTCGGGGGCGCCGTCGAGGAGGTCGGTGCCCAGCTCGGACCATCCGACGGGGACGTTGTCGATGAGGTGCTGGGACATGACCTCCAGGTCGCCGGCGAAGCGGTGCTGGTAGGCGGTGAGGAGGAGGGGGAGGTGGTGGCTGGGGTAGCCGTCCCAGTGGACGTAGATGCCGGTGAACCCGGTGGTGGTGGGGCGGGCGAGGAAAGAGCGCGTGGCCAGGGGAACCTCGTGGAGAAGTCGGGTGCGGGGCGCGGCACGGTGAGTGACGGTGGCTCGGTGGCATGTCACTGTGCATCACCAAGTGGCGCGTACCTAAGGGGAGGTCGGTGAGTCAGTGCATGCGGGCGTCGGTGTCGAAGAGTCGGCCTTCGTGCGGGTGGAGGAGGTGTTGGACGATGAAGGATCGTCCGGCGACCTTCCATAGGCCGCGGCCCCGGTTGAGGTGGGCGATGGCTTCGGTCTCGACGGAGGTGAGGCCGAGGAGGGCTGCTGCGGCGTGGAGTTGGTCGGTTTCCTGCCGGTAGACGATGCGGGTGGAGCAGTCGGCGAGCAGGCCCTCGGCGAGGGCGCGGCCGCGGGATCCGGCGTCGCCGGCGGTGAGCAGGTCGGACAGGCGGTGGATGACCATGAGGTTGGCGATGCCCAGGCCGCGGGAGAGTTTCCACTGGGACTGCATGCGCTGCAGGAGGCCGGGGTGGCGCATCAGGCGCCAGGCTTCGTCGTAGACGATCCATCGCCGGCCGCCGCGGGGGTCGGTGAGGGCGGATTCCATCCAGGCCGAGGCGCAGGTCATGGCGAGGACGAGGGCGGTGTCGTCGCCTGAGCCGCCGAGGCGGGAGAGGTCGATGGTCAGCATCGGCGAGTTCGGGTCGAACCGCACGGTGGAGGGTGCGTCGAACATGCCGGCGAGGTCGCCGTGGACCATGCGACGCAGGGCGTGGGCGAGGTCGCGGGCGGCGTCGCCGAGGTGGCCGGACATGCTGCCGCCGGCGGTGTCGAGGGCGGCGGGGTTGTTGAGGGTGGCGGCGATGTCGCCGAGCAGCGGCGTGCGGCCGGTGGTGGTTGCGTGGGTGACGACGGCGTCGAGGGCGACGTCGAGCGCGGTGTGTTCCATCGGCATCAGGTCCCGTCCGAGGACGGTACGGGCCAGGGAACCGAGGAGCAGCAGGCGGCGCTTGCGGATCTCGCCCGCCCAGTCGGCCTCGGAGACGCTGTTCGGTCGGGGGGCGGCGTCCAGGGGGTTGAGCTTGCCCGGCAGTCCCGGGCCGAGGGCGATCGAGGTGCCGCCGAGGGCGTTCGCCACCGGAGTCCACTCGCCCTTGGGATCGCAGGGGACGTAGACGCGGTAGCCGAAGGCGACGCTGCGCAGGGCGAAAGACTTCGCCAGGGCGGACTTGCCTTGTCCGATGACGCCGGCGAGCAGGACGTTGGGGTTGGTGAAGCCCTCGATCTTGCCGTAGAGGGCGAACGGGTCGAAGCAGAAGCTGGCCTCGGCGTGGACGTCGCGGCCGATGTAGATGCCCTCGGCGCCGAGTCCGCCTTCGGCGAGGAAGGGGTACGCGCCGGAGGCGGTGGCGGTGGTCATGCGGTGGGCGGGCAGCCTGAGCTTGTTGCCCCGGGCCGAAGCCGGGCCTGGGCGTCCGCGGAGCGGGTAGAGGGGAGCGGGTGCTTCCTGCTCGGTCGGCTCCTGCCCGTTCGGGTGGGCGGTGGCTTCGGCGCGGGCCTTGGCGGCGGCCTCGGCGAGTTGGCGGCGGGCGGCCTTGCGGGCGGCGCGGTCGGTGCCGTGCGGGGTGAACAGCGGGGAGGCCGAGGCGCGACGGGCGCGGCGGGCGGGCCGGTGGGTCACTGGTGGTGCTCGATTCGGCGGTGCCCGCTCATCAGGCGCCCGGGGTGGCGGAGCCGTGGAGCGGGGTGTTGAGGTCGGTGGGGGTGGTCCTGCGGCGGATGGCGTGGCCGGCGGCGAGGTGGCGCTGGCAGATGGTCAGCACCGGCGGTCCGTCCGGCAGCCGTTCGGGTCGGCACTCGGTGCCCGCGCCGCTGTCGGGTGCCGGGGGCAGCAGGTGGAAGGCGTCGTGCACCGCGGCGGTGGCCTGCCACAGCCGGGCATGGGCTGTGGCGAGGTGCCGTCCGGCGGCCGGGTGCGGGGGCCGGGTGGCCTCGGCGAGGTGGTCGAGCAACTGGTGCAGCGCGGTGAGGTGCGCGTGCAGCACGTCGAGCTGGACGCGGTCGGCCGGCCCTGGCGCCGCCGCGTCGAGTGAGCGGGCGTGGTGGCGGATGCCGGCGGTGGCGGCCCGCAGGTAGGAGTGCGCGTCGGCGGGGGAGAGGGAGGTCAAGAGAGCAGAATCCTTCCTGCCGGGGTGAGGGCAGGCGCGGGTTACAGGGCGGTGCGGGCCAGGGGCAGGGCGCCGAGGGTCAAGGCGTCGGGTTGCTGGAAGTACAGGCGGCGCAGGTCGACCTGGGCGGTGACGGCGGCGGTCTCGATCTGGGCGCAGGCCGCATCCAGGAGGGCGTCGGTCTCCGCGCTGACGGTGAGCAGGCCGGTCAGGGCGACGTCGGCGTGGCCGGCGATGAGCTGGCGCTCGCGGACCTTGACGTCGGCGTACTCGATGGAGTCGGCCTCGTTGTCGACCTGGCCGCGGCGGGCGCGTTCGTTGGCGTCGGCGATGATCGCGGCCTTCTTGCGCTGTACGTCCCGCAGGGCGGACTCCAGCCCCTGGGGCTTGTAGATGAGGGACAGGCTGCGGCGGACGCCGGCGGTGAACATCAGTCCGTGCAGGAAACCCGGACTGGTTTCGGTGCGGGGCCAGTCCTCGATCCAGTATGTGGCGTGGCGGGCGGAGTCGGTGATCACCCGGTCGGACTCCTCGACCTGGACCACGGGTCCGGCGGCGGCCGGGTCGGCTTCGGCCCGCCCGGATTCCGACCACTGCTGCAGGGCGGAGAGGGCCTTGGGGTCGTAGGCGGTGCGGATGACGGCGGCGATCTCCCGCGCGGTGAGCCAGCCGGTCACCGTCAGCCCGGCGGTGCGGGCGGCCTGCGCGACCGAGGAGGTGGTCTGCTCCATCACCGTGAAGGCGCCGGGCAGCCCGCCGCCGGCCTGGCCGATCAGCCGCTTGGCCGCCTTCATGTCCAAGGAGATCGCCAGGTATGCCTCGTGGGGAGCGGCGGCCGGGCCGGCGGAGGCGACGAGGTCGGCGTAGACCTGCCCGGCCACCGGGGTCTCGGGGCGGCCCTGCTGGGCCCAGTGCCGGGCGAGGGTGTCGCCGGAGTCGGGGACGGTGCGCTCCAGGACCTGCACCGCAGCGACGTGGCCGGTACGGGAGATGCCGGCCAGGGCACGGCCCCACGCGGCGACGTTGTGGTTCTGGGTGGCGGGGTCGAGCAGGGCGAAGGCCCGGGAGGAGACGCGGGCGACGGCGGTCAGGGTCTGGTGGTGCGGGTCGTGCACCGCGGCGGCGCCGTTCGCCGAATCGCCGGGGGTGACCACTCGCAGCGAGGCGGACGTGCCGGGCAGGTGCAGCAGGCCGTCCTGGCGGGGACGGGAGACCGGCCGGGCCAGCCACAGCGTCTGCCCGGTACGCCGGCGGTGGGTGTAGCGCACGACGATCGGAGCCCAGTCGATCAGCGACCGGCCGTTGCGGCGGATCGCGACCAGGGCCGCGCTCGCCACCCACAGCGGGGCGAGCACGACGGCGCCGACCAGCCCGGTGCTCACCACGGTGATCAGCAGCAGCGCGAGGGTGCACGAGACGAGGAGGAGCTGGGGCAGGGACAGGCCGAGCAGGATCCCGCGCCGGGATCGGTGGGGGAATTTGACCGTGAGGGGGGCGACGGAGAGATCAGACATGGGTTCCGGGAGGGGTGCGCGGGGCGGGGCCGGGGGCGGGACGCACCGGTGAAGTGGCCGGTGTGTCCCGCCCCCGGCGTCGAACGGGGCGAGATCAGATGCCGGCAGGAGGTGGCGTCGGGGAGAGAGGCCCGTTCGCCGCGTCACCCGTGGCGGGGGCCGGCGGGGCGCCTTGCGGCGGGGGCGTGGCGCCGGTGGGCGGGGCGGACATCCATCCGCCGCCCTGGCCGGACGCGGCTGCGGATCCTGATGCGCCCTGGCCGCCTCCGCCCTGGCCGGGGCCGCCGCCGAACTGGCCGCTGGTGTCCTCGGTCGGGCGGGTCGGCGGGGGCTGGACGGCCTGCTCCAGGCCGGTCTTCACTCCGCCGCCGGAGGATTCGCTGCCTCCGCCCTGGCCGCCGCTGATGGTGGGGGCGATGTCGCCGGGGAAGCCTCCGCCGGGGATCGCGTCGGGACCCTGCGGTGCCGCGGTGCTGGCGGCGCCTGCTCCGGCAGCGGCGCCGCCGGTTCCGGCTGTGGCGGCGGCCTGTGCGGCCTTGCGGGCGGCGCGTTCGGCGTGCTGCTTGGCGAGCTGGGCTCCGGCCCCGCCGGCGCGGTGGATGTCCTCGCCGTTGGTGCCCTCCGATGCCCAGTGGACGAACTTGAACGTCGCGTAGGGGCACAGCAGCACCAGGATCATGATGACGATGCCGGACATGACGTCGGCGAGCGCGTCGAGGCCGCCCTTGGAGTCCGCCTTGCCCATGGCGGAGATGCCCAGGAGGAAGATCACGGTCATCAGCAGCTTGCTGCAGACCAGGGTGGCGGTGGCTTCGATCCAGCCCCGTCGCCAGCGCCGGGCGACTTCCCAGCCGCCGCCGGCTCCGGCGAAGACGGCGAGGGTGACCATGACGAGGATGCCGACCTTGCGGACCATCATCACGCACCAGTACAGGAAGGCCCCGATGGCGGCGCCGATGCCGCAGAAGGCGCACACCAGCCAGCCGAGGGGGCCGAGGGCGCCGAGCTGGGAGACCTTGACCATGCGCCGCACGGCGTCGGACAGCGAGGACTCGGCGGCCTTGAACAGGCCGTCGGAGAGCGCGTCGACGACTTCGATGGCGACGGTGGTGGCGGCGATGGCGGAGAAGGCGAACAAGACGCCGCTCATCGTGCCGGTGAACGCCTGGCCAAGGGCCTGGCCGTCGCGTTTGACCGCAGCCCGGATGAGCTGGGCGCAGAAGGTCGCGACCAGCAGCACGAGGCCGATGGGCAAGATCAGTTCGTAGTTGCTGCGGAACCAGCCGGCCCCCAGGTCCACCTGGGTGGTCCTGTTGACGGCCTCGGCGGCGAGGTCGGCTGCGGCGGCGGCCAGTTGGCCGGTGCTCTTGGCGATCCAGTTGCCGATGCCTTCGGTGATCGCTTTGCCCGGGTCGGACACGAAGTCGATGGCGTCGGCCGCGGAACAGAGCTTGCCGGCGAGGGGAATGGAACAGAAGTCCACTGAAACGTTTCCTCCTTTCTTCGGTCAGTGGCCCGTCACGGGGCGACGCGGGGGGCGATGGAGACCAGGGAGCAGTCGCGGGAGGGGCGGCACTGCACGGCGAGGGTGACAGAACGGTCCTCGGCCCCGCCCCCGCCCTTCTTCCAGGTGATCTGCTGCTTGCCGGTGACGGTGACGGCGTAGATGTACGCCTCGGTGAGCGCGGACGGGTTCTCCGCCAGGGCCTGCTTGAAGGCCGACGGGAAGTGCGCCTCGGTGACCTTCACGGTGGCGTACTGGGCGTTGTCGGCCATGCGCGACCACAGCACCGGGTCCGGGACCTGAGCGGAGATCGAAGACCAGTCGGTGTACTTGGTCTCCTTGGTCATCCACGCGCTCATGCCGGCCAGTTGCTGGTCGCGGTTGGTGGTGCGCGTGTCGTAGGACCGCAGCATCACGGCGGCGGCCTTGACGTAGGCGAGCGGGTCGGACAACTGCGGCGGCTTGGGGACCGCGCCCGTTCCGGGGTCCGGCTTCGGCGCGGGTTCCGAGGTGCTGCTCGGGGAGGGGACGGCGGTGTCGTCGTCGACGTCCTGGCCGCCGCTGCCGGTGGCCCACGCGGTAAGGCCCGCGACGGCGAGCAGGACGCTCAGCACGAGGACGCCGGCCAGGACGCGGGCCCGGGTGGACCAGGTGGTGCCGTAACCGGAGAGGGACGAGGGGAAGCGCGGCATCAGTGGACCTGCGACCCCAGCGCGGAGAAGAAGGCGACCACGCCGTTCGCGGCACCGAGACCGAGGGCGGCACCGGCTGCGACGACGGCGCCCTTCTTGCCGTTGGCCTCGGCCTGGTGGCCGCCGGTGTGGTGGCCCCAGGCCCACACGCCGAGGGAGACGGCCAGCGCGCCGACCACGGCCACGATGCCGAAGAGGTTGATCGAGCTGACCACGTTCTTCAGCACCGACAGGCCGGGCAGGCCACCCTCCTTCGGCGTGACGCCTGGGTCGTAGGCGAGGGTGATGAGGCGGTCGGCGACAGACATGGGTATGGCGGAACTCCTTGCAGACGCGGGCAGGCGGGAGCCCGCGGTGAGGGGGGAGAAGCGGGAGAGATGACGGCGCCCGAGGGCGGCTGTCGGGCGCCGGAACAGGCCGGAGACCGGCGGGAGGGGCGTCAGATGACCCGGCGGGCGGCGAGGATGGTCCAGTCCTTGACCGGCTGGATGCGCACCGGCTTGGTCGTGCGCGGCGCTTCGATCACCAGGCCCGCGCCCATGTACATGCCGACGTGTTCGGGCACGGCGGCGGTGCCGCGGGCGAAGAGCAGGTCACCGGGCTGCAGGCTCTTGGGTGAGACCGGCTTGCCCTCGTGGACCTGGGTGTAAGTCGTGCGGGTGAGCCGGACGCCGGCATGGGCGTACGCCTGCTGCATCAGCGAGCTGCAGTCACACCGGCCCATCGGGTCCGGACCGTGCGGGTTGGTGCACTCCCCGCCCCACTGGTACAGCGTCCCGAGCTGGTGCATCGCCCACTCGATCGCCTTACGCGCCTTGGGGTTCGCGTCCTTGGGGATCGTGTAGCCCTTCGGGACGGAGCCTTCCGGAATCGGCCCGTAACCGGATCCGTCGTCGCCGGGCTTACAGCCTCCGCCCGCGCTCGACGCGGTGGTGGCCGCGCCCTTGTCCTTCGTGTCCTTGCTGGCCGTGGTGTCCTTGCCGATGTTCGGGAGCGTTTTGACGATGGCCTGCTGCAGGGCACGGGCCAGCGGCTCCCACTGGGCGTACGCGTCGGGCAAACCGGACGCCTGGACGGCCTGGGCGGCCTGGGTGACGGTCATCTGCTCCCAGCCGTGTACCTCGAGCAGCGCCTTGTAGAACCGCGTGCTCGCGTAGACGGGGTCGCGGACCTGCTGAGCGGTGCCCCACCCCTGGCTGGGGCGCTGCTGGAAGATTCCGAGCGAATCCCGGTCGCCGTAGTTCAAGTTGCGGATCCGCGATTCCTGCATCGCGGTGGCGAGCGCGACGATCTGTCCACGCTCCGGGATCTTGAGTGAGATGCCGGTGGCCACGATCGTCTTGGCGTTCGGGATCTGCTCGGCGGGCAGCTCCAGGCCCTCGACGTGGACATCCTTCTTCGAGCCCTTGCCACCGAGGATGGAGGCGACCTGCTTGGCGACGGCCTCGGTGTCGACGTCCGTGCCGGTGGTGCAGCTCGCGGCCTGGGAGTGAGCGCCGCTGGATCCGGCGGCGGCGGTCGCCGCGGCGCCGGCGATCAGGAGAGGGGAGAGGCAGACGACGCCGAGGACGGCGGCTGTGCCCTTCAACCCGCGTCGCCTCCCGGAAGGCGCGGGGAACGCGGCGGTCGTGTTTCAGGCAGGGGAGGAGGGCAGGGAGGGGTCACTGCGGTGTCCTTCGAAGTGAGGCCCGGCCGCGCATGCGCGAGGACGTGGAAAGGATGCGGCGGCCGGGGTGGTGGGTGGACCGAAACCGGCAGTCGGGGGCGCGAGTGGCAGCTCGAAGCCCAGGGCCGGCAGGCAGGGTCAGGTGGACCGGGACAGGGGAAACCTCCGCGAGGCACGTGAAAGGGAAGGAGGCCATCGGCGGTGTGCGCCGGGTTCCCCAAACAGTAAGCGCCGATTCCCGGTTGGCGAAAAAGCCCGGCGGTCAAAGGCCGAGCCAGGAACGTATGGCTGGCTGTGCCACTCAACCGGGGATCGTGGCCTACAGTTTGGGCACCACCCGCGCCCGCTGCTGCGGCTCGTGGGCTTCTATCCTCCCGCAGGCAGCCGCAGATCACGTGACGGTCGCGGCGGCCTTCTCTCTCATATCCCGGACCCGGATTGGGGATTCCCTTTGCCTTTTTCCCTTCACCAGGGCGACGCGCTGAGCGTGCTGTCCAGCCTGCCGGACGGCTGCGTCGACTCCGTCATCACCGACCCGCCGTACAACTCTGGCGGGCGGACGGCGAAGGAACGCACGAGCCGCACCGCGCGGCAGAAGTACGTCACCGCCGATGCCGGCCATCAGTTGCCCGACTTCGCCGGCGAGAACATGGATCAGCGCAGTTACGGCTTCTGGCTCACGCAGATCATGACCGAGGCCCACCGCCTGACCAAGACCGGCGGCACGGCGCTGCTGTTCACCGACTGGCGGCAGATGCCCGTCACCACGGACGCGATCCAGGCCGCCGGCTGGCTGTGGCGCGGGGTGCTGGCCTGGCACAAGCCGCAGGCCAGGCCGCAGAAGGGACGCTTCACCCAGAACTGCGAGTTCATCATCTGGGCCTCGAAGGGAGCCATCGACGGCTCGGCCAACCCCGTGTACCTGCCGGGCTTGTACAGCGCTTCACAGCCGTCGGGGAAGAACCGGCAGCACATCACGCAGAAGCCCGTGGAGGTGATGCGCGAGCTGGTGAAGATTGCTCCGCCAGGCGGTACCGTCCTGGACTTCTGCGCCGGCTCTGGTTCGACGGGCGTGGCCGCCCTGCTGGAGGGTTACGACTTCATCGGCGTGGAGAAGACCAAGCACTACGCCGAGATCGCCGCCGACCGTCTGACCGACACCCTGCGCCAGACCCTCATCCAGGACGACCTCACGCTCTCCGCCTGACCCGCCGCGCGTCTTCCGCTCACGTGCCGGCGCTTTATAGCAGGCATTCCCCGGTTAGTGAAACCGGGGAATGTCCGGATGGTTGGAGCCGCACTTCATGACTGATGGCCGCGGCTGCAAGGAGATCCATTCGTGCCTGAATCCATAGACCCCCGTGACGAGGGGGAATTGGAGCCGATCCGACTTCCGGACTCCAACTTGGAAAGCATCGAGGCCAGCGTCCGCCGCCTGATGGAGCAGTCGGCCGAGCAGGCCCGGCAGCTCGACCACCTGGCTGCCGCACCCGACCCGTCCCCCTCGCCGTTTCCCGCCTTCGGCATGCCGGGCCTGCCCGGTATGCCGCCGCTGCCCGCCGCGCCGCCGGAGCCCCGGCCGATCCTGGAGCTGGAGGGCGAGGAGTACGAGAACGAGCTCGACGCCTTGTCGGACTGGGTGGACGACTTCCTGCTGCCCACCTACGGCGCCGAAGTCACCACTGCCTCGCCGTGGTGCCAGCAGTGGCAGGAGCACGACGACGTCGTGGCCTGGTTGCACGCCCTGTGGATGGCCTACCAGCAGCACAAGGACCCCGAGGCCGGCCCTTCGGGGCCGTTCGTGTGGCACCGCGATTTCCTCACCCACGCCATGACCACCGTGCGGGCGCCGGGCGGACCGCTCTCTGCGTGCATGACCGACCCCGACCGGCCCGCCCACCGCCTGCTGCCCGGCCCGAAGCCCTCCCTGCGCTCGGCACGCGCCGACTCCGAGGAACCGGAGAACACCGACGCGGCCGAGGCCGTCTCATGAACGGTGAGCCGGCCTTCGGTCTGAGCTTCGACCCCCGCGCCCTGACCGACCTGCTCCAGGCCCCCAGCGACATCCGCGACCTCGCCCTCGCCAAGCTCCAGGACGTCGTCAACGCCGAGCTGTTCGGCGGCCGGCTGGCCGGTGACCTGGAGGGCTACCGCAAGGTCTACGTCGACTCGCGCAACGCCTGGCGCATCGTCTACGCCCAGCGTCCCGCCCCCGCCGATTCAGCCCACCGCACCGAGATTCACGTCGTCGCCGTCCGGCAGCGCGCCGGATACGACGTCTACGACACCGCCCGGGCCCGCCTGGGCATCACCCGGCACTCCACGAGCACGCGCACCCACGCCGCCCGCGCCCGTTCGCCCCAACTGGGCGCCCACCAGCCCGTCCCGAAGCCGGGTCCGCCGTACGCGATGCCCGGCCTGCCCCACCCCGCAAGCGCACCCACCCTGTCGAAAGGCCCCCTTCGTTGACGACGCCCCCCGCCCTCCTCGAAGCGCTCGTCACCCGCCTGCTGGAGGACGAACCGCCTTCCGAGAACCCGCACCACCGGCTGCTGCTCGACACCTTCCTCACCGTCCAGCATCTCGACGAGCACATCCTCGACGCCGTCCACCACGGCACACGCGCGGCAACCTGCCGCTTCGAGGGCCTGGTGGATCTCACGGACCTTCTCCTCGCCCGGCTGCACGCCGAAGAAGAGCTGCGAGCGCTGCTGTCGTCAGCCTGCTGCTGCCCCCACACCACAGCGGACGGCACACCCGCGGAAGCCGCCGATGCAGCGCAGCCGTCGGACAGCATCGTCGACGCGTGCCTGAAGGTCTTCACCGACCGCGGCGACCCGGACGCCATGGCCTCCACCGACCTCGTCGCCGCGCTGCAGCACCGTCCCAAAGTCGCCGAAGACCGCCGGCGCTACGCCGAGCTCACCCCGGCGCGCCTGGCCAACCTCCTGTCCCGGTACGAGGTCTTCCCCCGCGACATCACCCTCCCCGACGGCCGCCGCCGCAAGTCCTACCGGCGTGCCTCCCTCCAGGCGGCCGGGCGGGACCGCCGCTGCTGAACCATCCTGCCGTTCACTTCACCCGGCCGGCCCGGGCGGCGGACTGGCACCTTGTCGACGACCTGCACCGGCGCTGCTCACCGGAGAACCTCCAGCGCCGCTGGGGACGCACCCGCATCACCCGCCGCCATCTCGAACGCCTGCTGGAACACAGCACCTGCTGGATCAGCCTCGATGCCGCCGGCCGACCACTCGCCCTGGCCTCCGCCGGCTGGATGAGCCAGGAGGCCGGCGTGGCCGACGTCGCCCTCCAAGTGGCTGACGACCACCAGCGTCGCGGCATCGGCACCACCCTGGCCCGGCACGTCGCCGAGCACGCCCGCGCCCGGGGCGCGCACACCCTGGCCGCGCACACCGACGCGGCCAACACTTCGATGCTCCGCCTTCTTCACCGCCTCGGCTCGGCTCAGCTCACGCGCCACGGCACCCGCATCGATGTACGGGTCCCCCTCGGCCGCAGACCGTGACACCACTCCCAAGGAGCCCTGCAGTTCATGCTCACCACTCGCCCGTCGGCAGCGGCACGAAAGGTGCTGACGGCACTGGACCACCGCGTCGAGGCCGCCACGGGCCATAGCGTCGATCAGCTCTGGGAGCACCGCGACCGCGGTCTGCTCGACGAGTCCCATCGCCGCCTGGCCGACGCCCACCGCAACCTCGCCCAGGCGGAGACTTCGGTGACCTTCCACCGCGCCCTGCTGCACCGCCTGTCCTCCGGCGAGTTTCTCGTCGATACGGCGTTGTTCGCGCGCATCGACCGCACCGTCGGTCAACTGGAGCAGGCCGCAACCACCCGGGACGAACGCCAACAGCACCTGATGGCTGTCCTGGAGCCGCTGGAGACGGTCGCCCGGGAGCACGGCTCGTTCGGCAGCCGGGAGGCGACGGCACCGGACATCGCCGCGCTGCTGGCCATCGCCCAGGGCGCCAAGCTGCACGAGCACCTGCTCAACCAACGCCTGTCGGTCGTCACCGCCTCCGGAATCCGCCTCGGCCACGCTCAACTTCAGCGCCTGGAAGACGCCGGTCTCGTCCAGCGGGACACCTCCCACCCCGTGCACGCCGGGCAGCCCGTCACCCTCACCGACGCCGGCCGCGCGTCCCTGTCCGGCTCACACCGCACGAGCCCGCCCGCCGCGCCCGGTCAGCGGGCCGGGGCCTGGCCGGTGCCGCGGACAGCCGACGCCCGCAGCACCCCTGCCGCCCACCGCCGGCCCTGACCATCGAAAGCGACCATGCCGCACCACGAACCCGACCTGTTCCGCCTCGACGGATACGAAGGCGAACACCCTGACGCAGACGAGCATTTCTGGGAGCACGTCGCCGCCGAGCAGGAGTCGTACACGCTGCTCGCCCAGCACCACACCGACGATGCCCGCCACAGCTTCTACGTTCTGCACGACGGTTCCGCCACCTGGGGCGTCCCGGGCGAACCGCAGATCGCCGCCCTTCATGTACGGCGCGACCCTGTCGCCCGCGTGTTCAGCTTCGAGCACGCCACCCTGCCGTTGCCGGCGATGGCTCAGTCCTGGCTGATCGCTCGCGGCTGTCCCAGGGAGGCGATCGGCCTCCCGGACGGTATGGGCACGCGCCCCGCCGACGAGGCAACCCGCGTCCTGGAAGAGCGGTTGATGAGCGACGGCGACCACTTCGCCCTGCTGCGCAGCTATACCGACGACAACGCTGAGCGGCCGGAGGTCGTGGTCCTCCTTCGAGCCGTGGATGAGCGGGCACCGTTGCCCTTCCGCATCCTGCTGGAAGAAGCCGACCTCGACGCGGGAACGCACACGCTGCGCGAAGGAGGCTTCCTCGCTTACGAGGCTGCCACGTACTGGTGGGAAAACCACTTCACCGGCGATGCCGCCCCCCTGCCGCCCGCTCCGCCGCCCGCGCGCCGCAGCACCCTGCCCGCGACGCCTGCACGACCTGCGCCGGCTGCGCCACCGCGTGGCCGGGGCCGTTGACCACGCGGCACCGTACGCGCGCATCGACCGCACCGTCGACCAGATGAACAGGGTGGCGGGAGCAACTGGCAGCCGCCCTAGACCCTCGGAGACGGTGCTCGCGAGCACTGCCCCGCCGGCGACCCGAGACGAGGGCGCCGGATGCCGGCACGCTCCTGGGGATCGTCCAGGGCGCCAAGCTGCCCGAGCACCTGCTCACCCGGCGGCTGCCGCTCGGCACCGCCGCCGAAAACCGTCTCGCCCACAACCGACTCAAGCGCTGGGCGACGCCCTTTGGTCGGCGCGACACCTGCCACTCCGTCCCCGCCGGCCACACATCACCCCCACCGACTTCGACCGCACGGCGCTGTCCGGCTGAGGCCGCACGACCTCGCCCGCCGCGCCCGGCCGGTGACTCCGAACCTGGCGGGTGCCGCGAACATCTGATGTCCCAGCACCCCGCCACCGGTCTCCACCCCTGACCTCCGAAAGCAACCATGCAGCACCACGAACCCGACAATTTCCGCCTCGACGGCTACACATCTGAACGCCCCGACGTGGAGCGGCTCTGGGAGTACGTCGTCCTCGACGAGGACGAGTTCACGGTGCTGGCCGAACACCACACCGACAATGACGAGCAGAGCTTCTACGTTCTCCACAACGATGCCGTCATCCCGGGCGACCCGCAGATCGTCGCCCTGCACCTGCAACGCGACCCCGCCACCCGTACGTTTCGCTTCGAGGACAAGGACCTGCCGCTGCCGGCGATGGCCCAGTCCTGGCTGATCGCCCGCGGCTGCCCCAAGGAGACGATCCACCTTCAGGACGGTGTGGGCACGCGCCCCGCCGACGCAGCCACCCGCGTCCTGGAAGAGCGGTTGATGAGCGACGGCGACCACTTCGCCCTGCTGCACAGCTACACCGACGACACCGCGGACCGACCGGAGATCGTGGTCCTCCTGCGGGCCCTGGATGAACGGGAACCGTGGCCCTTCCGGATCCTGCTCAGGGAAGCCGACCTCGACGCCGGCACGCACACCCTGCGCGAAGGAGGGTTTTCCACCTTCAAGGCCGCCACCGACTGGTTCCAGGGCCACTTCGCCGGCGCCGGCGCCCCTCTGCCGACCGCCCCGCCGCCCGCGCGCCACAACCCCGTGGCCGCGGCGCCCGCACGGCCTGCGCCGGCCGTACCGCCGCGTGGGCGCAGCCGTTGATGCTGGAGCCCCGCGTGGCGCCGTGACGCCGGAAAGCACTGGGCTTCACGTGAGGGCCGGAACATAGCAGCCCATCTCCGGTTAGCGAAACCGGGACTTCTCCAGACCCTTGTATTCATCCCCAACGGCATTCCGGCGGGGACGTCTCCCTATCTCCCTTTACTTTCCCAGGGGTTACTTCTCCATGCGTGCTTCCAAATTCGCTGTCAACGCCGCTGTCCTCGGGGCGCTGTCGCTGCCTTTCGCCTTCACCGCACAGGCGCATGCCGCACCGGCTGCCGCACCGACCGTCGCGTCCGACTACTGCCACCGGACCGGCCCGTGGGTGATCGACGCGAACGCGGTCACCATCCGTTCGAAGGCCAGCAGCAAGTCCACCGCCGTCGGCATCCTGTACCGGGGGCACAAGTTCACCGTTCACAAGTCGAGCGGGGGCTGGCGCTACATCACCGACCGCACCACCGGTGTGACGGGCTGGGTGTCCGGCGCCTACGTCTACAACGAGGTCTACATCTGTCTGGACTAAAGCCCTGCCCATAACGGCCCAGACTGCCAGGGAGGGAATTCCACCGAGGCGGACCAGGCCCTTTCCCTTGTCGTAAAACTCATCGTGAGGAGCCGGCTGTGTCCGACGACGCCGACGACGTGATGGGCGTCATCACCCAGCAGATCGAAGCCCGATTCCAGATGAGCCTTCCCGAGCTGCGCCGGGCCGTCGCGGCAGTCCCGCGCGCCAACCAGCAGGCGACGGAAGTGGTGCACTGGCATGGCCTGTTGGCCGAGTCGCAGGCGGCGGTCGAGCGGGCTGAGGACCACCTGATTGCCCTTCTCGCCCGAGACCCGGTGCCGCTCGACGATGCGGCGATGGAACTGGCCCACCGGGTGAACATGGCCGTCACTGTCCGGGACGGCCGCGCCATGGTGGTGCGCTTCCTCCTCGACCCGGCCACCCAGGGCAGGCACGGCCCCGGCACCGGGCGCGCGGCCACCACCGCTGCAGCCCGGGGACCGGCCCTGCAGACCACTGTGCCGACGCGTCCGGCCACCGCAGGCGTCCCGGTCCGGGGAGTGGCACGGTGAGCGTGACCACCAAGCCCAGCAGCCAGGACCGCCGACTCGAAGAGACCTTCGGCGCCGCCCTCGGCGAGCTGTACGCGACAGCGACGACCGAGGCGGCGTCGGCGGCGCTGCAACGGGCACTGGAGCTGCGCAGCTTCCTGGCCCTGGCCGAGGAACAGCTCGCACGGGTCCGCGACCGCGTCCACCAAGCGATGGACCCCGACCGTGACATGAGCGAGCTGTCCGCCGACGACCTGCGGATGGACGCCCAGTGGATGGAAGCGGCGCTGGACGCCCGCGACGGATACCGCGTCGCCCTGGACGAGCTGCTGCGCACCATGCCGGCCCCGCTCACCGGCCCGCTTCCTTCTGTGCCGTTCGCCCAGCCGAAGATCAGCGTCGCGCTGCCCCCGGCCGCCCCGGCATCCCCGCATGCCGGGGCGGCTCGGGCCCGCCGACCTTGAAAGGGGGCTGATTGCCCCCCACCACGTCCCAGACGATCGCCGAACGCATCGAAGCCCTCTACGGGCAGCCGCTCGCCGCCCTCGAAGCCCACGCCGCCGCCACGGCGCACGACAGCATGCTGGCCGCCCTCCTCGGCAGCCACGCCGACCTCGCCTTCGCCGAGCGAAACATCGCCTTCCAGCTCGAACGGCTACGGCAACTCACCGAGCCGGGCAGGGACATCGACCCTGTCGACACCGGCCACATCTTCGACTGCGCCCGCCGTATCGCCCAGTCCGTCGCCGTGCGCGACGCCCAGACCAAGAGCGTGACCGCGGTGCTGACCAGCCTGCACCGGGTGCCGGCCCCGGACCTCAAGACCCCGGCGGCATCCCCGACGGCTTCCCCGGCGGCGGCACCGGCCCCAGCGGCACCGGCTGCCGCCCGTAGTCGCTGACGGCTGCGCCCCATACCCTTTCAGGAGTTCCCCCTTGGCCACCACCGGTCTGCCCAGCACCACGCTCACCGACCTCTCCCGCGTCACCGAGACCCTGGAGATGATCGCCCCGCGCTGGAGCGTGTGGGTCCTGATGACGCTCGCCGAACAACCGCTGCGCTACGCGGAGATCAAGCCGAAGCTGCCGTGGCTCGCCGACGGCCAGCTCCACCCCCGGCTGCGCAAACTCACCGACGCCGGCCTGGTCGACCGCACCGAATACGGCCCCCGGCACGTCACCTACGGCCTCACCACCCGCGGCGCGGAGCTGATGCCCGTCCTGACGGTGATCGCCACTTGGGGCAACACGCACCTGGAGAAAGACCTGGTGCCCAATGCGAAGACCGGCGAACTCGAGCCCCAGCGCATCCCGGCGGCCGACAACATCGAAGACGCCCTCGCCCTGCTCACCCCCCGCCACGCCACGCCCCTGCTGTGGGCGTTGAAGGCGCGCGGCACCAGCAGCGCCAAGGAGCTGGCCGCCGACGTGATGCCGCGTTACAGCCTCAGCACCGTCTACCCGCCGCTGCGCCAGCTCATCGACGACGGTCTCGTCGACGTCACCGACGCGCCGGCCTTCCGGCTCTCCGCCACCGGCCACGCCCTGGCCCCGGTCTACAGCGCCATGTCGGCATGGGCAGCCGGCCGCCCGCCGGCCAACGCCCCCGCCCACGCGCTGTGGGGGCAGACGCTCTCCCCCTCTCAGGGCCGGACGGGAACCTGGGTCACCCACCACGCGCGCCTGCCGGCCCCACCGGTCACCACCGCTTCCACAGTCCCTGCGTCCTCGGCGACGCAGCGGCCGGTGGCCCGGTGGCAGCCGGGCGACCTCTTCTCCCACCAGATACCCGCCCGCCCGATCGCGGCCCCGCCGACAGGAGGCCACCGCCGGTGACCACCGCCCCCGTCCTTCGGGCCGCACCGGTGGCCCACGCCGTCACCGTGCTCTCCCACCCGGGGCTGATCCGGCTCGTCACCGAGATCGACGACAACGGCCCCGTCCCTCGCCGCATGCTCGGACGGACCTTCTCCGACCTCCCGCGCCACCAGATCCGTGCCGCCCTGGAGATCGCCCGCACCCACCAGCTCCTGCGCGCCGGCCACCGCGGCGAGCCGTGTTACCTCCTCACCAGCCGCGGCACCGACCTCGCCGACGTCTACGACACCCTCGCCCGCTGGGCCCGCGCCCAGCAGACGCCCGCGCCGGCCAGCGACTTCGTCACCCGCATCCAGCACACCCTCGCGCTGCTTGGCCACCACCGCGTCGCAGGCGCGACCGACCAGAGCACCGGTCCGCACCAGGCTCCGCACGCCGTGGGCGCCGGTGAGCTTTCCTGCCCGCACCGGCCTTGGAGCGCCGTCTCCACGTGGGTCTCAGCCAACCCCTCCGTCTTCGCCGCCTCCACCAACCGCTCCGTCGCCGAGGCCGGGAGGGAGAGCACCCCTTGAGACCTGGCTCCGGGCCACGGCACGCCCGCCGTCCGATCTCCGGCAACGTGCGCGCCATCTACCTGCCGCGCACCGCCGACGCCGGCGCCTTCGCGATGACCACGTACGGCATCCCCCTGCTGGTGCTGGCCACCACCGACTCCGCCGCGCTCACCGGACTGGCGTTCGCGCTGGAGTGGATCCCCCGTCTCAGCGCGTTCACCCTCGCCGGCGCGATGGTCGACCGTCACGGCACCACGCGCGTCCTGCGCTACGCCTCGGTGGCCCGAGCCCTGGTGGTGCTGACCGCCGCCCTCGCGCTCCCCGCCCACTCCGGCGGGCCGACGGCGACGGTCACCGTCATGCTGCTGGCCGCCACCACCGGCGTCCTCACCGAGTTCAGCTACATCGCGTCCGAGACCGCCGGCGCCACCGCCAGCCGCGAGGCCGGCGAGCGGGCACACCACGTGCAGTCGGCACTCCTGGGCATCGAGCAGGTCGCCACCCTGGCCGGACCGGCCCTCGCCGGCCTGCTGCTGCAGCACACCGGCCCCTGCGGCATGCTGACCACCCTCGCCGGCTTCTCCCTGGCCGCAGCCGCCCTTGCTCCCCGCCGGCCTCATCAGCCCGCAGACGCACCGGCACCGGTGATCAAAGGGCTTCGCACTGGGTGGGAGACCTTGCGGTCCCTGCCCGCGCTGGCCTGGCTGGTGACGGGCATGACCCTGGCGAACCTCGGCGTCGGCCTCATGCAGGCCGCCGCCCCCGTCATCGTCGTCCAGCACCTGGGACACTCCAGCGCCGACGTCGGCCTGATCTGGTCGGCAGCCGCCCTCGCCTCCCTCCTGGCCATCACGGTGTGCCGGAGCGCGATCGACCGGTACGGACTATGGGCCGTGGGCGCCACCTCCGCCGCGGTCGTTACCGGCGCCGGCCTGGCGGTCGCCGCCGCTCACACCTACACCACCTACCTGGTCGTCATCGCCGCCCTCATGGCCGGCGAAGGCGGCATGTCCGTGGTCCTGCGCACCCTGCGCTCCCACCTCATCCCGCCCGAGACCTTCGGCGCCACCCTCAGCCTGACCATCCTGATCTTCCTGCTGCCCTTCCCGCTCGCCGGCCTCCTGGTCGCCCTCACCCCGGCCCCCGCGCTGGGCAGCGTCGTCACAGCCTGCGCCGTACTCCAAGCACTCGGTCTCACCGTGACCTTCGCCCGGCTGCGCATGATTCCCGGCCCGCACACCACGAAGAAGGTTCGAAAGAGCGGCGCGGCGCTGTGCAGTTGACCGTGAGCCTTACCCGGCACCGGCCCACGTCCCGACCCCCTGTAGGTGCTCATGCCCGATTCCCCCGAGATCGACGGGGACGTCTACGTCTCCCCGCGCTACCTTGCCGGCAGCACGTTCATCGGCGACCCGGCCCTTAAGCCCCTGCTCGACCTGGGCTGGCGGGCACGTCACGACGAGGACGGCAACTTCTCCCTCTCCTCGCCCGACAGCAAGATCCGCCTGGGTTACCTTCCCGAAGGCGAGGACGACGGCCTGTGGCGGATCTCCGTCTACGACGACGCGTTCGCCCAGCCGCACTGGGGCGTGTGCTTCAACGACACGGCACCCACCGAGTTCGTCACCGCCTTCACCACCGCCCTCGCCCAGGCGTACACCGACGGCCCCGCCACCTACCTCAACGGCCACGATGCGACCGGCCGCAAGGCACCGGCGTTCGACGCCGTGATGCCCCTGATCAACCACGGCTGGAAACTACAGGGCCCGCGCGGGGGCGTCATGGAACTGAAAAGCGCGGACGGCCTGGCCGGCCTAAAATACGTGATCACTCAGCTCGATCCCGGCCGCGAGCTGACCACACTGGACGCCCGCTGGTACCTGTGGGGCGGACCGGCCGGAGCCCGCTGGTACGCCACCGCCTCCACCCACACCCCCGTCCCCCTGGTCACCGCGATCACCACGGCCGTCGTCGACCCGGCCCCGGTGCCGCGCTGGCAGAACGCGATGCCCCGCGCCCTACGCGAGACCGCCCGGCTGACCCCCGTCACGCCGCCACCGCCCCCGGCGCCCACCCCGCTCGACGTGCAACGCACCGCTGCCCACCGCCCACCGGCCCTGGGCACCGTCAGCGTCCCCCGCTGGAGCACCACCTCACGGCCCGCCACCCCTCCCGCGAGCCGCCCCGCCGGCCCCCGCCGCTGACCTCTCTCCCTCTTTCCGCCGGAAGGCCCCTGCCCGTGCCCTTGCACGCCCACCAGTTCTTCACCGAACACCTCCAACTCCCCTTCGACGACAGCGCTGTCGTGGGCAACACCTACTACGCCACCCCCATCGCCGGCTCCCCGCTGCGCCTGCGTATCGACTTCGCGCGCACCATCTTCGAGGGCCGGTACGACGGCCTGCACTTGCGGGTGATCCACCCCGAACAGGGGGTGGTCGACAACGCGATCCTCACCTTCGCCGACCACGGAACCTTCGCCCGGCGGGATGCCGCTCGACAGGTGCGTCCGGGCCAGGACGGGTACGCACTCATGCACGACTGGAAGCGTGACAGCGAACCGCCCTGGAAGGGAGCCGACGTCCGAGGACTGCGCCGCGCGGTCGAACAGTACGCACAGGTGTGGTTTCCCGTCACCGCCACGGCCGCCGCTCTGCCCCGGACGCTGTCTGCCCCGGCGCCGGCCCGACCGCCGGCCTCACCAGCAGGCCACCCACCCTCGCGCACCCGCTGACCCGCTCGGGCAGACGAAACCTCCAGATGGGCGCCGCCGCCCGGCCCACCACGCCGTTCTGCCGGGCTCACCCCACCCACCGCACCCGAGGACCTCCCATGTCGACCGATCCCTTCACCCACCTCGCCCCGGACCAGCAGGTGAAGATCCTCCCTCGCCATCTCGCCGGGCCCGGGGCAGCCGACCTCCGGACAATCTGGCCCTTCCCCGAGGACTGGTCCCTGCACCAGAGCGACGGCGGGGCAGCCCTCGCCACCAGCCCCTGCCTGCGGTTGTTCACCGGCATGGTCCCCGACCCCGACAGCTCCCGGAAGGGAAAGTGGACCGTCACCGCCAACCGCGCCCCGTTCGGCGCCGGCACCTGGCAGATCACCTTCGACGCCACCACCCCCGTCGAACTGCTCCAGGACTTCCACGCCGAACTGCTCGACTTCTACCTCGAAGGCCGCCACAGCGACCGCGACCCGCTGCTCGACGACGACACAGCACCGCACGAGGCGTACGCACACCTCCTCGCCCGCGGCTGGAATCACGAGATCAAGACCGACGGCAGACAGTTCTTCCGCGACCCCGACTCCCTTGGCGTCGTCCAACACCGCTACGCCATCACCAACACCAACACACCGACCTGGACGGCCTGGGGCGGATACCCAGGCGAGCCCCACTGGCGCGCCCAGTTCTCCCACGGCACACCCACGTCGCTGGTCGCGGCCTTCACCACATCACTGGTCTCCACGGAACCGGTGACCCGCACGGCGAAGGACGTCCCCTTCCAGACCCGCCGCCACGTCCACATCGCGGTGACAACCCCGGCCAAGCAGTCGGCCACCTCCTCACCGGTCGCCACGCCACCTGCCTCCCCTGGGCCGAGCCGGGCCCGCTGACCCCCTCACCCTTCCCGGGCGCTCTGCCCCCTCCCTGGAGTTCCTGCGTGCATACCCCTTCCGCCCGCTGTCTTCCGGCCGCGGCCCTGACCGTTGCCGCCGCTGTCACCGGCACCCTGGCCTGGGCCCCGGCCGCCTCCGCCCACGCCCCCGAACCCACCCCCACCGCGACCGCCCCCGCGCATACCGCCCCGGACACACCGACCGGAGGCGTCACGATCACGAAGAAGGACCCGAGCGGAGCCATCCTCGAAGGCGCCGCGTTCAGCCTCCTCGACACCGTCAACGGCACCAAGGCCCTCCAGGGCAAAACCAACGGCGACGGCCTCCTGCACTTCGACGGCATCACCCCCGGCGTCTACCGCCTCAAGGAGATCTCCACCGGCAGCGCTCTGCACGAGCTCGTCCCGGACCAGGACGTCATCGTCACCGCCGGCCAGGACACGCCGCTGACGATCACCGACCCCTTCAAGCCGGCCGAGCTGACGGTCAAGAAGACCGACAAGGCCACCGGCAAGCCCCTGGCCGGTGCCGTCATCAACATCGCGCCCACGGACAAGGGCGACTCCATCACCCTGACCACGGGCAAGGACGGCACGGCCACGGCCAAGCTCACCGTCTCCTCCCGCACCGGCACCGCGTACACGGCCACGGAGACCAAGGCCCCCACCGGCTACCAGATGGACGCCAAGCCGGTGAAGATCACCGCAAAGCCCGGCGCACCGGTCACCGTCACCCTCGCCGACACCGCGAACAACCAGCCGACCAAGCCGCCCACCACCCCGCCGGCCTCCCCGGACACCACCACCCCGGGCAAGCCGTCGCACAAGCCGACACCGGGCAAACCCGGCGCCACCCCGACCACCCCCTCCCCGTCCGCCCCCGGCACCCCGACCACCGACAAGACCGCCGCCAGCACCCCGACGACCACCGAGCCCGAGGGCTCGCTCGCCCACACCGGAGCCAACAGCACCCCCTGGCTGCTCGGCGGAGCCGGCCTCCTCATCGTTGCCGGCGCAGGAGCGGTCTTCGCGCTGCGCCGACGCCATACGGACAACGAGAACGACGACCGCTCGGCCCAAAGCTGACATAACCTGACCAACCGCCGACACGGCCCCTGGGATCTCTCCGGATCTCGGGGGCCGTTCGCATGCCCTACCGCCCGAAGCGCCCGCCGGCGTTCCAGAAGGCAGCCGGCCGGTGATCGCCGGATCAGACGTCGAGACGGATGGAGCGATGACGGGCTCGCTGTCGGCTGATCAGCCCCATCTCTTCCAGCCGGATCAGGTGGTAGGCCACGGACGACGTGCTCGACAGCCCCACCTGTCGGCACAGCTCCCGGATCGTCGGTGCCTCACCCCGCTCGACGATGTGCTCACGCACGGCACGCAGCACGCGGGCCCGGGTCTGGGAAATCCCCGTCACTGGGCGCTCGGGAGACCGGTGGCGCGGGTCCGGCGCCGCAGCTCGACGCGGGTCGGCGACGGCCGGTCGTCTGATCGCCAGAACGGGTGGCGGGCGAGGCGGCCGGAGAGGGTGATCAAGTGCCGTCTCAGCCGGATGGTGTCGGCTGCGGCGGATCTCAGGGCGAGCGTCTCGTAGGTGTGGACCCACCCGCCATCGAGCCGAACAAGATCATCAGGCAACAGCGTTTGTGGCACCCCGGAAGTAGACCATGTGCTCGATTTCCTCGGTGAACCGACTGACTCAATGTGTGCTTTTGGCGTGACTTTGCGCGATAAGTAGCTAATGACCGCTACTTGGCCGCTGTCCTGACGTGAGCGGTCTCAGCGTGGCGAGTTGTGGTCAGGTGTGGAGACCTGCGGGCGGCGTCAACACGGTGCTGGTGGCGTGGAGGCGCACGGCGACGTACCTATTCGTTGCGATGAGTGCGGGCTGGAGGATCTCATCGTGGCGACATCGCCACCCACCCGTGGACGGCCGCCGTCAAGGCGCTGCCATACCCCTCGGCGCGTCTGCCGGGCGATTTCCCCTCATGCGGTCCGCGCCGGTTGGAGGGTGCCACGTGATCCGACGGGACGCGGTACTCGCCTCACCGGCCCGCAGGTCGTGCGTCACTGCTTCGCCTCCGGCGGCCGCGGGCTGCCTCAGGCCGCCGCGTGCCAGCGCCGGTAGGTGTAGCACATGCCGGGTCCTCGGGTGTCGAGGGTGCTGGAGACTGGCACGTTGAAGGGGACCAGGTTGTCGTTAACGGAGACGCTGCCTCCGTTGTAGGTTCTGGCCAGCGTCGGCCTGCGCTGCTGCCATTCGGCCCACAGCAGGTCGATGAAGCACTGGTGCACCCAGAAGAGGGGATCGTTGGGGGAGTACATGAACGACATGTCGCCGTCGTGGCCGCCGATCCCCGTGTGCACCGTCCCGTTCGGCCCACCCTCCACGTGCTGGCGGAGATAGTCATACGAATCGGCCCTCACGAGGATGCTTTCGAGAGCTTCCGGGCTGTAGAACGCGGAGATGGTGTTCCCGCCGTTGTACTGGCGTCGCAGATGGTGGCTGGTGGGGATGGTGCAGGGCCAGTTCGCGAAGGACCCGTCCACGACGACGTGGTCGGAGGGCCTGCCGTTGCCGCCGAAGTACGTCGGCCCCAGCACCGGTGACAGGTTCGGGGCCTTCGCGTCCTTGCTCCAGTCCCAGTAGGGCAGGACCACAGACGGATCGACCGTCTGCAGCTCCCGCTCGAAGAGACGGAGAAAGTACCGGTGCCAGGGCAGGAAGGCCGGCACCCCGTGGCCGTAAGGAGCGTTGTTGTAGTGCATGGCGACGAGCTGGGCGTAGCGGTCAGTGCCACCGCGGCCACGCAACTGGTGGACGGCGCCGGTGAACCTCTGCCACTGCTGTGCGGTCAACTCCCGGACCTCCGGGCGGACGACGATCTTGGCACACGTCGGCTCGGCCCAGGCCGCCGAGGTACCCCGCAGCGCCAGCGCCGAGCCGACTGCCCCGAACGCCGCCAGTTTCAGCACGCCGCGCCTGTCCATGAATGGCGTCATCCCCACCCCGCCTCACTCACGTCGGAGAGTCCGACGCCTGACCATTCCAACGACCCCGCCCCGGACACGACACGCTCCTTAGACCGTGTCCTATGTGGTGAGGCGGAGGAGTCGCTTGTAGCAGCACAGGGCTGCGGCGAGGCCGAGAAAGGCCAGGTAGTTGCGGGGATGACGCTCGTATCGAGGGTTGAGCCGTCGGTAGCCGGTCAGCCACGACATCGTCCGCTCGATCACCCACCTGCGACGGCCCAACCGTTTGCTGGACTCGATGCCCTTGCGGGCGATCCGGACTCCAATGTGCTTGCCGCGTAACCATTTTCGCAGGTCCGGGCGATCGTAAGCCTTGTCCGCATGCAGGCGCCCAGGCTTGAAACGGCGGCCGCGACCGGGGTCGTGTCTCGTTTGGTGACCCGCCACCATGGGCTTCAGCCCTTCGCTGTCATGGACGTTGGCGGCCGAGACGCCGACGACCAAGGGCAGTCCGTTCGCGTCCGACAGGACGTGCATCTTGGAACCCGGCTTGCCCCGGTCCACGGGGCTCGGACCTGTGTGTTCGCCCCCTTTTTAGCCCTGACGTGGGCGGAGTCCAGGACCACGCGGGTCACGTCGATCAGGCCCGCGTCGTCGAGCCGGCGCAGGACCGCCTCGTGCAGCCGCCCCCACACGCCGGCACGCGACCAGATCAGGAACCGGCGGTGGGCGGTCGACTTCGATATGCCGAAACACGGCGGCAGGGTCCGCCAGGCACAACCGCTGACCAGCACATAGACGATCGCGGCGAACACCGTCTCGTCAGGCGTGTCCTGCGTCCCGCCGCCCTGCGGCCGGACCTTCGACGGCGGGATTAGCGGCTCCGCGATCTCCCACAGCCCGTCCGGCACGATCCAGTCCCACGTTCCCCGCCCCATGACCGGTCAACGACCGCCTCACCACATAGGACACGGTCTTAGTGCCTGGCACTTAGCGGCCATGGAACGCGAGGCCCAGCCATGCCGAGTGGCCAGCTATCGGGCCACGAACTGGCCATGCGCGGATCCACGCCACCGTCTGGTCTGCATGGGGCGAGAGACCGCTGGCCAGATTCTGTGCAAAGTCACACTGCGTAAGGTGGGAATGTTGATTTGATCTGTGGAGGGTCACTTTGTGGCCCGACGGCTGGCCGGCCGGGCTGCGAGCGTGGTGCGACGGTCGTCGAGAGTAATGAGTCTGGCGAGCCCGGAGCGGCTACTTGTTGATCTTGTTGGGAAATCGGCCGATTCCCCAACAAGATCATTTAAGTGCCGTCAACAGGGAACGTTGATGGTGTAGGTGCGCTGGCCCGAGTCGAGGGCCTGGTCGCTCCCCCAGTACGGGCCGACCTGGTGGTAGGTCATGGTGACGCTGTAGGTGCCGCAGGCGGTCGTCGACAGGGAGGCGCTTGCCGAACCGGTCGCGGAGCTCTGCTGGGCGTTGACGCTGTAGCTGTGGCTGGTGCCGCCGACGCTGGCCGCGCCCTTGGCGTCCCAGTTCGCCGGGTAGCTGCTGCTCGCGTTGTACCAGGCGCTGCCCCAGTAGTACTGGACGTTGCGCGTGTTGACGACGGCGGAGACCGCTCCGCTGGAATCGGCCCGCAGGCATAGCTGAACCTCGGCGTACGTGTACTGGCCGTTGCCGTAGAAGCTTTCGGTGGGGCCGCAGTAGGTGCCGGCGGGGGCGGCGGCGCGCTCTTGGGCGGTTGCCGGCGCGGCAAGGGCTGCACCGGCCAGGGCGATGACCGCGGCGCCGGCGCCCAGGGTTGCGGATCGTCTGCGGGCGGGGGTGGTGGTGCGTCCGGTGAGTCGCATGGTTGACCCTCCTGTTCCGCGTGAACGCCCCTGGTCGACAGGGGCATGACCAGGACAGCAGCCCCCTGTTTGGCCGGGTGGTGTTATGTATGCGATTCACTCGGTCGAGTTGAGCTGGGGCACCGACCTCGCGGCCTCCATCACTCACATGGGCACAATCGGACCGTAGCCGGTAGCGGCGCACGCCCGACGGCGGTATGCCGCCGGCGCACCTTCGCACCGCCAGCACGCGTCAGCCCCGCGCACGCGCCGGGCCGGTCCCCGCACTCGATCACACGCCGCGGCCCGATCTGTGGGCTTAGCAGTTCGCCTGGGGCAGACAGGAAAGATCGGGAAACGTCTGGCCAAGGCTCGCAGGGCATGTCAACGTAGACGCCTTCGCAGAAAACCGCAGGTCAGAGAGGTGATTGCGCCGTGACCGAGGATGTAGCCCGTCCCGGATTCTCGACGACCGTCGGCGCGTTGCGACTGCGCCAGTGGCGGCTGGGCCCCGGGCAGCCGGGACTCGTGACGGATCAGTTCGGGACGGAGGACTTCAACCTGATCGTGGACGACCGCGCTGATGTCCACATCGGCAGCAAGGACGGCCGCTTCTACCTCGGCTGGTTCCCCGCCGGCCGGCCCGACACCGACGGCGAGGGCTGGAGGCTGTCCGTCACCGGAACTGCCCAGACGCCCGGCTACCACGTCTCCTTCGATATGGAGACCCCCGCCGAGGTCGTCGCCGCCACCGTGGCCTGCGTCCTGGCCACGTCCCGTCCGTCGTGAGGGCCACCGCGCCCCTCCACGAGCTGCCGCCGCAAACCCGCGACACGTTCGCGAGGGGCGCATGCCCGTGCCTGCCTCATCCAGGATCTCCACCCAGGGAGCAACGAGTTGGACCCGCACACCCCGCAGATGAGGGTCGGCGAGCTGATCGACCGCTTGTCCGCCTGTGACCGCTCGGCGACGGTTCGCCTGGCCGTCAACCCCTTCTTCCCGATGGCCCACCAAGTCGCCGAGGTCGTTGAAGCCCGGGACGAGAGTGGAGAGCCGGTGGTCTTCATCGCCGAGGACGCCGAGGGAGAACAGCCAGGGCACCTCCCGCCCGACGTCGCGGTACGGCTCACCTGGCAGGAACCCGTCGATGCTCCGCGGCGCAGACGACGCGGCACGATCCCTCTCGCCGGCAACGACCAGTGAACTTCCCGACCTTCCGGAGGCGCCCCTGAACCCGCACCCCTCCTCCGACTCACCCGCCCCCGCTTCCGCGGAACCGGCCTACTGGGTCAGCCCCCGCCACCTCGCCGGCGACGACGGTCACCTGGCCGAGCGGATCGGCACCCACCTCACCAGCGCCGGCTGGAGGAACTGGCCCACCGCTCGCGACACCCTGCTCTACCTCAGCCCGGACCAACTCCGCGGCGCCGAGTGGATCCTGGCCAGTTACCCCTTCGAACTCGGCGGGCTGCCCGTGGCCTGGCAAATCTCCGTCCGCACCCACCCCGCCAGCGCCATGACCGCGTGGAACGCCTACTTCACCACCGGCACCCCGCACGAGGCGATAGCCGACTTCCTCCTCGCGCTCGACGTCCGAGCCGAACCCGACACCGGCTTCGACGAGCCCGAGACGGTCCTCGCCGCGCTGACCACCCAGGGGTGGATCCGCGACATCGACCGGCCCACCGTCACCGCCACGGACCCGGCCTTCACCTCCAGCGTCTCCCTCGAGCCCCTGCCCGACCTCGTCCACGACGCCGACCCCCGCCCCGACGTGGCCGGCTGGCAGGCATGGGCGGAACCGGCGTTGGGAGAGAGCTATCTGTGGTGCGCCACCTTCAGCGCCAGCGTCCCGCACGACCTGGTCGCCGCCTTCGCCTCCTCGCTCGCCTCACCGGTGCCCGTGATGCGCCGCACGCTGCCCGAGAGCGCGAGGGGTCGGCTCATCGTCCTCCCGGCCGGCTGACCCCGGTGATCGCCTCGTGGCCCGTACCTCTCAGTGAGCAAGCCTGTCGTGGCCGTATGCGCGGATGCCAGCGATTGGCCTGGGCCTCCTTGGGTGCCTTGTGTAGGTGCGTGTCCGGGGGAGACCTTTTTGGGGCAACCATTAAGCCGCAGGCCCCACGTGGAGGAAAGCCCAGGTGGGGCCGCGCTTCGCCCCGTATCCGCTTTGCGACCTCACGGATCGTGGGTGCTGGTCCTCGCCATGAGGCGGCGCAACCTCAGCCCCGAGCGTTACAAAGCGCTGCATGCCTGCTCGCCGCAGAAAGTAGTTGCCTCCACTGCAGCTTGGAGCGCCACGACCCGGGCGTCCCACCGACGGCGAGCGCATTGTTCAAGCCACTGCTACCCGCATACCGCAAAGCACCAATGACCCGGCCCGCATCCTCAGACAGGACGGATTTGATCGGCCTGTGGACCTCTGTTGCCCTGCACTACCTCGAATTCGACGCGTTGCCCCTCGTCCAGAGACCGGTAACCGGAACTCTGGATCGCGGAATAGTGAAAGAACACCTCGGGGCCCCCACCGTCAACTTCGATGAAGCCGAACCCCTTCTCCGCGTTGAACCACTTCACCGTCCCTTGCTGAGGCATGTGCACACCCTTCTCCTGAACCGAAGCTGATCGCCGCGGCGCCAAGACCATTCCCTTGGCATCCCGCTGGGCTGCCCTCTCTTGGAGATTCGGATCTTTCGGGCATATTATCAACATTCGTGTCGCCCAGCCTGGGGATTCAGAGGCGACTACGACGGTCGTGCCGGTACGGTCAACAGATGTTCGCGCAGAGTGCCGAGGGCAGCGGCGCGGCTGTGGCCGGTCTTGTCGTCCGCACCGTCGTGTGTGTGGGGGGCGGCCGACGCAGACGACGACGCCGCAAGGCATGCGGGGGGAGGGGCGGCTGCTTGAGCAGCCCGGCAGTGTCAGGAGCGTGAGGGCGGTCAGGCCGATGACGGCGGTGGTGGTGTGAAGGCGCATGTACGGCCTCCCGGAGGTGGTGCGGGAGGGCTGGCTGTCGGCCGGATCGCCGTTGGGCTGGCGAGTGGCAGGCGTGGGGTCAGTGGCCGAGGTGCTTGAGGCCGTCTTCGAGGGTGGGGTGCCACCGGTCCATCGGGCCGGAGTTGCGGTTGTACCAGGCCGCGTCGAGCCGGGGCTCGAGCGTCTCGTGGCCGGCGCGGCAGCGCAGCCACACCTCATCGTGGACGCTCAGCAGCACCCAGTCCCGGTACGCGTCGCACTGGGGGCAGGAGCGGACTTCGCCGTCGATGACGAGCGGCTTGTCGAAGCGCATCATCATCCCCGCGATCTCGTCCCGGGACGGCACACGCAGGTCCGGCGGCAGGAAGTCGTCCACCCGCGTGTCCGGAGCCCCGGTGACCGGCCCTCCGGCCGCCGGCGGGGCTTGAGGAAAGGGCGTCGCCGGGAGTGCCCGCAGCAACTCCGTTGCTACCTCCTGGTCTTTGCGGAGCTTTCGTATGGCGCGCTTGCGGCTGAACATCCCGTCTCCCTCACGTCGTCCTCGTGGGCCGCACAGAGCGTGCCCCACCGCTTTGACCTGCTGCAACTCACAAATTCCGTAACTCACCTGCGCCCGCGACGACGTTCGGTGCGGGCCCCGGCGGCACGAGCGGACCGTGGTGCCGGCCGCCCCGCGGCGCCCTGGTCGGACAGGGATGGTGCGGAGGCGTCGGCGGGCAGGTCGGCCATGCGGCGCAGCCGCCACACCAGCACGTCGCTGATGGACTCCGCGGTCTTCAACTCCCGGCGGGCGGCGGCTTGGGCGAGCAGGGTGGTCGGGTCGTGGCCGGCGGCTTCGGCGTCGGCCAGGGTGGCGGCCAGGGCGTACCAGCCGGGCTCGGCGAGCACCTGCTCGGCGAGGTGGGGCAGGGTCGTACGTACGGTGGCCGCGTGCCGCCGTTGCAGGGGCTGGGCGAGGTGGCGGCCCCGCTGGTGGAGGGCGGCCAAGGGAGTTCCGGCGGCGGCCCGGTAGGCGGCGCGCAGGTGTTCGGCGGCCTGGTGGGCGGCGGCGGCCTGCTGGGCGTGTTCCTTCTTCCCGTGCCAGTGGGCGGCGGCGAGTACGAGGAAGAAGGCCATGTCGATCAGCATCGCGGTGGTGGCCCCGTCCTCGCCGCGGCCGAGTGCCGGCCCGCTGTAGACCAGGTCGCGGGCGGCCTGCCGCAGGGCACGGTCGTGGCCGCGCTCCGCCCGTACGTGTGAGCGGGAAGCGCGTTCGAAGACGAAGGCGGCCTCGCGTAGCTGCTTTCGGGTGTGGGCGGCGGAGGTCTTGGCGAGCGCGTCCAGAACCTCGCCGGCCGCCGCGATCTGCGCAGCGACCATGGCGTCGTCACCGTGGTCGATGATCAGTACGGCCTGCCACGCGGCAGTGGCGGCACGACGGCGTGCGTCTGCCGGGCCGGCCGCACCTGTACGAGGTTCCCGGCCCGGCAAGGCGCCGACGGCCTGCTCGGGGGCGGCATTGGCGGACCAGCGTTCGCGGATGCGGGGCAGCGACAGGTCGGGGGCCAGCTTGGACCCCGAGTAGAAGACGGGCTCGCCACCCCTGTTCCGGTCGTCGGGCAGCGCGACGGTGTAACCGAGCAGGTCACCGGAGGGGGCGATGCGCCGCCGGATGAGCAGGCCGGCGGCGGCCAGCCGGTCGAAGAACTCCTCCTCGCCCGTGGCGCCGGCCACGGCGCGACGCACGGCCTCCCGCAGCTCCTCGCGCGGGGCGCGCTCGCGCTGCTGCCGTGCGGCCTTGTGGCGTTCGGCGCTGGTGGGCCGCTGGGCGGCAGTCCCGTCCCCGACGTTGAGCCGCCTGAGACCGGACTCGGCCTCGATGAGGCGGGCTTCGGCCTGGGCGCGGCCCGCGTCGTTGTTCAGGCGGGGCCTGCGGCCGTCCTCACGGACGAGGGTGGCGATAATGTGGATGTGATCGTCGGCGTGGCGGACCGCTGCCCACCGGCAGGCGGCGTCATCGCCGTCGGGAGCGATGCCGGTGGCCGCGACCATGCGCCGGGCGACCTCGCCCCACTGCTCGTCGGACAGCACCGGGTCCTCCGGCGCTGCGCGCACGGACAGGTGCCAGACGTGTTTGGCCGGGCGGCGGCTCTTGGCGAGGGCTTCGACCGGTTGGTCGAGGACTCGTTGGAGGTCGGTGTACGTGGCCTGCGGGTCGCGGCCGGGGTCGGGGACCAGGCTGTCCCAGGCCGCCACGAGGTGGGGGTCGACGTGCTCCTCGTGCGTCCCGGGCCCGTACAGGTAGTAGAGCAGGCCGAGGGTGCGGGTGCCGCGCTTGTGGACTCGGGGAATCATGCGGCGTGGCTCTGGTCGTCCAGGTAGTGCTGGGTGAAGGTCTCGACGCGCTTCGCGGCGCGGTGAACGGCGTCGAGGATGGCGCGGGTGTGCGGCACGTCGGCGCCGGCGTTGGTGGCCTTGGCCACCTGGTTGAGGTTGTTGCCGATCTGGCCGAGGTGCCGCCGCACGGCGAACAGCTCGTTCAGCACGTCGCGTTCGGTGGCGATCTCGGCGGCGGTGCGGTCGAGGTCACGGGCGGCTTTGAGCGCGGCGTGCGCGAGGAAACTGGCGACGCTCATGTGGCAGGCGGACGCGGCGCGGACGAGGAGCTGGTACTCGTCGTCGTTCATGCGGCAACTGGGCTGGCGCACGCGCTTGTTCTCGGCGCGCAGGCGCTCACGCTGGCGCACGTGCGGCTGCGGGGGCGCAGCGTGCGCGCAGTGCGCGGTGTGACAGGTGTGCTGCTGGTCCCCTCCCGGATGCGGTCCGCCCTCGGCCGCATCCCGCTGGACCGGCGCCCCCTGGTGCCGGTCCACTCCCGCCACTCCTGGGGCGGGGGAGGCAAGAGCATTGCTCCCGGCGGGAGCAATGCTCTTGCGATAACTTGCTCGCCCCGAGGTCGAGTTGCGATCCATCTCGCCCGGTGTGGGGGCGGCGGTCGTGTGAGGGTTCGTCATCGGATACGGATCCTGGTCGTGCGGAGTTGGTGCTGGATTTCGGCGGCGAGGTCGACCATCGCGGCCGGTCCGTCGAGGAGGAAGACCGGCGCGTGGGGCGTGTGCTGGACGAGCCACTGGCCGTTCGGGGCCCGGACGGCGGCATGCAGCAGGTGGTAGCGGACCAGGACCTCCGCCCAGGTGCCGGCCTCAGCGTCGCTCACCCTGGTTGTGCGCGGGTGTCGAGGGTGGATGACAGGAACCTTTCGTCACGGGCGGCGGCCCGGCGACGTGCCGGGCCGCCGCCTCCCACCAGGTCAGGAACAGGCCGGTGACCTGCGGCTTTGCGGGCTCAACCGCATTGCAGGCAGCGGTCGACGTGCCGGCTCAGAGCCCGGGCCATGCTCCGCTTCACCGTGAACGCGTTCTTCGCGCTCGTCTTCGCCGGCGCGGTCCCCGGGTTCCGCTCGGCGTAACTGCGAAGGAATCGGATGTCCTGCTCGTATCCGGCCTTGATCCGGGCGAAGCGCTCACAGGTCTTCATCGGGCACTACTCCTCGTCGTGGTGGCGTCGGCCGTCTCGCTGCGCAGGCGCTGCAGGACGGGCGTGAGCCGGTCGTTGCGGATGGCGATGTTCTGGGCGCGCATGATCTGCCGGAGCTGGACGCGGGTGACCTCGCCGTTGCCGTCCCGCTTCAGGACGGCGGGGACATGGGGACGCAGGCGCTGGACGATCTCGTCCTCCGTCAGGGACCGCGAGCGCTTGCCCCCGCTGTTCCGGGCGGAGTCCCTGTTCCCTTCCGCAGATCGATTCCCGGTCCCCGTCCCCGAACCGTCCCCGGTCCTGGCCCCGGTCCCCTTCGTCGAGTGGTCTCCGGCCTCCCTTGCCCCTGCCACGTCGCCGGGGACCGCGTCGGCTTGGTCCCCGCCCTTGCTCATAGGGACCGGGCGGGGACCACCCCCGGTGCGCTCGGCCTCGGGGACCAAGCTGCTCCCTGGCCCGTCCACGAAGTCGTTGGCCGGGCGGGGACCGGGGCAGCCGGTTCCGAGGACCGGTTCAGCCCGGTCCCCGGCGGGCTTGAACCCGGGGACCAAGCCGGTCTTCGTCCGATCACCGGTGGCGCTACGCGTCTCCGGCCCTGTAGCGGCGCCGGCTTCCCCGCTCGTCGGCCCCGTGCCCGCATCCGCTGCGGTGTTCCCGCCGCGTTGGCTGCCGGCCCCGCCTGCGCGGCCGCTCTGCGGAGCGGTGGACACCGATGTGTTCGGCTCCCTGGCCGGCTCGGGGACCACGATGCTGTCCCCGCCCGGCTCAGGGACGGTGTCGCAGTCCGGTCCCCGGTCCCCGGAGGAAGGATGGCGTCGGGCTGCCGTCTGGTCCCCGTCGGCGGGATGATGCCGTGATGCCGTTCGGTCCCCGTGGATGTCGGGGACCGCGGCGCGGTCCCGGTCCCCGGTCGTGATCGGGACGGCGGTCCCGGCTCGCGACCCGGCCTGGTCTCCGACGGGACGGTCCCCAGCCGGGGACTGGTCGGTGCGGGGACCGGCGGCCACGGGGGGGACCGGACGGAGCCGGCGGGTGCGCCGGTCCTCCTCGACGGGTCGTTCGGGGGTGGGGACCGACTGACCTCCATCTCCGTCCCGTCCCGCCGTGGCGTCCCCGACCGGAGCGGGCTGGGGATGGTGGCGGGTGATGAGGATGTACAGGTGGACCGCGCCGGCCAGGGCGAGCGGGGCGAGCGTCGAGAGGATGGCCACGACCGTGTCGCCCAGGCGCAGGCCCTGGTGATCGCTTTGCTGGTTGAGGCGGACGGCGTGCAAGGCGTTGGCCCAGATGCTCGCCGCGGTGGCGGTGCCGAAGAGCGTCCACACGTAGGCGCGGGCGTGCCAGGGTGCGGTGCGGGTGAGGATCAGGGCGCGGACGCCGTAGGCGATGAAGCCGTCGATCACGAGCGGGAAGAGGTAGGTCAGGAATCCGCGGACGTGGATGGCGACGGCCATCTGCTGCAGGGCGTCGTAGCTCAGGGCGCAGCCGGCCGAGCCGAGGGCGACGATGGCCAGGCGGTCCCATGCGCTGACGGGGGCGACGGGCAGGGGAGTGCTGGGGTGGGTCATGCGGCCTTTCCGAGCGCGGTGATCAGGGCGCGGGTGTGCACCTGCCGGGCGACGGGCGAGGAGAGGGATTCGTCCTCGTCGTCGCGGTCGCTCTGGTCGGGGGCGGTGGTCTGCTCGTCCTGGCTGTCGTAGAGGTCCCAGTACCGGTCGCGGTCGGCGACGGCGTGGGCGGCCTCGCGCATCAGGTCGCGGGCGTAGTCCAAGTCGAGCTGGAGGGTGTGGGCCAGGCGTTCGGGGGTCCAGCCCCTCACGTAGGCGTGGCGGGTGACGGCTTGGCGTTCGGCGTCGCTGAGGTGGACGTCGCGGCCGGCGAAAGCGGCGCGGACGCGGGCGTAGTCCAGCCGCTTGCTGACCTTCGCGTGCCAGGGCCGGCGCTCGGCCTCGGTCAACCCGCCCCAGATCCCGTCCTTGATCGTGTTGTCCAGGGCGTGGTTGAAGCAGTCCCGTTTGACCGGGCAGCGGCCGCAGATGGACTTGGCCTCGGCGATGGCCTGGTGGTCCCGCGGCTTGGGGAAGAACAGCTCGTCGGCGTCCTCGGGGGGCATGCCGTGGCACAGGCCACGCACGTGCCAGCTATGGTCGGCGATGCCGCGCAGCGGCGTCGGCGGGGCGTCGTTGGTGATGATGTAGCGCAAGGTGGTCTCCGGTTACGCCTCACGGCCGGCGGGCGGGGGGCATCGCGCGCGACGGGGACGGTGAGGCGGGGCAGGGGGGCGCGAGGCGAGAGGTCGGGGCCGTCGCGCCGGGGTTGGTCGTGGCAGGCGGGATCAGGCGCGCTGGAAGCGGCGGTCCGGGCCGGCGAACTCCAGGGCGACGCACATGCCGGACAAGCGGCTCAGGACGCGGTCGCCGACCTTGTCGCGCAGCACCGGCTGACGGGGGTCCATCGCCGACGTGCGGACCGGGGGCAGGTTGCTGGTGATGATCGTCGGCAGGTGGTTCTGCGCCCGCCAGTTCAGCAGCCGGAAGTTGATCTCCTCGGTCCACTCCGAGCCCTTCGCGGCGCCGAGGTCGTCCAGGAGCAGCAGCGGCACGCGGACGATCCGGCGCAGCAGGTACTCGGGGTCCGCACCGGTGCGGGGCCGCATCTCGGCGTAGAGGTCGGCGGCTGTGGTCGCGTGCCACCGCACGCCGCACCCCGCGGCGGTCAGGGCCCGGATCGCCCCATACGCCTCATGCGTCTTTCCGGCACCGGTGGAGCCCCACAGCAGCAGCGAGGGTCCGTGGGCGACCTGCCGTCGGCCGGTGCTGCCGAAGTGCGGGTGCAGACCGCCGACGTGCGGTGCGACCGCGGTCTCGGCGACGGCGCGCACCCACCGGATCACGTCCGGGTGGGTGGGCATCGCCTCGCGGTAGTCCAGGGGGATGCGGGCCTGCGCCGCCTCCAGGGCGGGGATCGGCCCGGGGGAGTCCGGCACCGGCCCGGTATCGCGGAGGTCGATTCCGCGCTCGGCGAGCTTCGCCGCAAGCCGCGCACGGAGCCGATCGGGCACGGCCGGCTGCGGGTCGGCCAGTCGGGGGCGCGTCACAGGCGGCCTCCGAACGTGGTCGGCTCGGTCGGGTTGAGGTACGGGGTGTAGGAGGAGCGGCTGCCGGCCCAGGGCCCCGCGCCGGAGGCGGACGATGCCGACGGCCCGCCCTGCTCGGACTGGGCGTTGACCACCTCGTTCACCAGGCTCGGCAGAACGCTCGGGTGCAGCCCCCGGGTGCGGAGCCGGTCCAGCGCCGTGCGGATGTCCTGCGCGTCGAAGCGCTCCTCCAGCAGCGTCTTGACCTTGCGCCCGAGGAGCCCGATGACATCCTCCGGCGGGCGGCGGTGGCAGCCTGCCACGTACTCACCCACCAGCGACTTCGCCGATGCCGTGACCGGCGCGGTGCGAGGTGCGGGGGCGCCGGCGCCCCCCAACGGGTTATCTCCTAGATCCCTGTTCCTAGGTCCTAGATCCGGACCGTGAGGGCTCGCTGACGCTTCAGTGAGTCCTGCGTGCATCCTCGGTGAGGACTCACTGAATCCGCTCTGACCTGCGGCTTTCCGACCGTGAGGGATCTCGCGGATCCGGTGGGAGCCCTCAGTGAGACCTCCTTGACCGTTCACCGGGGCGGCCGTGACGGCTTCCTGCAGCCCTGCGGAGGACTCGTCGGACGAGGTGCCGTCGTGACGCGGGCAGGCGGGGTGACGGACGCCGCTGGGCCGGTTGATCTTCTGATGACGGCGCCAGGTGACGATGTGCAGGTAGCGCTTGCCGTCCGCCCCCGCGTACCGGCAGATCAGCCCGACGTCGGCGAGCCGGCTCAGGTCGTCCTCGACCTCCAGCGGCCCGTGCTCCGGGCGCAGGGACCACAGCAGCCCGGCGATGACGGCCGGCTGATCCCGGAAACGACCGTGATCATCGGCCTGAGTCAGCAGACCGAAGAAGGTGCGCTCCGCCGCGACGCTCACGGCGGCGAGGGATTCGGAGGAGAATGCCTCCGGCTTGATGGTGCGGATGCGTGCCATCAGACGACACCCCCGTTCCGATGTCCTGGCTCTCGCCGGGGTGCTGGTCCTCGGCCGGCGTGGCGGTGGGGGAAGCAGGCTGCCGCGCGGGCCGTGTTGTCCGGCCTTTTGCGCAGAGCAGTCGGCATGCGACACTCTCCTTCGAAGTGATGCCGCTCCGGTACGCCCCGTGGAAAGGGCCGGCGCGGTATAGGTGGGTAGATCTCCGGCCCTTGCGCGGGCGGGAGTTCCATTCAGCGTTCGGCGTTCGAGAGTTGCCGCTCTCGGACGCCGTTGCTGTTTGCGGGGGCTACCCGCTTCGGCTGGGCCGTGCGTCGTGCATATCGCTCCGTTCGTCGTCCGCCCGCCGGACTGCATACCCGGCGGGCGGACGACGAACATATGCGGCCTCTGCGCCAAGATCCAGACTTAGCTAAGAAATCCTCCACAGCTCGCTGAGAACCCTCGGCGGCTCCCACGCCTGCGTGGAGAGACAGCCGATGGGCTAGCGATCAGCAGGAAGATCGCCCTGCGCACCTTGGCGATGATCTTCACCCGAGACCCCTGTCTGACATCACAGCGTCCCGTTGAACCGCTGGTCAGAAGGATTTAAGTCAAGCGTTAAGGGACCGTCAATCAAGCCGGTTTGACCGATTTATCCGCGTAGATCGGTTGCATGATGCATGTTGATGAGGTCGCAAGTGACTCACAAGTAGCTTGTCCCGTAAGGGGAATGAGGGGTTCCGGCCGTCCAGCGCGAGGCCCTCGACGAGTGGTCTAGTCCGGCCGTCGGGGGTGCCGACGAAAAACGGCAAGGTTTTGCCGATTTCTCGGCCCGGCCGGCATGGGAGGGCGAGATGTCCGTTTCCAGGTGGTTGGTGTCGAGGTCGCGAGAGATGGTTAAATCCTGAATCACGTCATTCTTGCTGCCAGTTCACTCGCGCCACCCGCGGTCAAGATCATTTGAACCTTGCGTATTGTCTACGGAGACGCGACAGGGTGGGGGCCAGCGAATAACGCTGCCCCCTTTTCTCTTGCCCGAAATCGGGTTTCCCTTGCGGGCTGACGATACGAGAGCGAGGGCTAATGGCCGCACAGGTGCGGACCGACAGCGGTGACAATGCTGTTGGGAAGAAGGGCATCGCTGTACGGGCCGACGGACTCGGCGGTGTTGCGGGTCAGTACATCGGCTTCGGCGCGATGCTGAAACGCTGGCGCAAGGCCGCCGGCCTCACGCAGCCGCCCACCGCGCGGGCTCTGGGCATCGGCGAAAGGACATACCGCAACATCGAGCGCGGTGCGACGCCGCGATTCACCCAGGCCCAGTGCGACTCCCTGGCCGAGGTGCTGAAACTCGATCAGGAAGAGCGCCACGCCCTGCTCCTGCACAACGTTGGCACCTACCTCCGGGCGCCGTCGGAAGGCCGCCAAGAGGTGCAGCCGGCACTGAGGCTGCTCATCGACCGCCAGATGCCCAGCCCCACCTATCTGTGCGACCGCAACTGGAACATCCTCGCGTACAACCAAGCCATGGCTGAACTGTGGCCATGGGTGATGGAGCCGCGGGCCAACCTGATCCGCTGGGCTCTGACGACCGCCGAAGGCCGAGCCACTTACCACGACTGGCACAAGCACGCCACGGTCTTCGTCAGGATGCTCCGCTTCGCGCTCACCACCCACGGCGAGGACGCGGACCTCTTGGAGCTGATCGAGGACGTCCGGAAGAACCCCGATGTCCAGCACATCTGGGAATCGGACGACGACCTCGTCGAACACCGCGACGGGCACGTCTTCCTCGCCACCGTGCCGACCCTGGGCTGGAAGACGATCGAGATCGTCAGCCACGTGGCCTACCCCGCGATCATGCCCGACTGCAAGTTCGTCGTCATGACCTGGGTCGAGGCCGAATCCGACGGCCAGCGGGACGCGCTGGGCGGCGCTCGCAACGCCTGGGCGGACGAGACCCACAATTCAGCGCGCGACCGTGACCGGGCCCAGGAACGGATCGTCGGAGCCGAGCGGCGCCGTGCCGCCGACGTCCGCACCGCTCGCACCGTGGTGGAGAGCGCGGAGCAGGCCGCCGCCCGGGCCGGCGAGGGGGGCGTCCCCCTGCCCGCTCTCAGCCGTCTTGTGGCGTCCGACTGCCGACTGACCCTCTCGCCGACCCGGCGCGACGTGGTCTGGGCCGTGGAGGAGGTGCCTGGAGAGTGGGGTGTCACGCGAGTTTCTCCTGCCACGGTGATCGCGCGCGTACCGCGGGGGGCTCTGTCAGCCGAGGCCCGAGCCGAGTTGAAAGCCCTGACCCGAATCACACTGCCCAGTCCCGGCCAGGCCGCCGTCTCCCGCATCGAACAGCTCCTCACCGAACTCGACGAGGAACAGCGTCTGCTCCGTGAGATTCGGGAGGACCTGTCCGAGCACACCACGGTGCCCGACCTCCGAAGTGTGACCGACCAGATCTGAGCCCGGCGGGGCCTGGTCCTGAGCCAGGCCCCGCCGGTGGGGCGTGACAGACTTTCCGCTGCTGGTCGACTTCTCCGGATCTATGTGAAAAGAGCTTCGTGCACACGTACACCTACTCCTGCCCCCTGCGATGGTCCGACGCCGACGCCAACGGGCACATCAACAATGCGATCTTCCTGCAGTACATGGAGGAGGCGCGCACACGCATGTTCCAGGAAGTGCTCGCCACCGACGAGGAGGGACGTCGGCAGAACGCGTTCGTCGTCGCTCGCGCGACCATCGACTATAAGGTCCCGCTCACCTACCGGGACGAACCCGTCGACGTACACGTCTGGACCGTCAAAAGCGCCGGAGCTTCCTTCGAGCTCGCCTACGAGATCCGCGACGCCGACCGCGTGTACGCGGAAGCTGTGACCATGATCGCTGCGTACAACCTCGACACGGGCCGCCCCCGTCGGTTGTCCGCCGACGAACGGGCCTTCCTGGCGCGGTACAGCAGCTCCTAACGAAGGAGCGCCCTGGCCCTTGTGAGGTCCTCGGCAGTGTTGACCGCCACCCCTCGTCCGCGACGCCGACCATGCGAACCCCGGCGGTGTCAGCCGAAGGCCAGGCGGCGGTACGTGTTGCGGATGTCCGTGAGGGGCTGGCGGTCGCGGGTGTAGTAGAGCTTGTTGGTCAGCAGGATGGCCCAGGTTCCTTGTTTGGGTGAGATCCACATGCCGGTGCCGGTGAAGCCGTAGTGGACGTAGGTGCGGTCGGCGGGGTTGGTGCCGGGGGCGGGGTGCCAGAAGAGGCCGCGGGCCGGTTCGAGGGTGCCGGTCTGGACGGTGAGGGACTCCTCGACCCAGTTCGGTCCGAAGCCGGGTGCCGCGGGGGCGGTGGCGGGGTCGAGCATGTAGCGCAGGAAGCGGGCGAGGTCGTTGAGGACGGAGAAGGTGCCGGCGATGCCGCAGACGCCGCCGAGGAGGCGGGCGGAGAAGTCGTGGGCGATGCCCTTGAGGTGGCGGTCGGTTTCCTCGTCGAGCTCGGTGGGGGCACAGCGGGCGGCCATCTCGGGCGGCAGCGGTCCGAAACGTGTGTGGTTCATGGCGAGCGGCTGCCAGATGCGGGTGTGGGCGAGTTGGTCGAGGCTCTGCCCGGAGAGGTGTTCGGCGAGGTAGCCGAGGATGAGGGCGGCCCGGTCGGTGTATTCAACGGCTTCGCCGGGCGGCCGGTGCAGGGCTTCCTGGAGGACCCCGGCCCGGACGGCCGAAGGGTCGGAGCCGTAGAGATTCTTTAGCTGGGCCCGCAGGGGGATTCCGGCGGTGTGGGTCAGCAACTGCCGGGCGGTGACCTGGCCGAGGGGGTGGCCGGTGACCTCGGTCCAGAAGCCTTCGAGGGGTTCGTCGAGCGGGAGGGAGCCGTCTTCGAAGAGGGCGCCGATGGTGGACCAGACGGCGAGGATCTTGGTGAGGCTGGCGACGTCGAAAACGGTGTCCGGCCTCATGGGCACGTCCGGCTGGGTGGGGTCGAGGACGCCGGCGGTGCCGTCCGCCTTGATGCCCGCCGCGTCGCCGGTGGCCCACACGGCACCGGGGTAGACCTTGGTGCGGACGCCGTCCGCGACAAGCTGCTTGATCTTCTCGGTGCTGTCTGCCATGAACACTCCGATGTCGCGGTGCGGGCCCGCCTGTCAGCGTAGTGACGTGGGCGGGCCCGGGTGGGGAACGCGGCGGGTTGGTCAGCTAATCCGGTGACCGAGTTCGGTCAGGGCCCGGGCGGTGGTGCTGAGCCGGTAGCGGGCCGCGTTGCGGCGTCCGGCCTGCCGGAGGGCGGCCAGCAGTCCGGGGGTGGTGCGGAGCCGATCGATGTCGCGGGCGAGGGCGGCGGGGCGGGTGAAGTCGGTGGCGGTGCCGGAGGCGGCGAGGGTGTCGTTCAGGCCGGGAACGGGCTGGTAGAGGACGGGCAGGCCGCAGGCTTGGGCTTCGAGTGCGACCAGGCCCATGGCTTCGAGGGTGGTGGAGGGCATGACGAGCAGGTCGTGGTGGGCGAAGGCCCGCCACAGTTGCGGCCGGCGGAGCCATCCCTGGTAGCGGATCCTCGCCCCGCACTGGCGTATGACGGGGGCGAGGGTGTGGAACTGGTCCTGCGGGGCGGCGATGCTCAGCTCGGCGCCGGGGACGGCCGCCAGTGCCCGCAGCAGGTTCTCGGCGCCCTTCTCGGGGGTGAGCCGCCCGGCATACAGCAGCCGTAGGTGGCCGCCGGGCTGGTCATGGGGCCGCCGTGGTGGGCGGGCGAGGAGCTGGTCGGGGATGCCCCAGGGGATGTGGTGGATCTTCTTGCGGTCTGTGGTGGGTGAGATCCGCAGAAGGCGGTCGGCCATGGACGGGGTGGGGACGACGATGGCGTCGGCGAGACGGGCGGTCTGGGTCAGCACCTGGTGCTGGTCGTGGTGGGTTTCGGCGAACAGCAGGTCGGTGCCGTGCACGAGCGCGATCCGCGGGTGGCGGGGCAGGGCTTTGATCAGGGCGGGGGTGGCGCCGAAGGTGAGGTGGTGCAGGTGTACCACGCTGATCTGGTCGGGGTCGATCGCCTCGGTCAGGGCCCGCCCGAGAGCGGTGACGTAGCGGTGGAAGGAGGGGCCGTCCAGGCACTTGCCGACGACCGGCAGCAGGCCGAGCCCGGCCGGGCGGCGGGGGCGGCGGCCGAGCGGGGCGAGCATGAACGGCCGGGCCGGCACCAAGGGCTTGGGACCGGTGTACAGGTCGAGGAAAAGTTCGACGCTGCCGCCGGGGCTGCCGGCGGGCAGGTCGAGGGCGGTGGCGACCAGCGGTCCGTCGGCGGGGGTCATCGGGGGCCTCCGGCGAGTTCGGTGTAGAGGCGGGAGATGTCGATGCCCTCGGTGGCCGCGTACTTTCCTCCGGCCCGCTGGTAGCTGGCGCGGTCGCCAGCGGTGGCCAGGAAGATCAGCTTGCCGAAGGTCATCCGCGGGTAGATGCGCACGGGCTTGATGGCGCGGATCTCCAGCGTCCAGCGGATCGCGTGCCCGACGTGGCCCAGGGGGGCCGAGACGTGCACCCAGATGCCCAAACAGCCGGTGGTGCGGTCGCCGTTAAGCATCTGCGCGTATGCCTCGGAGCCGGTCTTTTCGTAGGTGACGCCGAGGTAGAGGACTCCGGGTTCGAGGACGGTTCCGGCCTCGGGGATCGTGGTCTCGGTGAAGGCGGTGGGGCGGGCGGCGTCGAGATGGCCGTCGCAGATCCGCAGGGTCTCGCCCAGGCGCCAGTCGTAGGCGTTCGGGGAGAGCCGGGACGGCTCGAAGGGGTCGATGCGGATGTCGCCGGTGTCGACGGCGGCGGCGATGGCCGCCTTGGTGAGGATCATGAGGCTGCTGCCGGGGCCGGGGCGCGGTCCTGCCAGGCCCGGGAGGCTTGGGGGCCGCGGGCGCCTTGGTACTTGCCCGCGTAGGGGTCCACCGGGCCGGTGGCCACGAAGAACATGATCTGCGCGATCGACATGCCGGGGTAGACCTTCAGGGGGCGGACGGGGGTGAGCATGAGGGTCCACTGGCCGTGGAAGCCGATGTCGCCGATGGGGGCGGTGATCTCGACGAACAGGCCGAGCCGGCCGACGCTGGAGCGGCCGAACAGCAGCGGCACGAGCGCGTCGGAGCCGACCTGCTCGAAGGTGTGGCCGAGGTAGAGCTCGCCGGGCTGGAGGACGTAGCCGTCCTTGCCGATGGCGATGGTCGTCGTGGGGTTGGGACGGTAGGCGTCGATGACGGGCTCGGTGTAGGTGGTCAGGTGGTGGCCGAGGCGGACGTTGTAGCTGTTGGGGTTGACCTGGTCTGCGTCGAAGGGGTTGATCTGCAGGCGGCCGTCGCAGAGCGCGGTGACGATTTCGGGGCCGGTCAGGATCATCGCGGGCGCCTTTCGTGGCAGGGCGGGGTGTCGGTCAGGACGTGGCGGACGGCCTGGCCGAGGGAGAAGCCGGCCCGGTGGGTGCGGCCGCCGAGGAAGTTCTCGGCGAGGTAGCCGGTGGTCAGCACGGTGCGGATTCCGGCCGGCAGCGGGCTGGGGGCGGTGGCGAGCGGGCCGACCCGCTCGGTCAGGTAGGTGATCAGGCCGTCCGGGTCGACGAGGTGGGCGTCGGGGACGGGTGCGTGGGTGAGCTGGTTGGCGAACGGCTCGATGGCCATCAGGTCGCCGAAGGTCAGCACCATGCCCAGCGGCTGGGGCCGCAGGGTGGTGTCGTTGAGGACGACGGCGTCGGCTCCCAGTCCGGAGCGGAGCCGGGCGGCGACTTCTGTGAGGACCTGGTGGCGGTTGGGCACGGTGTGGCGGTAAGTCTCGGCGGTGAGCCCCAAGGGGGCCGCGAGCTTCTCGCGCAGGGCGGCGGCCTGCCGGGCGGCGGGCGCCAGAGACGTCGGCCACGTGGTGTGCGTGGTGGGGAAGGTGCAGGTGTGGGCGGCCCAGCCGGCGCCGGCCGGTTCGGCGAGGGCGTATCCGGCGCCGAGCTCCTTGCCCTTGACGACGAGGGTGTTGCCGACCGGTTCGGGCGCGTAGTGGTCGCTGTGGCAGTGCCCGGCGAAGACGATGTCCAGGAACGGGCACTCGGCCGCCAGGGCCAGGTCGCCTATGAATCCGCAATGCGAGAGCAGCACCCAGGAGTCGGCCTGGTGATGATGGGCCAGCAGTACCTCCCGCACCGCTCGCACCGGGTCGGTGACCCGGTGGCCGCGTCGTTGGCGGGCTGGGATGTCGCCGAAGGCGTCGGGGCCGATGACGGCGGTGACCGCGACCCTCCGGCCGCCGACGCGGAAGATCCGCAGGCGGTCGAACAGCGGCTGTCCGCTGGCGTCGTCGACGGCGTTCGCGCAGACGGTCAGCGGGTGCAGGTCCGGCTCGAAGTGGTGGAGCCAGCCGTGATTGCCGGGGGCCAGGACGTCGTACAGCTCGGTCAGGACGGCCCGTTCGATGGTGCCGCCGCCGAGCCGGTAGTAGCCGCTGCCCTCGAAGAAGTCGCCGCAGTCGGCGATCAGCGAGGTGGGCCGTATCCGGTCCAGGTGGTCGAGCATGCCGGGGGCCTGGTCGATGGCGGAGTGGAAGTCGGTCGTGGCCACGATCCGCTCCAGCACCCTCCTGGCGGTCACCGGGCGAGGGGGGTGAGGTCGGCTCCGAGCGTGCGGAGCTTGGCCGGCAGGTCCGCGTGTCCGCGTCGTAGCTGGTCCAGGCCGGTCAGGGTGGTGACGCCCCGGGCGGCCAGGGCGGCGATCAGCAAGGCGGAGCCGGTGCGGATATCGGTGGCCTGCACCGTCGCGCCGGTCAGCCGCTGGGGTCCGGTCAGACGGCACTGGGTCGGCGACAGCGCCTCGATGCGGGCCCCGAACCGGGCGAGCTGGCCCAGGAGGTTGCCGTGGCGGCCGGGATTGATGGAGTCACCGACCAGATGGGTGCCCGGCAGGCCAAGGGCCAGGGCCATCAGGGCCGGTTCGAAGTCGGCGTCCAGACCGTTCGGAGCCAGGGAGGCGATCGCCCGCAGCGGGCGGCCGGTCAGATGGGCAGGGTGCACGGTGATCGCGCCGGGGTCGGTGGTGACCGGGATGCCGGCCTGGGTCAATACGTCGGCTAGCAGCCGGACGTCGGCCCCGTGCAGCCCCTCGATCCGTCCGGCGCCGCCGGTGGCCGCGATGGCACAGGCGAGAGTGCCGGCCTCGATCTTGTCCCCGGGCACCCACCAGGTCAGGCTGCCCGGCGCGGACTTCGGCAGGGGGCCGATGGTGATCTTCTCCTCGCTGACGCGAACCTCCCAGCCGGCTTCCTGCAAGGCGGCCAGGAGGGTGGTCGTCTCGGGCGAAAGATTCGGGTTGCCCAGGACCAGGCGGCATCCGGCGACGACGGCCCGCAACACGGCGGCAATCGTCGCCCCGCGCGAGCGGAACGGCAGGCCGAGCATGACCGTGCCGGGTGTCCGAGTGGAAGCGGTGACGTGGTAGTGCTGGTCGTCGGCCTGAACGGTGTCGCCGAACGTCTCGTACACGCGGAAGTGCTCGCCCATGCCCCGTTCGCCGATCGGGCAGCCGCCGGGCCACGGCAGCCTCGCCGAGCCGTAGGCGGCCAGCAGGGCCGGCACGAGGTAGTAAGACGCTCGGATGTGGGCGGCGGCAGCCAGATCGGGGGCCTCCTGCCCGGTGGCGCCGGGCCACAGGATCAGGCTCTCGGGCTCGCCCACCGGGTACGAGACGCGGAAGCCGATCTCCTGGAGCAAGGTCAGCATCATCTGCACATCCGTGCTGCCGGGGACGTTGCCGAGCTTCACGTGCCGCCTGGTGGCTGCCGCGGCGGCCACCAGCGGCAGGCAGGCGTTCTTCGAGCCGTCCACGCTCACGATGCCGGACAGCGGGCCGCCGGGACGGACGGCCAGCGCGTGCGCGCTGAACGCGGCCGGGGAAGTTGCGGGCAGGGGTGTCACAAAGCCTCCTGAAGTAGTAGGGGTGCCGGGGATGTCTTTCGGACGGGCCCGGCCCACCGGGGCCGGGCCCGCCGGCGACGCCTCGGCGGGAACCTGCCGCCGCCCGCCGAAGTGATCTACAGCGGCAGCAAGACGGTTACGGTCTTGCCGCCTCCGTCCGCGTCGACCGGCACGCAGGTTCTGCCGCCGGCTTCGGCGGCCAGAATCTGAACCAGGTGCAGCCCCCGGCCGCCGCTGCCGTCCAAGCGTGGGGCCTTCGGGCGGCGGGGGATACGCGGGTCGCGGTCGTGGACGGCGACCGTCAGGTGCCGTCTGTCCAGGCCGATGCGGACATCAGCGAAGGCCGAGGCCGCGGCGGCATGCTGCACGGTGTTGGTGACCAGCTCGCTGACGGCGAGCACCGCGGTCTGCACCACCGAGGCCCCCGGCCGCAGCCCCCACAGGTCGAGCTGGGCGGTGACCTCGCGGCGGGCAACGGCCACAGCCTCCGGAGCGGTCGGAACAGAAAAGTGCAGGGATCGGTCGGTCACGGTCACTTTCGGATGGTCCAGGGCCGCGTCCATCGGTTGTTCACGCCTTGGGTCTGGCACCGCATGCATCGCCGGGGCTCCTCCCGTTCGGGGCGGCATCCGCGCATGCCGGTCACCGACGATCAGCGACAGCAGTGCTACGGATCGTGAAGCTCCCTCAGAATGGCCCCGTGCACTTCTCTCACGCAAGTGCGTGAAACAAGTGGGCATATGCCTGCCCGCCCTTTGAGGTAGCGGACCCAATCCCTCGTCAAGAGGTAGGAGTTGGCGCCGTTAGGGCACACTTGCGTACGGCAACCTGCCGTTCGCGGGAGCGTGAAAGGAGGGGGTGTGATGGCCACAGCCAGCGGGCCGACCGTACGCAAGCGCCAGCTCGGAGCCGAGCTGCGGAGGCTGCGCGAGAGCGCCGGCAAAAGGATCGAGGATGTCGCCGAGCACCTGGAGTGCTCGATGTCGAAGATCAGCCGGGTCGAGACCGGGCAGGCCCCGATCAAGGCCCGGGACGTGCGCGACCTCCTCGCCTGGTTCGGTGTCGATGACCCAGCTCAGGTGGAGGCCGTGATGCAGATCCACAAGGATGCTCAACAGCAAGGCTGGTGGGCTCACTATGAGGAGGTTCTGCCGTCCGGCATGGCCACGTACGCCGGGCTGGAGTCCGACGCGGTCGCCCTGCGCTCCTACGAGCCGATATTCGTGCACGGCCTGCTGCAGACCGAGGACTACGCGAGAGCCGTGATCGCGGCCGTCAGGCCGAACGAGCCCAAGGAAGTCGAGCGGCTGGTCCGCTTCCGCATGCAGCGCCAAGACCTCCTGGCCCGCCGGCCCGACCCCCTGGAGCTGTGGGTGGTCGTCGAGGAAGCCGTTCTGTGGCGGCCGGTCGGTGGCGCGGAGGTGATGACGGCACAGATCAAGCACCTCATCCAGGCTGCCGCACTGCCCAACGTGACGATCCAGGTCATGCCGACCGCCAAGGGCGCCCACGCGGCCATGGCCGGGACATTCTCACTGCTGGAGTTCGGCACCAAGGCGCCGACCGTGGTCTACGTCGATTCGATCGCCGGAAACGTGTACCTGGAGAAGGAACGCGATGTCCGCAGGTTCATCCAGACCTTCGACCTCGTACGGGCTGCGGGGCCTGACCCGCAGGAGACCCCCGCCATCTTGGAGAACATCGCACGGAAGATGGAGAAGACATGAGCACCAACGACAGGCGACCGGCTCGCGAGGCTGACCTGAGCGGCGCCTGCTGGCACAAGAGCAGCTACAGCTCGGGCAGCGGAGCATGCGTCGAAGTCGCCACGGCCGCCGGCAGCATCGTCGTCCGGGACTCCAAGCACCCCGGCGGACCCGTCCTGCGATTCCGTCCCGATGAGTGGGCTTCCTTCCTCGGCTGCACCGTCGAGCAAGTGAACACCCCCAACGGATCAGCACATTCCCGCTGACAGCAGTAAGGAAAGACCGGTCCGAACGGAACGTAGTCGCTCGGGCCGGTCATCAACCATTAGCCCTGCCCCGTAGCGGCAACGGACAACCTGCCGAAGGGACTGCGCACCTTACCGCTCCACTGGGTCGCTTCTCGTCCGGCCGCCCCACGGCACCGATCGTCACATCCACATTACGAAGAGCCTCATGACCTGCAAAGCCGGTGGCCACGCCCCTGACCAGCGGTCCGTCGATGGCCTTCGGAGCCGGTGACACCACCTCCGGGCCAGGCGTTCGACAGGGCGAGAAAGTCATGCCAGTTCCGGAAGTCGGGTGCCCCATCGCGGGGCCACCAAGGAGGTAATGGGGGACCGACGGCGAGGACGTGGCGGAGGGGGATGGTGCTCCGGACGCCGACGCGTCGGCGGATGGCCGGGATGGTCCAGGCGAAGGCTACGGCTCCGCCGGTGACACCGAGCAGCGCCCCGACGAGAAAGAGCCCCCGTAATTACTGACGGCGCAGGACAGTACAGACAGGGTGATCGCGTGCAGGCCGACGTAGTGGCAGTCATCGGGAAGGGCAGGAATAAGACCTCGGCCGTGCTCAGGGCCGTCGCGATGGCGAGGGCGGCGATTCCGTCGAGCCCCAGTCGCATGATCACCCTTAGCGAGGCTGGCGGTGAACACCCGGCGGCGCCCCAGGCGGTCGGTCACCGCGCCCGTCGCGAGAACACCGAGCGCCACTGCTTCTTCCAGGTATCGACGTGTCGGCTGCCTACATTGAAGACGTCTTGGTCATCAAGCATGACGAGACGGGTGAGACGGTCTCCTGTATCTCCGCGTCCTTGTTCGCACTTAGGTGGAGGAGAGTTGGGCGCCGAGACCGGTCACAGATGTACAACCTCGTCCTGGCCGCATGGCCACCCGCCGCCGACACCCCGCGCCAAGCTGCCCGCTCACCGGGTCACGGAACTCATCCCAGGGGCAGAGCCCAACCTCTGACGGCATCCGGCCTTCGGAGGAGGACGGAGCGCTGTGCTCAGGGCGCATCCCCCACCAGTTTTCTCCCCGTCATGGAGAGCCAGTGCTCCGGCGCGGGCAGCCGCATGTGAGCCCGGTGGTGTGCGCCGACCGGGCACGGCCTCTGAGGCGACGCACCACCGTCCGCCCGTGCGCTGTCGTGCTTCTGTCCGCCGGGCAGTGCGCCTGTTTGTCCGCATACGGGTAAGCGAAGGCTGGGCATATGGGCTGTGAGGATTTCCGTGCGCGTACGAACGAATGGGGAGCCGACGTAGGTCGGAAAGCGGTCCGTGTGGAGTCCCCTCAGTCATCTGCGCCGCGCGGACGTCTGCTCCCGCGCGGCCCTGCCGACAGCCACGGGTTGACCCGATCACCGGGCATAGCGGAGGTCCCATGAAGAGCCCATGCGAACATCCGGCGACGGTGCCAACGTCCGCGGCGACCGAGACGGACCCGAAGGCACTGCCGTCGCTGACCGCTGAAGACCCGGCGAATGTCCCGGGGGTCACCGTCCATGTCCCGAAGCTGTTGCACCGTACCCGGCCGATGCTGCACCCCACCTATCGCGAGGTGTCGGCGGTCACTGGGGCCTGGGCCCGTCAGCACCTGGTCGCGCTGCCCCTGGACAGGAAGTGGGTTGAAACCTTCCACTCCTGGCAGCAAGACCGCTGGGTTAGCTGGATTTTCCCGGCCGGGCGTACCGGTCGAGTCTGTGAGGCAGCTCGACTCACAGTCACCATGTGCCTGTGGGACAACGTATGCACCGACATGCAGCGCAGTCTGCGCCCCGATGCCGCCACCGACCTACGCGCCATGTTCAACAGTTTCCTGCAAGGCGAGAGCCGACTCGACGCCGATCCCGCAGTCGATCCCGCCGCCGCCATGCTTACCGAAAGCTGTGAAGGCATGTACGCCTTGATGACGGACGGCCAGCGAAGCCGGGTCCGCGATGGCGTTCAGGCACTCCAGAAAAGTGAGAACCTGGCGGAAGCACTGGTGCGTTCCGGCCGTCTACCCAGTCTGGAGGAACGCTTGGAGGTTCGCTACGGTGTCGTGGGAGTCTCGCCTTACACGAACATGCTCGACTACGTGCTCGAGCTGCCCCTTCCCGATCACGTCTTGGACTCGCCGGAACTTGTTGAGGCCCGCCGCCTGTGCGTCTTGCACTGTGCGCTAATCAATGACCTCTTCTCCTTCAAGCGCGAATGCCGCGAGGACGCATGGCGGTTCAACGCACTAGCCCTATTTCACTTCCGGGACGGGCTGAGCCTGCAAGAGGCGACAGACGAACTATGCCGTAAGTTGGCTGATTTCGAGCGACAACTGCTGACTCTCTCGAAAGAGATCCGTCATGGACCGTGGGGGGCTCTACCCGGATTGAATGCCTACCTGGACGGCCTCGCCGACTTCACAGCCGGTAACGCCGCTTTCCACTTCTTCTCCCCTCGTTACGGCGGATGCGGTCATGGGTGGGACGGTGCGACCTTCCAAGGGCAGGCCACTTTCCGCGGCGATAGGCTTGCCTTCCTTGGCGAGGCATAAGCCGGTCAACTCGTGCAGGAGCACGGCTACGGGCCGTTCACGCCTTTTGTCTGGCGTGTGTCGAGCGCCTGGTAGCGGCGGCAGACCACCATCACGCTGAATTTCGTCATGGTGGGGTTCAGGCGAGCATGTTCGCCAAGGTCCCGCTCACCCGCAAAGGGTTACTCGCGCCCGACAGGGTGCACGCGGCCTGCGCTATTGCCGCATGGTGCGGGCGATAACGCCGGTCAAGGGCTGTCACGCACGCCCGCGTCGGTCGGGTCGGAGCCCTCCGGAGGAGCCAGGGCGTGCAGCTACTCCTCCCACTCCCAACTCAGGTTCCGGAAAACCGACCGAGCTTCTGCCTGCTCCCAGCCGCTCTTGGCCACGAGCGCGCGGTGCGGTGCCGACGCGAAGACGACGTCAGGGATCGGACGCATCTACGTCGCCACCGCGGAACCGGACGCCTACTCCCGCAGCGCGGTTTCGAACCGAGAGGCGAGGCGTGGCCCTGTACGGCATCGAGGTGGAGCGGGCGAGGCAGCGCCGCGTTTGCCGGTTCGGCGGCCGCCGTGTTCTGGTTGACCACCGTGGCCGTTGCCGTGGCCGTGGCCGTGGCCGTGGGCATGGTGTGGTTCCGCTCCCGGGCGTCAACGCGCAGATGCTGATGTTGACCCTTCTCGTGCCGTGCCTCATGAGTGGGTGTGGCAGTTGGCTGAGTGCTGGGCGTTCATACGACGACATGCCGATGTCACCGGTCGGTGTGTGAGGTAGCGGGCCGCCCGGCGACCGGACCGGCTCGGCGGGCTTGTGGCCCGTGCGTGGCCTCTGCCCAGTGAAATGAGGAACCCCTATGGGGCAACGGAGCATGCCGGCGACCTGGACTCGCTGTAGGGGAGCCTTTCGCCCGGCCACCCTTCTGACGGCCGCACTGACCTGCACCGTGATCACGGCGGGGGCGGGATCTGCGTCCGCCGATACCAACACAGGCACGGAGAAGTCCACGATGCTCTGCAACGTGGTGCTCCTCTCGCCCGGCGCGCAGGTCGGTGGTTGCCGCAGCGTCCAGGTCGCTCATCAGGACATGGTGAAGAAGGACACCGCCAACACCGCCGTCATCGACTACGCCAAGGTCGAGCACGTCACCGGCCTGCTGCCCTGACCACCCCTGGCGCCGCACCCCAGCCGCGCGGCGCCCCCTGTCTTCCACCTCCGTCGAGGAGTAACGCATGCAAGCACGCAGGTTTCCCCTGGTTGCCGCGCCGATGGCCGTGGCGGCCTTGCTGGCCGCCTCCGGCACGGCCGGCGCCGACACCAACAGGAGCGACCAGACCTCCAGCATCAGCGGCCCGATGACCGCCCTGCTGTCCCCGGCTCACTCCCGCCCGGACAACGGGCAGGCCAACCACCAGATCACCGACAAGGCCGACACCACCAACTGGTCGGTCATCGACTACTGGGGCGGCAAGCCCGAGGGCGCGGGCCAGGGCGCCCCGCACAAGGGCGGCAAGGGCGCCAAGGGCGGATCCCACTAGCTAGGTCACGTCCGGGTGACGAACCCCGGCCGGGACAGGACGTCACAGGCGGCGTCCGCTCGCGCCCTCAGAAGCTCACCACCAGCAAGCACACAGCACGCAACGAAGGCAGGCACACCCATGAACAAGACGTTCACGCGTTCGACCACGCTCGCCCTGATGGGCGCCGCCCTCATGCTGAGCGCGGCCGGCACCGCGATCGCCGACACCAACAAGAACGAGCAGACCTCCAACATCAACGGCCCCACCGCCGCCCTCCTCTCGCCCGGCAGCGGCCCCGGCGACAACCGGCAGATCAACCAGCAGGCGATGATCAAGCGCCACACCACCAACTGGTCGGTCATCGACTACCTCCAGGCCCCCGACGTCACCGCCGCCGCCGGCCTCTGACAGGCCACCCCGCCACGCACCACCCGCTCCCCTCCCGGCCCGGGGGCCACCCCCCGGGCTGGCATAGGTGATGTTTTCAGCATCGCGCCGGGTGGGTCGGTGCCCATAGGCAGCAGCTTCTAGTACTCCAGTTAGAAATCGTTGCCTGAGCTGGTTCTTCTTCGGTAGTGGCAGTGCCGGGCTGTAGCTTGGTGACGTCTGCGCCAGCGGGACCAGTTCAGAGCGTGTGTGGTGGGGCCGTTTCGGGGTTCGGGGCGGGGAAGCAGTACGTCCAGGAGTCGCCGAACCTGTGCCACGGTGAGAGCGATGGTGCTGGTGGTGTCGTTTCTGCGACCCCCTTTTCGGTGGTCCGGGCCGCGAGGGCGGCCAGGAAGGCGTGGGCGAGCATGGCCAGGGTGATGTGCCGGTACCAGCCCGGATAGCGGCGGACCTCGTACTGGTCCAGGCCGCACTCGTTCTTCGCCGCCTGGAAACATTCCTCGATCGCCCAGCGTGAGCCGGCGACCCGCACCAGATTCCCGACCGAGGTGCCGATGGGCGCGTAAGCCATGTAGTAGGCGATCTCGTCGGGCCTGGCCAGGCTGCGGCGGGCCAGCATCCACCGATCGTGCGTCGGGGCGTCGCCGTCGAAGACGTCGATGACCGGCAGCCGGGCTGCGGCCCAGTCGTAGAGTCGCGGGCCCTTCGCCCCGTCGCCGCAGGACAGCCGTTCCCAGGCTTCCTCCGGCGCCTGGGCGATGGCGTGGTCAATCCGTCCGTAGGGGGCGTGAAGCTGCTGGGACTTCGGCACGGCCAGGACGTAGCCGACACCGGCTTCCTCCAGGGTGCGGCGCATACGCCATTCCTGGCCGTAGGCACAGTCGCCGGTCACCCAGGCGATGGGCAGGGGCGAGGCAAGGGCCCGCAGGATCATCGCCCGGGCCAGCTCACCCTTGGTCGAGAACCCCCGGTTCTCGGGAATGCCCGCCGCCCGGCAGCGGTCCGTGTCACCGGTCCATGACTTCGGCAGGTAGAGCTCCCGGTCCACCAGCGCCCGACCTTTGGGCGAGGCGTAGGCGGCGAACACTCCGATCTGGCAATTCTCGGTGCGGCCGGCCGTGCCGGAGTACTGCCGCTGGACACCGGCCGAAGCGGTTCCCTTCTTGAGGAAACCGGTGTCATCAACGATCAACACACCCTCTGGGGAGCCAAGTTGCTCGGCAGCGTAGTGCTGGACGTCGTCCCGGAGCGCGTCGGCGTCCCAGATCGCGCCGTTGAGCAGGTGCTGAAAGCCAGCAGGCCCGCGGTGGCCTGCGTATTCGGCGAGCTGCCAGCCGTTCTTGCGACCTACCGGCGCCAGCAGGCCCCGCACGTAGTCCCTCATCCGCCACCGCAGATCCACCCGCGAGAATCGGCTCGCCACCCGCGCGAACATCGACTCCAGCTCAGCCGCCCACAGGCCGGCCTCATCCACCCCCACCATGCCCTGGACAACGAAACCGGCCAGCTCAGGCAACGATTTCTAACTGGAGTACTAGCGGCGGACAGGGCCCACCGGCGTTCATGAACCGGACAAGAGCGCGCCCGGCCTTCCAGCCAGGCTGGATGACGCCGAAGTCCTGGCACCCTTGGGCACGGCAACCGTGTGCAGGTCGCGGGGAACGAGTCGACAGCATCCTCAGCCGTTGGGCGTGTGTAGAAGTCCCCGGTGACGGTCTAGCGATACGGGTGGTCGCGGCGACGATTATGTCGCGACTGGGAAGTCTTTCCCGAACTAGCATTCGGTGTTCGTCGCCCTGTGCAGCACCCTTGCTGGCGCGACCCCGCCGCGGTCGGCGGCATTGGCGCCAGGCCCAGCCGACGCTGTCCGGTGTAGGTACGGTCGGCGAAGACGTGGACGACCTGGGTGTGAGCCACCGCAAGCGTCGGAGCAGTACGCGGGCAGCGCTTAGGAGGTACAGCTCTCTGCTCGGCAGGCGATCTAGCACCCGATCGCTGTGATGCCGCTACCTCGCCGACGGTGTTGTCCCGCTGCCCCCAGCCGGTGCGGAGCAGGTGGGCTGCCCTCGGGGGTGCGCTCGGTTCCGTAGGCCGTAGGCGGTGGCGGCCGCGGTGAGGAGGATGACGAGGGCAGCCGTTGTGGCGGTGTGGTTCATACCGGCGACGAAGGCTTCGCGCGTAAGTTGCCGTGCGTGTGCGCGTTGAGGAGGTGTCAGGTGGGCGATGGCACTGTCGGCGGAGAGGAACCCATGGGCCGTGGTGTCACCGAGTTCCGTGGGGAGGTGCGTTCGGGCGAGGCCGGTGCGGAGATGGTCAATGAAGACGCTGGTCAGCAAGGAACCCTGGACGGCGACGCCGAGGGCGGAGCCCACTTGGCGGGTGGCGTCGTTGATCGCTGATCCCAGTGCGGCCCGGTCTGCCGGAACGGCGTCCATGACGGTGGCGGTGGCGGTTGCGGCGGTGAGGCCGGTGCCGCAGCCTGCGATGACCTGGTAGACGGCCAGGTGACCGTAGCCGGAGGAGGGACTGGTGTCGGCCAGGACGGCGAAGGCTGCGGCGACCAGGGCGAGGCCGGTCAGGATGGTGATCTTCTCACCGTAACGGGCGCACACGGGCAGGGAGCAGGCTGCTCCACCTGCCAGGGCGGCGGGTAGCGGAAGCATGCGTAGTCCGGCTTGCCATGAGCTGTAGCCGAGGATGCCCTGGAGGTAGAGAGTGTTGATGAAAATGGCGCCGAAGAGGGCGAAGGACAGCAGGGCCAGCGTGGTGGCACCGGTGACCAGGCGGGGCCGGCGCAGGAGTGCAGGGGGCAGCATCGGGGCGCGGGCGCGGAGCTGTCGGATGATGAAACCAGCCAGCAGGGCGGCGGCAGTGGTGTAGGCCGCGAGCACGAGCGGGCTCGTCCAGCCTCGGCCGGGGCTTTCGATGATGGCCCATACCAGGGTGAGCAGGGCTCCGGCAGACAACAGGGCGCCGAGGATGTCGACGGGACGGCCGGGGGCGGATGGTGCGGGGGAGGGAACCAGCCACAGGGCCGTGAGGATGGCGATGGCGGCGACGGGCACGTTGAGGAGGAATACAGCCTGCCAGGAGTAGTCCTCGACGAGCCAGCCACCGATGAGCGGTCCGGTGAGGCCCCCGAGGCTTCCGGTGGCGGCCCACAGGGCGATGGCCTGGCGACGCTGTGCCGGTTCGGGGAACAGTCCGGTGACCAGTGCCAGGGTGGCGGGCATCAGCAGGGCAGCGCCGGCGCCCATGCCAGCGCGTGCGGCGATGAGGACGGCCGGGATGCCGGTGGCGGCCCCGGCCAAGGAGGCGACAGCGCACGTGGCGAGGCCGGCAATGAAGGCACGGCGGTGGCCGAGACGGTCGGTGACACCTCCGACGGCGAGTACGGTGCCGCCGAGGAGCAGGGCGTAGGCGTCGAGGATCCACTGGAGTTGAGCCGTGGTGGCGTTGAGGTCGCGTTGGAGAGCGGGCACGGCCACGGTGAGGACGGTGAAGTCCAGGCCGAGGAGGAACAGCCCCAAGCAGACGACGGTAGCTGCTGCCCAACGGTGAGCATCGGACAGGCGATCCGTGGGAGGTGTCACGGGGATGTCTGGTGCAGGACTGCGCGCAGGTCGGTGGCCAGGTGGCCAATGAACGCACGCGGGTCTTCTGTGAGATGCATATGGCCTCCGGGTAGGAAGCGGGGAGTGGCCGGGGTACAGACGAGGTCATTCCACGCGAGGAGGAGGTTTGGGGGAACAAGGGTGTCATTACGGCCACCGTAGAGGGCCAGGGGTATGGGCAGGGGTGGTTCGGGGTGATGACGGTGGTGGAGTGAGAGCAGACAGTCGGCCAGCACGGGCGCCAGGAGCCGGTCCAGAGCGTCCGGGTTTTCGGTGAGGACTTCCGTTGGGATGCCGAACTGGGCAAGAAATTGTTCCAGCGTCGTCTTGCGGCGCAGGAGCAGCGGGTGGACGGTGGCCGCAGAGGAACCGAGGTGTGGGGCTGACACCGACGACAAGGCGATCAGGACCGGCGGCCGGCGGCCGGTGCGCTGCAGACGGCGTGCCGTTTCCCAGGCCAGCAGACCACCCACGCTGTGCCCGAACAGGGCTAACGGCCGACGGTCGCCACTCTGGTGGAGCAGATCGGACACGACAGCACCGATACGGCCTGGGTCGGTCCAGGACGGGTGACCGGACGTTGGCCCGCGCCCTGGGAGCTGCACCGCACACAGCTCGATCTCCGGTGGCAGGTGTGCGCTCCAGGGCAGGTAGAAGCTCGCGCTGTGGCCGCCCGGCGCGAAGCAGTACAGACGAAGATCGGCATCCGGCCGGGGATCGAGAACGAACACCCGTGGGGCGATTGCCAGGCTGTCGGCCGGGGACGACGGAGTGCCGGTCATGGAGCGGTGTCCGGGCTGTTCTGGTGCCTTCCCATGCGATTGAGGATGATGGTGGTCAGTGAGGTGAGGGTCGTCGCCCCGGAGAGTTCCACGGAGGAGATTTCGCAGCCGACGCGCTGGTGTAGCCGGAGGGCGAGTTCTGCGGCCATCAGGGAGTCGAGCCCCATCCGGTCCAGCCGACGGCCGGGGTCGATGCGGTCGGGTTCGGTCTGCAGGACCTGGGCCAGCAGATGGGTGAGCGCTTCGCGCACCAATGTGTCGGCTTCTTCGCGGGTGGCCTGGGACAGTGCCTGCCGTAGTTCGGCGGGCACTGGCGTGCCGGCGGTATCCGGCAGGAGCCCCGCCGTACGGGGCGCGGTCATGACGGGCACGAATTTGTAGCGGAGGCCGAGGTCAAAGATACCCGCCGCGACGACGTCCGCGTGGGGAAGGGTCAGTAGCTCGTCCAGCATGGTCAGTGCTTCCCGGGAGCTGATCGCCGTGTGTCCACGCGCGGTCATGCTCTTGATGAGACCGTTGCGGTGGGCGTACCCGGTGTCACCGATAACACCCCACTGTACGGCGAGGCCGGGCAGTCCAGCACTGCGTCGTTGCCGCACCATGGCTTCCATCGCGAGGTTGGCAGCCGCGTAGGGGGCCTGACGCACGCTTCCGAACAAGGCCGCCGCCGAGCTGTAGACGACGAAGAAGTCCAGGTCGCGGCCGCGAGTGAAGGCATCGAGCACGTGTCCGGCCGTCACCTTGGGGGTGAGGACGGCGTGTAGGACATCGTCGTCGCATTCCGGGAGCGGGGCATTGTGCAGGACCATGGCCGAGTGGATGACACCGGCCAGTCGCCGGCCACTCGCGTCGAGGGACTGGAAGACGGTGCGCATGGAGGCTTCGTCGGCGGCGTCCACGGCGTGCACGCTGACCTGGGTGCCGTGTTGTCCGAGGTTCTCGAGAAGAGCTGGTGCCCCTGGCGTGTCGTGACCGCGGCGGCCGAGCAGGGTGAGGTGGCGAGCGCCGCGGGCGGCCAGGTGCCGGGCGGTGGCCGCGCCCAGCCCGCTCAACCCACCGCTGATCAGATAGGTGGCGTGCGGGTCCGGCGCGGATGGGGTGCACGGTGGGGGCAGGGGGGGCGGCGTGTCGAAGGTGATTACGATCTTGCCGGTGTGGCGGGAGTGCTGGAGCTGGGTGAACGCCTCGGTGATGCGGTCGGCGGGGTAGATGCGGTGGGGCAGTGGGCGATACCGGCCGGAACGCACCGCGTCCCGGACCGCACCGAGGTGATCGGCGTGGATCCGTTCGGGATCCTTGGTGAGGTCGACGGCGAAGAAGGACACGCTCTTGGTGAGGGCCGCCGTGGGCAGGGCGTTGTCGGCCAGGAAGTCCCGCTTGCCCAGCTCCACGAACCGTCCGTGGAAGGCGAGTACGTCCATGCTGCGCACCAGGGCCTCGCCGGCAAGCGAGTTGAGGACGACGTCGACGCCTCGTCCGGCGGTCAGGTCCATCACCTGCTCGGCGAAGTCAAGGCTTCGTGAGTCGAGGACATGCTCGACGCCGAGCAGGTGCAGCAGGTCCCGTTTGAGCGGCGTGCCCGCGGTAGCGATGACGCGGGCGCCCACGGTGTGGGCGTACTGCAGCGCGGCCAGCCCCACTCCGCCGGCGGCTCCGTGAATCAAGATGGTCTCGCCCGGACCGAGACGGGCCAAGTGCTCGAGGCTGTAGTGGACGGTCAGGGACGCTACCGGCAGTGTGGCGGCTTCGGTGATGCTCATGTCGTCAGGCAACGGCGTCAGGCCGGCCGCCTGGGCGAGTACCTGGGAAGCCAGTGCCCCGCCAGGAACAAGGGCAGTCACTCGGTCGCCTACGGCCACATTCCGCACCTCGGGGCCGACAGCAAGGACGGTGCCGGCGCACTCCAGCCCCAAAGGCGGCCGGTGCGGATCCGGGATGGGGGTCAGTCCGCTGGCGGTGGCGATGTCGTAAAAGTTCAGCCCGGCAGCGCCCACGTCGATGACTACCTCGCCCGGCCCCGGAGCCAAGGTGCCGGTGTGCTGCCAGGACAGCCGATACTGAAGTCCTGGATCGTCCAGCCGCAGCGTGTAGGGGCGGCCAGCGTGATGGGTGCTGGGAGCCGACGTAAGGTGACGGGTCCTGGTGACGAACCGGCCACCGGGCGTGAGCAGGACTTCGTCGTCCTGCGGCCGCTGCAGCAGTTCCTCGGCGAGATGCCCGGCCAGAGCGTGGGCCGCCGACGCGCCGTCGACCGGGGGGAGGGTGATTTTGCGGATGGTCAGTGCGGGCTGCTCATTTGCCAGGGTTCGCAGCGCACCCCACACAGCCGCTTCGGGGCCGGCTGCGGGGGACGGCTGTGGCTGCGTGTCGTGGGCGTTGGCGAGCAGCCATACCGTGTGCTGACCTGTGCGCGCGGAGGCGTGGTGCGCTGCGGCCAAGGCCCGGACCACCGCCACCTGAGCGATGGCTTGTCCGGTGATCTCAACCGAGCTGGGCGGGCGCGTGGCCGGTGGGTGTGGCAGCAGCACGATGTCGGTGGGGCTGGTTTCGTCTTCCAGAACGCGGCGCCACCAGTGCGTGTCGTCGCTGGACGGTGCCGTGGTTACGGCTGTGGCTCCATAGTGGTCGCACAGCACGGTGCGCGTTTCCTCGAATACTGCTGTGAGGGGTCCCGTGCCACTGCTGCCGATGACCAGCCACCGCCGGGACGGGGTGTCTTCCTGCTTCTCAGGGGGATAGGGGGGACGGTCGATGCCGCAGGGACGGGGTGTTCGGGCTGTGAGGATGACCGAGGAATCGTCCGGGTGGTCCGGCTGGGCCACCATGACAGTGTCGTGGAACCCGCAACGCCCCAGCAGTCGGGACCACTGTTCCCGGGGCAGCAGCGGTCCGTCGGGGCGTAGTTCCCGGTCGGCTTGGTCCCAGAAACTCGGCAGCAAGCCGAAGACGAGTGCCAAGTCCTGCTGGTTGTGGGCTTCCAGAGCCAGCAGGTGGCCCTGGTCGGTGAGCAGGGTGGCAAGTCGGTTGAGCGTGGCCGTGACGTCGCGGGTGGCGTGCAGCACGTTGGCGGCGACGACGATGTCGAATGAGGCGGGCGTGAAACCCTGCGCAAGCGGGTCGGTGTCCAGGTCCAGGCGCTGGAAGCTGAGGAAGTCGAAGGCGGAGAAGCGGTCCTGTGCCTGGGGGAAGAAGACGGGGGAGACGTCGGTGTAGGTGTAGTGAGTCTGCGGGGGGAGATGCGGCAGCAACGAGGCGGTGAGTCCGCCGGTTCCCGCACCGACCTCTAGGATGCGCAGGGGCCGGTCCCGCGGCCAGTCATTGATCGCCTGGCGCAGCAGTTGCTGCGCGACCGCGTTGACGTACTGCGAGTCCAGGGAGGTGTCGTACGCCCGGGATGCCAGGGCGTCGGTGTCGCTGAACAGAAGTTCCAGCGGATCCTTGTCGCCGCGCAGTACGTCGGCGAGGTGATGCCCGCAGACACCGTACAGGTGGGCGAGAACGGCCGAGCCGGGGAAGTCGCGCAGGAGCGCCTGGAACATCTGCCGGGGGCGCGGGACAGCGGCATGGCGCCAGCGACCAGGGGCAGTCCGTTCCACAACCCCCGCCTGGGTTGCACCCTCCAGCAGGGTAGTCAACAGCCAGCGATAGTCCGTGCTCGCCCCGGCGGCGTACAGGTCCTCCAGACTGAAGGACGTCAACCCGGGGCACAGGGTACGCGCCGCGGCGGCAGTGGAGTGGGCGATGACTTCTCGTCCCCGCAGACGCGGCGACTCCGGCCGTTCGGTCAGGCGATGGCCCTGCGGCAGGCTGCACAAGATGTCGGTGCAGGCCGCAAGCACCGAGCTCGGGCCAGGCAGGACCGACGGCAACGTACGGGTGCCGGGCAACGGTGCTGCTCGTACGACGTCGCTCAGGAAAGAGGGGCGCGACCGGTGGCCGGTCTCGTACCGGCGAGCCCGGCAGCCGAGCAATTCGAGCACCACCTCGCCCGCCTCGTCCGTCACGGTCACGTCCCATAGGGCCTCCTGCTCGGTCAGCGACCGAGCGCGGGCGTGCATCCATCCGTCGGTGGGCAGCCGGTGCCAGGAGCGGACGGTTTCGATGCCCGATGGGAGCATCAGCGTCGGCTCGCCCATCGACCGTGCCAACGAGATGAGGAGCTGCAGGGCGCCGTCGAGCACCGCCGGGTGAGCGAGGCAACCGTCCTGCGCGGCGCGGGCGGTGTAGGAGGCCAGTACCTCGCCGCGTCCCAGGTACTGGTGGCGCACCGTACGGAAAGCCGGTCCGTACGGGAGCCCGAGAGCCGCGCAGGCCTCGTAATGTTCCGTAGCACTGCGCTGTTCGGGCATCCGAGCGCGCAGACTGTCCAGACCGAGGCCGGCGGGCCGGCCGCGCTCCAGGCGGCGGATGCGGCCCCGGGCGTGCTCGATCCACGGCTCTGGCTCACCACCGGCCCGGCTGGAGACAGTGATCCGACCGGCCTCGCCGACGGCCGTCTGCACCAGCAGGTCCATGGCAGGGTCGTCGAACGGCACGGTCAAGGCCCGGTGCACGGACAGCCGGGTCACCTCCACGGGTGCGCCGAACAGCTCATGTCCGGCTGCCAGAGCCATCTCGACGAAAGCGGCAGCGGGCCACACCACGGCCGGCCCGACCTTGTGATCGGCCAGCCACTCCAGCCGGTGCTTCTCGACTTCCTGCTGCCACAGCGGGTCTGCCGTCGCCAGACGGGCCCCCAGCAGCGGATGCCGATCACGACCGGCTTCGAGCCACCAGTCGGGCCCCCCGTGGAAGTGCCGCTCGCGCTGCCATGCATACGAGGGCAGGTCCACTACCCGTCCGGGCTCGGAGAAGTGGACGCTCCAGTCCGTGCACGCGCCGGCCGCCAGCAGATGTGCCTCAGCCGCGTCCAAGGCGCCGGTCCCCGCCATCGCGCGGCTCATGGTGGACACCACCGCGACTCCCTCACCAGCCGTCGCGCGGCGCAGGTAGGCGGACAGCACCGGATGTGGACCGATCTCGACCAGTACGTCACAGCCCAATTCGTCGGGTGAAGCCAGCACGCCGACTGCGTCGGCGAACCGCACCGGTCGACGAACGTTGCCCCACCAGTGCTCCGCATCAAGCGCCTTGGGCGAGACGATCATCCCGGTTACCGTGGAGACCAGTGGCACCCTGCCCTCCGCCGGCATGAGTCCGGCCAGGGCCTCCTTCAGCGGCTGCTCGCACTCGTCCATGGCCGGGCCGTGGAAGGCATAGTCCACGCCGAGGTCGCGGAAGAACACCCCCCTACCCACCAGGTCTTCGCCCACCTGACGCAGCGACTCCGTATCACCCGCCAGCGTCACATCCCGCGCCCCGTTGACGGCGGCGATCACTACTTGGCCGACCAACCCCCTCTGCTCCAACAACTTCCCCGCCTCGTCAGGGCTCAGTCCGATCGCTGCCATCCGGCCCGCCCCAGCGGTCGGCGCCTGCACATGCCCGCGAGCGGCGATTACCCTGCATGCCGCCGCCCGGTCCAGGGCCCCCGCGGCGTAGGCGGCTGCCACCTCTCCCACACTGTGGCCGCACACCGCCGCCGGGCGGATGCCACGCGCCTCCAGCGCCGCTACCAGTCCGGCCTGCACCGTGAACAGCAGCGGATGCGCCACCCGTGTCGACTCCCGCTCCGGCCCACTGACCGGGTTCACGAGCTCCTCCACCACCGAGAAGCCCGTCAGCGGTGCCAGTTCCGCGTCCAAGGCCGTCACCTCGGCCCTGAAGGCCGCATCCTCAGCGAAGAGCTCGCGGCCCATGCCCTTCCAGGAGGCACCACTGCCGCAGAACACGAAACCTACCCGGCCCCGGGCCACGGCCCGGGCCTGCGCGCCACCGGACACCGCCTCGCCCCGGGCGAAGGCCCGCAACAGTTCCGCCGCCTGCCCCCCACCGTCGGCGAGCAGCGCGAACCGCTCTTCATACCGTGCCCGGCGCCGACAGGCCGTGTAGGCCACGTCGTACCAGGCGTCAGGGCCGGCACCATCGCTCAGACCGGCGGCTTCCAGGTGAGCGGCCCACTGCTCCGCCGCTTCCGCCAGTGCCGTGCGGTGACGGGCACTGATGATCAATGGCAGACGCCGCGTCCCGAGACCAGAAGCCCCTGTGATGGGTGCTCCCGTGGCCGCGTGGCTTCGGCCCGGGACGGCCGCAAGGGCCACGTGGGCATTGGCACCTCCGAACCCGAAGCTGTTCACCCCCACCACACCGCGCTCCACCTCGCGCAACGGGCGCGCGCTCAGGACCGGTTCCAGCCCCAGCCCGGCGAAGTCGATCGCCTCGTTCACCGGCTCGCCGTGCAGCGTCCTGGGGATCCGGCCCTCACGCAGCACCAGCAACGCCTTGAACAGACCGGGCATGCCGGACGCCGCTTCCAGGTGTCCCAGGTTCGACTTCACGGACCCCACCGGCAGCGGCTGACCGCCCTTACGGCGCCGGCCCAGCGCCTCGCCCAGGGCCTGGCACTCCGCAGGATCTCCCGCCTGGGTACCCGTTCCATGAGCTTCGACGTACAGCACGTCGTCGGGGTCGATGTCGGCGTTGTCGTAGACCTGTCGTAGCAGGGCGGCCTGAGCGCGCGGGTTGGGCAGCGCGATGCCCTGGGTACGGCCGTCGGTGTTCACAGCACTCGCGAGGATCACTCCGTGCACTCGGTCCCCGGCAGCCAGCGCCTCTTGCAGCGGCTTCAGCAGTACCACCCCAGCTCCCTCGGCACGGACAAAGCCGTCCGCTGCCGCGGCGAACGGGCGGCACCGGCCAGTGGGCGAAAGCATCGCCGCCGTCGAGAACCCCGCGAACCCGCCAGGGTTAAGCAGCACGTTCACTCCGCCGGCCACCGCCAGGGAGCTCCGCCCGGAGCGCAGAACCTCGCACGCCTGGTGCACAGCGTTCAAGGCCGAGGAACATGCGGTGTCCACCGCGAACGACGGCCCATGCAAATCGAAGGCATAGGAAACCCGGTTGGCGGCGTTACAGCCGGCCGCACCGCTCATCGTGTAGGCGTTGACCGAGCGGCGCCGCTGCTGCTGAAGGTCGGCAAAGTCGTGCGAGGACACCCCGATCACCACGGCCGTGTCCCCGCCGGCCAGGCGACCCGGGTCGATCCCCGCGTCGTCGAAGGCCTCCACCACGCATTCCAAAACCAATCGCTGCTGTGGATCCACGCGCGCGGCCTCCCGCGGCGCCATGCCGAAGAACTCGGCATCGAAGCCGGTCACGTCTTCGAGGAATCCTCCGGCCGCCGTGTATGACCGTCCCGGCCGAGGTTCCCCGGCCGTGCAGAAGCGGCGGGCATCGAACCGGTCTGCCGGAACCTCACCCACCACGTCCCGACCGTCGACCAGAACTGCCCACAGGTCTGCCAATGAGTTGATGCCTCCGGGCATCCGCAGCCCCGCCCCTACTACCGCGATCACATCGCGCGTGCCGTCCTCCGCCGCCACGGCCCGGGTCCTGTCCCCAGCCACTCCGCTCGCGCCTGACAACGAACCCATGCCCACCCCGCCATCCGATGAAGGATCCCACCCCTGCACATAAGGTCATGTCCACCTCACCTCGCGCCAAAATGCCCCACCGGCACAATCACTCGATATCGGGACATGGCGAATAAATTTTCTAGTCGCCCACTGCCTCCATGCCGAGCAGACACGAAGGCGGAACACGCCCTTGGGACACTCGACAGATGCACTTGTTGGGAATGGTGCGGGAGCGCGGAGGGTTCGCACGCCGGACGTGGTGGAATCGGACAGGAACATGCCGAACTCTGCCTTGGTTGCCACGCCGTCTGGCCACGATGGCTCGCCCGGCCCGACAGTCCCACGAGCACCGGCTTTGTGCACCTGCAAGGATCCGCGACAGTGCCCTGGTGACCAGAGCACGAATAAGCTCGACCTAGGGACGAACGTCCGGTGATCGGGCCCTCTTACTGCTCGACGCCGGCCGCGGTGGGAGCCCAGTTTCTCGGGAAGTGCAACTCCCTTCGCGCCAGTGCTCGTTCCAGTGAAGACGCTTACGCAGTGACCCCGTAGCGCTGTAAGCCCGTCCTCTGTCCAGGTATCGGCGCACTCCGGCCAAAGCGGTGCCCCCACCAGCGAGTCAGCCTTGTGGATGATCAAAGCACCCTCGGGGTCGCGGGCTGCTCGACCACGGATCCCTGCGGGTAAGCACGAACCTTTTCCGCCCCGCAGGGCTCGGTCCAGCAGGTGCTTCAGGCCCGCCGGTGCGTTGTGGCCAGCACACGCGGGCGGCTACCAGCCGTTCTTCCGGCGGAGAGGACCGAGCAGCCTGTGCGCGTAGTCCAGCCTGCGCTGCTGCAGAGGCGGAAGGAGGGCCGCAGAAACGGTCCCGGCACCCCCGTAGTCCTCATCAAGGAAGAGACCAGCCAAAATAGCGAACTCCGGCTGGAGTGCTAGAGCCGGCCCTGACAGCCAGAACATACGAGGGTCCCGTGCATGACAAAGTGGTCCTGCGGGAGGGGCCCGTGCTCACAAGCGGCTGGATGGCACGGGCCCAGCCCTACACCAGGAGAATTACCAGCCGGACCAGTGGTCGGTCAAACAAGCTGATGGGCCCCGGTCGGAGCGCGCCGTTGCCGGTGAACATGCACTGTTTGCCTGCGCTAATGACGTCGCAAACAAACGAACGGCCGTCCTAGCGTTGAGGATTACCGCTCTTCTGGGCGACGCCACGCTCGTGATCGGCGTGATCGCCCACCCGACTGCCCATCACCTGCAAGCGAACGAACCATAGTCGTCACCCCGAGGCCGGTTGACGAACCCTATGGGTGGGCCGCTACATGCCCTTGACGCTGGTCTGGTAAATGGGGTGCCGAGGACAGTGCGGGCGGCGGACGCACGCTCTGCGCTGTCGGCTGGGGTCCCGTTCTTCCCGCCAAGTCGCGGGTTCGGTGGACACCGCTTGTAGTGGGCCGGACACGCATGCCAGGGAAGGCTCGACGGCACACCTCTCACCACACCCGGACATATGATCCGGCGATCCCCTTTTCGGATGCCATTGTCGAGATGAGTGTTTCCTGGAGAAATATGAGCGCAAGATATCAGCGTTGCACACTACGTCCTTCGCTCGATGAAAGGTGGGCAATTGCTTTCCCAATCCATCGGCCGGCTCCGGCTGGTTGCTGTCGCCGTGGCCGTTTGCGGTGTGGCTGCCATCGGTTCACTGGCCCACGCTGCGGAAGACACCGAGACAAAAAAGCGTAACGACCTCGGAGGTGTCTCCTTCAGCGACATCACTCCTCTCGATTCCGACGAGAAGCAGGATTTCGCCCTCCGTGTACTCGAGGGCTACTGCAAGACAGAAAAGCCGATCGACAACGACGCATGGGACAAGGTGGCCGCCCGGTCCGTTTACGAGGACCGCTCGGAAAACGGGGTTTACTACGAGGTGCAGAAGTACCTCAGCAACAAAGCGGCCCAGGGGCAATACGGCGACGAAGTGAAAGGCAAGTACGAGAAGAACCCCAAGGAGGGTGTGCGGCTGGCCAAGTGCACCAATCCGGATGCACGGAGCGACAATCGAAAAGCTGAACAGAAGTACCAGGAGGAGTACGCGAAGCGCGTCAAGGACGTCTACACCCAAGGGAACGGAGAAGAGCACATTCTCAAGTTCGAGACGAAGAAGCTCCAGGACCTGGCCGCCGTGCTGAAGAAGGCCGGCATCGAGGTGAGCTGAGTGCGGCTGCGGCCCCCGTGAAAGTCCACGGGGGCCGCAGCCGTTTGTCGCTGCAAAAAGTCTTGCAGTCCCGGTTTTCTACTCGTCCGGGGACTTGGGTGCGATCGTCTTGGCGACCGACTCGTAAAGGCAATTCACCACTCCGCTCGGGACAAGCCCCTTGACGGTATTGGTCGCTCCCTTGACGGGGTTGTCGCTGGGCGCGGGCGTCGTACCCGCGCACAGCGGCTTGTCGTCTGCCGCTGCGGTGCCGACAGAGCCGGTTGCCATGCCCACGGTCAGAACACCGCACGTCGCGAGCATAGCCAGGGAACGCCTGAAGTTCACCATCTCATCAGCTTCTTTCCGATTTGCAGCCGGTCGCTATCCCGGCAGCATGCGGTTAGGAAAGTCCCATACGGAACTCCGAAAAACTTACTTAACCCATTCGCGGCCCGCAAGGGGGGAGTGCCCCCTCGTTCGTGTGACTTCACGCCATGGCGGTAATACGAGGAACACACGAACGGGTGGTTTGTATCTCGAACTGTGACCGTCATACCGTCGAACTGTCAAAGTGGCGGTTCCGGCACCACTGGCTGTCGTCACGGGAGAACAATGTCTTTCCTGAGAAACGCCGCTGGACCAGCGGCACTCCTGGCAGCCTGCCTCACTCTGGCAGGTACCTATGGCGCTCACGCCGATGACGGCGACGGGCTCATCTACCCTCTGCGGCACGGGGAGTACCTCGTCGCGAGCGGCGTCTCGGTATACCCCATCGCCGACTTGACCGACGCACGCACCCTTCGGGTCTCGGGGCGTTACGCCTGTGGCGACGCGGGGGACAACGCGACGATCTCCGTCTCGGTTCGCCAGGAACACCGCAACGACCCCAGCTACCCCTACACCCGGTCCGCCACCAAAAAGGTCACCGTCAAGTGCCCCGCCGTAGGCAGCACTTGGAAAGCCGACGTCCAGCTCAGCGACAAGAACGCCCAGTGGTACCGCGTTCCGTCCATGCGCACCCTCGTGCGCGTCAGGTTCCAGCAGGACAACACACCCCCCCTGCTCCCGCCCCTGCCCCGGCACGAGCACGAACTGCGCATCGTCAAGCCGGTGAAGCCGATCGTGCAGCCTCAAAGCGGCGGCAACGAAACCAGCGACACGAACATCACCTGACCGTCCACGGCGACTTGCCGACTCGACTGCGCGAAAAGGAGCTCCACATGCGCCACTTCGCTCGACGCCTGCATCTGGCAGGTATCGCTGTTGTAGCGGCTGCTTTTCTCTCTCCCACCGCCGCAAGCGCTGCACCAGCACCTCTTCAGGGCCACCACGCCACCTACGCGGCGCCCGTACCGGGACCGTGCCGGGACAACCTGTACCCGGGCGGTTGGGACCTCTACGGCTCATACGGCTACGGCAACGGCTACCCGTGGGCCGTTACATACGGCTCGTGCCACACTCGTCTCATGGACTGCGGCTGCCGACCGCCCGTGCGCACCCTCTGATCTGCCGGTGCCTGGTCTGACAGGACATCCAGTCAGACCAGGCCCATTCGCTTCGTCCCTCGCCTTGCCCGAGCGTGCAGTGGAATCCTTTGGCGTTGCCGTTACAGAGCGAGGACGGACGCGGCGGTGGACGACATGCGATTCGGGCCGCACCGGGACGGTTGGAAGACGCGCCAGGATTTCAGGCGGTCACGCCCAGTTCCACTGGCGCTCGGGATGCGGAGTGTGGTTCACCGTGCGCCGGGTCGGCGACAGGTCGGTGGAGGGAGGGCGCCGCAGGGGTGTCGTCACCCACGAACCGCCCCCCCCGGGGGGGCAGGGGCGGTGATCAGGTCATGCACGCGTTCAAGCAGTGTGGGTTAAATGCACCGCAGACGTCCGGCCGGCCCAATCACGACCTGGACGTTCACTCCATGTCGGCGGCGCTTGCGGAAGTAGTCGGACCGGTTGCCACCCGCTCGGTCGCATTCCGCCAGGGTGCCGTCGAGCATCACGTGGTCGAGGCCAGCTTCATGCAGCGCAAGCAGGGTCCTGGGTGCCCGGTCGGCGAGCAGGACGACGACGGCTGCGCGGTGCGGTGGCCGTGGAGACGCTGTGGCCAGCGGCGATCTGCGCGAAGGCGTCGTGACGGCGCCGATGGACCAGACTGACCAGGGCACGCTGGTGCAGCGCGAACTCGCAGCGGTAGCCACCTTCGCGGGTGACAGCAGCGGTCGCCCCGTGGATGACAACAAGCTTGGGCACCCACTTGACCACGGCACGCGGCAGGGCGAGAGCGGCAAGATAGTCCTCATCCCACTCGCCGTGGCGGAGATCCGGCGACTCCTGAACACTCTCCTGCTCCGCCCCCGAGCCGACCACGACTGCGTAACCGACGCACTGAAGTGGTCAGCCTGGAGAAGACACCGCCAAGCCGCCGCCAGCCAGTGCCACTACCAGTAACGCAGCTCAGGGCACGAACCGCTGCTGGAGTGTCGGCAGCAAGGACGGCCGCTTCTACCTCGGCTGGTTCCCCGCTGGCCGACCCGAAAGCGACGGCGAGGGCTGGAGGCTGTCCGTCACCGGGACTGCGCAGATGCCCGGCCACCACGTCTCCTTCGACACCGGAGACCCCGTCGAGGTCGTCGCCGCCACCGGGGCCTGCATCCTGGCCACGTCCCGTCTGTCGTGAGGGCTACCGCGCCAGGCAACGGAGCATGCGTCGAAGCTGCCACGGTCGCCGGTAGCATCGCTGTTCGGGACTCCACGCTCCCCGATGGCCCCGTTCTGCGAATCCGCCCCAATGAGTGGCTCTCCTTCCTCGGCTGCACCGCCGGGGAAGGGAACCCCCCAAATGATCAGCAAATACCTGCTGGTAGCAGTGAGAAATGACCGGTCCGAACGAGACACAGTCGCTCGGACCGGTCTTCGACCATTAACCCTGCCCCGTAGCGGCAACGGACAACCTGCCGTTCGCGCCGCAGTGGAGACATCGCCAGGCCCTGTCACCGGAGGGCCGGCACCGGCCGGGGTGGCGGGTTCCGCCCGGCCGGGGTCGGTGCCGCACCGGGCTGCGGGTCTGACCGGGCCCAGCTTGTAGGTGATCCGCCGCGCGCTGGCCGTGGTGCCGCGCTGGGAGTCCTCCGGCACCTCCCACGCCAGGCGTCTCGCTCGACTGCCCGTCGGCTGACGAGCCTGCCTTCGGCGCGCGAGGACCGCTCAGAGAGGGGCACGGAGATTCGGGTGACTCGTGGCTCGCGTCGGCGAGGTGCGGGTCGCGGTGGCGGACAGGGCCCGCGATGCCGGGCGTCAGCCGTGGCACGAACTCCGGTGCTCCGGCAAAGCTATTTCACCGAGTGATTTATATAGGACGCGTAATGTCGTGTCCCTCGATCACTGCCGAAAAGTCTTCGCGGAACATCCTCGGGAGGCGGGTTCGCTCACGGCAGAGGAGAAAGGGCTCCCGCAGGACTGGAACATCGACCTGGCTCATGTCAACGTACAACGCCACCGGAAAACCAGACACGGTGGCACCGGTATGTTGCCGCGCCAAGTCCACGCCAGGAGGAGTTCCGCTGTCCAGAGGAGAGAAGCAAGTCGCGTGCCTGACCACCCGGTCTCTGTCCGCGAGCGTTACATAGCCGACGATCCCCGGTTGGGGAAATCGGGACTCCTCCGGACCATTGATGTTGTTCGCGTGTGGCTGTGCTTGGCGGTGGAGTCGCGCGGACAGCAGGCCGAGCCGCCACAGCCGCTAAGGAGGTCAAAGGGCGGCGGTCTGCGCTGATAGTCGATGGTGGTGGTTCCCTCTTCCGGCGAAGCCTGGCGGGCGTCTTCCGTGCCTTCGCCTCCGCGGCATGCAAGCCATGGGCCGAAGGTCGCAAGAGATCTGCCTGACCGGCATTCGGCTGCCTCCCATGTCCTGCGACAGCTCCAACCGAAAGATGAAAGTCAATGGCGCGTCCGCCTGCCCTGAAACTTGCAGAAGTGCTTGCGGAAATCCGCATGAGTCCGTCCGCGTTCTACCGGCTACGCGCCCGTGGGTTGGCGCCACGCATGGTCAAGCTGCCGAACGGTGAACTGCGATGCCGCAGAAGTGACCTGGACGCCTGGTGGGATATGTGCGAGAAAGATTCTGACGCTTGGCGATGAGTTACAACGTCCGCTTCTGGGACATACGCGAGCGCCTTGATCGACGCAAGCCGTACATGGTCCGGTGGACGGTTAATGGGCGTGAAAAATCCGAATCATTCATAACCTTCGGGCTCGCCGACAGCAGACGATCAAAGCTTATGACGGCGGCGCGTGACGGTGAGCCTTTCGACGAGCATACGGGTCTACCGGCGTCCGAGCTGCGAGCCATCAAACAACGGACGACGTGGTATGACCTAGTCCACGAATACCTTGACCAGCGGTGGGACCGCACGCCGGGAAACACCCGCCGCACGCTGGCTGACGCATTCGCCACGATCACGCCTGCCTTGGTGCGCCCCGGCGCAGGCTATCCGGAGCCGCGGGTGCTGCGTCGTGCCTTGTACTCGTGGGCATTCAACAAGAACGCGTGGGCCCAAGAGCCGCCCGAGGAGTGGCGTAAGGCCCTCGACTGGATGCAGCGAAACTCCCTGCCTGTCAGCGCTCTTGCGGAAGCCGATGTAGTGCGGCGCGCGCTCGATGCTCTGTGCCGCAAGTTGGACGGCAAAGCGGCTGCGGCCAAGACGGCGCGGCGCAAGAGGGCTGCGTTGAGTGAAGTACTCAACACCGCGGTAGAGAAGGGTTACTTCGCAGAGAACCCTCTCAACGGTCTCAGGTGGAACGCTCCGGCGGTCAGCGACGAAGTGGACCCGTCTGCCGTTCCCAACCCGCTCCAAGTGGCACGCCTGCTGGCGGCCGTTGCGCAGCAGCGTGGGCGAGGCCCCCACCTAGAGGCGTTCTTCGGATGCATGTACTACGCGGCGATGCGACCGGCGGAGGTCATCCACCTTCGCGTCGACCAGTGCCATCTGCCTGAGGCTGGGTGGGGGATGCTCAACCTGTCGCGCGGCGTCGTCATCGCGGGCAAGGAGTGGACGGACGACGGTTCCGTGCACGAGGTGCACTCGCTGAAGCGCCGCGCGGAGACCGCAACCAGGCCCGTACCCATCCCGCCGCAATTCGTGCGCATGCTCCGAGCTCACATCGAACGGTTCGGCGTAGCGCCGGACGGTCGGTTGTTCCGAAACCAGGCGGGCAATTACGTGGACGCGGCTGCGTACGGCACGACGTGGTCGCGAGCGCGGAAGCACGTACTGACGCGGACGGAGCTTGCCTCCAAATTGGCCAAGCGCCCCTACGATCTCCGGCATGCCGGGATCTCGTTTTGGCTGCACTCCGGTGTGGATCCGGCCGAATGCGCTCGCCGCGCGGGTCAGAACATCGAGGTCCTCTTCCGTCACTACGCCAAGTTCCTGGACGGCGTCCGGGAGCAGGCCAACCGCCTCATCGAGCAGTCCCTGGAGGAGTGGGACCGTGTCAGCCAGGGCTCGTCGCCTGCGAGGTGAACGGGGTTTTGGTCCGTGACTGGTCCGGAAGCGCTGGTCAGGAACGGGATAGCAGTGGGAGGAACTGGGAGTTGCAACGCAAACCGGGCCTTGCCCCGAGCGGGGTTAACGGAAGGCGCCTGGCGGACAAAAGTCCAGGTCAGGCGCCTTTTCTTGTGCCCCTAGAAGAAGCCGAGCTTCTTCGGCGAGTACGAGACGAGAAGGTTTTTGGTCTGTTGGTAGTGGTCCAGCGCCATGCGGTGGCCCTCGCGGCCGATGCCCGATTGTTTGTAGCCGCCGAAGGCGGCCGCGGCCGGGTACTGGTGGTAGCAGTTGGTCCAGACGCGGCCTGCCCGGAGGGCGCGGCCGGCGCGGTAGGCGGTGGTGCCGTCGCGGGTCCAGACGCCGGCGCCGAGGCCGTAGAGGGTGTCGTTGGCGAGGGTCATGGCGTCGTCGAAGTCGGTGAAGGGGGTGACGGCGACGACGGGGCCGAAGATCTCCTCCTGGAAGATGCGCATGCGGTTGGTGCCCTCGAAGATGGTGGGCTCGACGTAGTAGCCGCCCTTGAGTTCGCCGCCGGGCTCGGCGCGCCGGCCGCCGGTGAGGACGCGGGCGCCTTCCTGTCTGCCGATGTCGAAGTAGGAGAGGATCTTTTCCAGTTGGTCGTTGGAGGCCTGGGCGCCGATCATGGTGGCGGTGTCCAGTGGGTGGCCGGGGACGATCGCCTCGGTGCGGGCGATGCCGGCGGCGAGGAAGTCCGCGTAGTGGCCGCGCTGGATGAGGGCGCGGGACGGGCAGGTGCAGACCTCGCCCTGGTTGAGGGCGAACATGGTGAAGCCCTCGAGGGCCTTGTCGCGGAAGTCGTCGTCGGCGGCGGAGACGTCGTCGAAGAAGATGTTGGGGCTTTTGCCGCCCAGTTCGAGAGTGACCGGGCGCAGGTTCTCGGAGGCGTACTGCATGATCAGGCGGCCGGTCGTGGTCTCGCCGGTGAACGCGATCTTGGCGACGCGCGGGCTGCACGCCAGCGGCTTGCCGGCCTCCACCCCGAAGCCGTTGACGATGTTGAGTACGCCCGGCGGCAGGAGGTCGGCGATCAGGTCCAGCCAGACGTGGATCGACGCCGGCGTCTGTTCGGCCGGCTTGAGGACGACCGCGTTGCCGGCGGCGAGGGCAGGGGCCAGCTTCCAGGCGGCCATCAGGAGGGGGAAGTTCCACGGGATGATCTGGGCGACGACGCCGAGCGGCTCGTGGAAGTGGTACGCGACGGTGTCCTCGTCCAGCTCGGACAGCGTGCCCTCCTGGGCGCGTAACGCGCCCGCGAAGTAACGGAAGTGGTCCACGGCCAGCGGTATGTCGGCGGCCAGCGTCTCGCGGACGGGTTTGCCGTTCTCCCAGGACTCGGCGACGGCCAGCGCCTCCAGGTGTTCCTCCATGCGGTCGGCGATCCGCAGCAGCACCGCCGCGCGTTCGGCCGGGGCGGTCCGGCCCCAGGCGGGGGCCGCCGCGTGGGCGGCGTCCAGGGCGCGCTCGACGTCCTCGGCGGTGCCCCGCGCGATCTCGGTGAAGGGCTCGCCGTTCACCGGCGTCGGGTTCTCGAAGTAGTCGCCCCGGGCGGGCGGACGGTACTCGCCGCCGATCCAGTGGTCGTAGCGCGGGCGGTACGAGACGAGGGCGTCGGGCGAGCCGGGGGACGCGTAACGGGCCATGCGGCCGACCTCCTTGGCGTGGGCCGCCCATGCCGTCACGGGCGGCGTCGCCGGATCGCTACCCACCCGCCGCTTGCGGTAGGCCCCGTTGGTGTGGTGTACACATCATCAGAGCGGTGGGCGGGGTGGTGCTTCCGGCTCCGCCTCGCCCCTTCTCCTTCTCTCTCCCCCCACGTCTGCGCGCGGACCCGAACGGAACGGACGGACCCATGAACAAGAAGGTGCTCGCCGACATAGCCGAACGCACCATCGCCGCCTACCTGACCACCTTCCTCGGCCTGCTCATCGCCGACGGGTTCGACCTGACCGACGTCTCCGCACTGAAGGCCGCCGCCATCGCGGCCCTGCCCGCCGCCCTCTCGGTGATCAAGGGGGCGCTCGGACGGTTCGTCGGCGACGACGACAGCGTGGCGTGGCTGCCGAGCCGGCGCCGCCACAAGCGGTCCGCCGCCGGTGGGGGCGCGGCGGGGCGCCCGGCGGGTCGCACGCGGACGGAGAAGCGCGGCACCGCGACGGAGAAGGACGGCAAGGCCGCGAAGGCCGGTGCGGCGGACGCGGGTGCGGAGGCGGAGCGGCCCGCGCAGCCGTGACGGGCCGGCCGGTAGGCAGGCGGTGTGCAGTGGGCGGCCCCTAGGCGGGGTTCCGCCCGGTGAGCCCGCGGCACACCCACCCCGCCCATCAACCGGAACCCTGGCTTCCACACGGGGTGTGATCCGCGCACCCCAAACCGACCCCCGCACACGTTCCGAGCCGTCCGCCCGCCGTACGACACTGACCGTGCGAGTCCCACTAGGCGCGACGGGACAGGACTGCCGGTCGTCCCCCCGAGCCGGCGGCCCGCCGCCCCGTACCGCCGGGCGGACGGTACGGGGCGGAGCCGCGCCCGGACGGGGACAGGGGGACACGCGCGACGGGGGAGCGGCCCGGGGCGGCGGACGAGGGAACCGGACGCGCGAACATGCGCACCCCGCCGTCGCGTCGCGCGGCGCGGGTGCAACGATGTGCACGTCATGAGTGCAGCACAGCAGGCGGGGCAGGCACCGCGCGCACTGCGGGCCGCGACGTTCGCGGCGGTCTGCGTGCTGCTCGCCGCGCTCGGCCACGCGCTCATGTCCGGGACCGACGTCCCGTGGTGGGCGATCGCCGCCGCGCTGTCCGGTACGGGCGGCTGCGCCTGGTTCCTCGCCGGACGCGAACGCGGGCCGCTGCTGATCACCCTCGCCACCGTCGGCGCGCAGACGGCGCTGCACTTCTTCTTCACCCTGGCCCAGCAGGTCTCCGAGGCGGGGGCCCACCCGGGGAGCGCCGTGGGCCACGGCTCCGGCGCGCTGCCGTCGCCCGGCTTCCTGTCCCGGCTGACCTGCGGGGCCGTCCCGTCGGGGGCCTCCGGCGGAAGCGCCGGCGAGGCGGGCGGCCCGGCGATGGGCGGCATGTTCACGGGCGGCCCGGGGACGAGCGGCACGCCGTCGTCCGGTGGCCTGTCCACGGGCGCCGGCATGGACGGTGTGGACGGCACGGCCGCCATGCAGGGCATGCCCGGCATGCACGGCATGCACATGGACATGATGGGCATCCATGGGCTCCACGGCCCCCTCGGCATGTGGTCCGCGCACCTGCTCGTCGCCCTGATCTGCGGCCTCTGGCTGTCCGGCGGCGAACAGGCCGCCTTCCGGCTCGGACGGGCCGTGGGCGCCCGCCTCGTCGCCCCCCTGCTCCTCCTCTTCGGGGGCCCGGTCCCCGGCCCGCGGCCCCCGCGCGTCCGCGCCGGCCTGGGCCGTCCGGCGCAGCGGCTGCGCCGCCTGCTGTACGCGTACGCGCTGATCACCCGGGGACCCCCGGCCGTACTCGCCGTCGGCCGCTGAACCCCCGGTCACCCGAGTCCGCCCGGTCCCCCCGCGCGGACTCCTCGGGGTGCTTCCGCCGACGGCCGCCGGACAGGCCGTGAAACGTTCCCGGGCCGTCCGCCGCCGCGCGGCCGGACGCCCGGATTCCAGGAAGGACCCCGGGCAATGACCCCTGCCCGCAACCAGGACGCGCCGCCCCGGCACGTCCCCCCTTCGGCCACCGCGCCGAACGGGACCCGCCCAGCCACCACCGAGCCGTGCCGCCGGCACCGTTCAGTCGACCGGGAGCCGCATGGCCGGCACCTTTCAGCCGACCCCCAGCCGTGCGGCCAGCATTTTCAGCCGACGGGCCCGCTCGTCCCACCGGTGACAGTCCGCACAACCGCGCACATGCGCCTCCAGCACCACGCCGCTGACGCCCGGCGGGGGTGCCTCGCCGTCGATGCGCGCGGACAGGGCGGTACGTACGTCGCTGCAATGCACCCGGCCATCGTCCCCGGCGCCGCGGAGCGCCGGTCCACCGCCCCCCGCGCGGGAGGCCGCCGTGCGTGACGACGAGACGGTGACCGCCTGGGCGCTGGCCGCCAGGGGCGGCGACGCCGACGCGGTGGAACGGTTCATCCGTGCCACGCAGACCGACGTCCGCCGGTACGTGGCCCGGCTGAGCAACGACCCGCAGGGCGCCGACGACCTGGTACAGGAGACGTACCTGCGCGCCCTGCGCTCGCTGCCGCGCTTCGAAGGGCGGTCCTCCGCCCGCACCTGGCTGCTCTCCATCGCCCGGCGCACGGTCGTGGACCGGCTCCGCTTCCTCGCGGCCCGGCCGCGGCTGTCGGACACGGACGACTGGCAGTCGGCGGCGGAGCGCACCCAGTCCGCGGTCCTGCCCGGCTTCGACGAGGGCGTCGCGCTGTCGCAGCTCCTCGACCGGCTGCCGTACGAGCGCCGCGAGGCCTTCGTACTGACGCAGCTCCTCGGCCTGCCGTACGCCGAGGCGGCTCTGGTCGCCGGCTGCCCGATCGGAACGGTCCGCTCACGGGTGGCGCGGGCGCGCGAGGCGCTGATCGACCAGTTGGAGACGGCGGAACGGGAGGGGAACGCGAGGGTGCCGGTCCTGGCCGGGGCGGGGGCCGGCTGCTGACCCGCCCTCGCGGGCTCCGCCCGGCCCGGCGGCCCATGGCCCCGGCCCGGCGGCCCCGCCGTCTCGGAGGTGTTCCGGGGCGGCGGGGCCGGTGCGCCGCCGCTGTGAGTGCGGTGCGACGCCGCCGCGGCTCCGACCGGCCACCGCCGTGACGTCGGCCCGCCACCGCCGTGGGCGTCCGGCGACGCGGGGCGCCGCCTGCCCGGGCCGCTCGCCTGATCGGCTGCCACGGGCGGGCGGCGGGAACCGTGCCCGCTAGCCTGGAAGCCGCCGTGCCGGAAGCCGTGGACCTGCCGGAACGCGGTGCCACGGCCCCCTGCCGGAGGCACGATTCCGATGAGCACCGAACCCGCCGGGCGCGTCGGGCCGGCGGCCGGATTCCGACGCGCCGGGGAGCACCCGTGAAGATCCACCTCACCAGCGTCTTCGTCGACGACCAGGAGAAGGCCATGCGTTTCTACCGGGACGTGCTGGGCTTCGTGACGAAACACGACGTTCCGGCGGGCCCCGACCGGTGGCTGACCGTCGTCTCGCCGGAGGACCCCGACGGGCCGGAACTGCTGCTCGAGCCCTCCGGCCATCCGGCGGTGGGGCCCTACAAGACGGCGTTGTTCCAGGACGGCATCCCGGCCGCCTCCTTCGCCGTGGACGACGTGCGGGCGGAGTTCGAGCGGCTGCGCGCGCTCGGGGTGCGCTTCACCCAGGAACCGGTGGAGATGGACTCCGTCACGGTCGCGGTCCTGGACGACACCTGCGGCAACCTGATCCAGCTCATGCAGGGCGAGTAGAGGCGCCCGGCTCAGCCCGGCTCAGCCCGGCTCAGCCTGGGGCGGCAGGCAGAAAGGCAGAGGGGGCAGAGGCGGAAAGGCGGGAGGGACGGAGAGGCCGAAGAGGCGGCAGAGGTGGAAGGGGCGGACTGACAGGCCGCCCCCTTCCGGAACGGCTAGAACGACGAGCCGCCCGACCCGTCTCCCGAGTAACCGCCGCCCTCGCCGGAGTCCCTACCCCCGCCGAGGCCACCCCCGGTCAGACCGCCGCCGCAGTCTCCTCCGCCTCCGCCGAACCAACCGCCACCACCGACGTCAGCGTGCCCACCGTGCCCGCCGCCTCCATACCCGTGGCCACCTTCATCCCCATGACCGCCCGCATCCCACGCCCCTCCCACGCCCCACCCCGGAGCGCAGGAGGGACCCGCGCCGGCCCCGGCACCGCCTCCGTCACTCCCGTAGGCGTCGGTCCCCCCGGCCCGTCGGCCACCGGACGGCCCGGACGGACCGGGCCAACCGGACGGCCCGGACCAACCGGACGGATCAGACCGGCCGGACGGCCCGGACCGACTGCTCAGACCGGAAGTCGTTCCTCCCCTTCCCGACCCCCGGGCCAGCAGCATCAGGAAGGCCGCGAGGAGGAAGAGGGGGAGGAACCACAGCGCACCGCTCGCGAACCGCATGTCCATCACATCCCCCTCGGCGCCCTTGCCCGCTCTCGTCGGAGCGCGGCGCCTTGGAGGCGTTGTTCCCGCGCGCCACGCGGCCCAAGCCGGTGGCGGCGGTCCTGTCGCACGGTTCGTACATTCCGCCGGGGCGGCTGCCCGGTGACCGCCGGGTCACCTCCGGGGCACGGCCCCGCTCCCCGCCCGGACGACCTCCGCGTCCACCCGCACGGTGCCGCTCTCGCGGAACCGCAGGACGAGGGGCAGCCGGTCGCCGACGGAGAGCCTGGGCGGGCGGCTGACCATGATGTCGGTGCCGTGCGGGGACATCGCGACGACGTCGCGGGCGGGCACGGTCACCGAGCGGAGCATCCGCATGCTCCCCGCCCCGTCCTTGACGACGGTCCGGGCGAGCATGGCGCCGCCCGCCGACGGGGCCGTGACGGAGAGGAGTTCGTCGTCCTCGTCGCCCTTGTTGGTGAGCCGTACGAACGCGGCCGTGTCGTCGCTGCCGAAGGGCAGGAGCACGCGGGCGTCCTCCGCGACGACCTCGGCGGGCCGGCCGGCCGCGCCGGACGCCGTCCAGGCGCCGAGGCCGCCGAGGGTCACCACGCAGGCGGCGACGGGGACGAGCGCGGCCTTGGCGGCCTGGGCCACGGGGTTGTTCATGCGACGGCCTTCCGGGGACGGGGAGTGCCCTTGCGGGCGGAAGCGGTCGTACGGGCGGACGCCGGCTGCCAGCCGCGCAGCCGCAGGCTGTTGCCGACGACGAGGAGGGAGCTGACCGACATCGCCGCCGCCGCGACCATCGGGCTGAGCAGCCCCACGGCGGCGAGCGGCACGGTCACCAGGTTGTAGCCGAAGGCCCAGGCGAGGTTGGCGCGCACGGTCAGGGAGGTGCGGCGGGCGAGCCGTACGGCGTCGGCCAGGGCGCCCATGTCCTCGCGGACCAGCGTCACGTCGGCCGCGCCGATGGCCGCGTCGGTGCCGCTGCCCATGGCGATGCCGAGGTCGGCGCCGGCCAGGGCGGCGGTGTCGTTGACGCCGTCGCCGATGACGGCGACCCGGTGGCCCTTCTCGCGCAGCGCGCGGACGAGCTCCGCCTTGCCCTCCGGCGTGACCTTGGCGTGCACCTCGGCGATGCCCAGTTCGGCGGCGACGGACCGGGCGGCGGCCTCGCCGTCGCCGGTGGCCAGCACCGGCCGCAGGCCGAGCCGCTTGAGGTGGTCGACGGCCCGGTAGCTGCCGGCGCGGACCGTGTCGCCGAGGGCGATCACCGCCTCGACGGCGCCCTCGACCCGGACGGCCACGGCCGTCCGGCCGTCCCGCCCGGCGCGCCGCACGGCCTCGGCGAGCGCGTCGGGCAGCCCGTCGGCTTCCGCCCGTACGACCTCGACGCGCTTGCCGTCCACCACGGCCCGGACGCCCACACCGGCCGTGGCGGTGAACTCCTCGGCGGCAGGCAGCGGACCGTTCGCCTCCGCCAGCCCGTGGGCGTGCACGGCCCGGCCCACCGGGTGTTCGGATCCCGCCTCGGTCGCCGCCGCGTACCGCAGCGCGGCCTCGGGACCGCAACCGCCCTCGCGGGCCGTCACCTCGGTCACCGTCATCGAACCGGTGGTCAGGGTGCCGGTCTTGTCGAGCACGACCGTGTCCACCCGCCGCAGTCCCTCCAGCGCCTGTGGGCCGCTGACCAGGATGCCGAGGCCGGCACCCCGGCCGGTCGCCGCGAGCAGGGCGGTCGGGGTGGCCAGGCCCAGGGCGCACGGGCAGGCGACGACGAGCACGGCGACGGCCGCGGTGATCGCCGCCTGCGGGGACGCGCCGGCGCCCAGCCAGAACCCGAGGACCGTGACCGCGACCGCCAGCACGGCCGGCACGAAGACGCCCGCGATGGCGTCGGCGAGGCGCTGCACCCGGGCCTTGCCCGCCTGCGCGTCCTCCACCAGCCGGGTGATGCGGGCCAGTTGGGTGTCCGCGCCGACGGCCTCGGCCCGTACCTCCAGCAGCCCGCCGGAGTTGACGGCGCCGCCGATCACGGCCGTGCCGGGCGTGACGTCCACGGGCGCGCTCTCGCCCGTCACCAGGGACAGGTCCAGGGCCGAAGCACCCGACACGACCGTCCCGTCGGTCGCGACGCGCTCGCCGGGACGGACGAGGAAGCGGTCGCCGACGCGCAGTTCGGCGACAGGGATGCGGCGTTCCGCGCCGTCCGCCGTCCGCACGGCGACGTCCTTGGCGGCAAGGGAGGCGAGGGCCCGCAGCGCCGAGCCGGTGCCGGCCCGGGCCCGGGACTCCAGCAGCCGCCCGGTCAGCACGAACAGCGGGACGGCGACGACCGCTTCGAGGTAGACGTCCGCCGTGCCCGGCATGGTCTCGGGCCACAGCGTGAAGGGCATCCGCATGTCCGGATCCCCGGCACCGCCGAAGAACAAGGCGTAGACGGACCAGGCGTAGGAGGCGAGGACACCGAGGGAGACCAGGGTGTCCATGGTCGCCGCGGCCCCCCGCAGCCCGCGCAGCGCCTTGGAGTGGAACGGCCAGGCGCCCCACGCGGCGACGGGCGTGGCGAGCGCGAAGCACAGCCACTGCCAGTTGCGGAACTGCAGACCCGGGGCCATCGACAGGACCAGCACCGGCACGGACAGCACGGCGGTGACCAGCAGCCGGACGAGGGGCGACGACCCGGCGCCGGGCTCCTCCTCCGGGGCTTCCTCCGTCTTCGGCCGGGGCAGCGCGGCGGTGAAGCCGAGGCCCTCCACCACCGCCATGAGCTCCTCGGCGGTGACGGCGTCCGGGTGGCTGACGCGGGCCCGGCCCGTCGCGAGGTTGACGCTGGCGGTCACGCCGTCCAGCTTGCCGAGCTTCTTCTCGACGCGGTTGACGCACGCGGCGCAGGTCATGCCGCCGACGATGATCTCGGTCTCGGCGGCGGTGGACGCGGTGGCGGTCGGCGCGCTCATCAGTGCCCCATCCCGGGCATGCCGTCCATGCCGCCGCCCCCGTTGCCTCCGCCGCCCTCGCCGTTCTGGCCGGACCCTGGATCGGACGCGCTCCCGCCGCCGGTGCGGTGCATGCCGGGGGAGACGGGACCGGCTGCCGAACCGACGGCGTAGGCGACCCCGAACAGGGCCGCGAGCAGCAGGACGAAGCCGGACAGGAGACTGTACGGACTGAGGGAATGACGTGCGGTCATCGCCGCATCGTGACATGCCGGAGGCCGCTCACCGCAGCGGAAGGCGCCGACGCGGCACGTGAGGATTGTCCCTTCCGCTTCGGGGAACTTCCCCGGCCGGTCGGCCGACTACCTGGAGATAGACAGCCCGTCCGGCGGTCGAGGACCGGGGGCACCTCCTCTGGGGGAGCCCGCAGGGCGCTTCGGGGGGTGCGGGGACGGCAGCCCCTGGGAGAGACGGGAAGGGGCGGGTCCGGGGCACTGTCCCGCGGGAACGGAAACCCGTACGAACGTACGGGAACTCACCACCCCTCACACCCGACTTCCTCAGCGTTCAAGATTCGCGAGGAGCCCAAGCACGTGCCCACCCCCGCCCCCATACCCCTCTCCGGCCCCGCCTACAAGCGCGACCCCTACCCCCTCTACGCGCGGATGCGCGAAGCCGGCCCGATCCACCGTGTCGTCTTCCCCAGCGGTGTGACGGCCTGGCTAATCACCGGATACGCCGCCGCCCAGCGCACCCTCGCCGACCCCCGGCTGGGCAAGAACCACGCCCTGGGCAACGAGAGCTGGCGCGCCCGCGCCTCGATCATGCCGGAGCCCCAGCACTCCCGCCTCCAGGTGCACCTCCTCCACCAGGACCCCCCGAAGCACACCGTCATGCGACGGCTGATCACGGACGCCTTCGCCCCCCGTCGCGTCGAGGCGCTGCGCCCGCGTTTCCAGGAACTGGCGGACGCGCTCGTGGACGGCCTCCCGACGCCCACCGGCCCGCACGACGACGCGGTCGACCTGGTCGGGACGTTCGCCGCCCGCTTCCCCTTCCTGGTCCTGGCCGAGGTCATCGGCCTGCCACCGCACCTCGCCGCCCGCTTCCGGCGCGAGTGGGGCGGCGTCGTGGCCCCCGTGGGCCCCGCCGACCCCGGCCGCCCCGCCTACGAGGCGCTGCTGCGCGGCCTGGAGGACTACATCGCCGAGGTGGTCGCCGACCGGCGGGACACCCCCGACGACGGGCTGCTGAGCCGGCTGGTCGCCGCCCGCGACGCCGGCGAACTGACGCCCGAGGAGCTGGACTCCATGATCTTCCAGCTCCTGGTGGCCGGCCAGGAGCCGGTGACCAATCAGATCACCACCGCCCTCGTCAGCCTCTTCCGCCACCCCGAGGCCCTGGAACGGCTGCGCGCCGAACCGGACCTGATGCCCGCCGCGGTCGAGGAACTGCTGCGCCTGGACGGCGCGTTCGAGCTCACCACCTGGCGCTTCCTCGCCGAGGACGCCGAGTTGCACGGCGTACGCGTCCCGGCCGGCGACTCCGTGATCGTCTCCCTCTGCGCGGCCGGCCGCGATCCGGAACGCTTCCCGGACCCCGACGTCCTCGACCTCGACCGCGCCCAGGGCTCACACCTCGCCTTCGGACACGGAATCCACTTCTGCCCCGGCGCGGCCCTCGCCCGGATCGAACTCCAGGTGGCCCTCGGCACCTTGCTTGCCCGCCTGCCCGGCCTGCGGCTCGCCGTCCCCGACGAGGAGCTGCGCTGGATCCCCGCCGTCCTCGGCCGCGGCACGGCCACGCTCCCGGTGGCGTACGACGCACCGCGCTGCCCGTACGGGCGGGGGGTGACGGCACCGTGACGACCGACATCGCGCCGGTGATCACCGACACCGCCACCGAGGTGCTGCGCCTCCTCCTGCCGTACCACCGGACGACCGGACCGGGGTCACAGGACCCCGCCGACCACCCCGGGACACTCCGGCAGATCCGCCGGTTCACGGACACCGGCGACCCCGTCGTCCTCACCCTCCCCGGTTTCCCCTGCAAGTCGCCCAACCCCGCCAAGGTGCTGGGCCCCCTCCCCGACGAGGGGGAACGGCTCTCGCTGACCTTCCTCGACCGGCTCTGCGCGCGCGTCGGCGAGGTCTACGAGCCCGGGGCCCGGATCGTCATCTGCTCGGACGGGCACATCTTCGGCGACGTCATCCGCGTCCCGGACGAGCACATCGACGCGTACGGCGACGCCCTGCGCGCCATGATCGACGCCGAAGGGCTGCGGCACCTGGACACCTTCGACCTGCGGGCGGTGCACGGGGACGCCTCCCACGACACCAAGCGGCGCCTGGTGACCGAGGCGTACGCGCCGCCCATGGACGACCTGCGCGCTCTGGTCCGCGCCGACGAGGAGACCGCCCGGCTCTACCGGGGCATCACCCGCTTCCTCTTCGAGGACACGGCGGACTTCGACGGCAGCCGGTCGGCTCTGCAACGGGACTGCCGCGCTCGGGCGTACGAAGTGATCGCCCGGAGCCGGGCCTGGGGCGAGCTGATCGCGGAGCACTTTCCGCGGCAGGTGCGGCTGTCCATTCATCCGCAGGCGGTGGGGGCGGAGAAGTTCGGGATCCGGCTGCTGGAGACGTCCGATGCGTGGGCCACGCCGTGGCATACGGTGCTTCTGCTCCAGGGAAGCGTTGCTCGGCTTGTGCGGCGGGAGGAAGCCGAGCGGGTGGGGCGGCTGGTGGTGCGGGACGGCAGGCCGAGCCACTTCGTGGGGTGAGCCCCGGACCCTCCCCCAGAGGGGGCACCCCCATTCACCGTTTCCTGGGGACAAGCCCCCGGACCCCAACCGCGCGGAGCGCGGTTTCGGGGGTGCGGGGGCGCAGCCCACGCAAGAAACGGGAAGGGGCGGGTCAGGGGCAACTCACCCGGCGGAAGCGGCGATCACCGGTACGTCACCGCCGCTCCCCGCCACCTCCCGGTGATCGAAAGCGATCAACGGATCCCCCGTCAACGGATGCTCGACCACCGCGGCCCGCACCCCGAAAACCTCCGCCAAAAGCTCCGGCGTCAACACCTCCCGCGGCGCCCCCGAAGCCACCACAGCCCCCTCGTGCAGCACGTGCAACCGGTCGCACAGCGAAGCCGCCGCATTCAGATCGTGAAGGGAAAGCAGCGTCGTCCGCCGCTGAGCCCGCAGCAGGGCGAGCAGTTCGACCTGATGACGGACGTCCAGATGATTCGTCGGCTCGTCCAGGACGAGCACCTGCGGATCCTGGGCGAGCGCCCGCGCCAGCAGCACGCGCTGCCGCTCCCCGCCGGAGAGGGCGGAGAAGGAGCGGCCGCCGGCCCCGGCCAGCCCGACCCGTTCCAGCGCGGCGGCGACCGCCTCCGCGTCCGTCCTGTCCTCGCCCGCGAAGGCGCGTTTGTAGGGGGTGCGGCCCATGGCCACGACCGCGCGGACGGACAGTTCGAAGTCGCTGCCGCGCTCCTGCGGGAGGGCCGCCACGCGTCGCGCGGCCTCGGGGGCGGACAGGGAGCGGATGTCCGTACCGCCGACCAGCACCCGCCCGGCGTGCGGCTTGAGGTAGCGGTAGACCGTGCGCAGGACGGTGGACTTGCCGCTGCCGTTGGGGCCGACCAGGCCCGCGATCTCGCCGTCCTCGGCGAGCAGGTGGACGCCGGAGACGATGGTCCGCCCGGAGAGGACGACCTCCAGCTCCTCTATGGCGATGCGCATGCGCGGGTCATCCCCTCTCCAGGCGGCGGTCCAGCAGGTAGAGCAGGGTCGGGGCGCCGACCAGGGCGGTGACGACGCCCACCGGCAGCTCCTGGTCCGGCAGGGCCGTCCGGGCCACCAGGTCGACCACCACCAGCAGCACGGCCCCGAACAGGGCGGCGATCGGCAGCAGCCTGCGGTGGGCGCCGCCGACGACCATCCGGCACACGTGCGGCACCATCAGGCCCACGAAGCCGATCGCCCCCGACACCGACACCAGTACACCGGTCAGCACACTCGTCACCACGAACAACTCGCGGCGCAGCCGGCCCACGTCGACGCCCAGGCCGGCCGCCGTCTCGTCGCCCATCAGCAACGCGTCCAGCGCCCTGGCCCGGGCCAGCAGCGCGGCCAGCCCCAGCCCGACGGCCACCAGCGGCGCCGTCAGCGTCGACCACTGGGCGCCGCCCAGCGATCCCATCAGCCAGAACAGCACCCCGTGCGTCTGCTGGTCGTCCCCGGCCTGGAGCACCAGGTAGTGGGTGAACCCGGACAGGAACTGTCCGATGCCCACCCCTGCCAGCACCAGCCGCAACGGCGAGAAGCCGCCGCCGCGCCGGGCCATCGCCCACACGAGGGCGAAGGACGCCAGGGCCCCCGCGAACGCGGCGGCCGACAGGCCCAGGCCGAACGCGCCGCCGGCCCCGGCGCCCAGGACGATCGCGGCGACCGCCCCCAGCGACGCGCCGCTGGAGATGCCCAGCAGGTACGGGTCGGCGAGCGGGTTGCGGACCAGCGCCTGGGTGGCCGTGCCGACCAGTCCCAGGCCCGCCCCGACCAACGCGGCCAGGAGCGCCCGCGGCACCCGCAGCCGCCACACGATCAGGTCGTGGGTGCCGGGCGCCAGGTCGTCGCCCGTCACCCCGCGCACCACCGCCGACCAGACGTCACCCACCGGCACCCGGGTCGACCCCAGACACACCGAGGCCACCAGTGCCGCGACCAGCACGACCGTCAGGACCCCGGCCACCAGGAACGTGCGCGGCTCGCGCTCGGTCTCCCGGTCCTCCGCGGCCACCGCGAGCGTCGCCATCTACTTGACCCGGTCCGGGTGGAGTACGTGCGCGATCTCCCGCACGGTGTCCGCGCTGCGCACGCCGGCGATCGTCGTCCGCTCGGAGCCGATGCGCAGGAAACGGCCCTCCTTGACGGCCTTGAGGTCCTTCGTCGCGGAGAAGGACTTGAGGAAGCCCTCCGCCTCGTCGAACGCCTTGCGGTTCGCCTCGTCACCGCCCCGGTTGCGCACGGCCAGTTGGATGAAGTCCGGATTCTTCGCCACCACGTCCTCCCAGCCGACGGGCTTGAAGTCGCCGTCGCAGTCGGCGAAGACGTTGCGGCCCCCGCCCTGGGTGATGACGGCGTTGGCGACCTGCCGGTTGCACACCGCCATGGGCTGCTTGGTGCCGGCGTCGTAGTCGAAGAGGAAGTACGAGGGCCGCTTGTCCTCGGGCACGTCCTTCAGCGCGTCCCGGACGCCGTCCGTCTTCTTCCGCATGTCCGCCACCAGTTCGGCGGCGCGCGCCGAGGTGCCGGTGACCCGGCCCAGCTCCTCGATGTCCGCCTCGATGCCCGACAGGTCGGTGCGCGGCTCCTTGTTCATGGACGCGCAGGCCGTGGACTTGAGGAAGATGTGCTTGATGCCGGCCGCCTTGAACTCCTCCGGCTTCGGCGCGTCGGCCGCGCCGCCCATGTTCTTCATGGAGGAGAAGGAGTCGATGTAGACGTCCGCCCCCGAGGCCAGCAGCTTCTCCTTGGGGATCACGGTCCTGCCGAGCACCGGTACCTTCGCCGCCTGGTCCGCGAACCGCGGCGGCACGGCACCCTTCCCGGGCGGGAAGCCCGTACCGGCGATCCGGTCGCCCGCGCCCAGCCACAGCAGCAGCTCCAGGGCCGCGGCGTTGCTCGTCACGATCTTCTTCGGCGCCGACCCGAACGTGGTCTTCGACCCCGCGCAGTCGGTGACGGTCACGGGGAAGCCCTTGCCTCCCGAGCCGCCCGCCGCCCCCTCCTTCCCGGCCTCCTCGCCGTTACCGCCGCCGCCACCGCCACAGGCCGTCGCCGTCAGGGCCACCGCGGCCAGCACACCGCACCACGCACGAGGGCGCATGAGAAACACTCCAGGAGGTCGTTCGGGCGGGGACCGCTGGTGCGGGCCCTGACCAGTAGTCGGCCCGCGTGCCGGTGGGGTTCCCGGCGGGGACGGAGATGTGCGGCATAGGGTGCGGATGATCATCGGCCGCCCGATGCCGACCCGGCCCGGGCCGTCCGACACCGACCTGCCGCCGGCCGCCCGCTGCCGACGTACCACCGGCCTCCGGCACGGACGTGTCACCGGCCCCGGTACGGACGCGTCACCGGCCGCCCGACCCCGACCCGTGAGGACCACCGATGCCCGACCGCGCCACCATCACCCCCGACCGGCTCCAGCCCATGCCCACCGACTGGCGACGCGCCCTCGCGGTCGTCGCCCACCCCGACGACCTCGAGTACGGGGCCTCCGCCGCCATCGCCACCTGGCTCGACGAGGGACGCACCTGCGCCTACCTCCTCGCGACGCGCGGCGAGGCGGGCATCGACACCCTCGGCCCCGCCGAGGCCGGGCCGCTGCGCGAACGCGAACAACGGGAGAGCGCCGCCGCCGTGGGCGTGGACACCGTCGAGTTCCTCGACCACACGGACGGCGTCATCGAGTACGGCATCCCGCTGCGCCGCGACATCGCCGCCGCCGTCCGCCGTCACCGCCCCGAGCTCGTCCTCACCCTCAACCACCACGACACCTGGGGCGGTGTCGCCTGGAACACCCCCGACCACCGGGCCGTCGGCCGCGCCACCCTCGACGCCGTCGCCGACGCGGGGAACCGCTGGATCTTCCCCGAGCTCGTCGACGAGGGCCTGACCCCGTGGAACGGGGTGCGCTACGTGGCCGTCGCCGGCTCGCCGCGGCCCACCCACGCGGTGGACGCGAGCGCCGGGCTCGACCGCGCGGTGGCGTCGCTGCTCTGCCACCGCACGTACATCGAGGCGCTGACGGACGAGGAGCCGGAGCGCTACTGCCGGACCTTCCTGGAGGGCAACATGGCGGCGGTCGCGGAGCGCTTCGGCGGCCGGCCGGCGGTCGCGTTCGAACTCTTCAGCCGGTGAGAACCGACGCTTCCTAGAGCTTGCGGTAGGTACGGGCGTCCTCGGCCGCCGCCAGCACGGCGGCGAGGTCGCCGCCCGCCGAGGCCGTCACCGCGGCGGCGACGGCGCCCTCCACGAACGGGGCGTCCACCAGTCGGGCATCCGCCAGTTCACCCCCGCCCAGCAGGGACTTCACCGTGAGGACCGCGCTGCCCATGTCGCAGAGCACCACCACACCGGCCCCTTCGCCGGCCTCCGCGACCGCCGCCCGGACCAGCTCGGCGCTCGTCCCGACGCCCCCGTCGGGCAGCCCGCCGGCGACCGCGACGGGCGCCGGGTCGCCGGTCCCCACCAGGGCCGTGGCCAGTCCGGCCGTGGCGGCGGCCAGCTCCCGGCTGTGGGAGACGAGGACGACGCCGACCCGGCCGGAAGCCGTGCCGGGCGAGGCGTTCCGGGAACCTTCCGAGTCCACGTCCGGGGACACCGCTCCGGCAGGGGCGCTGGCATCGGCATCGGTATCGGCGCCGGCATCGGTATCGGCACCGGTATCAGCGCCGGCCGGCCGCCCGGCCAGTTCCTCCCGCCGCCGCGGGGCGAGCTCCGGGTCGGTGGCCTCGTACAGCGCCGTGACCAACAGCGCGGAGGAGGCGGCTCCGGGATCCTGGTGGCCGACGCTCCGCTCGCCCAGGTAGCTGGCCCGGCCCCGCCGCGCGCGGAGCGGAACGGTCGCCTCCGCGCCGTCGACGGCGGCCCGGGCGGCGGCCCGCAGGGCGGCCGTCACGTCACGGCCTTCGGCGAGGGCCGCGGCGAGGGCGTCGGCGGCGGGCTGGAGGGCGTCCACCATCGTGGCGTCCCCGGGCGCCGAGTCGCCCAGCCGGCGCACACTCCGCACGGCGGCGGCCAGCCCCTGCCCCAACGCCTCCGGAGCCACCACGGCGTCCTCGCCCAGCACCTTCCCCATCCGCCGGAACACCGTGCCGAACAGCGGACCCGACGCCCCGCCCACCGTATTCGTCAGGTGCGCGCCCACGGCCGTGAGCAGCGCCCCGGGGGTCTCCGCCGCCGCCACCGCCTCCGCTTCGGCGGCGGAGGTGAAGCCCCGCCTGAGGTTGGCGCCGTGGTCCGCGTCCCCGATGGCGGCGTCCAGATCGGTCAGCCGGTCGGCGGAGGCGACGACCACCTCGACGGCGCGGTCGAGAAAGCGGCGGAAGAAGGCGAGGTCAAGCGGAACGGTGGTGGTCATGCGCGGCTCCCTGCTCCTGGTGCTCCTGACGAACGGCTGCGTTCCGGCCAGCGTAGGCGCGGGCGGGCCGGGTCAGTGGACGACGTCGAAGACGTTCTTCTGCAGGCCGTTGGCGTACGCCTCGTGCTCGACCAGCCGCAGCTTCTGCGTGTCCTTGTCCGTGGCGCTGAAGAGGCGTTTGCCCGCGCCCAGCAGGAGCGGGAAGACGAGCAGGTGGTAACGGTCGATCAGCCCGGCGTCCGATAGACCGTGGTTCAGGGTGGCGCTGCCGTGGACGATGATCGGGCCGCCCTCGGTCTCCTTGAGGGCGGCGACCTCGTCGAGGGAGCGCAGGATCGTGGTCTCGCCCCAGCCCGGCACCAGGGCGTCCTCGGTGAGGGTGGTGGAGACGACGTACTTCGGCATCGGCTTGTAACCGGCGAAGTCCGCCATGTCCGGCCACACCGCGCCGAACGCCTCGTAGCTCGTCCGGCCCAGCAGCATCGCGGTGGCCTCCTGCTGCTCCCGGCCCTTGATGTCGAACGCCTCGGGAAGGAACTCCACGTCCTTGAAGGTCCACCCCGCGTTCCGGTAACCGGGCTCGCCGCCCGGGGCTTCCACGACGCCGTCGAGGGAGACGAAGGCGGTGCTGATAAGGGTGCGCATGCGGGGTTCCTCGGTAGTCGTCGGAAGGGGTGCGGCGACGGCGGCGGTCCGGCCGCCGCCGAAGGCCTCGGCCGCGCTCGCAGTGTGCACCACGCATGATCACTTACGGAAGGCACCGGCGGAGGTACCGCACGGCGGCGCCCGCACGGCGGCGGCGCCCGCGCGGGCGCCGCCCGAGAACCTCCGCCGACCGCCTCAGACCCCCGGCAGCGCCCGCAGCTCCAGCCCGTCCGCCGTGATCGTGTCCGCCGTGACGAGGGCCTGTTCCGCCGTGACGTCCGTCATGAAGACGAAGGGCGGGATCACCGGGGGAGCGGGGAGGGTGTCGGGGGAGAAGGTGAGGCAGACGAGGCCCTCCAGGCAGCCGTGGAACCGGGTGAGGTGGAGCGTGACCTCGCCGCGTAACTCCAAGGAACGTGCTCCCAAGGCGAGTTGACCGTCGGCGCCCCGCCCGTCGCGCGTCCGCAGGCGGTAGTCGGTCAGGGACGCGGCCCGCATCCGCAGGACGATCACCTTCAGACGGCCCTCGGCCGTCGGGAGCCGCTCCACCCCGGCGAGGGTGAAGCCGTGCGGTGCGAAACGGGAGGCGGTGACGGCCGGGGGAGTGGCGGCCGCGGGAGGGGTGGCCGCCCCGACCGGCCGCCCCGGCCCGAGGGGCGTGTCCGCCGCCTCCGCCCGATCCGCCACGCCTGCCCGATCCGCCACGCCTGCCCGATCCGCCACGCCTGCCCGATCCGCCGCCTCCGCCCGACTCGTCGCCGGCCCGGCCAGGACCGCCGTCAGCAGTACGGCCGGCAGCGCGACGGCGAGCGTGCGGTCACCCCGTGGCGTCCAGCCGAAACCCATCGCGCTGCCCGCGATGCCGAGCGCCATGCCCACCAGGAACCCGCCCAGGTTGGTGGCGGCGAACGACAGCACCGACAGGATCAGGGCGTTGACGCTGACGTAGTGCCGTGCCGACGGCACGAACCACAGGAACAGCCCCGCCGCGATCAGCGCCAGCCCGATGCCCAGCGCGGCCAGCCCGCCCAGTCCGAGGCTGACGAGCACGGTCACCGGCGACAACGGGATCACCAGCAGCTCGGTCCCGCCGAGGACGAGCAGGGTGCCGGCCCAGAAGGGCCGGGTCCGCCGCCAGGCCCGGAAGCGGCGCCGGACCGGACCGTCCGGCACCCTCGGGATCCGTGGCAGCGCCGGGTGCCTCAGAAGCACTGGTCGCCGTCCAGGTTCACCTGGAGCTTGAGGCCCTTCAGCCGGAAGTTCCCGCCGGTGGCCGACCAGGCGTGCGACCGGACCCCCGCCACCGTGACCTTGCCCGCCTGGAGCCCGAACGCCCCGGCGTCCCCCTTGACACCCGGCACCCGGTCGAGCGTCGACGCGTCCCGGCCGATCTGCGCCGTCCCGAACTCCGCGTCCCCGACGAGGTCCTCACCGTCGATGACCAGGTCACTGGCCGTCACCTCGCCGGCCCGCCCGCCGGCCGTGAGCTTGAAAGTGACCTTGCCGAGCGGCGTCGGCACGGACGCGGCCTGGCAGATGTCGCTCAGCCGGGCGTTCCCGATGCCGAGCAGGGCCACCGGATGCCCCTTGCCGTCGACGGACCGGTCGGTGCCCACGTACGACGCGAGCCCGTCGCTGGTCAGCTTGCCGGACGACACCTGGAAGTGCGTGCCGGAGACGGCGAACGAGGCCGCGAGTACTCCCTGCGCCATTCCCGTGGCCATCACGCCCACCGCGATCACCGCCGGCAGGGCGATCAGGGCGGTCCGTCTCCAGGCGGTACGGCCCTCCGGCAGGTTTCGGTCTGATCCGCTCACTGCTTCCTCCCGCGACTCAGGGAAGTGCGTGGTGTGCAGGTGGTGCCATACTGCGGATGTTCCCGTGGAGTTGGAGACTAGGGCCGGTTTTGAACGATAGTCAACAGCGCGGAAGCGAGCGGGCACAGGCGCGACGTGCCGAACTCATCGCCGTGGGACGGAAACTGTTCGCCGACACGTCCTACGACGCCCTGTCCATGGACGACATCGCCCGGCACGCGGGCGTCGCCAAGGGCCTGATCTACTACTACTTCAGCAGCAAGCGCGGCTACTACCTCGCCGTCATCGAGGACGCGGTCGCCGAACTGGTCCGGCGCGCCCGGTCCACCCATGCCCTGCCGCCCGTCGAGCGCGTCCACCACACCGTCGACGGCTACCTGCGCTACGCCCAGCACCACCAGGCCGCCTACCGGACCATCGCCACCGGCGGTGTCGGCTTCGACGCCGACGTCCTCGCGATCCGCGACCGCGTCCGCGAGGAACTCCTGACCGCGATGGCCCGGGCCGCCTGGGGGCGCGCCGACCTCCCGCCCGTGGCGCGTACGGTCCTCGTCGGCTGGCTGTCGGCGGTCGAAGGCGTGACACTCGACTGGCTCACGCGCCGCGAGCTGCCCCGCGAGGTGGTGTGCGGGCTGCTGGTACGGGCGTTGGGGGACGCTCTGCGGGTGATCGAGGAACACGAGCCGGGGTGTCCGGCGCCGGAGCGAACCCGACTGTGACGCGAGGCCGTCACCAGGGGCGGGAGGCGGCGCCCCGGGCGGGCCATTCGGCCCACCCCGGGTGAAGTTTCCGGCGCTCCGGGGTATATGGGGTGCAACGCCGTTAATGCCACGGCCGCACAGCCCGATTGGTTCTGTCAACCCGTGACGGAGTCCCCCCGATCAGGCATACTCCAAGCGCCACAGCCGCAGGTCACCCCCATTCCGCGACCCGGCACGGGACTGTCGACTGGGCATTACCGGCGGTACGGCCGACACCCAGGCCCCCGCCGCAGCAGCGCCCGACAGGGAGGAGAGCCGTCGCATGACCGACCACGGCCCGCAGCCGGTGGAGCGCCAGTGGCCCACCGAGGAAGCCAAGGACCTGCTCGCGCTCGTGCGCGACCTGATGCAGCGGGAGATCACCCCGCGGGCGGCGGCCGAAGAGGAGGCCGGGCACTTCCCCAGGGACCTCTTCCGGCTCCTGTCCTCGTCCGGACTGCTCGGTCTGGCCTACCCGGAGGAGTTCGGGGGCGGCGGCCAGCCGTACGAGGTCTACCTCCAGGTCCTGGAGGAACTGGCCGCCGCGCGGCTGACGGTGGGGCTCGGGGTGAGCGTCCACTCCCTCGCCTGCCACGCGCTCGCCGGCTACGGCTCCAAGGAGCAGCGCGCGGAGCACCTGCCCGCGATGCTCGGCGGCGGGCTGCTCGGCGCCTACTGCCTCTCCGAGCCGCAGTCCGGCTCCGACGCCGCGTCCCTGCGCACCCGTGCCGTCCGGGACGGCGACGACTGGGTGCTCACCGGTACCAAGGCGTGGATCACGCACGGCGGGATCGCCGATTTCTACACCGTCCTGGCCCGGACGGGCGGCGAGGGCGCGCACGGCATCACCGCGTTCCTCGTGCCGGGCGACGCCCCGGGGCTGACGGCCGCCCCGCCCGAGCGCAAGATGGGCATGAAGGGGTCGCCGACCGCGCAACTCCATCTCGACGGCGTACGGATCGCGGACGCGCGGCGCATCGGTGAGGAGGGCCAGGGCTTCACCGTCGCCCTGTCGGCCCTCGACTCCGGCCGGCTGGGCATCGCGGCCTGCGCCGTCGGCGTCGCCCAGGCGGCCCTGGACGAGGCGCTGACCTTTGTCGCCGGGCGGCGGCAGTTCGGCCGCCCGCTCGTGGACTTCCAGGGGCTGCGCTTCCTGCTGGCCGACATGGCCACGCAGATCGAGGCCGGCCGGGCCCTCTACCTCGCCGCCGCCCGACTGCGCGACCAGGGCCTGCCGTTCTCCCGGCAGGCGGCCATGGCCAAGCTCTTCTGCACCGACGCGGCGATGCGCGTCACCACCGACGCCGTACAGCTCATGGGCGGCTACGGCTACACCGCGGACTTCCCCGCGGAGCGGTACATGCGCGAGGCGAAGGTCCTCCAGATCGTGGAGGGCACGAACCAGATCCAGCGGATGGTGATCGCCCGGCACCTCGCCGGACCCGAGTCGCGCTAGCCGGCCCCGAGCGAGAGCGACGCCGGCGGCGGGATGCGACGGGGTGAGCGGGACGGCCTTCCGCCCGCCCCGTCACCCCGGCGCGTACGCGGTTGCCCCTTGCCCCCCCGGACGGCGACGGGCGGCCCCCGGCGCCCGGGCGGTCCCGTGCCGTGCCAGGAGCGGGACGGCACGGGACCCGACAGCGCGGGGCCTCGTCTCAGCCCCGCCCGCGCGTCTCCGGCACCCGCACCGGCCGCGAGCCGGGCCCGCCGATGTGCGAGAACGGCTGCCTCCGCCAGTCCAGGCTCTCCGGCAGGGTGAGCAACAGGGCCGTGTCCAGTTCCAGCGCGCCCTCGTCCTCCCCGGTCGGCTCCGCGTCCTCCACGGCGCGCCCCGAACCCGGGCAGACCGTGAGGCCGAACGGATTCCACGGGGACGGGCAGAGAGCGTGCTCCGGAAGTTCGTCCTCGTCCGCCAGCAGGGCGATCGGGCGGGCGCAGTCCGGGCAGGTCACCCGGAACATCGTGGTGAGCTCCGTCGGCTCGTCGGGGCCGTACGGGCTGCTGTCGCCGTCGTTTTCGAGGCGTTCCAGGCTCGGCATGATCTTCGTTTCCCCCTCGGCTGGGCCTGGCGGGGGCGTCTCGGCCCCGGCCACAGCAAGCACTTCCCGTCGAGGGTCCGGGGTAATCACCCCCGCCGGGGGGACACGGGCGCGGACTGTGGCGTTCGTCACGCGTTCCGCGCGCCCGCGGGGGCGCCGACTGTGCCGGGGCCCACGCGACGCAGTAGGTTGACCGGTGTGGAGGAGCTCGACAAAGAGATCGTGGAACTGCTCGTCAAGGACGGGCGGATGAGCTACACCGACCTGGGCAAGGCCACCGGCCTGTCCACCTCGGCGGTGCACCAGCGGGTGCGCCGGCTCGAACAGCGCGGGGTCATCCGCGGTTACGCGGCGGTGGTCGACCCGGAGGCGGTGGGACTGCCGCTCACCGCCTTCATCTCGGTGAAGCCGTTCGACCCGAGCGCCCCGGACGACATCGCGGACCGGCTGGCCGAGATCCCCGAGATCGAGGCGTGCCACAGCGTCGCGGGGGACGAGAACTACATCCTGAAAGTGCGGGTGGCCACGCCGCTGGAGCTTGAGCATCTGCTGGCGCGGATCCGGTCGTTGGCGGGGGTGTCGACGCGGACGACGATCGTGCTCTCGACGCCTTACGAGGCGCGGCCGCCGCGGGTGGGGTGAGCCCCGGACCCTCCCCCAGAGGGGGCACCCCCACTTCGCCGTTTCCTGGGGCTGCGCCCCAGACCCCGCTGATCGCGGCTTCGCCTCTCGTCCTCAAGCGCCGGACGGGCTGCAATCAGCCCGCCCCGGGGGCGCGGCGGCTCGCCCCGCAAGAAACGGTGAATGGGGGTGCCCCCTCTGGGGGAGGGACCGGGGCACCACCCACCCCCGCGCACTCCCCGCCCCCGCCCCACGCCACACTGTTCCCATGAGCGAGCGCCCCCGAACCACCCTCCTCCGCAACGGCGAGGTGCACAGCCCCGCCGACCCCTTCGCGACCGCGATGGTCGTGGAAGGCAGCCACATCGCCTGGGTCGGCTCCGAAGGAGCCGCCGACTCCTTCGCCGACGGCGTGGACGAGGTGATCGACCTCCAGGGCGCCCTCGTCACCCCCGCGTTCACGGACGCACATGTGCACACCACCGCCACCGGTCTCGCCCTCACCGGCCTCGACCTCACGGGGACGGCGACGCTCGCCGGGGCCCTGGACCGCGTGCGGGCGTACGCCACCGCCCGCCCCGGCGACCGGATCCTGCTCGGGCACGGCTGGGACGCCTCCCGCTGGCCCGAGGGCCGGCCGCCGTCGCGGGCCGAGCTCGACGCCGCCACCGGCGGCCGGCCGCTCTACCTCACCCGGGTCGACGTGCACTCGGCGGTGGTCACCACCGCCCTCCTCGACCTTGTCCCCAACGCGGGCGACCTGCGCGGCTTCACCCCCGACGGGCCTTTGACGGACGACGCCCACCACGCCGTGCGCGCCACGGCGCACGCCGCCGTCACGCCCGCCCAGCGCACCGAGGCGCAGCGCGCCGCGCTGGCCCGGGCGGCCTCGCTCGGCATCGGTTCGGTGCACGAGTGCGCGGGGCCGCGGATCTCGTCCGAGGAGGACCTGACCGGGCTGCTGCGCCTCGCCGCCGAGGAGCCAGGTCCCCGGGTCGTCGGCTACTGGGCCGAGGCGTTCACCTCCGCGAACCAGTTGGCGAAGGTCAGGGAGCTGGGCGCGCTCGGCGCGGCCGGGGACCTCTTCGTCGACGGCTCGCTCGGCTCCCACACGGCCTGCCTGCACGAGCCGTACGCCGACGGCCGGGGCACCGGCACCGCGCACCTCGACGCCGACACCGTCGCCGCGCACGTCGCCGCCTGCACCGAGGCCGGCGTCCAGGCCGGTTTCCACGCCATCGGCGACGCCGCGCTCACCGCCGTCGTCACCGGTGTCCGGGCGGCGGCCGAGAAGGTCGGCCTGGACCGTGTCCGGGCCGCCCGGCACCGGATCGAGCACGCCGAGATGCTCACGCCGGAGCACATCGCCGCCTTCGCGGAGTTCGCCCTCACCGCCTCCGTCCAGCCCGCCTTCGACGCCGCCTGGGGTGGTGACGAGGGCATGTACGCCGCGCGGCTCGGCCGGGAGCGGGCGCGCACCCTCAACCCGTACGCCGCGATGCTGCGCGCCGGCGTGCCGCTGGCGCTCGGCTCGGACAGCCCGGTCACCCCGCTCGACCCCTGGGGGACGATCCGGGCCGCCGCCTTCCACCACACCCCCGGGCACCGGATCTCGGTGCGTGCCGCGTTCACCGCGCACACCCGCGGCGGCTGGCGGGCGATCGGCCGGGACGACGCGGGCGTGCTGGTACCGGGGGCGCCCGCCGACTACGCGGTGTGGGAGGCCGGCGACCTGGTGGTGCAGGTGCCGGACGCCCGGGTGGCCAACTGGTCGACCGACCCCCGGTCCGGCACCCCGGGTCTGCCGGAGCTGACGCCAGGCGGTCAACTGCCCCGCTGCGTCCGCACGGTGGTGGCCGGCCGGACCGTGTACGCCGCCTGAGAACGGCCGAACGGGTGACGTCCGCGCCGCGCGTACCGCCGAACGACGTGCGGTCGGCCTGTCGCACTGCGTCACCCCCTCCGCACTGACCTGCTGATTTGGCACAACGACGCAGGTCAAGCCGCTGTTGACAGGGTCCGGTCCGGGGCAGGTAGGTTCGGCCGGGTCCACCACAGGACGCCCGACCGGAGAACTCCACGCAGTCGTCGAACGCCGCTGGGCCACGGGGTGGCGCGCCACACGGGCGCGCCGCCACTGGGAGCCAGGTCCAGCGCACGGGGGCGGGGGACGTTCCGCCGGGTCGGCAGGTGTGACCCGGGTGGGGCCCGGACGTTCAGTAGACAACGGTTCCAGGGCGACCCGCAGCCAGCGGTTCCCCGGCCGGCCCGAAGGACACCGAGCCCCACCCGCCGTCCCCGCCCGCCCGCCGTGTCGCGGCCGGGCCTTTCGCCTCTCGGCCTCCGCGCCGCTTTCCCGCACCCTGGACACGGGCCGTACCCGCCACGAGGTACGGTCACGTGACCCTTGAACGAGCTGCAGGAAGGCGCGACCGTGCCCTCGGGTTCCGACACCACCGCCGAGACCTCCGGCGACCCGGCCGCGAGCCGGCCGGACACCGGTCCGGCGCCCGCCGCGCCCCGCCCGGGCCGGGCCGCCCGGCTGGCCGCGTCGGCCCGCCGCGAGGCCGCCCGCACCGGTCTGGCCGCCGCGACCGGAATCGTGCTGGCCTTCGCCTTCCCGCCGTACGACGTGTGGCCGCTGTCGGTCCTCGGCGTCGCCGCGCTGACCCTGATGACCCACGGCCGCACCGCCCGCCAGGGCGCGTGGACGGGCTTCGTCCTCGCCCTGCCGTTCTTCGTCCTGCTGCTGCGCTGGCTGGACGTCGTCGGGTACGACGCCGTCGTCGGCCTGTCCGTGGCGGAGTCGCTGTTCGTCGCCGCGCTCGGTGCCGGGCTCGCCCGGACCTCGCGGCTGCGCGGGTGGCCGGTGTGGGGCGCCTGCCTGTGGGTGGCCCAGGAATGGGCGCGCGACCGGGTGCCGTTCGGCGGCTTCCCCTGGGGCCGGCTGGCCTTCGCCAACACCCACTCGCCGTTCACCCCGCTCGCCGCGCTCGGCGGCGCCCCGCTGGTGAGCTTCGCGGTGGCCCTCGCCGGCGGCCTGCTCGCCTTCGCGGGGCTCACCGTGTGGCGCCGGCGCGGCGTCGGCGGCCCGCTCGCGGTGAAGGCCCTGCTCCCGGCGGTGGAGGCGACGGCCCTGGCCGGGGCCGTGGCGCTGGCCGGGTACGCGGTGCCGGTGCCCACCAAGGCGGACGACACGGTGAACATCGCCGTCGTCCAGGGCGACGTGCAGAAGCCCGGCATGGACTTCCTCGGCCGCCCGATGCTGATCCTCAACAACCACGTCAACGCCACCCTGCGACTGGCGAAGGACGTGAAGGAGGGACGGGCGAAGAAGCCCGACCTCGTCATCTGGCCGGAGAACTCGTCCGACCTCGACCCGTTCCGGGTCAAGGAGGCGTACGACCGCATCGACCAGGCGGCCAAGGCGATCGGGGTGCCGGTGCTCGTCGGCGCGCTCGTCGACCACCCCAGCAAGCCGGGCTACGTCTTCAACCAGGGCATCGTCTGGGACCCGAAGACCGGCCCCGGCGCCTCGTACACCAAGCAGCACCCGGTGCCGTTCGGCGAGTACGTGCCGTTCCGCGAGCAGCTCAGCAAGGTCATCACCCGGCTCCAGCGGGTGCCCCGGGACTTCTACCCGGGCGACCACACCGGCGTCATGAAGGTCGGCCCGGCCCGGCTCGGCGACGTCATCTGCTTCGAGGTGGCCTACGACGAGATCGTCCGGGAGACCGTGAACGCCGGGGCCCGGGCACTGGTCGTGCAGACGAACAACGCCACCTTCGGCCACTCCGACCAGCCCGAGCAGCAGCTCGCCATGAGCCGGCTGCGCGCCGTCGAGCACGGCCGGGCCGTGGTCACCGCCGCCACCAGCGGCATCAGCGCGGTCGTCGGCCCGGACGGCACGGTGCTGCGGCGCGCGCCCGAGTTCACGCGTGAGGTCATCACCACGTCGATCCCGCTGCGGGACGGCAGGACGCTCGCGGACCGTGCGGGTGCGGCGCCCGAATGGGCGCTCGCTATGGTGGGCCTTCTCTCCTGGGCGGCCGCGCTGCTGATCGGCCGTCGGGGACGAGTGGTGGAGTCCTCGGACAAGTCGGACAAGAAGGGCCAGCAGTGAACGACGGCGGTCAGCGGAGATTCGGTCCGCTCGGCACGACCTTGGTGATCATCCCGACCTACAACGAGGCGGAGAACATCAAGCCCATCGTCGGCCGAGTGCGGGCCGCCGTCCCGGAGGCGCACGTACTCGTCGCCGACGACAACAGCCCGGACGGCACCGGCAAGCTCGCCGACGAGCTGGCGGAGGACGACGACCACGTCCACGTGCTGCACCGCAAGGGCAAGGAGGGGCTGGGCGCGGCCTACCTGGCGGGCTTCCGCTGGGGCCTGGACCAGGGCTACGGCGTCCTGGTGGAGATGGACGCGGACGGCTCCCACCAGCCCGAGGAACTTCCCCGGCTGCTCACCGCCCTCAAGAACGCCGACCTGGCGCTCGGCTCCCGCTGGGTGGCCGGCGGCCGGGTCGTGAACTGGCCCAAGTCCCGCGAGTTCCTCTCCCGCGGCGGCTCCACCTACTCCCGGCTGATGCTCGACGTCCCGCTGCGGGACGTCACCGGCGGTTACCGCGCCTTCCGGCGGGAGACGCTGGAGGGGCTGGGGATGGAGGAGGTGGCCTCCCAGGGCTACTGCTTCCAGGTCGACCTGGCGTGGCGGGCGGTGAAGGCGGGCTTCCATGTGGTGGAGGTGCCGATCACGTTCGTGGAGCGGGCTCTCGGTGACAGCAAGATGAGCCGGGACATCGTGGCCGAGGCGTTGTGGCGGGTGACGTCGTGGGGCGTCGGCTCCCGGGTGAGCAAGGCACTCGGACGGGGCTAGCGCCCCGCGCCCGCGGCGGTCCCCCCGGACGGGCCGATACAGCCCGTCCGGGGGTGCCCCCTCTGGGGGAGTTCGAGGACGAGCGGCGGAGCCGCGACAAGGGGGTCCGGGGCGCAGCCCCGGGAATCGGTGAAGGGGCGGGTCAGGGGCAACCCCCACCACCCAGGCACACTGGACGCATGACGCGAAAACTCCTCCCGCTCGCCATCGCCGCCTGGGCCGTCCTGGAGATCTGGCTCCTGATCCTGGTCGCCGACGCCGCCGGCGGCCTCGCCGTCTTCGGGCTGCTGGCCGGAGGAATCGTGCTCGGCGGGTACGTGATCAAGCGGGCCGGCCGCCGCGCCTGGCAGCGGCTGACGCGGTCGATGCAGCCCGGGGGAGCGCAGGGCGCCCCGTCGGCGGAGGGTGAGGGCAACGGCCTCACCATGCTGGGCGGCCTGCTGCTGATGGTCCCCGGCCTGCTCTCGGACGCGGCCGGGCTGCTGTGCCTGTTCCCGCCCACCCGGGCACTCATCCGGAAGACGGCGGCCCGCCGCATCGAGCGCGCGAGCGCGGCCGGCCCGCTGGGCGACGCCATGCGGCAGGCGCGCATGCACCGGCGGCAGCACGCGCCGGACGGCAAGGTCGTCCAGGGCGAGGTCATACGGGAGGACGAGCCCGCCACCCGGCGCGCGGACGACCCGCAGCTCCCGCGCTGAGCGGAGCGCGGGCCCGGCACCCGGACGCACAAGGGCCCGGCCACCGCTTCTTCGCGGTGGCCGGGCCCTTGTGGCGTGCGGGTGCGGCCGGTCAGGCCGACTTGCGGGTGTCCCGCGGGTGCACGGCGATGTTCATGGCGCCGGAGCGCAGGACCGCCAGCCTCTCGGCCAGCACTTCCTCCAACTCCTCGCGGGTGCGCCGCTCCATGAGCATGTCCCAGTGCGTGCGTGCGGGCTTGCCCTTCTTCTCCTCGGGTCCGTCGCCGTCCACCAGGAGTGCCACGGCGCCGCACGCCTTGCACTCCCACTCCGGCGGAATCTCCGCCTCTACAGAGAACGGCATCTCGAATCGATGGCCGTTCGGGCATGCGTACTCCACCGCCTGGCGCGGGGCCAGATCGATGCCGCGGTCGGTCTCGTAGCTGGTCACCACAAGTCGCGTGCCGCGGAGAGCTCGCTCACTCATGAATTCGTGCCTCCCGGGCTTGTCGCCCACAGGACAGGTGTCGCTGTCGTCGTCATCCGGTCAACGTCCGGTCGGCGGTGAAGATTCCCGTTGAGGGACATGCGTCGCCCGTCGTGCCGCCCCTTGTTGTACCCACCAGCGCCCGGTTTGTCACATCTGACAACAGATGTCACCCAGTGTTCCCGGCACTTAAACGCGCAGTAACGGTTCATCCGGTGGGTCAAAGGCGTACACTACCGGCTCGCGGCTTTCCCTGGCGCACCGGGTCCGCCGCGAGGCGGTGTGCCGGGTCCCGGACCGGGCCCCCGGCGGTGCCCGCCACCGCGCCGGCGGTCTCCACCGCCGGGACGGTTCCGGTCATCACGGGTGCCGTACGGGCCGGCTCGAAGAGGCGCAGGAAGAACTGGGCGAGCGGGCCGATCGTCACCGCGAACAGTACCGTCCCGGCGCCCACCGAGCCGCCGAGCGCGAAACCCGTCACCAGCACCACCACCTCGATGCAGGTGCGCACCAGCCGCACCGAGCGGCCGGTCCTGCGGTGCAGGCCGGTCATCAGGCCGTCGCGCGGGCCGGGGCCGAAGCGGGCCGAGATGTAGAGCCCGGTCGCCGCGCCGCACAGCACCACGGCGAAGACCAGCAGCGGGATCCGCGTCCAGAACGAGTGCTGCGCGGGGACCAGTCCCAGCGTCGCGTCCAGCGCCAGACCGACCACCAGGACGTTCGACACCGTGCCCGGCCCGGGACGCTGCCGCAGCGGGATCCACAGCAGCAGCACCAGCGCGCCGATGAGGATCGACGCCGCGCCGATCGAGATCCCGGCGTGCCGGGCGACGCCCTGGTTGAGGACGTCCCAGGGCGACAGGCCGAGCCCCGCCCGCAGTTGCAGCCCCGCGCTCGCGCCGTACAGCGCCAGGCCCGAGTAGAGCCGGACGAGACGGCCGGCGACGGCCGTCGCCGTGGCCCGTGTCGGTGTGGGCACAGCCCCTCCCCAAAGAATCGCGGCCGGACCCGGCGGTGGTGCGGGTGGCCTGTCACATGGCAGTCTGTGGACTGTAAGCGATGATGATCCATGGCCAATTCCGGAAAGGTGGACCGCAAACGTGAGCCAGTGGACCGCCTCAGTGGGGGCGCAGCAACTAGCCCGCCTCCTGGACGCCCAGAGCGGGGCCGAGACGCGGAGCGGGGTCACCTCCCTCAGCGGCCGCCGCACGCCCGCCTACCGCTCGCTCGCCGACCGCGTCCGGCTGCTCGTCCTGGAGGGCCGGATTCCGGTGGCGGCCCGGCTGCCCGCCGAACGGGAGCTCGCCACCGCCCTCTCCGTGAGCCGGACCACCGTCGCCGCGGCCTACGAGGCGCTGCGCGGCGAGGGGTTCCTCGAATCCCGGCGCGGGGCCGGAAGCTGGACCGCCGTGCCCGCCGGGAGCCCACTGCCCACCCGGGCGCTGGACCCTCTGCCGCCGGAGACCTCCGGCTCGATGATCGACCTCGGCTGTGCCGCGCTGACCGCGCCCGAGCCCTGGCTGACCCGGGCCTTCCGGGAAGCGCTGGAGGAACTGCCGCCCTACGCGCACACCCACGGCGACTACCCCGCCGGCCTCCCCGACCTGCGCCGGGCCCTCGCCGACCGCTACACCGCGCGCGGCATCCCCACCATGCCCGAGCAGATCATGGTGACCACCGGGGCCATGGGCGCCGTCGCCGCCATCGGCCGGCTGCTCGCGGGGCGCGGCGAGCGGGTCGCGGTCGAGTCACCGTCGTACGCCAATGTCCTTCAGCTCCTGCGTGAGGCCGGTGCCCGGCTCGTACCCGTCGCCATGGCCGACCGGCTCGGCGGCTGGGACCTGCCCGCCTGGCGGCAGGTCCTGCGGGACGCCGCCCCCCGGCTGGCCTACGTGATCGCCGACTTCCACAACCCCACCGGCGCCCTCGCCCCCGAGGCCCAGCGGCGCGAACTCGTCGAGGCGGCACGGTCCGCCGGCACCGTACTGGTCGCCGACGAGACCATGACCGACCTCGCCCTGGAACCCGGGCTCGACATGCCCCGCCCGGTCTGCGCCTTCGACCCGGCCGGCAGCACGGTGGTCACCGTGGGCTCCGCCAGCAAGTCGTTCTGGGCCGGACTGCGGATCGGCTGGGTACGCGCCGCCCCCGAAGTGATCCGCAGCCTCGTCGCGGCCCGCGCCTATGCCGACCTCGGCACGCCCGTACTGGAACAGCTCGCCGTCGCCGGGCTGCTGGACACCGGCGGCTGGGACGAAGCCGTCGCCGCCCGCCGCGCCGAAGTGCTCGACAGCCGGAACGCGGTCGTCGCGGCCCTCGAAGCGCGGCTCCCCGACTGGGAGTTCACCGTCCCGAGGGGCGGGCTCACCCTGTGGGTACGCACCGGCGGCCTCTCCGGCTCGCGGATCGCCCAGGTCGGCGAACGGCTGGGGGTACGCGTGCCGTCCGGTCCGCGATTCGGCGTGGACGGTGCCTTCGAAGGGTACGTACGGCTGCCGTTCACCGTCACCGGACCGGTCGCCGACGAGGCCGTGTCCCGGCTCGCCGAGGCCGCCCGGCTGGTGGCCAGCGGGGCTCCCGTGGCGGCCGACGCGCCGCGCACCTTCGTGGCCTGAGGGGTCGGCAGGGCCTGAGGGGCCGGCGGTGTCGGTGGGGAAGTGGCCCTGAGCGCCTGCCCGGTAAGGGTCCTGACGGCTGACCGGGTAGACGTGCACCGGCGGGTCGCCCGCGGGGCTCGCGTGGCGGCCGGTGCCCGCGCGGACCGAGGGGTCCGCGGTGTGGTGACCGAAGCCGTCGGCCGGGCCCGCGGTCTCCCGCCGGCGCCCGGCGTGCCGGGAGCTCTCGTGCAGCGAGGGGTCCACCGGGAAGGGCCCGGAGCGGTCCGGCCGCGGCCGGCCCGGGGCGTCCGGCCGGTGGCCGGCGTCCCACGCGCCGTCGTATCCCGGACCGGCCGGCGGGAACCCGGCGGAGGCGTCCGCGGGCGACCGGCCCGGGGCGTCCGCCGGGTGGCGCCCGAAGGCGTCCGCCGGCCGGTGGCCGGTGGCGCCCGCGTGCCCGTCGGCGCGCGGGGCGCCGTCGGGGGCCGGGTGACCCGCGGCGTAGCGGCCGGAGCCGTCGGCCGGCAGCCCGCCCGAGGCGTACGCCTGCGGGTGGCCGGTGTACCTGGCACCTTCGCGGAGCGACGGTTCCGCCGCGTGGCCGCCGGAGCCGTCGGCCGGACGGCGGCCCGACGCGTCCGGCGGCGCGGGACGGGCACCGTTCGCCGGGGCGCGGCCCCGACCGTCCGGGCCGTCCGGCGGCGGGCAGGCCCCGGTCGGCGGGTGCGTACCGGTGCCGGGCGCCGGACCGCCGGCGAACCACGCGCCTTCGGCACCCGGGCCGCCCGCCTGGCGGCGACCTGACGCCTCCGGCGGCGCGCCGGCGGACGCGGGCGCGTGGTGGCGGCCGTCCGGGTGCGGTGCCATGCCGTCCGGCGGGAGATAGGCCCCGCTCGGCGGGTGCGTCCCCGTGCCGGGGGCCGGGTCGTCGGCGAACCCTCGGCCCGGGTCGTTCGCCGGTCGGTGCCCCGATGGTTCGGCCGGCGCGTAGGAGGGTGCTCCGCTCCAGCCGCCCGGCCGCGCTTCCATGCCGTCCGTCGGGAGGTAGGCCCCGCTCGGCGCGGGCGCTGCCGCGCCGGACGCAGGGGCGTCGGTGAACCCTGGCCCTTGGGCGTTCGCCGGGTGGCTTCCCGACGCGTCAGGCGGTGTGGAGGCGGGCGCTCCGCCCCAGCCGCCGGGGTGTGGTGCCGTGCCGTCCGAGGGGAGGTAGGCGCCGTTCGGCGCGGGGGTTTCCGTGGTGGGTGCCGGGTGGTCGGTGAATCCCGGGCCCGGGTTGTTCGCGGGTTGACCTGTCGGTGCCTCGGTCGGTGTGGAGGTGGGCGCTCCGCCCCAGCCGCCGGGGCGCGCTTCCATGCCGTCCGGCGGGGGGTAGGCCCCGCTTGGCGCGGGGGTTTCCGTGGTGGGTGCCGGGTGGTCGGTGAATCCCGGGCCCGGGTTGTTCGCGGGTTGACCTGTCGGTGCCTCGGTCGGTGTGGA
>NZ_JBVJJR010000004.1:597684-651031 GCF_055585605.1 Streptomyces sp. NPDC052910
AGGTGGGCGCTCCGCCCCAGCCGCCGGGGCGCGCTTCCATGCCGTCCGGCGGGGGGTAGGCGCCGTTCGGCGCGGGCGTTCCCGCGGCGGGCGGCGAGCTGTCGGTGAATTCCGGGCCGGGGCCGCCCGCCGGGTGGTGCCCGGATGCCTCAAGCGGGGCGGAGGTGGGCGTTCCGCCCCAGCCGTCCGGGCGCGCTTCCGTGCCGTCCGGCGGCGGAAAGGACCCGCTCCGCAAGGGTGCCTGCACGCCGGGCGCCGGGCTGTCGGCGAATCCCGCGCCGGTCGCCGGGGCGTCACCGGTACCGCCGGCGTAGGGATCCGGCCGCCGGGAGGACGGGTCCGCCGCCGGGACCGTGAGGGGTTCCGTCGGCGGCCACGGCGGGAGGAGGTCCGCGACCGCGCGGCGGTGCGGCTCGGGGGCGCCCTCGTCGTACGGGTCGGGGGTGGCGGGGACCTGGAGGCGGTGGACCGGGCCGGTGCCCAGGCGGGCGTAACCCCGGCCCGGGGGCACCTCGTTGACGGGCGTGGTCTGCGGCAGTTCGCCGAGCGTGCCGCGCACCTGGCCGGCCGCGACCGGGCCCAGCACCACCCGGGCCCGGGTGTGGGCGAGCACCGCCTCGGTCAGCAGCCGCTCGCTCTCCAGTTGTTCGCCGAGGGCGACCGTCACGTTGGCGGCCCGGCCGTGCCGCAGCGGCACCTGGAGCAGCTCCTGCGGGTCGGGGCGCCCCTCGGCGACGGCGAGGGCGCTGAGCGCGGCGGGCCGGTCGACGACGACCCACAGCGGGCGGCGGACGTCCTCCGGGGCCGGACGGCCCTGCTGCCGCGCCGTGTTGGTGGCGACCAGCCGCCGCTGGGTCTCCTGCGCGGCCCACTCCAGGGCGGCCACCGCGCCGGACGGCGAGGACTCCACGGCCAGGACGCCCTCCCGGCCGGCCAGGCACGCGTACTCGCCCGCCCCGCCCCCGTCCACGACCACCACGTCCCCGTGGTGCAGGACCTGCAACAACACCGACCGCAGCAGCGTGGTGACGCCGCTCGCGGGCCGGCCGAGGGCCAGCAGGTGGGGTTCGGACGACCGCTGGCCGGTGCGCCAGATGACGGGCGGCACGTCGCGCGTCCCCTCCCCGTCGGTCACCGGCAGGGTCCGCTGGACGGCCTCGGGATCGGTGAAGCCCAGCAGGACCTCGCCGGGGGCGGTCACGAAGCGCTGCGCCCGGATGCCGGCGGGCAGGGCGGGCAGCGCGGACAGGTGGAGGACGCCCTCCTCCTCGTCCCAGACGAAGCGGTACTCCCGGCCCCGGCCCGCCTTGGTCTGGAGCAGGTGCTCGATGCGGGCCCGGGCTTCGCTCTCCCCGTCGGTGAAGTAGGCGGGGTAGCGCAGCCGCAGCGCGACCAGCCGGCCCTCGTCGTCGAAGGCGTGGTCGTCGAAGGCCTGCCGCCAGACGCCCCCGTGGGAGTAGAGCGGCGTCGGGTCCAGGGGTGAGGAGAAGTACGGCACCAGGGCCTCGTAGAGCGCCTGGAGGCGGCCCTCCAGCGGGCCCTGCCGGGTGGCCGGCGCCGTGGCGCGGTCCCGGCCGCGCCACGCCCCGGCGGCCAGCAGGGCGGCGGCGGCCAGCGGGGGCCCGTAGGGGATGAGGGCGACGATGAGCATGCAGGAGGCGGCCAGCAGCAGGGCGGCGCCGCGCCGGTCCCGGGGGGTGCGGGCCCAGCCGCGCCGGCCGGCCGCCGCCAGCGAGCGCAGGCCGCGGCCGATGGTGATGACCGGGTGCAGCACGTCGCGGGCGCTGTCGGTGACGCTGTGGGCGAGCTCCCGGCCGGGGGAGGGGGCTCGGTCGGTCAGGGTGCGGGGGACTCCGCGCCGGCCCATGGCGGCCTCCTGACGTCGGGGTGGGGTGGGACTTCGGGGTGGACGGGCGCCGCGGGCGGCTGGACGGACCGGCGCCGCGCGCGGCGCGCGGTCAGAACCGCAACCCGCCCAGCAGCCCGGCGAGACTGGCGCCGCCCGCCTTGATGCTGGGGGCGATGGCGGTGCCGGCGAGGTAGAAGCCGAACAGGGCGCAGACGAGGGCGTGGCTGGCCTTGAGACCGTCCTTGCGGAAGAACAGGAACACGACGATGCCCAGCAGCACGACGCCGGAGATGGAGAGGATCATGGAAGGTCTCCTGTTGGTGGGGCGGTCACCATGAGTCCTCCCAGCGTCACAGCAAGCAGGGATCCGGACATCCGGGAAGAGGCAAGCGAGTGACGCGCGGCCGGTTCACCCGCTCGGCCGCGAGCGGGCCGTCCGGGCTCCGGGCGTGGGGCGGGCGTACGTAGGGTGGGCCCTGGGAAAGATCGGTAACCGGACCGGGTACCCCGGTCCCGAACCAGCCCGTACGGGCCCGGAGGGGCCCGCCGACGCCCGGCCCCGCCGTGGGCCCCGACCCCGAGGAACGCCGACCATGCCCGAGCCGACGCCCGCCGCCGAGCCCGCCCCCGAACCCGCGCACGACCCCGAGGTGCTCCAGTTGGCGGCCAAGGTCTTCGACCTGGCCCGGCACGGGGACACCGACACCCTCGCCGCCTACGTGGACGCCGGGGTGCCGCCGAACCTGACCAACGACCGGGGCGACACCCTCGTGATGCTCGCCGCCTACCACGGGCACCCCGGGACCGTCGCCGCGCTCCTGGAGCGGGGGGCCGACCCGAACCGGGCCAACGACCGGGGGCAGACCCCGCTGGCCGGTGCCGTCTTCAAGTCGGCGGACGAGGTGGTCCGGCTGCTGGTGGACCACGGCGCGGACCCGTCGGCCGGGACGCCCTCGGCGGTGGAGACGGCGGGCATGTTCGGACGGCAGGACCTGCTGGAACTGTTCGGCGGCGCGTGACCAGGCCGCGCGAGCGGCACACGGCGCGCCCGGCCCCGGGGGACGCAGGTTTTACGTGTGACGTGTGGGGCAAGACGCATCCGCGTGAGCCATAAGCGAATAAACAGCGCCAAAGTGCGTACCCGTACCGGAAGGGACCAACGGGACCACACATCCCCCCGGACTCTCCGACAGGTGATCATGGGCGCCGAGCGCAGACGAACCCCGAACACCGTACGGGGTGCCCCCGCCCGGGGCGGCACCTCGTCCACGGACCGGCTGCTCCGCACGCTGCTGCGGCGGAACAAGACGGCCTTGAGCATCGAGGAGGTCACGGTCGCGGACCGCCCGGAGGTCCGCCGTGCCGTGTCCGCCGCGGCGCTCGGCAACATGATGGAGTGGTTCGACTTCGGGGTGTACGCCTATGTGGCGGCCACCCTCGGCAAGGTCTTCTTCCCCTCCAGCTCGCCCGGCGCCCAGGTCATCTCGGCCTTCGCCACCTTCGCCGCGGCCTTCCTCGTCCGCCCCCTGGGCGGGCTGGTGTTCGGGCCGCTCGGCGACCGCGTCGGCCGGCAGCGCGTCCTCGCCGCCACGATGATCATGATGGCGATCAGCACCTTCGCCGTCGGCCTGCTCCCCACCTACGGGACGATCGGCGTCGCCGCGCCCGTCCTGCTGCTGCTGTGCCGGCTGGTGCAGGGCTTCTCGACGGGCGGCGAGTACGCCGGGGCCACCACGTACATCGCCGAGTACGCCCCCGACAAACGCCGCGGCTTCCTGGGGAGCTGGCTCGACTTCGGCACCTTCGTCGGCTACGCGCTCGGTTCCGGCCTGGTCACCGTGCTCACCGCCGTCCTGGGCGACGACGGGATGACGGACTGGGGCTGGCGGCTGCCCTTCCTGCTGGCCGGCCCGCTCGGGCTGATCGGCCTGTACATGCGGATGAAGCTGGAGGAGACACCCGCCTTCCGGGCGGCGGCCGAGGCCGGGGTCGCCCCCGCCGCCCCGGACGCGGACGCGGTGGCCGAGGGCACCGAGGAGGCCCGGCAGTCCGGCCACGGCCGGCTCCGCGAGATCTTCACCAAGCACTGGCACGCGGTGCTGATCTGCATGGGCCTGGTGATCGTCTACAACGTCACCAACTACCTGGTGACGTCCTACCTGCCCACCTACATGACCGAGACGCTCGGCAAGGACCCGACCACCGCCCAGTTGCTGATCCTCGGCACCATGATCGTGGTGGCGCTCACCATCACCACCGTGGGCCGCTCCTCCGACCAGTGGGGGCGGCGGCCGATGTTCATGGTCGGCAGCGCCGCGATGATCGCCCTGGCGATCCCGGCGATCCTGCTGATCCGGGCCGGGGGCACGCTGCTGCCGGCGCTCGGCTGCCTGATGCTGGGGCTGCTGCTCGTCGTCTTCGCCGGCACCGCGGCCTCCACGCTCCCCGCCCTCTTCCCGACCCGGATGCGCTACGGCGCGCTCTCGGTCTCGTTCAACATCTCCGTCTCGCTGTTCGGTGGCACCACCCCGCTGGTGGTCTCCGCGCTGCTGGAGCAGACGGGGGACCGTATGATCCCCGCCTACTACCTGATGGGCGCCGGCGCCGTCGGCTTCGTCTCGGCCTTCTTCCTGCACGAGACGGCGGGCAAGCCGCTGCGCGGTTCCGGACCGATGGTGGAGAGCCCCGAACAGGCCCGCCGCCTGGTCGCCCGCAGCCGGACCGAGGCCGGCCGCCGGGCCAGGGACGTCTGGCTCCACCTCCGCCACCCGGGCCGGGCGCACGAGGACTCCGGACACTCCGGACCGCCCTCCGACGGGCCGGGGGACGACCGCTCCTGAAACCCGCCCGCTCACCACACGGCCGCGCCGCCCTCCCGGGAACCCGGGAACGGGCGGCGCGGCCGTGTGGTGCGGCCGATGCGGCGGGCGCGCCCGGGCGGACCCGCCGCATCGGCTCAGGCGGTCCTGCCGTCCCCGGCCTCGGGGGCGGCGCCGGTCTCCGGGGCGGTGCCTGTCTTCCCGGCGGTGCCGTCCTCCTCCGTGGCGCCGGGCGCGGCGTCCGTGCCGTCGTCCGGCACCCGCAGCCGGTGGGTGAGCCGGCGGGCCTCGGCCAGCAGGGAACCGATCAGCTCCATGGCCTCCGGATCGGTCGACGCCCGCTCGGCCAGCCGCGCCCGCAGCGTCCCGTGCGCCTCCTCCACCCCGCGCAGCTCCCGCAGCAGCTCCTCCCGGGCGGCGGCCGGGTCGTCCCCGGTCACCGTGCGGCCGTACGCGCACAGGGCCCGGGCCACCCGGTGCAGGAAGTCGCCGTACGGGCGGGTGGCCTCCGGGCCGGGCAGCCGGCGCGGGTGGTGCTCGTCCGTGGCCTCGACCAGGGTGCGGGACAGCCCCTCCAGATGGTCGACGACGTGCTCCAGCGTGTGCGCGGTCTCCTCGTACGACGGCTTCGCCCGCCACAGGAGCTCGCTTCGGCGCCGGTGCGGGTTGAACCGCGCGCTCTCCTCCGCCCAGCCGATCGCCGACCGCACCCCGCCCAGCAGCCGGGGCAGCCGCCGGACCCGCTCCTGCCAGCCCACCGCCCGGCCGTGGTCACAGCCCTCGGCCACCCCCTCGGCCATCGCGTCCAGGACCGTTCGGCACTCGGTGACCACCTCGCCGATGGCGTCCCGGGCGCTGCGCAGCGAGACCGGCGGCAGGACGAACGCGTTCACCGTCACCCCCACCACCGCCCCCAGCAGCGCGGCCAGCACCCGGTCGACGGCGATGTCCACCGACCACTCGCCCCCGGCGAGGGTGAAGAGCGCCGAGGTGGCGCCCGCCAGCCCCTGGTCGCCGAAGTGCTGCCAGTTCCCGACCAGCAGCGCCACCGGCAGCACCACGGCCATGGCCGTCATGGTCCCGCCCAGCAGCATGCCGCCGGCCGTCGCCATCACCGTCCCGAGGGCGATGGCCGCCGTCTGCTGGGCCGCCTGGGCGAGCGACCGGTAGACCGTCGTCCGGACCAGCAGCAGCGCCACCCAGGGCGCCATCAGCGCCAGCGTGTTCTTCAGCAGCCAGGCGGCGAGGGCCCAGGCGGCCACCGACGCCAGGGTGGCCTTGAAGGCCAGGACCACCAGCTCTCGCTCCCGGCCGGGCCCCTGCCAGGCCCGGCGCAGCGCCCTCCCCGCCGCCGAGACCTCTTCCACCGTTCTGCGCCACATCGTTCTCTCTCGCCACACCTCTTGTGTGTGCCACGTCCGGCCGGATCCATGTCCGCCCGACCGGCCCACGAGACCGGGGCGCCCAGTTGTGAGAACGCTTTCTTACGTGCGTTCACTATCAACTCCTCATGCGCATCACCACCTCACGTCACGTCGTCCGCGCCGTGGCGGTCGCCCTCGCGGCGACCCTCCCGTGCGTCACCCTCGCCACCACCGCCGACGCGGTCCCCGCGCCCTCCCGGGCCGCGGCGGCCGGCCCCCGGGTCCACGGCGGCCTCGTCGACCTGCCCGTCCGCGGCGGCACCGCGACCGTCGACACCGCCACCCTGCGGGTGACGGCCCGCTTCGCCGGCGGCGGCACCGCCGAACTGTCCGCCCCCGCCGCGGGGGCGCTCGGCACCCCCGGCCGCGTCACCGTCACCGCCGACGGGGCCCGCTGGGACTACCCGCGGACCGGACTCACCGTCACCGCCCGCGCCGACCACGGCCGGCTGCTCGTCTCCCTCCGGGCCGGCGGCACCGCCGACACCACGCTGAACTGGCCGGTCACCGGCGCCGACCGGGCCGCGTCCAGCCTCCAGCTCCCCCGCGGCGAGGGGCTGTCGCTGCCCGTCGCCGACCCCTTCTGGAACTCCCCGCGCGCCGGCCTGGTGGACGGCGAGATCCCCGTGGAATCCGGCCTGTCCCTGCCCCTGTGGGGGTACGGCCTGGGGCAGGGGCGGGGCGTCGGCTACCTGGTGCCGACGGACATCGGCACCACCCTGCGCGTCACCTCCGAGAGCGGCCGGCTGCGGACCGCCGCCGCCCACCGCTTCTCGCGCGGCGACGCCACCACCGAGTACACCGTCGCCTTCGCCCTCACCGACGGCTCCCCGGTCGCCCCCGCCCGCGAGTACCGCGCCTGGCTCGCCGAGCACGGGCGGCTCGGCAGCCTCCGCCGCAAGGCCGAGGCCCTGCCCGCCACCAGGAAGCTGCTGGGCGCCTTCCACGCCTACACCTGGGGGCAGGCCCGCACCGCCGACGGCGTCCGCGCGCTGCGCGCCCTCGGCGTGGACCGGATGTGGCTGGGCTACGACGCCGACGACACGCCGATGGACGCCAAGGCGGTCGCCGCGGCGAAGGAGGCGGGCTACCTCGTCGGCCCCTACGACTCGTTCGCCAACGGCCAGGACCCGAAGACCTCCGACGCCCCCACCTCCGTCTGGCCCGGCACCGTCTACCCCGACTTCTGCGTCCGGCGCGCCGACGGCAAGCGGGAGCCCGGCTTCCACGACCGGGGCTGCTACCTCAGCTCGGAGGCGTTCGAGAAGGCGGAGTCCGGCAAGCACTACCTCGCCGACCGCGCCCGCGCCATGACCAAGAACGGCGCCGACAGCTACTTCCTGGACGTGGACGCGGCCGGCGAGCTGTTCCGCGACCACAGCCCGGCCCACCCGATGACCAAGGCCCGCGACCGCGCCAACCGGCTGGCCCGGATGGGCCGGCTGGCGCGGCACGACCGCCTCGTCCTCGGCTCCGAGTCCGCCGGCGCCTGGGCCAACGGCGTCCTCGCCTTCGACCACGGCTCCGGCACCCCGGTGGCCGACGGACTGTGGAAGGCCGAGCGCGACAAGGAGAAGTGGGGCGGCTACACCCCCGCCAAGGCCCCCGGCATGTTCTTCAAGCCCGCCGAACTCCCGGCCGACGTCGCCAAGGCGATGTACGACCCCGCGTACCGCGTCCCCCTGTACGAGACCGCCCTGCACGACTCCCTCGTCAACACCGAGCGCTGGGAGCTGCCCTACGACAAGCTCCCGCGGCAGAAGACGACGCGGGCCCTGCTCGCCATGCTCTACAACACCCCGCTCAACTTCGTCCTCGACGGCCCGTCGATCAAGGAGCGGGGTGCCGAACTCGCCGCCCTCCAGCGGTACTTCTCGCCGCTGCACAAGGCGGCGGGAACGGAGGCGATGACGGACTTCCGGACGCTCACCGGCGACCGCACGGTCCAGCGGACGGTCTTCGGCAACGGCGTCCTCACCGTGACGGCCAACTTCGGCACGGCCGCGTACCAGGGACTGCCGGGCGGCTGCGTGGACGCCGAGCTCAAGGGCGACGCCAAGCCGCGGCGGCTCTGCCCGGCGGACGTCAACCGGTAGCGAGGGGCGCGCGGACACCGGGCACGCCGCCCGGCGTCCGCGCCCGTCAGGACGGCCGGTCGGCGTGCGCCGTCAGGGGAGATCCCGCGGACCGAAACCGGCGAACACCGGCCCCGGGGAACATCGGTACAGTGGTGATCGATGAGAACGATCATGGTCCGGTAGGCACGAGTGTGCTGACGCGGTTCTCGTCCTAGCGGTGGGCCTTGCGCTGGGCCGGGACCGCGGGGGCGCCCTGGCCGCCGTCGAGCGGCCGGCACGGGCGAGGAGCTGGTGGTACACGGCGGGGACGGCGCCGACGTGCAGGGTGGGGCCCTGGCGCGCCGTACGGTCACGCCGTGGTCGAGCGCCGCGTTCGGCGGACTACAGCTCAGCTCGCCCGGGGCCTGGCGTCATGTCCGGTGGGGAGCGTGTCGGTCACAGCGGGAGGGGAGACTGCCGCACGCGCGGGGGTTGCGAAAAAAGCGGCCAGGCGGCCGTCCTCCGGTTCCTCCGACATGCTCGGCCGGTACTCCTTCCAACTCCCGGATATCCCGGGTGGGATGCGGCCCCTACGCGACCCGGACACCGCCGACGAGCAGTGGTGGCGCTCCAGCGGCACTCCCAGTCGCCCGGGATTCACGACAAGATTCTCCGGTCGTCCTGTCGATTCTCCCTCCGGCCATTCGTCATGCCTGCGCAACCGACCCGCTGCACGAGGAGCCCATCGTGAAGTACCTGCTGCTGATCAACACCCCGTCACCCGATTCCGACGAAGAGCGACCGGCCGAAGGACCGACCGTGGAAGAGTTCATGGCGTTCGACAAGGCCGTCTCCGACGCCGGCGTCAAGCTCGACGGCAACGCCCTGGACATCTCGAACGCGACCACCGTGCGCGTCCGCGTGAACGGCGAGCGCGTGGTGACCGACGGGCCGTTCGCCGAGACCCGGGAGATCGTCGGCGGCTATTACCTGATCGACGTCCCCGACCTCGACGCCGCGCTCGACTGGGCGGCCCGGTGCCCTGGCGCCCGGTACGGCACTGTCGAGGTCCGTACGGTCTGGGAGCCCGACCAGTCGTGAACGAGCAGCGAGCGGCCCGCTCCGTGGAGGCGGTGTTCCGCGAAGACCGGAGCCGGCTGCTCGCTCTGCTTGCCGCCCGGTTCGGTGATCTCGACCTTGCCGAGGAGACCGCCTCCGAGGCGATCGAGGTCGCGCTGGAGCGGTGGCCGGTCGACGGGGTGCCGGACAAGCCCCTGGCGTGGTTGCTCACGACGGCGCGCCGCAAGGCCATCGACCGGATCCGGCGCGACCGGGCGTACGCGCGGCGGCTGGCGGTGCTGCAGGTGGAAAGCGACCGGGGCGCTGCCACGGACCCCGTCGAACCCGGCTTCGACGACATCCCCGACGAACGGCTGCAACTGTTCTTCACCTGCTGCCACCCGGCCCTCTCACCGGAGGCACGCACCGCGCTGACACTGCGTTTTCTCGCGGGCCTGACGACACCCGAGGTCGCCCGGGTGTTCCTGGTGCCCACCGCGACGATGGCCCAGCGCATCGTGCGCGCCAAACACAAGATCCGCAGCGCGCGCATCCCGTTCCGCGTCCCGGGGCCGGACGAACTGCCCGCACGGCTGCCCAGCGTGCTCCGGGTCATCTACCTCGTCTTCACCGAGGGCTACGCCGCCAGCTCCGGCGACCACCTCGTCCGCCCCGACCTCGCCGAGGAAGCCATCCGGCTCGCCCGCATCCTGCACCGGCTGCTCCCCCGAGAACGAGAAGTGACAGGGCTGCTCGCACTGCTCCTCCTCACCGAAGCCCGGCAGGCGGCCAGGATCGACGCCAAGGGAGGCCAGGTGCTGCTCGAAGACCAGGACCGCGCCCTCTGGGACGCTGATCTCATCGCCGAAGGGCAGCGGCTCCTGGTGCCGGCCCTGACCGGTCCCGGTGTCGGGACCTACGCGGTACAGGCGGCCATCGCGGCGCTGCACGACGAGGCGACCTCCTTCGACACGACCGACTGGCCGCAGATCGTTGCCCTGTATGACGTGCTGCTCCAGATCGAGCCGTCCCCGCTCATCGCGCTGAACCGCGCCATGGCCATCGCCATGCGCGACGGTCCCGAAGCGGGTCTCACCCTGCTGGACGGCCTCACCACGTCCGGAGAACTGCGCGGTTACCACCTGCTTCCCGCAGCACGAGCCGACCTGCTGAGAAGACTGGGCCGCACCACCGAGGCGGCAGCCGCCTACCAGGCCGCACTCGAACTCGTCGGCAACGAACCGGAGCGAGCCACGCTCGCCCGCAAACTCGCGGAACTCACCCGCCGGTGACCAGCCTCACCGACCCCGGCTCCGGCCGCCCGGTCACCGCCGGACGCCGGGGCGTTATCGGCCCTGGCACTGGTGGGCTCGCCTATTGAAGGGTCGCCAATTCCTCGTGAGGTTCACCCTGCTCGTGACCGTGCGTGCCTGCCGACAGCGATGTCAGCGGCCGCTGCCAGGATGATCGCCATGACACACACCACGGGGATGGTCCGTCAGGACGCGGCGGATCTCGCAGAAGCCCTTCTCACCCACGCCGACGCCGAGCTGGACCGGCCATTCCCCATCCTGACGCACCAGGAGGCAAGTGGCCTGGTCGAACGCCGTGAGGCCCTGCGGCCGGCCTACGAGGCCATCGTGGCGCGCATCGGCCGGCCCACATTGCCGGGCGGCACCACACACGGACCCAGCGTCCGGTGGAGCAACCACGAGCGGACACTGCTGCTGTCCGGGGACCATGGCGCAGTGACACTGTCGGCGCACCACGCAGAATCGTTCGCCCGGGACGAGTTCTGGAGCTTCGACTCGGGCCGCCTGCCCTACACGTGGCAACTGGATCGCCACGGCCCCGGCCATGATCACGGCTGGACCTTCAACGGACATTCGGCAGCAGACGACTGGAACTCGGCAGAGGAGCGACTGGCCGGGATGCTCGCCTCCTGGGCGGAACACATGCCCCTGCAGGCCCCGGGCGACTGGGCGGGCTTCAAGCTCTGGGCGTCACGGGACTGGGGACGCACCATGATCGTGTCCTTCAATCCGTCAGACACGAACCGCGAGTTCCACCTCGCCATCGAGGACCGAGACCATGAGCAGACGCCCGAGCGCGCAGCGCAGATGCGCGCTCGGGGCTGGCAGAACGTGGACGAGCACCGATGGTGGCGCACCGAGCTCCCTGAGACGGATCCAACGGCAGCCGCCCTGCTCGCGCGAGTGGTCGTCACCGATCTGCGGGCCCGCGGCACTACATGCCCGGCCGAAGTGACCGCCTGGGACATCAGTGCCGGCGACGACGGCGAACTGTGGGTTCCCGGCCTTGGGGTCGAGGTACATCCGCGCCGCGGAGAGCACTACTAGGTCGAGCGGCGCCCGTACCAGCAGGTTCTCGGGGTGCGAGACTGGTGGGCCCGCATGTTGAGGTGTCGCGTATTCGCCGGTCTTGCCATTGCTCCGGCTGCTCTTCGTAGCTACGGCGGCGTCGGGAGGGGAGCCGGTCGTGGGCATTGGGGACTGCGTGTTCTGCGCCATCGCTCAGGGAGAAGCGGAGGCCAGTGTTGTCCATGAGGACGAGACAGTGCTGGCGTTCATGGATCTTCAACCTGTGACTCCTGGCCATCTTCTGGTCGTTCCCAGGACACACGCGGTCGGATTGGAAGACCTGGATGTCCGGACCGGGGCGAGGATCTGGGAGGTAGCACACCGTCTTGGGCGGGCACTGCGTCGCTCGGGTCTCCGTTGCGAGGGCGTCAACCTGTTCCTGGCTGACGGTGAGGCCGCCTTCCAGGAGGTCTTCCATGTGCACCTTCATGTCTTTCCGCGGTTCGCGGATGATGGGTTTCGGTTGGATGCCGAGTGGCGAGTGCGTGAGCGCAGTGAGCTCGACGCCACTGCAACAGCCGTGCGTGGAGGGCTGTCCCAAATCCGCGATGGCGTCTTCGGAGCGGGTTCATCGTGAGCGTGAGTGGCCGCCGGGGGCGTATCGGCTCCAGGTGCCGCCGGCTTCGGTGACCGGCCTTGCGGCGGTCTTGTCGTGGTAGCCGAGGGCCTTGGCGATGACGGGGGCCGGGGCTTGGAGGACGAGGTGGCGGATCGATGAGGTCCGGGCCCGCTGGAGAGGAACACCGAGCTCGCGCAGTCCCTCCCGCAGGGTGCCCGGGTGCATCGGCTGGTTCGCCCGGCAACCTGGGAAAAGCCAGCGGGAGTCAGCGTTCACTGCCGGGGTTCTGCCGGGCAGGGCCGTCATGTGGCCCAGCAGCAGGGTCGCGACCGGTTCGGGGACCGGCGAGGGAGGGTCACCGAGCCGCAGCAGAACGTGGGCGTCGTCGCGAAGGACGTCATCGGTGGTCAGACGGACGATCCGGCTCATCGGTCGAGCGAAGAGGAGGACCAGACAGGCGGCGATCCGGACGCGTGGTCCGCTGCTGCCGTCGGCAAGCACCCGTCGCAGGGTGGCGAGTCGTTGATGCCGGCCGAGGGGGTGCGGGTTCGTCGTCGGCCTGTTCGGGAGGGACAGGCGGGGCATGCGGCGGGTGTCCATGCGCCATCGCAGGAATGCCTGAGCCGGTCGCCGGGTGGCGTACTTCTCCGCATGCCAGGCATCGAGGTCGGTCCGAGTGGCCGCATCCAGAGCGACGCCGCGTTCGGCGAGCCACTGGAGGAAGGCTGCGGCCTGGGTGACCTGCTGTCGGCACTCCTGCGTCGTGCCGGCGCCCAAGGAGTGTTCGCGGGCTTTGGTCCGGAGCTTGCGGAGCCGGTGCCAGTGCGCGAAGTGCTGGAGAAGCCGGGCATGTTCGGGGCTTTCGGTGGAGCCGAGGCGTTCGGCGAGCCACCGCTCGAAGAGCAGGAGCCGGCGGTCGAAGCGGGGAAGGATGCCGCTGTCGATCAGCAGGTCGCGGAGGTAGGCGACGGTCCGCCGGTTCGGGAGGCCCTGGAGGGCCTCGTGGGTGAGCGGGACGTGCCCGGAGGCAAGGTCGCGTAGCAGTGCTGGGACCTGGGGGTTGCGCAGCCAGATCAGGCGGCCCTTGGGCCGTTCCATGTCCACCAGCAGGTCATGCAGGGGCACCAGGCGGGGGTGGATGCGGCCGGTGCCGTCGTCCAGGAGCACGGCGAGCTGGTCGGCGAGCGTGCAGCGTTCGCAGAGGCGTCCGCCCAGCAGCATGCCCTCGAATCCGCACCGGGCGCAGAAGAAGTTGCGGGTGATGCCGGCGCAGTCGCGGCAGATGGCGGCCCCGTCCGGGCTTCTGCCGGGAAGGAGGCGCCTGGTGCCGCTGCCGTGGCACTGCCCGCGGGTGTGCATCGCCCGTTCGAAGCAGGTGCGGCAGATCGGCCCGTCGCTCCACTCGGCGGCCTTGGCTGCTCGTCGGCCGCAGCGTGTGCAGTCGCGGACGTGCCAGCGCTCGTATTGCTCGCGGTTGCTGTAGGCCGGGCTCATGACTCCGGGGTGAGGCGGACGCGCTTGGGCCGTCGGGCGGACAGGTCGATCGGGGCCTCTTCGCCGACCGCACGGCGGGCCGGGAGGTTCTGTGCGGAAATGGCGATCAGGTCGGCCGGTGTGCAGTCGAGGATGTCGCAGAAAGTGGCAAGCACCGGCAGGGACAGCCGTTCGGGGGTCCCGGAGACCAGGCGGTGAACCTGGGAGGAGGAGAGGGTGATGCCGCGTTCGACCAGGCGCGGCATCAGCTCGGCGACGGTGAACATGCCGCGGATGGCCATGAATTCACGCAGCCGCCACCGGTAGCTGATCTGGCGTGGCATCACGAGGTCCTTCCCGGCCGCAGGGCGGCCTCAACGGTGGCGTCCAGGGCGCGACGCAGCGTGCGCGTGCGGAAGTCGGAGGAGACGCAGGTGTAGATCGCGGTCGTTGAGGCGTACTCGTGGCCGACCTGATGCTGGACGAACAGCGGGTCGAAGCCGTCCTCGATCAGGTGGGTGATGGAGGACCTGCGCAGCGAGTGGAACTCCAGCGCGGGGTCGAGTTTGAGGGCGTCCCGGTAGGCGGCGAGGCGGAACATCTCGGAGACGTGCACGGTGTCGCCAGGCCGGGCGTAGGCGAGCAGATCGCGGAACTGCGGGCGCTGGAGGGGGTGGAGGCGGCTGGAGGTGACGCCGTCCTCCTCGACGACGAACGGGTCCTCGATCCCGGCCGTCTCCGCTCTCGGCGGGGGCGGCGGGCTGGTCTGCTTGCCGGGAATCGGATCGCCAGCAACGGGGTTGGTGGGGGACGAGCCGTTATTGGAGGGTCATGCGAGCGATTCAGGTGTACGAAGTGGGCGGTCCCGAGGTGCTGCGGGAGGCCGAGGTGGACCAGCCGCGGCCGGGTCCGGGCGAGGCGGTCGTGGAAGTCGCCGCATCCGGGGTCAACTTCCTCGACGTCTACCACCGCGAAGGCCGGTACAGCCTCCCGCTGCCCTTCACCCCGGGGACCGAGGGCGCCGGCACGGTCGTCGAAGTCGGGCCCGGCGTCGCTGACGTCGCAGTCGGGGACCGGGTCGGTTGGGTGGAGATTCCCGGCACGTATGCCGAGCGGGCCGTCGTGGACTCCTCCCGGCTGGTGCCGCTGCCCGACGACATCGGCTTCGAGACAGCCGCCGCCGTGCTCCTCCAAGGCATGACCGCGCACTATCTCGTCAAGGACGCCTACCCGGTTCAGGGGGGCGACACGGTGCTCGTACATGCGGCCGCTGGTGGCATGGGGCTGCTTTTGACCCAGCTCATCACCCATCTCGGCGGCAGGGTGATCGGCACGACGTCGACCACGGCGAAGGCCGAGTCGGCGAAGCGTGCCGGGGCCGTTGAGGTGATCCTTTCCTCCGCAGTCGACGATCTCGCAGCCGAGGTGAGGCGGCTCAACGGCGGTCAGGGACTGCCGGTTGTCTTCGACGGCGTCGGCGCGCACACCTTCGATGCGAGCCTAGCCAGCCTGCGGACGCGCGGCCATCTCGTGCTCTTCGGCGCGGCGAGTGGTGCCGTGCCGCCGTTTGATCCGATTCGGCTCGCCCGCGGCGGTTCGCTGACCCTGATCCGGCCCAGCCTCGGGGACTTCATCGCCGATCGGTCCGAACTGCTCCGACGGGCCGCCGATGTGTTCGAGTGGGTGCGCTCCAAAGCGCTTGAGGTCACCGTAACGGGCCGTTACGCATTGTCCGAGGCCGCCCAGGCCCACAGCGATCTGGAGGCTCGGCGTACCACCGGCAAGCTGCTCGTCGTACCCGATGCGGCCGCTATACCACGCAGGTGAAGTGCCTGACCACGTTCGCCAAGAAGGGCGGCAAGGAGCTTCGACGCCGAGTTCGCCAAGGTGATCAAGGGCAGTGACATCACCCCGCGCGCTCCCCGGCAGCGGTGCGCGACGGCGGTGAAGCGGCTGACCAAGGCGAGGTCCCGCAAGCTCATCACCGCGCTGGTCGGCCACGACCAGTCCGGCCGGCCGCCGTCGTCGATCGTTTCCTCGGCCCGTGAGCGGGCAGACGGCCCGCGCCGGCCCTGGGGCCGAGGACGCCGGGCGGGCCGGGGCCCCCGCGGGTGACATCTACCCATGAGGGGCGGGCCCAGGGAACGCCGTAGCACTCGTCAGGTCGTCCACGACCGCGGACAGGCCACCCGCGCGGTACGCGGCCCGCTGACGGTGCGCACCCGTCCCGTGGACGGCCAGCCGGTCGAGGAAGGCCGTGGCCCTTTCCAGGTCCCCCAGTTCCTCCAGCACCGCACGGATGTGGTCCACGAGCCGCCTGGCGCGTTCGGGCGCGGGCAGCATGCGTCCGGACAGGGGATCCAGGCCCTGTCCGGGCCAGCCGTCGCGTGTGCCGCGCCAATAGACCCCGCGCAGCAGCTCGCTGCGCAGCCGCGGGCCGTTGTCGCCGTGCTCGACCAGGCGGGCGCAGGTCACCACCAGACCGCGCACGAGGGCCGCCAACGCCGCCGAGTCGGCGGGCTCGGCCGGCACGTCCATGCAGCGGACCTCCAGGGTCGGCAGGTGCGGGTGCGGGCGGACGTCCCAGAACGGGAGTTCGGCGAAGGACATCGCTCCCGCCTCGGCCATGGCCGAGGCGATGCGCCGGTAGTCGTCGAAGGACTCGACGTACGGCTGCGGCCCCTGCCCGGGAAGGCGCAGGCGGATCACCGAACGCCAACTCGCGTAGCCGGTGTCCCGGCCGTCGTAGAACGGTGAGTTCGCGCTCATCTCCACCAGCATCGGCAGCCACGCACGAAGGTGATTGCCCACCAGGGCCGCCACTTCCCGGTCGGGCAGGGACACGTGGACGTGCAGCGAGCAGACGGCGAAGTCGTCCATCAGCGACCGGAACAGGTCCACACCGGCCCGGTACCGGGGGTGATCGCCCACGGGTACCCTGCCGCCGCCTCCGATCACCGGTGTCCCGGACGGGCAGATCCGCAGGCCCTCCACGGCCGCGTACGCGGCAACGCTCCGGCGCAGTCGCACCAAGTGCGCGTGCAGTTCGTCCGTCGTGGTGCACGGCGGTGTCCGCACCTCGAGCTGCAAGTCCGTGAACTCGCCGGCCACCGCGTTCCCCAGATCCCGGGCAGCCCGGTCCGCCACCCGCGGCCCGGCCGGTGCCACGGCACGGGTGTCGGCGCGCACCAGGAAATACTCCTCTTCCACCCCCACCGTCGGCATCCCGCCGCTGTCCCCCATGCCTCCCGCTTCTCCCGGTCCGGGAAGCCGGGAATCCGTTCCGTGTGCTTCGCCGTCGCCTTCCACCAGGCCAGACTCGGCTCTCCGCCCCGCCCTGTCACACCCACCCCGCAAACGGCCCATCGCTTCCGGCCCGGGTTCCGCCGGTCATCCCTCCCGGCGGACCGCGGGAACGCGGGGCGCCGCGGGTCAGCCTCGTAGCCGGGTGTCATAGACCCCCACGCCGATGAGAAGCAGGCAGCGCGCGCCGGGGCCGGGGGCGGGGCCGCGTCGCATGGGGGCGACGTAGTGGCTGACGTGGGGGTCGTAGAGGCCGTAGGACTCCAGGGGCTGGTCGAGAGTGAAGGCGGCGTGGACGTCGTCGGGCGCGATCTCGTCGGGCCGGCGGCCGGCGCACTGGGGGCGGGCGATGAGGTTCTCGCCGCCGACGATGTTCGTGCGGCTGATCAGATGGGCGAAGACAAAGGTGTCGTCACCGTCTTGGTGGATGCGGTCGGGTGAGGCGACCGCGACGTCCTGTGCCGTGCTCGGGGCGAACTTCATCAGGTGGACCTCGAAGTACAGCGGGTTGCGCCGGTACTCTCGGCGCCACTGGGTCCGCTGCGCGTCGAAGCGCAGTAGGTGCGTCAGCAGGGCGTTGTGGCGCACCTCCGCCGGGATGGCGGGCAGCGTCCGCCCGTCACGGTGGTCGGGGTGGCGGGTCTGCACGAACTCCGCGACCGCGCCGTACTCGGCGTCGGGCTCGCCGGGGATCCAGGAGATGGTCCGGTCCCAGGGCAGGCAGACGGCACGGGAGTAGCGGCGGAACCGGTTTTCCGTGGGGGCGGCGTACGGATCGCGGGGCAGGTCCTCGTAGGCCCGGGTGAGCCGTGCGAGGTCCTCGGGCCACGAGCCGCCGTAGGCGTCCGGTTCCATGTCCTGCGGGCCGTAGTAGGCGTAACCCCGCTCTTGGAGAACACGGCAGTCCTCCTCGGCCCTTGACGTGCCGGGCACGGCACGTTCGGTGCGGATGTCAGTCACTGCCTCCTCCTCACCGTGCTCGGCCCCGTGCGATGGACGCGTGCCGGCCGCGCACACCTTCCTCACGGTCCCCCAGGGTGGGACTCACCGCCGCGCCGGCCGGCCCCGAACGGGTGACGGGAGCGGAGCCGCCGTGACGGGCCGCTCCGGCGCGGATCACGCGGGGCGGCGCCGGACGGGTTTCGGGCGCGTCCCACCGCTCGCTCCGCGCTCTCGGCAACAATGCCGGCACAGACCGCCGCCGTCTCGCCTCCCGGACCGGGGAGGGGAAGCTTCCCCCATGCCGTCGTCAGGGCGGCGGCTCCCCGCCCGCCGCCGGATCCTCCCCGGCCGGGCGGATGCCGGTGGCCGCCGCCGACGCCAGGACCCTCTCCACCGTGTCCGCGTCCTCCGCCCGCTTGTCCTCGCGGTAGCGGAGCACCCGGGCGAAGCGCAGCGCCACGCCCGCCGGGTAGCGGGAGGAGCGCTGGAGCCCGTCGTAGGCGATCTCGACGACCAGTTCGGGGCGGACCGTCACCGTCCACCCGTCGTCGTGCACCGCCAGCTCGCCCAGGCGCCGCGTCTGCCACTCCAGCATCGCGTCCGTCAGGCCCTTGAACGTCTTGCCCAGCATGGCGAACGACCCGTCCGCCCGTCGTGCGCCCAGGTGCAGGTTGGAGAGCTTCCCGGTGCGCCGGCCGCTGCCGCGCTCGGCGGCCAGCACCACCAGGTCCAGGGTGTGCACGGGTTTGACCTTCAGCCAGGAGGCGCCCCGCCGGCCCGCCGTGTACGGCGCGTCGAGGGCCTTGAGCACGACGCCCTCGTGGCCGCGCCGCAGCACGTCCTCCGCGAACGCCCGGGCCGCGGCCCGCGTCTCCGGGTCGCCCGGGTCGGCGGCCACCAGCCGGCGCACGCGCAGCGGTTCGGGCACCACCCGGGCCAGCTCGGCGTGCCGGTCCGCGGTGGAGAGCTCCAGCAGGTCGCGGCCGTCCACGGCCAGCGCGTCGAAGAAGACCGGCGACAGGGGCAGACCGCCCGGTGCGCCGGACCGGGTGCCGACCCGGCCCGCGACGTCCTGGAACGGGTGCGGCCGGCCGGCCGCGTCCAGGGCGATCACCTCGCCGTCCAGAACGGCCGACGTGACGGGCAACTCCAGGGCGGCGGCGGTCAGTTCGGGCAACCGGTCGGTGATGTCGTCCAGGGTGCGGGTCCAGACGCGGACCTCGTCGCCGTCCCGGTGGACCTGGACGCGGATGCCGTCCAGCTTCTCCTCCACCGCGCACGGCCCGAGCCGGTCCAGCCCCTCGTCGACGTCCTTGGCCGTCTGCGCGAGCATCGGCTGCACCGGGCGCCCCACCCGGAGCCGGAACGCCTCCAGCGCCGCCGGGCCGTCCGCCAGCAGGGCCCGGGCCACCGTGCCCAGCGAGCCGCCGAGCATCACCGCCCGCCGCACCGCGTCCGGCGGGGTGCCCGTGGCCGCCGCCAGCCCCTCGGCGGCCAGCGCGTCCAGCGCCCCCTGCCGCAGTTCGCCGCCGATCAGCCGGAGCAGGAAGTGCTGTTCCTCCTCGGTGGCCCGGGCCAGCAGCGCGTCCACCCGGCGCTTCCGCTCGGTCTGCGCCCCCTTGCCGGACACCGCCGCGATCGCGGTGAGGGCCGCGTCCACCTCGGCGACGGTCAGCGAGGGCGCCGTTGCCGGGGGAGGCGGGTTCCGCAGGGTGCTCCAGCCGATGCCGGTCCTGCGCTGGGGCAGCCGGCCCGCCAGGTACGGCACCACCAGCGGCCCCTCGTCCGGCTCCGCGTCCCGGAACAGCCCGGCCAGCAGCGCGGTCTTCGCGGACCGTGCGCGCACCGCCGCCACCTCGGCGGACACCCGGGCGAGCTCGGCCAGCAGCATGTCCCCATCGTGCACCGGGACCGGCCGGGCCGCAGTCCGGGGTCAGGCGCCGTGCCGCTCCCAGAACGCGCAGTGGTGCGCCGCCGCCGCGTCCACCGGCCCGGTTGCGCCCGCCCCGGGGGCCAGTGACAGCACCCGCGGCGCCCGGCCGGCGTACCGCGGCCACCGTGGGGCGGGGGCGGAGGTCCGCGCGAACCGCGTCCACGCCTGGGTCATCCGCTCGGACAGGGCCCGCTGCCCGGCCGTGAACGGCGCCGGGACGTCGAACAGGTACGTCAGCTCGAACCCGTGCGCCGCCCCGTACGGCACCTCGGGGACGGCGGGCAGGCCGAAGACGTTCGGCGCGTTCCGGTCGGCGAACTCGTACCCGTACACCGGGACCCGCGCGGCGAGCAGCCGGTTCGCGCGCAGGGTGGTGCAGGTCCAGGAGCGGTCGGTGAGGACGGCGGCCCAGGCCAGGGCGGGTGTGGGGTACGCGCGGGCCGGGTAGCGCGCCTCCACGGCCCCGGCCGCGTCCCCGAAGGAGCCGCGCAGCCGGGCCCGGTAGTCCCGCTCGTCCCGGACGGGGAACGCGGCGAAGGCGTCGGCCACGAAGTACCGCATCTCGTCCCGGTTGGTGCCCTGGACCACCGGCACCCGCCGGAAACGGCCCGCCCGCAGGGCCCGGCCCGGCTCCTCGGGCAGCAGCCGGTTGCCGTAGGAGACGGAGGAGAACCCCCGCATCAGCTCGGGCGTCGCCAGCTTGGCGGCGGGCAGTGCCCGCAGGCAGCGCAGGGCGTCCGCCGCCCGCCCGCAGCCCAGTCGGCGCGCGGCCGCCGCGCCGGCCGCGCGGGTGTCGCGCTCCCGCGCCCACGGGGACCAGGCGGGCCTCTCGGGTGTCACGGCTCCCTTCGGCATACTCGTCAGACACGACCCGCTCTGCAGGATCGCGCTCCGGAACAGCCCGGCGGACCCCGGCGCGACGAGGTGCACGCAGGCGCTCAGGGCGCCCGCCGACTCGCCGGCAAGCGTCACACGCCGGGGGTCACCGCCGAACCGGGCGACGTTGTCCCGTACCCAGCGCAGGGCGGCCCGCTGGTCCGCGAGGGCGAAGTCCGGCGCTCCGCCCAGCGCGGGGTGGCCGAACAGGCCGAAGACGCCGAGCCGGTAGTTCACCGCCACCACCACCGCGTCCCCCCGCGTCGCGAGCCGTCCGGCCGGGTAGTCCACGGCCGAACCGCGGACGAAGGCCCCGCCGTGCAGCCACACCAGCACCGGCCGGCCCCCGGCCGGCGCCCGCCCGGCGGGCCGGGTGACGTCGAGCCGCAGGCAGTCCTCGGACCCGACGGACGCTCCGGTCCGCAGGTCCGCCTGCGCGCACCGCGGCCCGGGCGCGGTGGCGTCCCGCACACCCCGCCAGGGCCGGACGGGCACCGGGGCGTGCCAGCGCAGGGCGCCGGTCGGCGGCTGGGCGTACGGGACGGCGCGGAACGTCTCGTACGTTCCGTGCGACCGCCCCCGGACGGCCCCCTGCGCGGTGCGCACCACGGGACCGGCGCCATGGGGCGCGGCATGGACGGGCCCGGGGGCGGCGACGGCCGCGCAGACGAGGAGGACGGCGGCACCGGCGCGCAGGGCGGCGCCGCGGCGGGCGGGGCGGGTGGAGCGGGGGTGGCCTGCGGGGCGGAGGTGGGGCATGCTGACGCTCCTTCGTGGGGAGGCGCGCCCGGTCCTCCGGTCCTCGGCGCGGCGCGCGCGTGCCTTTCGGGCTTCGAGTTTTTCCGGGTATGGCGGGTGCGTGCTTCCCCGGGCCTCATGAGACACGTGCGTCCCGGGAGGCACGCGTCCCCGGGCGACCGCTGACACGCGCCTCCCGGGATACTGCCCGCCCACCGGGTCCGTACGGCACGCGTATCACCGGATCGGTGTGACCGGCCGGGCCCGTTCCGCCGTTCGCCACTCCGGTTGGCCCGGACGCCGGCGCGTCACCCCGGGCGCGTCACCCCGGGCGCGCCGCCTCGCGCTCCCGTCCGGCCGCGTCGCTGATCCGCAGCAGCAGCGCGATCATCAGCCAGTTGGCGACCAGCGAGGAACCGCCCTTGGCGAGGAACGGCAGCGCCTTGCCGGTCAGCGGGATCAGCCCGAGCACACCGCCCGCCACCACGAACACCTGGAGTGCCAGCGCCGCCGCCAGCCCCACGGCCAGCAGCTTGCCGAACGGGTCGCGGGAGCGCAGCGCCGTGCTCAGCCCGCGCTGCACCAGCAGCGCGTAGACGAGCAGCACCGCCATCAGCCCGGCCAGGCCCAGCTCCTCGCCGACGGTGGTGAGGATGAAGTCGCTGCGGCCGGCGAACCCGATGAGCTCCGGGTGGCCCAGGCCCAGCCCGGTGCCGGAGAGACCGCCGCTGCCGAACGAGAACAGGGCCTGTGCGGCCTGGTCGGAGATCAGCCCCGGGGGCCGCTGTTCCTTGGGCAGGTAGATGTCGAAGGGGTGCAGCCAGGCCACGATACGGCCCTTGACGTGCTGTTCCGTCGAGCCGACGGCGGCTGCCCCGACCACGGCCATCAGCAGTCCGCACAGCACCCAACTGGTGCGTTCGGTGGCCGCGTAGAGCATCACCACGAACAGCCCGAAGAAGATCAGGGAGGTGCCGAGGTCCCGTTCGAGCACCAGCACCAGCAGGCTCAGCACCCACACGGCGAGGATGGGCGCGAGCTGCCGGCCGGGCGGCAGGCGGAAACCGAGGACCTTGCGGCCGGTGAGCGCGAGGGCGTCGCGGTGGGCGACCAGGTAGCCCGCGAAGAAGATCGCGATCATGGTCTTCACGAACTCGCCGGGCTGGAACGACAGCGGCCCCAGGAAGATCCACCGCTTGGCGCCGTAGGTGTCGCCGGGGAACGCGGCGGGTGCCATCAGCAGGATCAGCGCCACGGCCATCGTCAGGTAGATGTACCGCTGGAGCCACCGGTGGTCCCGCAGCGTGACGAGGACGCCGACGCAGACGGCGACGCCGATGACCGTCCAGAGGAGCTGGCCGGGGGCGGTCCCGGGGGAGTGGTAGCGCGCCGCGTAGGCGTGGTCGAGCCGGAACAGCAGGACGAGGCCGAGGCCGGACAGCAGGGTGGCGAGCGGCAGGATCAGCGGGTCGGCGTGGCGGGCCCACCGGCGCAGGACGAGGTGCGGCACCAGGGCCAGGCACGCCATGGCGCCGGCGAAGCCCGGCAGGCCGTCGGGGACCCGCCCGGAGGTGGCCAGACCGGCGTACAGGTAGCCGAGGACGCTGACCGCGACGGCCAGGCACAGCAGCACCGCCTCGTGCAGGCGGCGGCGTCCACGGGAGGCCGGGGCCGCGGCGGGAGCCTCGTCGCCGCCGTCCGCCACGCGTACCGGTTCCACGCTCACACCCGTCATGATGATCGGCCCGGGCCGCGGGAAACCCGGGAGGGCTCATGATTCCTTCGCAATCCGGCGACTCCCGTCCCATCCTCGACATTCGCTATGTGCACGCCACCAGCGTCACATATCCGACAAGGAGGACTGCTCTCCGGCGCTCCGTGGTAGCCCTGCGTCATGATCGGATCGCCAGGGTGGCTCAGGGGTGTTCCGGTGCCGCCCCCGGTGACGGGCCCGCCTCGGCGCGGGCTTTCGCCCCGGTGGCGTAACCGGCCCGGGGCGGCACTGGTTGTCCCCTCGGCGGCGCGCGGTCCCGCGGGCCGCCGCTCACCGGGCCCGCGGCGCGGGCCCCTCGTGACAGGACGGAGAGTGGTTCATGAGCAAGCGCCAGAAGGGCCGCAGGCACCGCCGGGTCAACCGGACCCCGCGGCCGGTCGGCGGCTCGTCCCGCCGCCCGGAGGTCCGCCGGGAGCCCCGGCCGGAGACGCGCGCGGAGGCGCCGGTGACGGTACGGGTGGAAGCGCCGTCGGCGGCGCGCGGGGAGGCGTCGGCGTCAGTGCGCGGGGAGGCGCCGGCCGAAGCCGGGACGAAGGCGGCGGCGGAAGGCCGGGCGGAGACGCTGGTGGGGCCTCGGGGTGAGGTCCGTCCGAGTGCCGGGGCCGAGGCCGGCGCCACGACCCTGCCGGATGCCCGCGCCGAAGTCCGTCCCGGCGCTCCCGCCGAGGCTCGTCCGGACACCCCCGGCCGGGTCCGCCCGGACACCTCGCCCGAGGTCCGTTCCGGCGACCTTCCGGCGGGGCGGCCGGGGGCCGTCCCCGGACTCGGCCGGCACGAGGCCCGCACCTGGGACGGGCTGCGCTCCCGCGGAGCGGACGGAGCGTCAGTCGACGATCTCTGCGCGGCCGTCGGCTACCAGCCGCGCACCATCCTCAAGCACGTCACGGGACTGGCCGGACACGGCCTGGCGGAGCAGCGCGGCGACCGCTGGTACGCGCGGACCGGCGAGGGGGTCCTGGCCGGGGCGCAGGGCGGCTGACCGGCCCCGGCGGTCGCCCGTCGGCGGATTCGTTCATCCGCCCGGGTGAATGCCCGTGAACCCATGCGGTGTCGAGGTCTGATGATCTACTCTCGCCCGCATGCCCGACATGGATGAGATCATCGGACGGATCCGCCGTGACATGGACACACAGTTGCGCAAACGCGCGCGGCGGGCGCTCGGCGAGGGAGTGGACCGGGCCGGCTGGGCCGCCGAGGCCGGCCCGCCCCCGCAGGGTGTGACCGCGCCCCCGGCGGCCGGGGGCGCGGAGGCGGTGGCGGCCGCCGCGCGGCGGGCCGCCGGTGAGGGCGCGGGCTCCGCGGAGGTCCTGACGCACTGAATCGCCGGGGCTGTGGGATGTGCCCCGGCCGCTGTGGCGGGTGGACAAGGTGTGGACGGGGCAAGGGCCCGCGCCGCCGCTCGTGGGGCGGTCGCGCGGGCCCGGTCGTCCGCCCGCGCCGCCGCGGGCGGGTGTCGGACCGTCAGTGCCGGGCGGACGCCGGCCGGACCGGTACGGACGCCCGCCGGCCGGTCAGCGCCGGGCGCGGGCCCTGCTCACGCCCATGCCCGCCAGGGCGAGGGCGACCACACAGCACAGGGCGCCCACGATGACATTGCTGACGTTGGCACCGGTGGTGAACGAGTGCCCCGACACGACCCAGGGCGAGATGATCGTCCAGGCGCCGATGGCCAGAGCGGCCCAGCTCATGGCGTGGGTGCGTTCGTAGGCCGATCCGAAGCCGCCGACCAGGAGGGCGAAGGCGACGCCGGTGATCAGGTTGTTCGCGGTGAGGGTGGAGAAGCCGTTGAAGCCGACGATCCAGGGCGAGGCGGCCAGGTAGACGCCGCACAGCAGGGCGAGAGCCTCCACGGCCTGGGCGGCGGGCATCGCCGTCGTCTCCTCGGAGTGGGCGCGGAGCGCCATGATGTCCGGGTGCTGGTCGATCCGGGGTGACGTAGGGGCGGTCACGTCAGCCACCTTCCTTCCCAAACGAGGATTCGGACCTTCTTGTAGTTTAACCGGATTGGCGGCAAGTTCACCTGAAAGGAGCCGTATGCCGGGTTCACCCGGCTCACCGGAAAGGTCCGGGATCGTCCGTTCCGGTGACGCGGCCCCGCCCTCGCGTACCGGACGAATGTGCGGGGAAGGCATTGCCTTCCGGGGCCGGTGCCCCCGGCCCATCGCACGACACCCCAGGGGGAGGTACCACCCATGGACAACCCCACAGGACAGGAAGAGCGGGTCCAGCCGCGCATACCGGTCCTCGACACCACGACGGGCCCCACGCCCGTCGGCCCGCCCGCCCGGCGCGCGGCCCCGCGCGGCGAGTACGACCCGGCGGGCGACGACGACGATCCCGAGCCGCACATCGTCCGCGGCACGGACTGACACCACCGGCGGACCCGGCCACCGGGCCCGCCGGCGCGGGCGGCCCGCCCGCACCCCGTGAGGGCAACGCTCACGGTGCGTTCCCCGGCCGGAAAGATCCCCGTGGCCCGCGGCACGCCCGGACCGCCGACAACAGCGGTATGCGCGTCGCCATCGTCACCGCGTCATTTCCCCCGGACGTCAACGGCATCGCCCACCAGACCTGGGAGACCGCCCGGCAACTGGCGCTCAGCGGCCACGAGCCGCTGGTCGTCACGCCCTCCCGGCCGTCCGGCCGGTGCGCGGGCGGCATCCCCGGCGAAGGGCGCGCGCCCGTCGTCCCCGTCGTCAGGGTTCCCACGCTGCCGCTGCCGGGGCACCCCGCCACCGTCCGCAGGCCGCCGCTGCCCGGCGGCCAACTGGCCCGGGCCCTCGCCGACCACCGCCCGCACGTCGTCCACCTGGCCACACCCGGCCGGCTCGGCGCGCGCGGCCTGGCCGCCGCCGCCCGGCTCGGCGTCCCGACGGTCTCCGTCCAGCTTGCCGGCGCCCCCGACCGGGGAGCGTTCCGGCCGAACGCCGCCGAGGCCGCCTCCTGGCGGCGGGCCCGCGCCCTGCACACCGCCGCCGACCGCGTCCTCGCACCCTCGACGGAGACCGTCGGCGCCCTGGCCCACCACGGTGTGCCCGGCGCCCACCTCTGGCCCCCCGGCGTGGACGCCGACCGCTTCCACCCCGACCGCCGCGACCTCGCGCTGCGCCACGCCCTCGCCCCCGGCGGGGAACTGCTGGTGGGCTACGCCGGCCGGCTGGCGCCCGCCAAGCGGCTGGACCTGCTGGCCCCCGTGTGCGCCCTGCCCGGCGTACGTCTGGTGCTGGCCGGCGACGGCCCGTCCGCCGCCGCCCTGCGGACGGCCCTGCCCGGTGCCCGCTTCCTCGGCTGCCGCCGGGGCGACGACCTCGCCCGGATCCTGGCCTCCCTGGACGTCTTCGTCCACCCCGGCCGCCGGGAGGCCTTCTGCCACACCGTCCACGAGGCGCTCGCCAGCGGCGTCCCCGTCGTCGCGCCCGCCGCCGGCGGCGCCCCCGACCTCGTCCGCCACGCCCGCACCGGCCTGCTCGTGCGCCCCGACGACGCCCGCGCCCTCGCCGAAGCGGTCCTCACCCTGGGGGCCCGCCGCCGCCAGCGCGCCGACTACGGCCTCGCGGCCCGCGCCTCCGTCCTGGGCCGTACCTGGCCGGTGGCCGTCGACGAACTCCTGGGGCACTACAGGGAAGTGGAGGTGCGGGGGGTGCGGGCGGGGGTGAGCGGGTGAGGCGCCCGCCCGGCGGGACGGGCGGGCGCTCCCGGGTCGCCGGCATCGCGGCCGCGCAGCGGGGTCCCCGAGCTCCCTCGGCGGAGGGCACCCCCGACGGGCCGGATCACGCTCGCGTCACCGCGAAGCGGACCGGCGTGCCCGGTGGCGCCTGGGCCGCCGCCGCCAGGGCCGGTTCGGGGACGACGCCGATGACCGGGTAGCCGCCCGTCGTCGGGTGGTCGGCGAGAAAGACCACCGGGCGGCCGTCGGGAGGGACCTGGACGGCGCCCAAGACCATGCCCTCGGAGGGGAGTTCGCCCGGAACCGAGCGTTCCAGGGCGGGGCCCTCGGTGCGCAGGCCGATGCGGTTGCTCGCCGACGACACCCGGTAGGCACCGCGCGCCAGCGCGTCCAGGGCCGCCGGGGCGAACCAGTCGGCACGCGGGCCGGGGACGAGGGGCAGCACCAGCACGTCGGCGGGGGGCGCCGGCCAGGGGACCGCGTCCACACCGGCGGGCGGGCCGCACGGAGGGCCGAGCGGGAGCACCGCGCCGTCCGTCAGCGGCTCGGGGCCGAGGCCGGAGAGCAGGTCACGGGAGCGGCTCCCCAGGACCGCGGGGACGGCCACCCCGCCCGCGAAGGCGAGGCAGGAACGCAGGCCCGCGCGGGCCCGGCCCACGTCGATCACCGTGCCCGCCGGGACCCGCACCGGAGCGCCCCAGGCGACCGGCCGGCCGCCCGCCCGGACCGCGCAGGGCGCTCCGGTGACCGCGAAGGTGACGGCCGCGTCGACGCGTACGGCACAGCCGTCGACCGTGGTCTCCAGGGCCGCGTACGTCTCGGGGTTGCCGACGAGCCGCTGGGCGAGCCGGTGGGCGGGGGCGTCGAGGGCGCCGGAGCGGGGGACGCCGAGGTGGGCGTGGCCCGGCCGGCCCAGGTCCTGGACGGTGGTCAGCGCGCCCGCGCGGACGACCGTCAGGGCGGTCATCCGCGCACCTCGAAGCGGACCCGGGTGCCGGGGGCGAGAAGCGCGGCCGGTGTGCGGCCGGGGTCCCACATCACGGCGTCCGTTCGGCCGACGAGCAGCCAGCCGCCGGGGGAGGAGCGAGGGTAGACGCCGGTGTACGGCCCGGCCAGCGCGACGGAACCGGCGGGGACGGCGGTGCGCGGGGTGGCCCGGCGGGGAACGTGCAGCTCCGGTGGCAGGCCGGTCAGGTAACCGAAACCGGGGGCGAAACCGCAGAAGGCGACCCGGAAGTCGAGGGCGGAGTGGACGCCCGCCACCTCCGCCGCGCCGACGCCCCACAGCGCGGCCACCTCGGCGAGGTCCTCGCCGTCGTACCGCACCGGGATCACGACGGGTTCGCCCCCGGCCGGCGGCAGCGGCGGCACGGTCCAGCGGGCGAGGTCGGCCGCGAGGGCGTCCGGATCGGCCAGCCCGTCGAGCAGGACCGTGCGCGCGGCGGGCACGATCTCGGTGACCGGCGGCAGGGTGCCCGCCGCGCGGCGGCGCAGGAGTTCGGCGTGCAGCGCCTGGGCGGCGGCGGTGTCGGCGACCTCCACGAGCAGCGCGTGCCGCCCGACGCGCAGCGGGCGCGGGGCGCCGTCGTCCCGGCGGCCGCTCACGCGAACGCCTCCAGCCGGACACCCGCCGCCTCCAGCGCCGCCCGCACCCGCCGGGCCAGCGCCGCCGCGCCGGGCGTGTCGCCGTGCAGGCAGAGCGAACGGGCCCGGACGGTGACCTCCTCGCCGGTGAGCGCGGTGACGGCGGCGTCCCGGGCCAGCCGTACGGACCGGGTCACGACGGCCTCCTCGTCGGTCACGACCGCGCCTTCCTCGCGGCGCGGGACGAGCGTGCCGGCGGCGGTGTACGCGCGGTCGGCGAACGCCTCGGCCACGGTGGGGAGTCCGGCCTCCCCGGCCGCCGCGAGCAGCCGGGACCCGGGCAGGCCGAGGACGGGCAGTCGGCCGCCGGCGCGCAGGACGCCCGCCACCACGGCCGCCGCCTGTCCGGCGTCGGCGACGGCGCGGTTGTAGAGCGCGCCGTGCGGCTTCACATAGGCGACGTCACCGCCGGCCGCCCGGGCGAACACCCGCAGCGCGCCGATCTGATAGGTGATCTCGTCGGCGAGTTCGTCCGGCGGTACGTCCATGGCGCGGCGGCCGAAACCGGCCAGGTCCCGGTAGGAGACCTGGGCGCCGATGCGGACGCCGCGGGCGACGGCCTGTTCGCAGACGCGCCGCATGGTGGAGGGGTCACCGGCGTGGAAGCCGCAGGCGACGTTGGCGCTGGTGACGACGGACAGCAAGGCCTCGTCGTCGGTCAGCCGCCAGCGCCCGAAGCCCTCGCCGAGGTCGGCGTTGAGGTCGAAAGCGTCGGAAGCGGAAGCGCCGGAAGCGTCGGGAGCGTCGGAAACGGAGGCGTCGGGAACGGGAGCGGGGTGCGTCACGGGCGGTTCTCCAGCATCGTGTCGACGATGAGCTGCCGGGCGTCGTCAAGGTAGGCGGTCAGTTCGGCCTCGGCGCGGTCCGTCCGCCCCTTGGCGAGATACCGTTCGATGGTGCGGTTGCGGATCAGGAACGGCTGGTGGAAGCCGCGCGGCGACGGCATCGCGTGGAAGGCGAGCCGGAGTTCGGCCAGCAGCCGGTCCATCGTGGCGTCGATCCGCGGACTGCCGCTGAGCGCCGCCAGGGCGCGGTGGAAGCGCAGGTCGGCGGTGGCGACCGTGCGCCAGTCGCCGTCGTCGGCCGCCCACTCGGCCTCCGCCACGGCCATCGCGACGGCCTCGCGCAGCGCTCGGGGTGCCTGCTCGGCGGCGCGCACCCCGGCGATCTCCAGGGCGGCGCGCAGCCGGTAGATGTCGGCCACGTCCGCCGGGCCGGGCGACCGGACGAACACGCCCCGGTTCAGTCGGTGTTCGACGAGGTTGTCGTGGACGAGGAGGCGGAACGCCTCGCGCAGGGTGTTGCGCGAGACGCCGAGATCCTGGCCGAGGGCCTCTTCCGAGAGCTGGGTGCCGGGCGACAGGACACCGCCCTCGATGCGGTCGCGGAGCACGGCGGAGACGCGCTGCGCGGTGGAACGGGCCATGACTTCTCCCGGGGAGAGAGTGACCGGTGTGTCTCGTGAGCGGGGGCGGGGCGGTCCGGTGGTGAAGGCCGCGCGCGAACCCTTGAGGATTGTTGAACAACATCTTAGCCTCCTCGGCAAGCGACCTCACCCTTTTTCCCGGCGGGCGGAGGCGCGAACGGGCCCATAACTCCCGGTCGTTCCGGGGGATTTCGCTGTTCCCCGGGATTCCTTGACACCTGCGCACCGACACCTGCGCACCACATCGTTGAACAAACGGAAGGCGGGGCCCATGCTCGTACTCCTGGGCGTCCTCGTGGTCGTGGCCGGATTCGCCACGCGACGCAACCCCCTGCTGGTGGTCGGCGTCGCCGGCATCGTCACCGGCCTGCTCGGCGGCCTCTCGCCGCGCGAGGTACTGGCCGCCTTCGGCACCGGCTTCGCCTCCAGCCGGGGCGTGACGATCTTCGCCGTGACCCTGCCGGTCATCGGCCTCCTGGAACGTCACGGCCTGCAGATCCAGGCCCGCCGGCTCGTCGCCCGCTTCGCCCGGCTCACCACCGGCCGCTTCCTCGCGCTGTACCTGCTGCTCCGCCAGTTGACCGCCGCGGTGGGCCTGGGCGGCGTCTTCGGGCACGCGCAGACCGTGCTCCCGCTGGCCGCGCCGATGGCCGAGGGGGCCGCCGAACGCCGGCACGGCGGGCCGCTGCCCGCGAAGGTCCGGGAGCGGGTCCGGTCCTTCGCCGCGAGCGCCGACAACGTCGGCTTCTTCTTCGGCGAGGACGTCTTCCTGGCCGTCGGCTCGATCCTGCTCATCACCGGCTTCGTCAACACCACGTACCACACCCGACTGGAGCCGCTGGAGCTCGCGCTGTGGGCGATTCCGACCGCCGTGTGCGCCCTGGCGGTGCACGGCTGGCGGCTGCTGCGGCTGGACCGGACGCTGCTCGCCGTGCCGCGGGGGGACGCCGTGGCCCCGGGGGCCGATGCGTCCGCTGTCGCGCCTGTGTCCCCGGTTGCCGGCACGGCCCCTGCCGGAGCGGCTGCCGCCGGAGCGACTCCTGCCGACGCGCCCCCGGCCGCTGACACGCCGTCGTCCACCACCGAGCCGTCCACCGCAAAGGCGTCCACCACCGAGCCGCCCACCGCAAAGCCGCCCGCCATCGAGCCCTCCACTCCCAAGCCCTGCGCCGAGGCGCCACCCGGCTCCGCCCCGCCCCGGGGCGGGCGCGGAACCGGCCCCCGCTCCCGGCGGGAGGCAGGCCGATGATCAAGGCGGAGTGGTTCTTCTGGCTCGTCGGCGGCCTCTTCCTCGTCATGGCCGCCCAGATGCTCGTCGACGGCGACAACGAGCGCCCCCGCGGCAGCGCCGCCTTCTGGGGCCTGCTCGGCGCCGGCTTCGTCTACGGGACCTGGGTGGCGGACGGCAGCGCGCCGCCCGAACCGCTCGGCGCCGCCGTCCTCGTCATGATCTGCCTGGCGGGCTTCGGGCGGACCGGGCGCGGCGTCCCGTCCGCCGAGAAGGCGGCGAAGGCGGCACGGCGCCGGCTGGAGGGCGCCGATCGGTTCGGGGGGCGGCTGTTCCTCCCCGCCCTCACCATCCCCGCCGTCGCGCTGGTCTGCGCCGTCGGCCTCAAGAAGGCGCACTGGCACGGTCGGCCGCTGTTGCAGAAGGGCAGCGAGACCATCCTCGGGCTCGGCATCGGAGCCGTCGTCGCGCTCGTCGTCGGGATGGTGCTGGTCCGTGAGCGGAAGCCCGCCGAGCCGGTGGCCGCCGGGCGTTCGATGCTCGAATCGATGGGCTGGGCGCTGCTGCTGCCCCAGTTGCTCGCCACCCTGGGCGCCATCTTCTCCGTCGCCGGGGTCGGCGGCCAGGTCCGCCGGATCACCACGGCCGTGCTCCCCGGGGGGTCGGTCTTCCTCGCGGTCGTCGTCTACTGCGCGGGAATGTTCCTGTTCACCGTCGTCATGGGCAACGGCTTCGCCGCGTTCCCCGTGATGACCGCCGCCGTCGGCTGGCCCGTCCTCGTCGAGCAGGCGCACGGCAACCCGCCGGCCGTGCTCGCTGTCGGCATGCTCGCCGGCTTCTGCGGCACCCTCGTGACGCCGATGGCGGCCAACTACAACCTCGTGCCGGCGGCCCTCCTCGAACTCACGGACCAGTACGGCCCCATCAAGGCCCAACTGCCCACGGCATTCGTCCTGCTCGGATGCAATATAGCCATCATGTACCTTTTCGCGGTGTGAGGGGGGGTGAGGGTCGCCCGGCGCGAGCAGGTCCCGCCGCCCCTTCCACCGCTCCACCCACCGTGCCGTTTCGTCCTATGTCAGGGCGACCGCCTACGCTGTGCGACGTGACTTCTCCAGCCCCGGCGGCCGTTCCGCCCCAGCTCAACGGGCCCACGCCCACCCGAGCTCCCGGCCATGCCCGGGCAGCGACCCCCGTCGCCCCGGGCCCGGCCGCCGACGAGGGCCTGGCCCGGCGCCTGCGCGCGCTCGCCTGCACGGCGCCACTGCACGACCTCGACGTCCGCAAGGCCAACCTGGCGGGCGAATACGGCGTCTACGCGATGGCCGAGGTGGCCCTGGCCGCCATCGACCTGGTCACGCTCACCATGGACTTCGACACCGGCGCCGACCACGAGCAGATAGTGACCCGGCTGCTGCCGCGCGTCGCCGCCCAGGCGCCCGAGCGCCCCGCGGCCGAGCACGAACGCGTCGCCCGGTGGGTCCTGGAGAACCTCGTCAACGTCGGCAGCGTCGACCGCGGCTTCCGGGCCGTCTACGGCACGTTCGGCACGGACGGCGCCTACGTCCGCCGCGACTACGACTTCAAGCTGATCGAGGAGGTACCGGGCCCCGGCGGCACGGTCTTCCTGCGCACCACCGACGAGGCCGTCAACGTCCTCGTCGGCGCCCTCGACACGGACGTCACCAGCGCGCAGATCGCCGCCGAGGTCAAGCTGGAGGTCCTGGTCAGCCGGGGCCGCCTCGCCGACGCCCAGCTCGCCGCCGAACAGGCCCGCTACCGCACCGTCCAGTACGCCGAGACGCTCCGCAAGACCCTCGACGCCACCCGCCGCAACGTCCGCGCGGTGGACTGGCTGCGCACCGTCCCCGACATGATCGACGAGGCGCTGGAGCACGTCGCCGAGCGCTACCGGCACGAGAACGCGATCCTCACCAACATCCGCAAGGTCCGCGACGAGGCGTCCACCGGCGTCGACCCCGAGCACAAGCGCCGCGCCGCCGAGCTGGTCGACATCGTCAAGGACTGCATCCGCCGCCACACCCAGCTCCAGTCGCGGCTGCTGGAGGCCGGCCCGTTGTTCCGCGCCGAGCAGGACCGGCAGGCCTTCGCCACCCCGTCCTCCGGCGCCGGCCTCGACCTCTACGGGCAGCTCCTCGCCCCCGTCCTGCCCCTCCCGCTCGAACAGGCGGGCCGCGTCACCGACGCCTTCTTCGCCCGCGGCACGGGCCTGCGCACCCCGGCGTCCGTCCGCGTCGGCGACCTCGTCGACCTGCTGCTCACGCCGCCCACCGAACGCGAGCACCTCGGCGCGGAGATGCCGGAGCCGGACCTCATCGCGACGCCCGACGACAGCCGGTTCAGCGAGGAGCAGCTCGCTCATGCCATGGAGCTGCTGACGCTGCCGCCGGACGCGCCGCGGCGGCTGTCCGGCCTGCTCGCCGAGGCGCGCCGGCGGGATCCGGAACTGCCGTACCTGGTGGCCCTGCTGGCCGTGCACGCGGCCAGTCCGGCCGTCGGTACCGCCTATCGGCAGGGTGAGCGGTCGTTGCTGTTCGCCGTGGACGACGGGATGGTGCTGGACGATCCGGAGTTCGGTGGGGCCGACCTCGTCGTGGGGACGGCGTTGCTCGACGCGGCCGGGATGGCGGCGGACCGGTCGGAGGCGTCGTGAGTGCGCCCCGGACCCTCCCTTTCACCGTTTCTTGCGGGGGCTGCGCCCCCGCACCCCCGAAGCACCCTGCGGGCGCTGTCCTCAAGCGCCGGACAGGCTGGAGTGCGCGCCCCATTCAGCCTGTCCGGCGCTTGAGGACGAGCGGCGGAGCCGCGATCAGCGGGGTCTGGGGCGCAGCCCCAGGAATCGGCGAAGGGGCGGGACCGGGGCACCCCTCCCCAAAGACCAGCCAAAAAGCACAGGAGCACCGACCGTGACCGACCACGAACCCGACGAGACGGCGTACCCGGAAGCGCCGGCCGCGGAGCCGGAGCGCCCGGCCAACGCCCCGTTGACCCCCGCCGACGCCGCCGACGCCGCCAGGCTCGTAGCCTTCGGGCTCCAGCCCAAGCTCCAGCCCGCCCGCGACGCCGACTACGCCGACCTCCTGCGCCGTCACCGTGACGACCCCGCCTTCGCCCGTCTCGCCGACGCGATCGCCGCCGGGCTCGGGCTCGTCGTGCTGGAGGTGTCCACCCGGGCCGGCATGGCCGTCACCGCCGCCGAGGACTCGGTCTTCGCCGTGCGGATAAGCGACTACGCCCGCCGGGCCACCGCCGACTCCGGCGACCGGTTCCTGCACGGACTGGCCCACCTCGCCGTCGCCGCCATGGCGTTCCCCCGGCCCGAGGACCTGGCCGACGACGGGTACATCGGCCGGATCACCGTCAACGGGGTCGACGCGTTCGTCCGGCAGGCGTGCCGCCGGCTGGAGGAACGGGCGGCGGAGACCGGGGAGAACACCGACCCGGTCACCGACGCCCCCGGTCTGGAGGCCGCCTGGCGGGTCTACGCGCGGCGCAGCGCCACCGGTGCCACCAAGGACGCGCGCCGCCTGGCCGGTTCGACCACGGGCATCATCGCCAAGGCCGTCGCGTTCCTCGTCGACTCCGGCTTCCTCCAGCGCACCGGCGACGACGCGGGCGGCGCCTACCGCACCACGCCGCGCTACCAGCTCCAGGTCCGCGACATGGCCGGCAGCGCCGCCATGACCGAGCTGCTGGAGCTGGGCGTCGTCCCGGTCGGCGACGGCGTCCCCACGCTGCTGCCGCCGGACGACGCGGAGGACCTCGAGCTGGTCGCCGACGCCGGCCTGCCGTTCCACTCCTGACCGTCTCCTGACCGTTCCAGCCCACCGATCTGCGACAAACGAGAGTCCGCCATGTACGAGCTGTCCCGGGTCCGCCTCTACTCCATCGGGCCCGCCGGTGCGCGCTACGCCGACACCGTGCTGGACCTGCGGGGGGTGGGCGCGCCCGTACCGTCGCCCGCGCCCGCGCAGGCGGATTTCTTCGAGGACGAGCCCGTCGGCCCGCCGCGCCGCCCCGCGCCCGCGGGCGTGCTCTTCCTGGAGAACGGCGGCGGCAAGTCCGTCCTGCTCAAGCTGATCTTCTCGGTGATGCTGCCGGGCCACCGCAACACCCTCGGCGGCGCCAGCTCCGGTGTGCTGCGCAAGTTCCTGCTCGCCGACGACTGCGGTCACGTCGCCCTGGAGTGGCAGCACGTCCTCACCGGTGAGACGGTCGTCGTCGGCAAGGTCAGCGAGTGGCGCGGGCGGCAGGTCTCCAACGACCCGCGGAAGTTCGCCGAGGCGTGGTACTCGTTCCGCCCGGGCCCGGGGATGAGCCTGGACGCGCTGCCGGTCGCGGAGTCGACCGCCATGCGCCCGCGCGCCGAGGGCGCCTCCACCGCCCGGGGCCGCCGCCGCACGATGAAGGGGTTCCGCGACGCCCTCACCGAGGCCGGCAAGGCGTACCCCAACCTGGACGTGGTCTGGGAGGAGGTCCACGAGCGCTGGAACGAGCACCTCGGCGAGCTCGGTCTCGACCCCGAACTCTTCCGCTACCAGCGGGAGATGAACGCCGACGAGGGCGAGGCCGCCGGTCTCTTCGCGGTCAAGAACGACTCGGACTTCACCGATCTGCTGCTGCGCGCCGTCACCGACACCCGTGACACCGACGGCCTCGCCGACCTCGTCCACGGCTTCGCCCACAAGCTCGGCCGCCGCGCCGAGCTCACCGCGGAACGCGACTTCACCGCCGGCTCCCTCGACCTGCTCTCCCGCATCGTCGACGCCGGCGCCCGCCGTGAGCAGGCGCGGGGAGTGCACGCCGGTGCCGAGCGCCGCACCCGGGTCCTCGCCCGCCGGCTCTCCGCGCGCGCCGCCGAGGAGCGGGGCCGCGCCGCCGAGCTCGCCGACCAGGTGGCCGCCGCCGCGCACCGCGTCACCGACGCCGAGACCACGCGCGAGCACGGCTCCCGGATCGCCGCCGAACTCGCCTACCGCCACGCCTCGCTGGCGCTCGCCGCCGCCGAGAAGGCCGCCGCCGTCCGGCGCCGCGAGCTCAACGACGCCCGGACCCTGCACTCCGCCTGGCAGGCCGCCGAGATCGTGCTGCGGCACCGGGCCGCCGCCGACCGCTCCGCGCGCGTCGCCGCCGCCATCCAGGAGGCCGAACGCGACGCCGCGCCCGCCCTCGCCGCCCGCACCCGGGCCGCCAGTGCCCTCGTCCGCGCCCTCAACGCCGCGGCCGAGCAGGGCGAACGCCTCGCCGACGAGCAGGAACAGCGCTCCGCGGTCCTCCAGGAGACCGGCGAGGCCGCCCACCGCGACGCCACCGCCGCCGCCACCGAGGCCCAGCGCGCCCGCAGCGAGGCCGGCCACCTGCGGCAGCGGCTCGCCGAGGTCGAGCAGGAGACCGCCGACGCCGTCCGCGCCGGCTGGCTCGACGACAGCGCCCCCGACGCCGACCCGGCCCGCGCCGCCCTGGCCGCCAGCGACGCCGAGAAGACCGCGGCCGCCGCCTACGAGGCCGCCAAGGAGGCCGCCCGGACCGCCGCCGACCAGGCGAAGGAGACGGCCGCCGCCGAGTCCCGCGCCGAACTGGCCGCCGCCCGCTCCGCCGACGCGGCCACCGCCGCCGCGGGCGCGTACGACGCCGAGCGCCGGCTCGCCGAGTCCCTCGGCGCCGAGCCGCGGCTCGCCGAACTCCTCGGCCTGCCTCAGCCCGCCGCCGGCCAGGTGCCCGCCCAGCGCGGCACCGCCGCCCGGGAGGGCGCGGGCCCGCTCACCGCCGAGGAACTGGACCGCAACGCGGACGCCCTCCGCGAGCTCCTGGACGACACCGTCGCCTCGGCCGAGCGGCAGTTGTTCGACCTGCGCACCGCCGCCGCCGACGATTCCCGCATCCTCGGCGCCCTCGGCGACGGCGGCCTGCTGCCGGCCGGCCCCGACGTCCTCGCCACCGTCGAGTACCTCGGCGAACACGGCATCCCCGCCCTGCCCGGCTGGCGCTACCTCGCCCAGGCCGTCGACCCCGCCGACCACGCCCGCGTCCTGGCCGCCCGGCCCGAGCTCGTCGACGGCGTCGTCATCACCGACCCGGACGCCCACGGCCGCGCCCGCGAGGCACTGGCCGACGCCTCTCTGCTGCCGCGCTCCGCCGTCGCCGTCGGCACCGCCGCCGCCCTCCTCGCCCCCGTGCCCGAGACCGACGGCGACAGTGGCGTCTTTCTCGTGCCGCCGAACCCGGCCATGCACGACGAGCGGGCCGCCGACGAGGAGCGGCACGCCCTGCGCGAGCGTGCCGCCGCCCGCGACGAGGAGATCCGCGCCGTCGCCGCCCGGCTCGCCGGCGACCGCGCCCTCGCCGCCCGGCTCACCTCCTGGCGGTCCGGCTGCCCCGAGGGCCGGCTCGCCGAGCTCGCCGCCGAGGCCGAACGCTGCCGTACCGCCGCCGAGGCGGCCCAGGAGGAGCTGACCGCCGCCCGGACCGCCCGCGCCGAGGCCGACGAGACCGCCGCCGAGACCGCCCGTGTGCGCGACGAGCGCCAGGAGGCCGCCCAGCGCGCCCGCCGGGTCGCCGACGCCCTGGCCGGCCTCGCCCACCGCCTCCGCGAACGCGCCCACTGGCAGACCCGGCTCCGCGAACTCGCCGAGGAGGCCGCCGAGTACGAGGAGCGCGCCGCCGCCTGCGTCGACCGCGCCCGCGCCGCCGACGAGGACCGTCGCACCGCCCAGCGCGCCGCCGACGACGCCCACCGCACCGCCCGCGCCCTGCGCGCCGAGCGCGCCGAGATCGCCGGCGCCCCGGACGACGTCCCCGACGACGCCGAGGCGTCCACCGACTCGCTGCCCGCCCTCCGCGAGGCCTACCGCGCCGCCTCCCAGGTGTACGAGAAGGTCGGCGTCGGCGCCGACCTGCGCGCCGAACAGGCCCGCGCCGAGAGCGACGAGAGCGCCGCCCGCGCCGAACTCGACCGCCTCACCAACAAGGTCCGCGTCCGCGCCGCCCAGTTGCTGGAGGGCACCGACGGCGCCGACGGCCCGTCCCGCCAGGCCGCCGCCGCCCGCGCCGAGGCCCTCGTGCAACTGCTGGAAGGCCGCGCCTCCGCCGCCAGCGAGCAGCTCGGCCGGCTCCGCGGCGAGGCCGAACGCCTCGCCCCCGCCGACGGCGAGTCCCACACCGAACTCCCCGACGAGCAGGTGCCCGCCGACGCCGACCAGGCCAAGGAGCTGCTGCGCACCGCCACCGCCGAACTCGCCGCGCGCACCGACGCGCTGGAGGAGGCCAGGACCGCCCACGCGAGCCTGCTCCGCTCGCACCGCGCCGCCGAGGACGCCGCCGGCGGCTTCGACGACACCGCCGCCCTCCTGCGCGACCTGCTCCGCGACAACGCCCCCGACGAGGAGGAGGCGGCCCCCGAGCCGTACACCGGCACCCTGGAGGAGGCCCGGCAGGCCGCGGCCGAGGCCCGGCGTTCGCTGCGCGGCTGCGCCGGCGACCTCTCGGCGGCCGAGGCGGCCGTCCGCGAGGCCAGCGACATCCTCGTCCGGCACGCCAACTCCACCCGCTACGAGCAGGTCCGCACCCCCGCCCGCCAGCAGATCCGCGAACTTCCCGCCTCCGCGCTGCCCGAGCACGCCGCCGCCTGGGCCGACGCCTTCGCGCCCCGGCTGCGCGTCCTCACCGACGAGCTCGACCAGTTGGAGCGCAACCGCGACGGCATCGTCGACCGGCTGCGCGGCCTCGTCGAGTCCTCGCTCACCACGCTGCGCTCCGCCCAGCGGCTCTCCCGGCTGCCCGAGGGCCTGGGGGAGTGGTCGGGCCAGGAGTTCCTGCGCATCCGCTTCGAGGAGCCGGACCAGAGCACCCTCACCGAACGCCTCGGCGAGGTCATCGACGAGGCCACCCGGTCCGCCGTCAAGAAGAACTCCGACCTGCGCCGCGACGGCATGTCGCTGCTGCTGCGCGGCGTCGGGGCGGCTCTCCGGCCGCGCGGCGTCGCCGTCGAGATCCTCAAGCCGGACGCGGTGCTGCGCGCCGAGCGGGTGCCCGTCGGGCAGATGGGCGACGTCTTCTCCGGCGGCCAGTTGCTCACCGCCGCCATCGCCCTCTACTGCACGATGGCCGCGCTGCGCAGCAACGACCGCGGCCGGGACCGGCAGAAGCACGCGGGCACGCTGTTCCTCGACAACCCGATCGGGCGCGCCAACGCCACCTACCTGCTGGAGCTCCAGCGGGCCGTGGCCGACGCCCTCGGCGTGCAGTTGCTGTACACCACCGGCCTGTTCGACACCACGGCGCTCGCCGAGTTCCCGCTGGTCATCCGGTTGCGCAACGACGCGGACCTGCGGGCGGGGCTGAAGTACATCAGCGTCGAGGAGCACCTGCGGCCCGGGCTCCCGCAGCCCGACCCGGAGTCGGAGCCGGTGCACGGCGAGATCACCGCGACGCGGATGTTCCGGCGGCCGGAGGAGGAGGCTGCGCGGGAGCGGGAGCCTGCGCCGGCCGGGCGCTGACGGGGGCGCCTGCGGCGGGCGGTGCCCCGGCCCCGCCCCTTCGCCGTTTCCCGGGGCTCCGCCCCGGACCCCGTGATCGCGGCTTCGCCGCTCGTCCTGAAACGCCGGACGGGGTGATCGCGGCTCCGCCGCTCGTCCTCAAACTCCCCCAGAGGGGGCACCCCCAGACGGGCCGGAAGTGCCCGCTCAGGTACGATCCAGCCCGTCCGGCCACCCCCGTCACGGATACCGGGGCCGCCGCACCCGCCGTACCTCCCGTGCCGTACTGCTCGGCACGGAGATCACTCCGTGCCGCTGGCGCCACACCTGACGCGTCACCCACACGTCGAGGACGCCCCACGTCGTCGCCACGGTGCCCACCACCGCGGCGACCAGCACCGGGAAGGCCAGCCACGACCCGGCGAGGGTCAGCAGCACCGCCGCCATGGCGATCGTCGTCGTCAGCGCGACGAGGAGCACGGCGCGCACCGCCGCCGCGCGGACCGGATCGGGCATCCGCGGCCGGTGGACCGGTTCCTCGGTCCACAGCGGCGCGCGCGCCCGTGAGCGTCCGTCCGGCCGTCTGCCCGGCCCTCCGTCGCGAACCCTGCTCATGGCGGCTCACCTCCCCCAGTGGCTGCCCCCGCTCGGGGCTTATCCCGCAGGAACGTCAAAAATAACCCGAGCCGGAGACCGCGTGCCGGGGCGCGGGCGCCGGGGCGCGCGAAAGCCCTCTTCAGCGCGGTGGCGCGGGCCCGCGCGCGGGCGGGTCGGCCGGCCGGGGACCGCCCCGGACGAGGGCGACTTCCGGCCGGTCCGGCTTGATCGCCCGGTTGGTCCCGCACCGCCCCCGGGCGCGGAGCGGACCGCCCACCCCCGGAAGAAGTCCCCCGATCACGGGAGATGTCAGGACGACACGGCCAACCCCCCTTCCCCAGCCGGTCGTACAGCCCTTCGAGGCGTAATCCCCGCAGTAGTAGGCTCACGCCGCATCACTGTCGGAGCACCACCCCCGTCGCGCCGCGGGGTGCAGTGGGGGAGGCCATGCGCTTTCGCGGGAAATCGATCCGCCGGAAGATCGTGGCACTGTTGCTGGTGCCACTGGTGTCCCTGACCGTCCTGTGGGTGTTCGCCACCGTGATCACCGGGATGGAGGCGGACCGCCTGCTCTCCGCCGCCGAGGTCACCCGCGGCATCGGCCACCCGGCCGAGGACGTGGTCGACGCCCTCCAGAAGGAACGCCGCCAGGCCCTCGTCGTCCTCGCCACCCCCCGCTCCCACGACGCCGGCGCCGTCCGCGCCCGGGCCGCCGCCCTCGCCGGGCTCCGCGCCCGCCAGCGCGCCACCGACAAGGCCGCCGCCCGCCTCCGCTCCGGCGCCTCCGGCGACGTGCGCGACGACATGAGCTCCACCGCCGCGGACTGGTTCCGCGCCATGGAACGCCGCCTCGCCGGCCTCGGCGCCCTGCGCGCCAAGGTCGCCGGCGGCACCGTCACCCGCGACGGCGCCTTCCACGCCTACAACGAGGTCGTCGACCCCCACCTGGACTTCCTCAGCCTCCTCGGCTCCGTCCAGGACGCCGGCCTCGAACAGCAGCGCCGCGCCCTCGTGGGCCTCACCCACGCCCGCGAGTCCCTCTCCCGCGAGGACGCCCTCCTCGCCGCGGCGCTCACCGCCCGCACCGTCACCGCCCGCGAACTGCGCCTGCTCGCCGACCGCATGGCCGAACGCAGGATCCTCTACGCGACCAACCTCCCCGTCCTGCCCGCCCGGGACCAGAAGACCTTCGACGACTACTGGCGGGGCACCAGCGCCCGCACCCTGAAGAGCACCGAGGAGGCGGCCGTCTCCGCCGGGCCCGCCAAGGCCCTTCGCACCGTCGACGGAAAGCGCTGGGAAGCCACGGCCGGTACCGTCCTCGACGACCTCGCCCGCCTCGGCCGCGACGCGCAGGAACGCCACGAGGACCGGCTGGAACCCGTCGCCACCTGGGTCCTCACCAAGGCCGCCGTCGCCGGCGTGCTCGGCCTCGCCGCCCTCGTCTGCTCCGTCGTCGTCTCCTGGCGCGTCGGCCGCGGCCTCGTCAGGGACCTGCGGCACCTGCGCCGCGAGGCCCACGAGGTCTCCGGCGTCCGCCTGCCCGCCGTCCTGCGCCGCCTCGCCGCAGGCGAACAGGTCGACGTCGAGACCGAGGCACCGCGCCTGGAGTACCCGACCGACGAACTCGGCCAGGTCGGCCGGGCCCTCAACTCCCTCCAGCGGGCCGCCGTCGAAGCCGCCGTGAAACAGGCCGAAATGCGCCGGGGCGTCTCCGACGTCTTCGTCAACATCGCGCGCCGCTCCCAGGTCCTGCTGCACCGTCAGCTCGCGCTGCTCGACACCATGGAGCGCCGCACGGAGGACGCCGACGAACTCGCCGACCTCTTCCGCCTCGACCACCTCACCACGCGCATGCGCCGGCACGCCGAGGGCCTGGTGATCCTCTCCGGCGCCACCCCCTCCCGCCAGTGGCGCAAGCCCGTCCAGTTGATGGACGTCGTCCGCGCCGCCGTCTCCGAGGTGGAGGCCTACGAACGGATCGAGCTGCGCCGGCTGCCACCACTGGCCGTCCAGGGGCCCGCCGTCGGCGACCTGACCCACCTGCTGGCGGAACTCCTGGAGAACGCCACCGTCTACTCCCCACCGCACACCGCCGTCCAGGTCGTCGGCGAGCGGGTGCCCAACGGCTTCACCCTCGAAATCCACGACCGCGGCCTCGGCATGAGCGCCGACGCCCTCCTGGAGGCCAACCTCGGCCTCGCGGAGGCGCCCGAGTTCGACCTCTCCGACACCGACCGGCTCGGCCTGTTCGTCGTCAGCCGGCTCGCCCGCCGCCAAGGCGTCCGCGTCTCGCTCCAGCCCTCGCCCTACGGCGGCACCACGGCCGTCGTCCTCATCCCCGCCGCGCTCATCGACGAGACGCCCCCGAAGGGCGCCGCCCCCGGCAAACCGGTCCGGCAGGCCGCCCGTCCGGTCGGACCGGTCGAGCTGGAACCGCCGCTCTCCCCCCTTGAAAAACGTGGCTCGGAGGACCCACTGGGCGCGGACGACCCGATCGGCCCACGCGGCCCTCGCCTCCCGGCCGACGCGCGCGGCGCGCGCCAGGAGCCCTGGAAGTCCCGGATCCCGCCGGACGCCCGGGCCCACGCCCGTCCCGCGGACGACCCCGCCGCCCGCCATCACCCGTCCGCGGCCCCCGCGCCCGGCCCGCGCGGCGCCGGCCGGGGCCCCGCTCGTCCCGCCGACGAGCCCGCCGCCCGTCACACCACGGCCCCCGCGCCGGGCCCGCGCGGCACCGACCGCGGCCCGGGCCGGCGTCCGGGCTCCGGCACGCACGGCGCCCCGGCCGGGCTCGGGACGGCGGGCCCTGCCGGCTCGACGACGGCGGGCCCCGCGACAGCCGGTCCCGGGGCGGCCGGTCCCAGAACGGCCGGTTCCGGAACGGACGGTCCCGGGGCGGCCGGTCCCGCGAAGAACGGCCCCGAGACGGACGACGGCCTGCCCCGCCGCCCCCGGCCGCCCGTCCTCGTCTCCGACCACGGCCGCCCGGTCGGCGACCCACAGGACCGCCCCGCCCGCCCGGACCACGGGGACCGCCCCGACCACCGGGACCGCCCGCACCGGCGGGACGGCGCGTACCGGCGGGACGGCTCGGACGACCCGGACCACCCGTACGCCCCCGACCGCCCGTACCTCTCGGACCTTCCCGACCTCCTGGACGAGCCCACCCCGCCCACCGGCCTGCCCCGCCGCGTCCGGCAGGCCGGTCTCGCGCCCCTGGCCAGGGAGTCCCTCCGGGCCGCCACCGAGCCGGACGACCACGAGACCGCGCACGACCCCGACCGCGACCCCGACCGCGATCCGGACGAGGTCCGCGCCCGGATGACCTCCCTGCAACGGGGTTGGCAACGCGGCCGGGCCGGCGCCCCGCCCCCCACCGAGCACGACAGCACAGGAACCATCAACGAAAGGGACGGTCGATGACCGCCATACGCAACGCGTCGGCAGACACCGCCGCGGCACAGCCCGCGGGAAACGGCAAGCTCAACTGGCTCCTCGACGACCTCGTCGAGCGCGTCGGCACCATCCGCAAGGCCCTCGTCCTCTCCGGTGACGGCCTCGCCGTCGGCTCCTCCGCCGGCCTCGGCCGCGAGGACGGCGAACACCTCGCCGCCGTCGCCTCCGGCTTCCACAGCCTCGCCAAGGGCGTGGGCCGCCGCTTCGACGCGGGACAGGTGCGCCAGACCGTCGTCGAACTCGACGACGCGTTCCTCTTCGTCACCGCCGCCGGGCAGGGCAGCGCCCTCGCCGTCCTCGCCGAAGCGGACTCCGACATCGGCCTGGTCGCCTACGAGATGACCCTGCTCGTCAAGCGCGTCGGCGCCCACCTGGCCAGCGCCCCGCGCACCGGCGAGGCCGCCGGCGGATGACCGGACCGAGGGCCGGAGACGGCGGGACCCCTGACACGGCCGGAGAGCCACAGCACTGGTACGACGACGCGGCGGGCCCGGTGGTCCGCCCGTACGCCATGACCCGTGGCCGCACCCGGGGCGCCGGGGAGCACCGGCTCGACCGCACGGCGTTCGTCGTCACCGTGCGGCCGCCCGACGGCACCGACGACCGGCTCGGCCCCGAACACCTCCGCATCGCGGAACTGACGGCCGAGGACCCCCGCTCCGTCGCCGAACTCACCGACCGCCTCGGCCTCCCCTCCGTCGTCGTCCGCGTCCTCGTCGGCGACCTCTTCGAAGCCGGCATCGTCCGCGTCGACCGGCCGATCCCCCCGGCGGAACCACCCGACGAGAGCATCCTCCGCCTGGTCATCAACGGCCTGCGGACGCTGTGAGGCGGGCGCGCGGGGCGTGCGAGGCGCGCGGTCGCGGTGCGGGGGAGGCCCGGGGCCGGACTCCCGCCGCCGGCCGGCTCGGGGCGACAGCCCCCGGACGCGCCGGAACGCCGGCCGGGTCCGGCCAAGTCCGGGTACTCGGCCCGCAGACGGCGGGGTACCCGCGGCGGGCCGGGCAGGGGCACGCCCGGCCCTGGCCGGCGCGCCGCCGGTCGGCGGCCGGGGCCCGACCGGTGGGCAGGGCTCGACCGGCGGCCAGGGCTCGACCGGTGGGCGGCCGGGCACTCGCGGAAGCTCCGGGCATCCGGTCACGAGGTGGCGCGGTCGCCCGTGACGGTTGCGCGGAGGACCGGGCGATCTCGCGCGGCATGTGTTGCCGGCACCTTCCGCGCGGACGGGAGCCCGCCTCGCTCAAACCCCTCGTACCCGCACCGGAAACCCCACCTCCGCCGCCCCCTCCCGCTCCACCGCCACCACCCCGTCCCGCCACCGGGTCGTGAACCGCACCACCTCGGCACCCTCCTCGTCGGCGTCGACGACCAGCACCCCACCCCCTGTCCGCCCCACCGCCGGAGCCCACACCTCCAGTTCCACCCCGCCGTCCGCACCCGCCACCGGAACCACCGCCCCCGCCCGCGCCAGCACCGGGATCCGGTGCAGGGGCGCGTCGAGGAGCACCTGGCCAGGCCCCTCGTGCGCCCGGCCCGTCGCCGTGTCGTACCACCGCCCGCGCGGCAGCCGCACCGCCCGCCGATCGGACCCCGGCTCCAGCACCGGGGCCACCAGGAGCGCGTCCCCCAGCAGGAACGCGTCCTCGCAGTCGCGCAGCGCCCGGTCCTCCGGCGCACGCCACCACACCGGACGGACGTACGGCGCGCCCGTCAGCCGCGCCAGATGGGCCAGCGTCACGAAGTACGGCAGCAACCGCACCCGCTCCCGCAGCGCCGCCCCCGCGTGCTCCAGCACCTCGGGACCGAACTCCCACGGCTCCCGGCGCCCAGCCGAGATCGCCGCGTGGGTGCGGAACAGCGGAAGATAGGCGCCCAGTTGGAACCACCGCAGGTACAGCTCCGGCGACGGCGACCCCGTGAACCCGCCCACATCGGGCCCCGAGTACGGCACCCCGCACAGCCCCAGCCCCAGCACCAGCGACAACGACGCCCGCAACCCCGGCCACCCCGTCGTCACATCACCCGACCACGTCCCCCCGTACCGCTGCATCCCCGCCCAGCCCGACCGCGAGAACAGGAAGGGCCGCTCGTCCGGCCGCAGCGCGCGCAGCGCCTCGTATCCCGCCCGGGCCATGCCCAGGGCGTACACGTTGTGCGCCTCGCGGTGGTCGCCGCCCCGGCCCTCCAGCGCGTGCCGCGCCGACCGCGGCAGTGTGTGCTCGCCGAACGCCGCGAACGCCGCCGGCTCGTTCATGTCGTGCCAGAACCCGGAGAACCCCTCCGCCAGCCGCTCCGCGTACAGCCCGCCCCACCACCGGCGCGCCTCGGGATCGGTGAAATCCGGGAACACCGACGTACCGGCCCACACCTCGCCGCGCACCGGCCGCCCCCGCCCGTCCCGGACGTACGCGCCGGCCGCCGCCCCCGCGTCATACACCTCCCAGCCCGGCTCGGCCTTCACCCCCGGGTCCACGATGGACACCAGCCGGATGCCCTCCTTGAGGAGCTCGGTGGCCAGCCCGGGCAGATCGGGGAACCGCTCCCGGTCCACGGTGAACACCCGGTGCCCCCGGTAGTGGTCGATGTCCAGGTGCACGGCGGACAGCGGCAGGCCGCGCTCCCGGTACCCGGCCACCACCCGCCGCACCTCCGCCTCGCTGCCGAACCCCCACCGCGCGTGGTGGTACCCCAACGCCCAGGCGGGCGGCACCGCCGCGGCGCCGGTCAGCCCCGCCCAGCCGCGCAGCACCCGGGCGGGAGCGCCCGCGATCACCCAGTAGCGCAGCGGCCCCCCGGACATCCGCACCTCGCAGCGGCCCGGCCGGTCGTGCCCCGAACCGGCCCCCTCCTCGCCCTCCCACACCAGCACCCGCCCGTCCCAGGAGTTGTCATGGAACACCAGGTGCGTGCCCGCGTCCGCCACCACCAACTGCACCGGCATGGTGACGTACAGCGGATCGTCCCCCGGCTCGAACGAGCCCCCCGGGTCGGTGTTCCACAGTCGGTACGCGCCCTCCCGCAGCCGCGGCCCCGACGACCGGCCGCCCAGCCCGAAGAAACGGGCGTCCGCCGGCACCTCCGACCGCTGCGTCCACCGCGGGCTCCCCGCCGCCCCCTCCGATTCGGTTGTCCCCTCCGATCCCGCCGCCCGCTCCGCTCCCGCCGGGTCCACCGGATCCCACCAGCGCGGCGGCTGGTCGCGCCGCAGCAGCACCCCGCCCGGCGTCCGCACCTCCACCGCCCCGTGCCGCGACACCACCACCAGCACCCGCTCCGACACCACCCGCCAGCCACCGTCCGTGTCCGGCTCCAGCACCGCCCGCTCGTCCGCCTCGGGCACCGGACCCGCCAGGGCGTACGACGGCCCGGGCTCCGCACCGTCCCACCCGCAGAACACCGCGCCCCCGGCCGCCACCCGCACCCGCAGCGACGACCGGGCGAACCGCACCACCCCGCCACCCGGCTCCGGGACGGCCCCGCACGCCGGCCCCGGCACCCGCGCCCGCTCGGCCACCGGCCCGTACGCCCCCTCGGCGTCCACCCGCCGCCGCCACCACGCGGCCCGCACCGACCGCACCACCCGCGCCGCCCCCACCGTCCTGAACGACGTCACCCACTTGACCGACCGTCCCAGGTCATGCGCATCCATGGCCCTCACCCTGCCACCGACCCCCCACCCGACGGAGCGGGTTCGCCACCCGTTCACCCAGCGGTGACCACCGGCCTCCCGGCCGCCGCCGCACGACACCCCTGGTGCGGAAGACGATCACATGGCATCGTCCTCGTCAGCCGCGCGCGCCGGCCCACACCCAGGGGACGCCCACCGCACGGCGGCCACGCCCACGACGCGTACAGCCGGGAGCAGCCACGATGACCACCGCACCGCACCACGCCGACCAGCCGACGCCCCTCTGGCGGCCGGACGCAGAACGCGTCGCCCGTGCCCAGGTCACCCGCTTCCACGCCCGCGCCGCCGAACGGCACGGCGCCCCCGCGCCCACCCCCGGCGACCCCGAGGCGAGCTACGCCGCGCTCCACCGCTGGTCCGTCGCGGCACCCGAGCCCTTCTGGCAGGCCGTCGCCGAGTGGTGTGACGTCCGCTTCTCGCACCCGTACGAGCGGGTGCTCGCCGACGCGTCCATGCCCGGCGCCGTCTGGTTCCCCGGCGCCACCCTCAACTACGCCGAGCACGCCCTGCGCACCGCGGAGGACCCGGCCCGCGCCGGCGAACCGGCCCTGCTGCACACCGACGAGACCCTCGAACCGCGCCCCGTCACCTGGGCCGAACTCCGCGCCGAGGTCGGTTCCCTGGCCGCCGAACTCCGCCGCCTCGGCGTCCGCCCCGGCGACCGGATCAGCGGCTACCTGCCCAACATCCCCGAGGCCGTCGTCGCCTTCCTCGCCACCGCCGCCGTCGGCGCCGTCTGGACCTCCTGCGCGCCCGACTTCGGCGCCCGCAGCGTCCTCGACCGCTTCCAGCAGGTCGAACCCGTCGTCCTGTTCACCGTCGACGGCTACCACTACGGCGGCAAACGCCACGAACGCGCCGACACCGTCGCCGAACTCCGCGCCGGACTGCCCACCCTGCGCGCCGTCGTCCACATCCCGCTGCTCGGCACCCCGGCGCCCGAGGGCGCCCTGGAGTGGGACGACCTGACCTCGGGCGACGTGGAGCCGGCCTTCGAGCAGGTGCCCTTCGACCACCCGCTGTGGGTCCTTTACTCCTCCGGCACCACCGGCCTCCCCAAGGCCATCGTCCAGTCCCAGGGCGGCATCCTCCTCGAACACCTCAAACAGCTCTCCCTCCACTGCGACCTCGGCCCCGGCGACCGCTTCTTCTGGTACACCTCCACCGGCTGGATGATGTGGAACTTCCTCGTCTCCGGCCTCCTCGTCGGCGCCACCGTCGTCCTTTACGACGGCAGCCCCGGCCACCCCGACACCGCCGCCCAGTGGCGGGTCGCCGAACGCACCGGCGCCACCCTCTTCGGCACCTCCGCCGCCTACGTGATGGCCTGCCGCAAGGCCGGTCTCCACCCCGGCCGCGACCTGGACCTCTCCCGCGTCCGCTGCGTCGCCACCACCGGCTCCCCGCTGCCGCCCGACGGCTTCCGCTGGATCCACGACGCGGTCGCCGAGGACCTGTGGATCGCCTCCGTCAGCGGCGGCACCGACGTGTGCAGTTGCTTCGCCGGAGCCGTCCCCACCCTCCCCGTGTACATCGGCGAACTCCAGGCCCCCTGCCTCGCCACCGACCTTCAGGCGTGGGACGAACAGGGCAAGCCCGTCGTCGACGAGGTCGGCGAACTGGTCGTCACCGCACCCCTGCCGTCCATGCCCCTCCGCTTCTGGAACGACCCCGACGGCCGGCGCTACCGCGAGAGCTACTTCGAGACCTTCCCCGGCGTCTGGCGGCACGGCGACTGGATCACCCTCACCTCCCGAGGCACCGTCGTCGTCCACGGCCGCTCCGACTCCACCCTCAACCGGCAGGGCGTCCGGATGGGCTCCGCCGACATCTACGAGGCCGTCGAGCGGCTCCCCGAGATCAAGGAGTCCCTGGTCATCGGCGTCGAGGAACCCGACGGCGGCTACTGGATGCCCCTCTTCGTGCACCTCGCCCCCGGCGCCACCCTGGACGATGCCCTCCTCGACCGCATCAAACGCACCATCCGCGAACAGCTCTCCCCGCGACACGTCCCCGACGAGGTCATAGCGGTCGAGGCCATCCCCCACACCCTCACCGGCAAGCGCATCGAGGTCCCCGTCAAACGCCTCCTCCAGGGCACCCCGCTCGCCCGCGCCGTCAACGCCGGCTCCGTCGACAACCCCGACCTGCTCCCGTTCTACGCGGACCTCGGCCGGCGCCGCCGCCACGGCTGACCTCATCGCCGCTCACCCCCCGGTGCGTTGTCAGTGCCCTCGATTACTCTGAGTGAGCATTGATTACCGCACTGAGGGGGAGTGGCAAACATGGCGCACGAGAAAGCGCACCACGCGGCACACACCGACGACGTCCGCACCCGGCGGAGCGCCCGCCGACGCCTGCGCAAGGAGGTCCCCAGCACCGTCGCCGTCCTCGCCGACGAGCGCGACTTCGCCGCCATGCGGCGCTACACCAGCTTCGGCTTCCACGACCATCCGGGCTACCTCCGGCACGTGGACGGCCTGCTGCGCGCCCTGGCCGCCCAGGGCACCTACACCAGCGTCGCCCTGTTCGACCCGGCCGACTACGCCGCCTACTGCGCGGATCTCCGCCTCGACCCGGACAGCGCCACCAGCCGCACCCGCTACACCGCCGAGGTCGCCGCCGCCGGCACCACCGTCGCCTACGACGGACGACCCGTCACCCGGCTCCTCCCCGACCTCATCGACGCGGCCGAACAACAGGCCACCTGGGAGTACGCCACCGAACTGCTCACCGAAGACGACTGCCGGCGCTGCGGCGAGGACACCGGCCGGGCTGCCTTCGCCCGCGCCTCGCTCGCCCTGCGCCGCATCGTCGAGGCACTCGGCCCCGGCGGCCACCACCTCGTGTGCAGCGTCCCCGCCGACGGCGACGCCCCGCTGATCGCCCTCCTGCAGACCGAATGCGGCCCGGACGGCGGACTCCGGCTCGACGAGCCCTCGGCCCTCGTCTTCTGCACCGTCCTGGCCGCAGGCATCGCCACCGACCGCCCCGGCGGCATCGTCGCCCGCACCACCGCCCCCGGCCGGCCGCCCACCGTCCGCGGCTGGACCCTCCGCGCCGGCTGGCCCCGGCCGCTCAACGAGGCCGAGGTCTTCTCCGCCTACTGCACCGACCCCGCCACCGGCGAACCCGTCCCGCCCGAGCACGGCGTGAGGTACGAGGCCGGCATCGAACTGGAGGAGACGACATAGAGGAAGACGACACAAAAGAACGGGAGGGGTGCCTGCCACCCGGCAGACACCCCTCACTCCGCTCACTCCACGGTCACCCGCTTCCGCGGGCGCCGCTCACTCGCCGGACAGCACCGCCTGCGCGGCGAGCCGCGCCTCCTCGGCCGTGTCCGTCGCACGGGCCGCGGCGGCGGCACGCTCGCACTGGGCGAGCGTGTGCTTGGCCAGCGTGGCGCGGACGTAGGGAATCGAGGCCGCGCCCATGGACAGGCTCGTCACGCCGAGACCGGTCAGCACACAGGCGAGCAGCGGATCCGACGCGGCCTCACCGCACACGCCACAGCTCTTGCCCTCGGCCTTGGCCGCCTCGGCGGACAGGGCGATCAGGTCGAGCAGCGCGGGCTGCCACGGGTCCTGGAGCCGGGAGACGGCACCGACCTGACGGTCGGCGGCGAAGGTGTACTGCGCCAGGTCGTTGGTGCCCAGCGACAGGAACTCGACCTCCTGCAGGATCGAGCGCGCCCGCAGCGCGGCGGACGGGATCTCCACCATCGCGCCGAACTTCGCCCGCAGCCCGGCCTTGCGGCAGGCGTCCGCGAACGCCTTGGCGTCCGTGCGGTCGGCCACCATCGGGGCCATCACCTCGAGGTAGACCGGCAGCCCCTCGGCCGCCTTGGCCAGCGCGGTGAGCTGGGTGCGCAGCACCTCGGGGTGGTCGAGCAGCGTCCGCAGACCACGCACGCCCAGCGCCGGGTTGGGCTCGTCCGCCGGGGTGAGGAAGTCCAGCGGCTTGTCCGCGCCCGCGTCCAGCACCCGCACGACGACCCGGCCCTCCGGGAACGCCTCCAGCACCTTGCGGTACGCCTCGACCTGCTTCTCCTCCGACGGCGCCTTCGCGCTGTCGTCCAGGAACAGGAACTCGGTGCGGAACAGGCCGACGCCCTCCGCACCCGCCTCGACCGCCGCCGGCACGTCCGCCGGACCACCGACGTTGGCGAGCAGCGGCACCTTGTGCCCGTCGGACGTGGCGCCCGGACCGGAGGAAGCGGCCAGCGCCGCCTTGCGCTCCTCGGCCGCCTTCGTCAGCTCGGCGCGCTTCTCCTCGCTCGGGTCGACGAAGATCTCGCCGGTGCTGCCGTCCACGGCCACGACCGTGCCCTCGGCCAGCTCACCGGCGCCCGGCAGCGCCACGACCGCGGGCACCCCCAGCGCACGGGCCAGGATGGCGCTGTGGCTGGTCGGCCCGCCCTCCTCGGTCACGAAACCGAGCACCAGCGCCGGGTCGAGCAGCGCGGTGTCGGCGGGCGCCAGGTCCCGGGCGATCAGCACGTACGGCTCGTCGCTGTCCGGCACGCCCGGCATCGGCACGCCCAGCAGGCGGGCGACGATCCGGTTGCGCACGTCGTCCAGGTCGGCGACCCGGCCGGCCAGGTACTCGCCGGCCCCGGCCAGCAGCGCACGGTAGGCGGCGAAGGCGTCGTAGACCGCGCGCTCGGCGGTGCTGCCGACGGCGATGCGCCGCTCGACGTCGGCCATCAGCTCCGGGTCCTGCGCCATCATGGCCTGGGCCTCGAGCACGTGCTGGGCCTCACCGCCGGCGAGGTTGCCCCGGGCGATCAGATCGGCGGCCACAGCCTCCACGGCCTGGCGCGCGCGCCCCTGTTCGCGCGGCGCCTCGTCCGTCGGGATCTGCTTGGCCGGCGGCTCCAGCACCGCCGTGCCCATGTGCCGGACCTCGCCGATCGCCACACCGTGGCTGACGCCGACGCCTCGCAGCGTTGCTTCCATCATGTCCTCTCGAAGGGGACCACCGGCCGCGGCCGGTGGCGGAACGCGTTCCTGTTGCGTTCGGCTGAACCGTTTCCGCCGGTGCCCCGGCGGCTCTGCTACTGCCAGGTGAAGAGCTGGTCGCCGGCCTTGACGTCGCCGTCCTCGCGCAGGTCGCCGAGCACCTCGGCGGTGGCCTCCAGTGCGATCACGGGGGAGACGGGCGACTTGCCCGCCGCCTCGACGGCGGCCGGGTTCCAGCGGATGACGGCCTGGCCGCGCGTCACGTTGTCGCCCTTGTTGACGAGCAGCTCGAAGCCCTCGCCGTTGAGCTGAACGGTGTCGATGCCGAGGTGCGTCAGAACGCCGTGCCCCTCGGAGTCGACGACGACGAACGCGTGGGGGTGCAGCGAGACGATGACACCGTCGACGGGCGAGACGGCCTCGGAGGGCTCACGCACGGGGTCGACGGCGGTACCGGGTCCCACCATCGCGCCGGAGAAGACCGGATCGGGCACTGCCGCGAGTCCGATGACGCGTCCGGCGATCGGGGACGACACGGTGGTCATGGGAAGCCTCCCAGGGGTGGAGATTCATCACGCACCGTCACTACCTGTCCCGGACGGTGCACTGATCAGAGCCTAAGTCATAGGAACTGACGGTTCCGCACGAGCGCGCCCCTCGTCCGTCCAGTGCGCTCCGTAACCGATTTGCCTCCTCCGGCCGGGGGCCTGTACTGTCGGATTCCTGCCCACGACCGGAGCCCGCAGCAAAGCTGACGAGCACGGTACGGGGGCGGCACTCCATTCAGATGTGATCCCCTCTCGGGAACGCTTGTGTCTGTCTGCGTGCATTGAGTTTTCGATGCACACGGAAAAGGCGGGTGGCGAGAGAGACGGAAAACGCCTGATAGAGTGGTGGAACACCGAAGGGAAGCGCCCGGAGGAAAGCCTGAGAGAGTCTCTCGGGTGAGTACAAAGGAAGCGTCCGTTCCTTGAGAACTCAACAGCGTGCCA
>NZ_JBVJJR010000005.1:0-54949 GCF_055585605.1 Streptomyces sp. NPDC052910
TCCTCCGGGCGCTTCCCTTCGGTGTTTCCAACCTTACCAGATCCGTTTTCCGTTCCGTTTCCGGTTCGGATTCCGTTTCCGGCCCCCTGTTGGAGTGGGGTTTCGCCTTCTCGCTTTCGCTTTCCGGCGATTCCGACTTTATCAGATTTTCAGCGGACCGATTTACTCGGCGTTTCGCTTCCTTCTGAGGGAGTCGAAGAGCTTCGCGATCAAGTGAGCGTTGCTCACGACTCGAAGCGATGTAGATACTAACCGTTGGTGACGAGCTAGTCCAGCCGTCCCAACCGTTCGAATCTACCTCCCCCACTCGCCCGTGTCAACAGGTCTGTGGGGCAGAAGGAAACCCTACCAGCCTCCGAGCTCAGTCGAACACCGACGGCGGGCTCTCCAGCTCCTCCAGCTCGATGCCCGGGGCCGACAGGACGACGTCGCCGGCCAGGTGGACCGCGTGCCGCTCCCCCGTGTCCAGGGCGCTGACCTGGTACTCGTCCACTTCCAAGGTCCCGTTGTCAGTGGTGTGTGGTGTCCTGCCGACCAGGGACCACGACTGGTCGACGGTGAGGGGGGCGAGGACGGGGGCGGTGAAGGAGACCAGGCGGACGCGGGTCGACGGGCCGCCGGGGGTCCGGCGGAGCAGGCGGGCCAGGGCCACGTGGAAAGCGGGGGAAACACCGGTGAAGGCGTGGGCCCGGACGTTGCCTTCCGTCGCGTGTTCGCCGGACGGATCGGTGCGGACCCAGGTGACCCCGTCGAGAGCCGCCGCCCGCACCTGCCAGTCGGCGGACCGGAGCTGAAGGCGGATGGGCCGGCCCAGCGCGTCGATCGTCAGATCGACCGAGCCGGCCGGAGCGCCGGACGCGTGGGTGGTCGTGGAGACGTAGCGCCAGCCGGAAGGCCCGGTCGCGCACTGGAAGTGTTCGTCACCGAGGGGGGTGTGGTCGTGCGGATCGTGGAGCGAGTAGCGGCCGCGGGGCATGGAGGGTTCCTTGACACGAACGGGCCAGGCCCCCGCCGCGAGGGCAGGGGCCTGGCCGGCCGGCTGGTGCGCCGGCTGCTGACGCTGCTGGGGCTGCTCCCGGCGCGGAGGCGGTCGGGAGGACCGCCGGCGCCGAGGGAGCCGTCAGTAACGGTAGTGGTCGGGCTTGTACGGGCCCTCGACCTTGACGCCGATGTACGCCGCCTGCTCCGGGCGGAGCGTCGTCAGCTTGACGCCGAGCGCGTCGAGGTGGAGCCGGGCGACCTTCTCGTCCAGGTGCTTGGGGAGCACGTAGACGTCGGTCGGGTAGGACTCCGGCTTGGTGAAGAGCTCGATCTGCGCCAGGGTCTGGTCGGCGAACGAGTTCGACATCACGAAGGACGGGTGGCCGGTCGCGTTGCCCAGGTTCAGCAGGCGGCCCTCGGACAGGACGATGAGGACCTTGCCGTCGGGGAAGGTCCAGGTGTGGACCTGCGGCTTGACCTCGTCCTTGACGATGCCGGGGATCTTCGCGAGACCGGCCATGTCGATCTCGTTGTCGAAGTGGCCGATGTTCCCCACGATGGCCTGGTGCTTCATCTTGGCCATGTCGGAGGCCATGATGATGTCCTTGTTGCCGGTCGTGGTGATGAAGATGTCGGCGGTCTCGACGACATCGTCCAAAGTGGCGACCTGGTAGCCGTCCATCGCGGCCTGCAGCGCGCAGATAGGGTCGATCTCGGTGACGATCACCCGGGCGCCCTGGCCGCGCAGCGACTCCGCGCAGCCCTTGCCGACGTCGCCGTAGCCGCAGACGACCGCGACCTTGCCGCCGATGAGGACGTCGGTGGCGCGGTTGATGCCGTCGATGAGCGAGTGGCGGCAGCCGTACTTGTTGTCGAACTTGGACTTCGTCACGGCGTCGTTCACGTTGATCGCCGGGAAGAGCAGGGTGCCCGCCGCCTGCATCTCGTAGAGGCGGTGGACGCCCGTCGTGGTCTCCTCGGTGACGCCGCGGATCTCCGACGCGAGCTGAGTCCACTTCCGGGGGTTCTCCCCCAGCGTGCGGTTCAGCAGCGTGAGGATCTGGGCGTACTCCTCGCTGTCCGCCGTGGACGGGTCCGGGGCCGCGCCGGCCTTCTCGAACTCGACGCCCTTGTGCACGAGCAGCGTGGCGTCACCGCCGTCGTCCAGGATCATGTTCGGGCCGCCGGTCGGAGCGTCCGGCCAGGTGAGGGCCTGCTCCGTGCACCACCAGTACTCCTCCAGCGTCTCGCCCTTCCAGGCGAAGACGGGGACGCCCTGGGGGTTGTCCGGCGTACCGTTCGGGCCCACCGCGATGGCCGCGGCGGCGTGGTCCTGGGTGGAGAAGATGTTGCAGGACGCCCAGCGCACCCGCGCGCCCAGCGCCACCAGGGTCTCGATGAGCACCGCCGTCTGCACGGTCATGTGCAGCGAGCCGGTGATGCGGGCGCCCGCCAGCGGCTGCGCCTCCGCGTACTCCTTGCGGATCGCCATCAGACCGGGCATCTCGTGCTCGGCGAGGGTGATCTCCTTACGGCCGAATGCCGCCAGGGAAAGGTCCGCGACCTTGAAGTCCTGGCCGGTGGAGGTGGTGGTCATACGGGCTGCTCCTCCTGAAGGGCGAGCGAGGGTTCGGGTACGGCCGTGCGACGGACAGATCGTCGTGCGTGTCGGTCCCCTTCGACACCCGCACGTCACACCTGGCCGCAGCGCAGTCCGTCGGAGGTCCTCTCTCCCTCGGCCGGCCCGTCGTGCGAACCGCCCGACCGCCATCAGCAGCGACGTCTGGCACCGCGTCCGAATCTACACCGGACGGCCCCCTGATCCCCAGCCCCTCCTTGGGATCCGTGCTTGCCGCGGTGGTTTGGTGACGGGGTACCGGGTTCTACCGGACGTCGCGGAAGGTTCCGTGCTCCCGAGGAGTTCCGTGCTCCTTCCCCGCTCCGCCGAGCGCGCCGGAAGCGCCTCGCCTCCCCGGAATCCGCCGTCCCGCTGTGAAGGATGCGACCGAAGGGTGTGCCCTGAGCAATTCGATTCGACCGTGGGTACCGCCGGGAACGCGCGTGCCGGGAAGGAGGCTCCGTGACCGGTCCGGCCGATCCCTCCGGGGGGACGACGGGAGGCCGCGGCGGCGGTGAGCCGTCCGGCGCGGAGGAAGTCGGGGAAAGCGGCGCCGGGACAGGCGGCGCGCGGCCGCTCCGGCTGGTCGCCGTGACCGCCTGTCCCACGGGTATCGCCCACACCTATATGGCGGCCGAGAAGCTGGTCCGGGCCGCCGAGGCGCTCGGGCACCGCATGCGGGTGGAGACCCAGGGCTCCATCGGTGCGGAGAACGTGCTGACCGCCGGGGACATCGCGGCGGCCGACGGAGTGATCGTCGCGGCCGACAAGGACGTGGACCTGGCCCGGTTCGCCGGCAAGCGGGTGCTCGTCACCGGGGTGGCCGACGGCATCCGCCATCCGGAGCTGCTGATCCGGCGGGTGGAGGACGCGCCCCTTCACCACCCGGCGGGCAGGGGGCGGGAGGGCGGCCCGAGGGGTGGCTTCTTCGAGGCTCCGCTCTTCGGCGGCGCGGCCGGAGCCGTCGGGTACCGGGCACTGATGAACGGCGTCTCCTACATGATCCCGTTCGTCGTCACCGGCGGGCTGCTGATCGCCGTCTCGCTCGGGCTGGGCGGGCGGGCCGGGCCGCACGGGCTGGCGATTCCCGCCGGGTCGTGCTGGGAGCACGTGCACCGGATCGGCGAGGTCGGGTTCGCGCTGATGCTGCCTGTCCTCTCCGGGTACATCGCGTGCGCGCTCGCCGACCGGGCGGCGCTGGTGCCGGGCATGGTCGGCGGGTGGCTGGCGAGCGACGGCGCGCTCTACGGATCGCGGTCGGGCGCGGGGTTCCTGGGGGCGATCGTCACCGGGTTCCTGGCCGGGTGGCTGGTGCTCGCGATGCGACGGGTTCCGGTGCGGCGCTTCGTCCGGCCGGTGATGCCGGTCATCGTCATCCCGGTGGTGGCCTCGTCCGTTCTCGGCCTGTTCTTCGTCTACGCGCTCGGCCGGCCGGTCTCGTGGGTCTTCGACCACCTCACCGACGGACTCGCCGGGCTGCATGGCGCGGGCGCCGCCGGGCTGGGGGTCCTGCTGGGGCTGATGATCACCTTCGACATGGGTGGGCCGGTCAACAAGACGGCCTTCCTCTTCGGGGCCGGGCTGGTCTCCCGGAGACCGGAGGTGATGGGCGTCTGCGCTGCCGCGATCCCCGTGCCGCCCCTCGGGCAGGGGCTGGCGACGCTGGTGCGGCGTGCCCTGTTCCCCGCGCAGGAGCGCGAGGCGGGGCTCGCGGCGCTGATCATGGGCTTCTTCGGTATCACCGAGGGGGCGATTCCGTTCGCCGCGGCGCGGCCCGCGCGGGTGATCCCCGCGAACCTGCTCGGCGGTGCGGTGGCCGGCGCCATCGCGGGGGTCGCCGCGGTCACCGACGCGGTGCCGCACGGCGGGCCGGTCGTCGCGCTGCTGGGGGCGGTGGGCGGCGTGCCCATGTTCTTCGTCGCCGTCGGGATGGGGACGGTGGTGACGGCGTTGGTGACGGTGAGTCTGATGGGGGTGGGGGGTGGTGGGGCTGCGGCTTCCCCCGCGTCCGCCGCTTCCCCCGCGTCCACCGGATCGCCCGCGCCCGCCGCGGGGGAAGCGCTGGGCGGGTTGCTGTCCGTGCGGACCATCCGCCCCTGGCTCACCGCGCGCCGCAAGGAGGAGGCCATCCGGGAACTGGCCGGGCTGCTCGCCGCGGATGACGCCGTGCTCGACGGCGAAGCCCTGGTGGCCGCCCTGCTCGCGCGGGAGGCACGGGGCACCACCGCGGCCGGGGAGGCCGTCGCCTTTCCCCACGCCCGGACCGGCGCGGTCGCGGCTCCGGTCGTCGCCTTCGCCCGTTCGTCCGAGGGGATCGACTGGGGGGCGGCGGACGGTGTCCCCGTGCAGCTGCTCTTCGCCGTCGCCGTGCCTGAGGGGGCGGACGAGGAGCATGTGCGGATTCTGGGGGTGTTGGCGCGGAGGCTGTTGGATTCCGGGTTCCGGGAGCGGTTGTCGGCGGCGCCGGATGCTTCGGGGGTGTTGCGGGTTTTGGGGGCGTCGCGCTGAGGCTTGGTGGGGCGGCGGGCGCGGTCGGGCGGGGCGCTGGGAGCCTGTTCGGCGGGCGCCCGGCGCCGGAGGGGGTCCCGCCGAGAGGCCGGCCTACCGGCCGGCGCGGGCGGTTCCCCGGTCCCGCCCTTTCACCGTTTCTTCGGGGCCGCGCCCCGGGCCCCGCTTCGCGGCTCCGCCGCGAGGCGCGAGGTTTTCAGACGCCGGACGGGCTGGTCACCGCGCTCTCGGCCCCGGGCATCACGCCTCGCCGCGAGATCCTCAAACGCCGGACGGGTTGGGGGTGGGGCCGGGTCCCCCCGGGGTCGCCGCCGGGTCCGGGCCCGCTGCCGCTGCCGTTTCGCTGTAGACGTCGGGTTCGAGGTAGATGACGCGGGCGATGGGGACCGCGGTGCGGATGCGGGTTTCGGCAGCGTCGATGGCTCGGGCCACGTCGGCGGCGGTGTCGTCGTGGCGTACGGCGATCTTGGCGGCGACGAGGAGTTCCTCGGGGCCGAGGTGGAGCGTGCGCATGTGGATGACGCCCGTCACGGTCGCGCCGTCGACGGCGGCCTCGCGGATGCGGGCGACCTGCTCGGGTCCGGCGGCCTCGCCGAGGAGGAGGGACTTGGTCTCGGCGGCGAGGACGAGGGCGATGAGGACGAGGAGGGCGCCGATGCAGAGGGTGCCGATGCCGTCCCAGACACCGTTGCCGGTGGCGACGGTGAGGCCGACGCCGCAGAGGGCGAGGACGAGGCCGACGAGGGCGCCGAAGTCCTCCAGGAGGACCACGGGCAGTTCGGGCGCCTTGGCCGTGCGCACGAACTGTTTCCAGGACTGCCGGCCGCGCAGTTCGTTCGATTCGGCGATGGCCGTGCGGAAGGAGAAGCCCTCGGCGATGACGGCGAACAGGAGCACGCCCACCGGCCAGTACCAGTTGTCGAGCTCGTGCGGGTTCTTGATCTTCTCGTAGCCCTCGTAGAGGGCGAAGACGCCACCGATGGTGAACAGGACGATCGCGACGAGGAAGCCGTAGACGTACCGCTCGCGCCCGTAGCCGAAGGGGTGTTCCTCGCTCGCCGCTTTCTTGGCCTTCTTTCCGCCGATCAGCAGCAGGGCCTGGTTGCCGGAGTCGGCGACCGAGTGGACCCCCTCCGCGAGCATCGACGACGAGCCGCTGAACGCGAAGGCGACGAACTTCGCCACGGCGATGGCCAGGTTGGCCCCCAGCGCGGCGACGATGGCCTTCGTTCCGCCTTGAGCACTCATACGTACGGGGTGTCCCTTCCGCCACGGGCCCACCACGGGGTCACCGCGATGGTCTTTGCTGTTTCTTTGCCGCCTTCGGCGGGCCATTGTGTCAGCAGCCGCGGCCTTCCCGGCCTCACAGCGCGACGGTGGCGCGGAACAGCGTGCCCTCTCCCCGCAGTTCCACGCGCTCCCCCGCCGGGACGAACACGGACTCGCCGCGCGCCAGCTCCACGTCACCGGCGTCACCACCGAGGCGGACGGTACCGGCGGTGCACAGGAGGATCTGGGGGGCGGGCGCGTCCAGCGTCACGGGCGGGGCGTCGGTGGCCCGTACGTAACGGGAGAGGCGGAACTCGTCGACGGGGGCGTCGTACACCTCCTCCTCGTCCGGCCCGGCCTCCGGCCGCAGCACGGCGGGGACGGTGGGTTCGAAGCGGACGACCCGCAGCAGCTCGGGAACGTCGACGTGCTTGGGGGTCAGCCCGCACCGCAGCACGTTGTCCGAGCCCGCCATGATCTCGACGCCGAGCCCCTCCAGATAGGCGTGCGGCACCCCGGCGCCCAGGTGCAGGGCCTCGCCGGGCTGGAGCCGTACGTGGTTGAGGAGCATGGCGGCGAGGACGCCCGGGTCGCCGGGGTAGTGCCGGGCGACGGAGGCGTAGGCGGCGCAGTCGGCCCGGTAGGGGCCGTCCTCGGCGGCCAGCCGGCCGGCCGCGGCGGCGGCCTGGGCGACGGTCTCCGCCATCGCCGCGCGGTCGGCGGTGAGGACGGCGGTCAGGACCTCGCGGAGCGCGTCGGACGCGGGGTGGGCGCGCAGCAGGTCGACGTACGGCTTGAGCGCGTCGACGCCGAGGGCCTCGAACAGGTCCGCCGTCCGCACCGGGTCGCGGAAGCCGCACAGCCCGTCGAACGGCGTGAGGGCGCAGAGGAGTTCGGGCTTGTGGTGCGGGTCCTTGTAGGTGCGGTGCGGTGCGTCGAGCGGGATGCCGCGGGCTTCCTCGGCGGCGAAGCCGGCCTCCGCCCGGGCCCGGTCGGGGTGCACTTGAAGGGAGAGCGGGGCGGCGGCGGCGAGCAGCTTGAGCAGGAACGGGAGCCGGGGGCCGAAGGCACGGACGGCCGGGGCGCCGAGCTCGCGCTCGGGGCCGGCGGCGATGACGTCGGTCAGGGGGCGCGGCCCGTCGCCCCGGTCGACGCGGGAGGGGGCGCCGGGGTGGGCGCCCATCCAGAGCTCGGCCTGGGGCTCACCGGTCACCGGGGTGCCGAGGAGGCCGGGGATCGCGGTGGTGGAGCCCCAGGCGTAGGGGCGCACGGTGTTGGCGAGGCGGTCCATGGGGGGCGGTTCCTGACGTGTGCGGACGGGTCCGGCGCGGTGCGTACGGGTCCGGGGCGCCCGGACCGGGCGACGGTCCGGCCCGCGGACGGGCTTAGGGGGTACCGGCGAGGGCCAGGTAGACGGCGGCGAAGTCGGTCACGGCCAGCAGCTCGGCGGCGGTCTCCAGGGCGCTCGCGCCCTCGGCGGCCTCCAGCTCGCTGACCGGGGTGTCCCGGTGCAGCGCCAGGTCGCGGGCGCCGGGGACGGGCGAGGTGACGTCGGGAGCACGCTCCCGCAGCAGGACGACCCGGGCGTGCAGGGCCTCCGGTTCGTCGACGCGGTCGCGGAAGAAGTCGTCGGGGTCGGCCCCGGCGGCGAGCGAGCCGGAGAGCAGGGCGCTGTGCGCGGTGAGCGCCTCGGGCAGCTCGGCGGCGAGGGCCGGGCGGCCGGCCAGTGCGGCGAGGACGGTCGCGAAGCGGCGGCCGGCGGCGGCCGCGAGCTCGCCCTCGGTCCAGATCAGCGGGAGGGTGTCGGCCAGTTCGGCGGCGAGGGTCTTGGCGGGGTTGCCGTAGGTGGCGGTGGCCGGGCCGCAGCGTTCGGCGAGCCGGTCCAGCCGGTCGGCGAGCGCGTCCAGAGCCGGTTGCGGGGCCTCGAACAGGCCGATGCGGTCGGCGAGCACGAGCAGCGGGGTGAGCAGGGACCACAGCGTGCCGGGACCGGTCGGCAGGACGTTCTCGCCGTTCTCCGGGCGCGCGGGGGTGTCGTCGCCGGCCATCGTCGTCTCGTACGGGGTGCTGGTCAGCGGGACGGCCAGGCCGCGGGCCTGGGCGGTGGCGTCGGCGAGCGGGGTGCCGGCCGGAGTCACGCAGACGACGGAGCAGCCGCGGCGGTACGCCTGTTCCAGCAGCAGGGCGAGGCCGGGCTCGGTGCCGTCGGGGCTGACGACGAGGAGCAGGTCGACCGGGCCGATCCAGCCGGGGAGCGTCCAGCGCAGGGCGCCCGGGGCGGCGGCGACGCCGGTGGGGCGGAGGTGGGCGACGGGGCAGCCGCCGCCGGCGAGCGCGGCCAGCAGGTCGGCCGCGGAGCCGGCGGCCGGGCCGGGCCCGGCGACGAGGACGGCGCGCGGGCGCCCGTCGGGCCGCAGCGTTCCGACGCCCGCCTCGGCGGCGTTGCGGACGGCCGTCCGGACCCGGGCGCCGGACTCGGCGGCACCGCGCAACAGGCCGTGGACGTCGGCACGGGCGAGGGCGTCGGGGTCATCGAGGAGTGACTCGTCGAACACCGTTGATCAGCTCCGATCGCCGTGGTGTGCGGGGGTGCCGGCCGGGACGGCGCGGCTCAGTGGGGGCGCCGGGCCTCGTCCACCAGGAGGACGGGGATGCCGTCGCGGACGGGGTACGCCAGGGCGCAGCTCTCGCTCTCGCACACCAGCTCGGTGGTCTCGCCGGAGCCGTCCGCTTCCTGCCGCAGGGGCGCGTGGCACGCCGGGCAGGCGAGGATCTCCAGGAGGCCGGCTTCGAGCGGCATGGGGGTTCCCTTCGGGAGGTGTGCGTCGGGTGTGCGTCTCTGTGCGGTCAGGGTACCGCCGGACGTCACCGTGATGACGTCCGGCGGGAAACCGGGACGGCGGTGCGCCCCTCAGGCGCGGACGATGGCCAGGACCTCGTCGCGGACCCGGGCGACCGTCTCCGCGTCGCGGGCCTCGACGTTGAGCCGCAGGAGCGGCTCGGTGTTGGAGGCGCGGAGGTTGAACCACCAGTCGGCGGCGGTGACCGTGAGGCCGTCCAGCTCATCGAGCTCGACGTCGTCGCGGTCCGCGTAGGCGGCGCGGACGGCCGCGGCGCGGCCCGGCTGGTCGGCGACGGTGCTGTTGATCTCGCCGGAGGCGGCGTAGCGGTCGTACTCGCGGACCAGCTCGGAGAGCGGCTTGTCCTGGCCGCCGAGGGCGGCGAGGACGTGCAGCGCGGCGAGCATGCCGGTGTCGGCGTTCCAGAAGTCGCGGAAGTAGTAGTGGGCGGAGTGCTCGCCGCCGAAGATGGCGCCCGTGCGGGCCATCTCCTGCTTGATGAAGGAGTGCCCGACGCGGGTGCGGACCGGCTTGCCGCCGTTCTCCTTGACGACCTCGGGCACCGACCAGGAGGTGATGAGGTTGTGGATGACCGTTCCGCCGGGGTGCTTGCCGAGTTCGCGGGCGGCGACCAGGGCGGTGATGGCGGACGGGGAGACGGGGTCGCCGTTCTCGTCGACGACGAAGCAGCGGTCGGCGTCGCCGTCGAAGGCGAGGCCGATGTCGGCGCCGGTCTCGCGGACCTTGGCCTGGAGGTCGACCAGGTTCTTGGGGTCGAGGGGGTTGGCCTCGTGGTTGGGGAAGGTGCCGTCGAGCTCGAAGTAGAGGGCGACCAAGTCGATCGGCAGGCCCTCCAGGACGGTGGGGACGGTGTGGCCGCCCATGCCGTTGCCCGCGTCGACGACGGTCTTCAGCCGCCGGATCCGGCCGAGGTCGACCAGGGAGCGCAGGTGGGCGGCGTAGTCGGCGAGGGTGTCCCGCTGCGACAGGGTGCCGGGGGTGGCGACGGGCTCGGGGGCGCCGTTCTCCGACCAGTCCTCCACCAGGGCGCGGATCTCGGCGAGGCCGGTGTCCTGGCCGACGGGGGCGGCTCCCGCGCGGCACATCTTGATGCCGTTGTACCGCGCCGGGTTGTGGCTGGCCGTGAACATGGCGCCGGGCAGGCCGAGATGACCGCTGGCGAAGTACAACTGGTCGGTCGAGCAGAGCCCGATCTCGGTGACGTCGGCGCCCCGGGCGGCGGCGCCGCGCGCGAAGGCCCGGGCCAGCCCGGGGGACGAGGGCCGCATGTCGTGCCCGACGACGATCGCGTCCGCCTCCGTCACCTTGGCGAAGGCAGCGCCGAAGAGCTCGGCGAGCGCCTCGTCCCACTGGTCGGGGACCACACCACGCACGTCGTACGCCTTCACGAGCTGCGACAGATCAGCCACGTCTCACCCTCCTGGAGTCCGGTACAGGTCCGGTACAGGTACCCAAACCTACCCGGACCCATCACCGGTTCCGGCGGCGGACGGCCGCGGAGGGGCCGAACCGGGGGCGAATCCGGGTCGAATCTCCGGGGAAGGTGGGGGGTTGAGCGCTCGGCGAACGGTGAAGACACCCGGCTGTCGGGCGGCCGGACGCGTGTCGCCGGGCCGAGAAAGAGGGGTAAAGAGGGGCAGAGGCGCTCTGAAAGCCGCTGAAGCCCCGGAAAGGGACGGACCGTGGTGAAAGCCCCCGGGCGAATCGGCCGGAACCGGCCGCCGGGCGGCGGGGCTTCAGGGCGCGACGCCTCAGGAGTCGGGCGACCGCAGCACCCTGAGGTGACCCCGGCGGGCGACCTCCATCGGGTTGACCTCACGGCTGGTGGGACCGATGGGCCCCTTGGCCTGCCCGCCGACGGAACCGACCGGGCCGACGGACCCACCGCCCGCGGCACGCTCCTGCGGACGGGCCGCCTCCCGCACGGCGTTGGCCAGCGCTTCGAGGTCGTCACTGCTGGGACGGGCGGGACCGGTGTCCACGGCCAGCCGGACGACGTCCCACCCGCGGGGGGCGGTCAGCCGCTCCGAGTGCTCGGCGCACAGGTCGTAGCAGTGGGGTTCGGCGTAGGTGGCGAGCGGGCCGAGGACGGCGGTCGAATCGGCGTAGACGTACGTCAGCGTCGCGACGGCCGGGCGGCCACACGCGGTGCGCGAACAGCGACGTACAGGGCTCACGAGGTGGGACGGTACCGCACTCTTGAGCGGGCCGCGACGACTCACTCCTGGCTCACCCCTCCGTGTCGTGCCGGAGCGCCCGGTGGACACCGCCCCCGAACCGCCGGGTCGACCTGCGCGGGGACGGCGTGGAACAGGATGCGCGGCCCTGGAACTCTGTCATCACTCAGCCACCATAGTGTCATTCGGGATGCGATCGGCGGTCGCGGCGTCGGCTTTATCCGATCGCAAGCAACATCGGAACGCTCATCGGGTGACATCCGATGAGATGCGCGGCTACCGCGCGTACACGGCCGACCGGCGGATACCCTTCGAGGTGATGGACAGCCCCGACAGCCCCGTACCTTCCCCTGCCGGTCCGCCCGGTCCGCCCGGCCCCTCCGGCCGGCGTCCACGCCACCGCGACCGGCACGGCCGCGGTATGCGCGGTCCGATCGCCCCGCCGCAGGTTCCGCTGTCGGTGAGCCGCGCGGAGGCGTTCGTCGACCTCGTCCACGACTCGGCGGAGCGGCTGGAGCGCCGCTGGCCGCAACTGGCGTCCGTGGACTTCGTGGTGCGGGAGGTGCCCGTGCCGGGCGAGGACGGCGAGCCGGGCGAGGCGCTGTTCCTCGACGGCGGCTCGGTCCCGCTCGGCCGGTACGTGGCGGCGCACGGCGACGACCCCGACCGCATCGTCATCTACCGCCGCCCGGTGGAGATCCGCTCCAAGAACCGTGACGACCGGGCGCTGCTGGTGCACGAGGTCGTCGTCGAGCAGGTGGCCGAACTGCTGGGGCTGGCCCCGGAGTCGGTGGACCCCCGCTACGGGCAGGACTGACGCGGGCGCGGGGGGCCGGCGCCGCCCCCTCCCGCGTTTCGCGTACGGCCGCCGAGCGCGCGGTCACCGTCCCCGCCCTGCCGTCGCCTTCGGCGCGCGCCCACCGTCAGCACATCACCGTCATCAGCGCACCGCCGTCGTCAGCGCATCACCGTCGTCAGGTCCGACCGCACCGCCGGGACCTCCACCATGGAACGGTCATCCGGGACGGGCTGCACGGTGAACGCCGGGACGCCGTCGCGCGGAAGCGTCAGCGTCAGGGCGGCGTGCACCGGGCCGCCGGAGACCGTCTCCACCGTGAGCGCGTGACCGCCCTTGCCCCCGCCTCCCGGAACGGGCGGCTCCACCGTGAGCGTGGTGCCGGACCGGACGGTGTACGTCCGCGTGGCCGGGCCACCGCCCCCGCCCGCCGCCCAGGCCGTGACCTTGACCCGCGCCTCCGCGCCGGGCGCCGTCAGGGACAGCGCCGTGCCCTTGGCCCGGTCGTCCGCCACCGTGCCGCGGGCGCCGACCGGGCCGGTCGCCGGGAGGAACGCCGTCTCCTGCTTGTCGCCCTTGCCCCGGGTCACCCGCAGCCCGGCGACGACCTTCCCGCCGCCCTCGGCGGTCAGCAGCAGCGAACCGGCCTCGCCCCGGGCGACGCCGTCCAGTTCGGCCGACTCCGTGGTGCCGCTCCTGACGTGCAGCGTCTCGTGTCCCGCCGGGGTGATCGACCCGGTCGGGCCGGCGAAGCGGAGGGTGAGGTCGGCGTCCTCGGCGCCGGGGGCGAAGGCGACGAGCCGCACGGAGGTGGCGTCGGCCGGGATGCCCGGGAGGACGGCGGTGGCGGCCGGCTCGGAGGCGGGCAGCCAGTCACCGCCCTGCTTCTCGTCGGACGCCTGCACGGCCGCGCCGACCCGCCCGGAACGGGCGGTGACGTGCAGGGTGAGGTTCTCGGCGGGCGTGTCGGTCAGGGTGCTCAGCAGGACGGGCACCGACGAACGCGGCGGAACGGTCACGCCCTCGCCGGCGGGCGCCGCGACGCGGCCGTCCTTGCCGTACAGCTCCAGGTCGACGACGGCGGCGGTGCCGGGGTCGGGGTTGGTGAGGTGGACGTAGTCCTGGCGGCCCTTGGCCGTGGAGACGCCCGGGAACCAGAACGACGTGTCGGCCGGCGCGCATGTCAGCCCGTGCAGGCCGCGCCCGCTGCCCGCCGCGACGGACGTCGTCTGCCGGACGGTGAAGCCGGGGGCGAGCGGTCCGTCGGCGGCGCCGAGGAGGGCGGGGGCGTCGGAGCGGTCGGTGGTGGCGGTCGCGGGGGCGCCGGGAGCCTTGAGGGTGAGGACCGGCCCGGCGCCCGGGGCGGCCTTGTCGCTCTCCTTCTTCGCCGCCGGGTTCTTCTCGTCCGGCTTCCCGGCCTTTCCGTCCTTGCCGTCCTTGGCCGCCGGGGCCTGGCTCCTCGCCGTCGTCACCGGCACCAGCTCGGCGGGCCGCCGCGCGCCCCCGCCGCCGGTGGCACCGGATCCGCCCGGGGCGCCGGGGGAGAACGCCGTGTACGTCGTCTCCGCCACCTCGGAGGAGCTCGGCGCCGGGCAGACCACGGCCGAGCGCTGGACCGGCACCCGGCCGGCGGCCCGCACGCCCTGCGCGGTGTCGGTGCCGGCGCTCCCGGCGTCGCCCGAGGGCCCGGTCACCACCGCGACACCGGTGACGGCCGCAAGCGCCGCCGCGGTCGCGAGCAGGGAGAGGGTGGTGCGGCCCATGGCCGCCCGCTCCCGCTTCGCCCCCGGCCGCTCGCGCCGCGCCGTCGGCCGCTCGCGCTTCGACCGCTCCCGCTTTCCCGCTGCCCGCTCGCGCTTCACCGCTGGTCACTCCCGTCGCGGCGCAGGCCGCGGCCGCCGTCGTGCGTCGTGTCGTGGCTCGGTCCGCCGTACCCGTACGGGTCGTGGACGCCGTAGGGGCCGGAGGCGTAGGGGACGTCCTGTCCGGACGCGTCCTGGTAGGCGCCGGGGGCGGCCTGGTGGCCCGGCCCCGGGTACGCGTCGGCGTAACCGCCCGGCCCGCCCGGCCCTTCCGGACAGGGCGGCGGGTACCTGGAGGAGGACCCGTACGACCCGTACGACCCGTAGGGGTCGTGGGAGGCGGCGTCCCAGCCGCCGTCCGCCGCCCCCTGGGCGTACTGGGGGGCGGGCACCGCGGCGTAGGGGTCCGCCACGGCGTACGGGTCCGCCGAGGGCTGCTCGTACGGGTCGGCCGACACCGGCTCGGGCGCGGCCGGGCCGCCCTCCCCCGCCGGGGCCTCCCGTCCCTCGGCGGCGGCCCGCAGCCGGCGGGCCCGGCGGCCCTCGCCGGCCGGCGCCTGCGCGGGCAGGTCCACGGGCACCGCCGCGGGGACCACCGCGTCGGGCAGGTCGTCGTCGATCTGCCGGCGGCGGCCCGGCAGCGCGAGGACGACCAGGACGGCCGCGAGCAGCCCCTGTGTCCACACCCAGGCGGTCCGGGCGGCGGGCGTCTCGTAGGAGAGCGTCAGCCGGCCGCCGGCGGCCGGGAGCCGGAAGCCCTGCGCCCAGCCGTCGAGGGTGACGCGCGGCAGGGACCGTCCGTCGAGGGTGGCCCGCCAGCCGGGCGCGGCCCGGTCCGCGAGGCGCAGCACCCGGCCGTCCTTCCCGGCGGGGATCGTGGCCCGGGCCCCTACGGGCCCGGAGGGGACGGCCACCGGGCCGGCGCCCTCGGTGACGACGCTCAGCCGGGAGACCGGCCGGTCGACCCGCCACAGGGCGGTCCGTCCCTCCTGGCTGAGCCGGGTGAGGCCGGGGGTGGCGTCCAGGGCGGTCCCGAGGTCCCGGGCGGCGCCGTCGCGGACCAGGACGAAGCCCACGGCGTAGTCGGCGAGACGGGCGGCCTGGTCGGCGCCGGAGCCGGCGACGAGGCCGGCGACGACGGAGTCCAGCCGCGCGTCCCGGCCCGGGGCCACCGCGTCGTCGCCCAGTCGGATCCCGGAGCCGCGCACGAGCGCGTAGGCGACGTGGGCGGTGTGGCCCGGTTCCGGGGCGAGGACCAGGGTGCGAGCGCGGTCGCGGGTGGTCGCCGCCTCGGCGACGAACGCCGGGACCTGCACGGGGTCCCGCCGCTCCAGCGGCCCGCCGGCGCCGCCGGCCGCCCAGCCGACGGCGGCGACGAGCGGGCCCGCCGCCGCGGCGAGGGCGACGAGCCCCGCGACGGGCTGCCGCCAGCCGAAGCTCCGGGCGGCGACCCGCTCCCGGGCCCCCTCGGCGCCGACCACGGCGGCGGCGGTCAGCGCCAGGCCGTACACGAGCAGGGCGGGCCCGGCCCAGGCCGTGTGGTTGACGAGCGCCGCGCAGAGCAGCCCGGCGAGCGCGACCGTCCAGGCGGTGCCCACCGCGGCCCGCCGGTCGGCGCGGAGCAGCGCGCCGAGCGCGGCGAGCAGGACGCCGGCGAACAGCAACCCCCCGGAGGTCCCGGGCCCGCCGGGGTCTCCGGCGAGCAGGTGCCACGGCGTGGTGGTGCCGCCGCCGTACTCCGTCCCCGCCTGGGCGAGGAACCGGCCGGGGTCGGCGAACAGCCCGAACGACCAGGGCGCCAGGACGACCACCGGGGTGGCCGCGACGGCGAGCAGGGCGAGCGCGTGCGGGACGAGGCCGCCGCCCCGGGCGCGCAGCGCCAGGACGCCGAGGCCGAGGACCACGGCGAGCGGCCAGACCAGCGGCGTGAACGCGGTGCCGACGGTCAGGAGGAGGGCGTACGTCCAGACGGCCCGCCACACGGGCCGGGCGCCCGGCGAGCGGAACCCGCCGGCCGCGACGGCGGCTCGGGCGACGAGCGGAAGCAGGACCGCGAGGACGGCGGTGCCCAGTCGGCCCGTCGCGAGGGCGCCGGTGACGGCGGGCAGGAACGCGTAGGCGACGCTGCCCCAGGCCCGCAGCGACCGGGAACCGGCCAGCGGGCGGGAGGCGAAGTAGGCGGTCAGTCCGGCCAGCGGCACCGAGCAGACCAGCAGCAGGGTGACGGCGAGGTCCGGCGAGCCGAGGAGCAGCGTCGACAGGGCGGCGAGCACGGCGAGGTACGGCGGGGCTCCGGTGGTGCCGCCGGTGCCGACGGCGTGCCAGCCGGCCGCGTACCGCGACCACAGGTCGGACGCGCCCTCCGGCGCGGGCAGCAGGGCACCGCCGGACAGCGCGCCGCCGCCGTACAGCCCGCGGCAGGCGACGACGGAGACCAGCAGCAGGGCGGCGAAGAGGACGGGCGCGGGCTTGCGGGCGATCCGCCGCAGCCGGGCGAACTGCTCGATCTCCAGGAAGTCCGCCTCGTCGCCGCCGGGCCCGGACTCGACGGCGCCGTGCCGCCCCGCCGACCTCGACTCGGGGTCGGAGCGGCCGCCGAAGAAGGCCGTGAGCTGCTCGAACACGACCCTCAGGGTGGCGCCCGGCGGGGGGAAGAGGGGCCGCAGCTCCTTGGCGTCGACGGCCGCCGCGCGGCGTCTCCGGGCGGCGCGGACCCGGCCGGGGCGCAGCAGCACCGCGCCCAGGCCGGTGAGCTCGTCGAGTGCCTGGCCGGGGACCTTGCCGACGAGGTGGCCGAGGGCGCTCAGCAGGGTCCCCAGGACGACCCGCAGGAGCACGTAGGGAAGGGCCGGGCCCCGGGTGTTGGCGAGCAGGGCGTAGACGGCGCCCGCCTTGTCGACGCGGTGCGGGGAGGCCGGCCGGCGTCCCACGCAGTCGACGGGACGGCGCTCGCGGGAGGCGGCCTCGGCGTGCCGGAGGACGGCGTCGGGGGCGACGAGGACACGGTGTCCGGCCGCGTGGGCGCGCCAGCAGAAGTCGACGTCGTCGCGCATCAGGGGCAGCCGGGGGTCGAAGCCGCCGAGCGCCTCCCAGACGTCCCGCCGGACGAGCATGCCCGCGGTGGAGACGGAGAGGACGGACCGCACGTGGTCGTGCTGGCCCTGGTCCTGCTCGCGGCGGTCGAGGCCGGTCCAGCGGCGGCCGCCGCGGGCGATGGTGACGCCCACTTCGAGGAGCTGCCGGCGGTCGTACCAGCTCCGCAGCTTGGGCCCGAGGACGGCGGCGGGCCGGCCGGCGGCGATCTCCTGGTCGGCGACGCGCAGCAGTTCGCGGAGGGCGCCCGGTTCGGGGGCGCAGTCGTCGTGCAGCAGCCACAGCCACTGGACGGGTTCGGCGTCGCGGTCGTGGGCGTCCGGGGACCCGTACGGGTCGTGCTGGTCGTCGCGCCAGGTGCGGCTGACGGGGTCCCAGCCGCTGGAGCCGGCGAGGTACGGGAGGTCGTCGGCGGTGGGCGCGGGGGTCGCGCGGACCGCCTCGTCGACGGCGGTGCCGAAACCGGCGCGGCGGGCGAGGTGCAGGACGCGGTCGGCACCGAGCGCGTCGGCGAGCAGCCGGGCCGAGTCGTCGTCACTGCCGGTGTCGGCGGCGACGGCCCGCTGGACGGGCCGCTCCTGGCCGAGCAGTCCGGCGAGCGCGTCGGGCAGCCAGCGGGCGCCGTCGTGGGCCACGAGCACGGCGGTGACGACGTGGCGGGGGAACGCCGGGGGGTGGGTGAGGTCGAACGCGGGGGGTGCCGGGTGGTGGGCCGGCGGATCGCTGTGCGCGGACATCGGGTACGGGCCCTCCGGCCGGTGGCGGCCGGGCGGGGGCGGGTGCCGCTCCCGGTTCGGCCGCGGTGCTGGACTGCGGTGGACGGTGCGCCCGAGGGGCGTCGGCCGTCTCGGACGGCACCCCACCCTAGTGGCTGGGAACGGGGCGCTCCGCCTCCTTGGGACGGGGTGTGGACGACGGCCGTGTGTGGTGCGAGCAGGCGTTCGACGGGGGGTGGCGGCTGCGCACGACGGGCTCAGGGGAAGGCGGAGCGCGGGCGGTGAGGGTGCCCGTGGGTGCGGCGACGGACCGGCTGGGCGCGGAGGCGTGGGGAGGCGTGGGGAAGGGGGGAGAGGGGGGGTGGGGGCGGTGGCTCCGGCGCGTACGGCTCGTACCGCTGACGTCGGACGTATGACGGGCGTACGACAGACGTACGGCGGGCGTTCGGGAGGCGGCGGCGGACGGGCGGCGGGCAGCGGACCGCGGCCATGGCGGCGCGCCGGGCTCGGCGGGAGCCGCGGGATAGCGGCCGTCGAGCCGGCGGAGACCTGGTGGGATCCGGCGAGGCCGGGCGCCCGGCGGACCGGTGGGCGTCGCGTTCGGCGACCGGCGTGCGGCGGTGGTCGACCGGCGGCCGAGGACCGGCGATCGGGAGTCGGCGGGAGGCCGGCACGCGACCGGTGCGGCTCGCGGGCGGCGGCGGGCCTCGACGGGACGGCCCGATGGTGACCCGGCGTCAGATGCCGGGAGCGACGCGGCGTCCGGAGCCGCGGCGCCGCGGTGGATGGCGCTCGGCCGGTGACGCCCGAGAGGCGCCGTTCAGGCGGTGCGCCGGAGGTGACGCGGGATCAGACCGCGGCCTTCTTCAGGCGGCGGCGTTCGCGCTCGGACAAGCCGCCCCAGATGCCGAAGCGTTCGTCGTTGGCGAGTGCGTATTCGAGGCATTCGGAGCGGACTTCGCAGGCGAGGCAGACCTTCTTGGCCTCGCGGGTCGATCCGCCTTTTTCGGGGAAGAAGGACTCGGGATCGGTCTGGGCGCACAACGCGCGCTCCTGCCAGCCGAGCTCCTCGTCCGCCTCCTCGACCAGCAGTTGCTGAAACAGCTCGGTCATGTGCGCCCCTCGTCTGTCATTGCGTCCCCGTGATGCTGCCGTGATGAGGTACGGCAGAACGACACGAGTGAAATTACAAGTGCGCCGATCCGGGCCAGTCAAGCCGAGATCTGCTATTGAGCCCCTTATTCACTCTGCGGAACCAAGGCCGAGCGGAAAGTTGCCAAACCACCACAAGAGTGGACACACCTCTCGTCAGCCACAGCCGTCCCGCGACTCCCTTGTCTTCAAGGGGGGACGCGAGGGGCGACCGTCCAGTTGCACCACCCGTCACCGGGCGATGTTTGAACACCAGGATGCCGGGCGACTGTCCCGCAACCCCACGAGACAAACCTTTCTCCGATCTCCGCTACCGGATGAGGTGAAAGATTGGCATCAAACCGGACATCCGGTTGACATGGCACAGCGGATGCCGGTCTCCTTGTGAGCATGCTCGCGACCGCACCCTCCCCGACGTCCGCCCGGACGTCCGTCCCGGGGATTCCCGGCCTGACCCGTTCCTACGGGTCGCGCTGTGCCGCCCAGGCGCGCTGTCGCTGTTCTAGCTGTTGATGCCCCAGAGCTCCGGCTGACCCCTTTTTCTCACCGGCTTTCCCGAGCTTCCTCCCGCGCGCGTCCGCGCGCGCTCCCGCTCGCGTTCGCCTGCCCCGCCCTCCCGCGACCGGACCCGTCACCGCACGGTCCGGCCGTCACGCCGTACGCGTGACCGTCGCGCCGTCCGCGTGACCGTCCGCACCCTCCGCCCTCCGGCCCCGCGCCTCCCGCTCCCGCCACCCGTCGAGGAACCCCGCTCATGAACAGCGACGTCCAGATCGCCGGCGACCCGCTCGCCGTCCCCCACCTCATGCCGCCGCCGGCCGCCCACCCCGCCACGGTCGCCGAGTTCGCCGGGCTGGCCCGGCGCATCGCCGCCGACCGCGCGGCCTGGTCCCCACTGGTCCGCTACGACGCCGTCACCCGCTGGTACCACCGGCTGCGCACCGGCCCCGGCTACGAGGTGTGGCTGCTGAGCTGGGTGCCCGGCCAGGGCAGCGGGCCGCACGGCCACGGGCGCTCCTCCGGCGTGCTCACCGTCCTCCAGGGCGCGCTGACCGAGCTCCAGGAGGTGTCCGGGGCCACCGTCCGGCGCCGCCTCGGCGAGGGCGACCAGCGGGTCTTCGCCCCCGGGTACGCCCATGAGGTCGTCAACGACTCCCTCGAACCGGCCGTCAGCCTCCACGTCTACTCCCCCGGCCTCACCGAGATGCCCCGCCACCGCCCGCTCGGCGTCACGGAGGGCCGCCCGGCCGCCGCGCCCGTCCGGTGACGTCCCGCCGCACCACCCCTCCGAGGCGCCGGACGGGGCTGACAGACTGGCCCGCATGCAGCGCATTGTGGTTCTGGCCGGCGGGATCGGGGGCGCCCGCTTCCTCCGCGGCCTGACATCAGCAGCCCCGGACGCGGACATCACCGTCATCGGCAACACCGGTGACGACATCCACCTCTTCGGCCTCAAGGTCTGTCCCGACCTCGACACGGTGATGTACACGCTCGGCGGCGGCATCCACGAGGAGCAGGGGTGGGGCCGCGCCGACGAGACCTTCGCCGTGAAGGGGGAACTGGCCGCCTACGGCGTCGGCCCCGAGTGGTTCGGGCTGGGCGACCGCGACTTCGCCACGCACATCGTCCGCACGCAGATGCTCGCCGCCGGCTACCCGCTCAGCGCCGTCACCGAGGCGCTGTGCGAGCGGTGGAAGCCGGGCGTGCGGCTGCTGCCGATGAGCGACGACCGCGTCGAGACCCACGTCATGATCGACGACCCGGACGGCACGGAGGGCGCGCGCAAGGCCGTGCACTTCCAGGAGTACTGGGTGCGGCTGCGCGCCCAGGTGCCCGCACACGCGATCATCCCCGTCGGCGCGGAGCAGGCGAAGCCGGCACCCGGCGTGCTGGAGGCCATCGGCGCGGCCGACGTCATCCTCTTCCCGCCGTCCAACCCGGTCGTCAGCGTCGGCTCCATCCTCTCCGTGCCCGGGATCCGGGAGGCCGTCGCGGCGGCGGACGCGCCGGTCGTCGGGCTCTCGCCCATCGTCGGCGACGCGCCGGTGCGCGGCATGGCCGACAAGGTGCTGGCGGCCGTCGGCGTCGAGTCCACGGCCTCGGCCGTCGCCCGGCACTACGGCTCCGGCCTGATCGACGGCTGGCTGGTCGACACGGTCGACGCGGCGCGGACCGCCGAGGTGGAGGCCGCCGGCATCCGCTGCCGTGCCGTCCCGCTGATGATGACGGACGTCCCGGCCACCGCGCGGATGGCCGCCGAGGCACTCGCCCTGGCCGAGGAGGTGCGCGCGTGACCGAGGCGCCCGCGTACCGGGTCTGGGCCCTGCCCGGACTGCCGGAGGTCCGGCCCGGCGACGACCTGGTCAAGCTCGTCGCCGCGGCGGCCACCGCCGAGGGGCTGCCCGGGCTGGCCGACGGCGACGTCCTGCTCGTCACCTCCAAGATCGTCAGCAAGGCCGAGGGACGCGTCGCCGAGGCACCCGACCGCGAGGCGGCGATCGACGCCGAGACCGTACGGCTCGTGGCCCGGCGCGGCACGCTGCGCATCGTCGAGAACCGGCTCGGCCTCGTCATGGCCGCCGCGGGCGTCGACGCCTCCAACACCCCCGAGGGCACGATCCTCCTGCTCCCCGAGGACCCGGACGCCTCCGCCCGCGCGCTGCGCGCCGGGCTGCGGGACACCCTCGGCGTGGACGTCGGCGTGATCGTCACCGACACCGCCGGGCGGGCCTGGCGCGCCGGTCTGACGGACATGGCGATCGGCGCGGCCGGGGTGCGCGTCCTCGACGACCTGCGCGGCGGCACCGACGCGCACGGCAATCCGCTGACGGCCACCGTCGTCGCCACCGCCGACGAACTCGCCGCCGCCGGCGACCTGGTGAAGGGCAAGGCGGCCGGGCTTCCGGTGGCGGTGGTCCGCGGTCTGCCGCACGTCGTGTCCGGCTCCGAGGACACGCCGGGCGCGCGGGCGCTGGTCCGCTCCGGCGCGGACGACATGTTCCGGCTCGGCACCTCCGAGGCCGTCCGGGAGGCGGTCCGGCTGCGGCGCACCGTACGGGAGTTCACCGACGCCCCGGTGGACCCGGGCGCCGTCCGCCGCGCGGTCGCCGCGGCCCTCACCGCCCCCGCGCCGCACCACACCACCCCCTGGCGCTTCGTCCTCCTCGAGTCCGAGGAGTCCCGGCTGCGGCTGCTCGACGCCATGCGCGACGCCTGGATCACCGACCTGCGCGCCGACGGCCGCTCCGAGGAGAGCGTCGCCAAGCGCGTCCGGCGCGGCGACGTCCTGCGCAACGCGCCCTACCTGGTGGTGCCGTGCCTGGTCATGGACGGCTCCCACACGTACCCGGACCCGCGGCGGGCCGCGGCCGAACGCGAGATGTTCGTCGTCGCCATGGGAGCCGGCGTCCAGAACTTCCTGGTCGCGCTGGCGGGTGAGCGGTTGGGGTCGGCGTGGGTGTCGTCCACGATGTTCTGCCCGGACGTCGTCCGTGACGTCCTCGGCCTACCGGCGGACTGGGATCCGATGGGGGCCATCGCCGTGGGGCGTCCTGCGGCGGCTCCCCGGGAGCGGGCGGAGCGGGAGGCTGACGCGTTCGTGGTGGTGCGGTAGCGCTGCGCGCGGCTCGCTCGCTTGGCGGCCCGTCCCGTCGGGCGTTGGCCGGGGGCCGGCGCCCACCCCCCACCCAGCCCGTCCGGGTTCGGGGCGGCGCCCGCCGCCACCTCGCTTGTCAGCCTGTCCTGCCGGACGTTGGCTGGGCCGGCGCCCGCCCCCACCCAGCCCTTCCGGCGTTTTCAAGGCGGCGCCCGCCACCACCAGCCCGTCCGGCGTTTGAGGACAGCGCCCGGAGGGTGCTTCGGGGGTGCGGGGGCCGGCCCCCGCGAGAAACGGTGAAAGGGCGGGGTTGGGGCCACTTCCCCCGGCCCACGCGGCGTTCACTCCCTGACGGTGTCCGGGACAGCGGGCCGGTGGGTGGGGGGCGGTGCCCCGGTCCCGCCCTTTCACCGTTTCTCGCAGGGGCTGCGCCCCCGCACCCCCCGAGCGCGCCCGCGGCGCGCGTCCTCAAGCGCCGGACGGGCTGGGTGGCGGGGGTGGGTGGGTGAGCGCCGCACGCGCTGCCCGCAGCGCCGGGCGGGCTGGTGGGGGCCGGCGTCCTCGGACACCGGACAGGGTGGGTGAGCGCCGCGCGCTGCCCGAAGCGCCGGACGGGCTGGATGGCTACAGGTGCCTGATGTCGTTCACCGAGAAGCGCGGCGCCCGCCGCTCCGGGCGCACCCCCGTGAGGAGGACGAGGCGGCAGGCCCGGTGCCGCTGCCCGGCATAGGGGGCGAGGAGCGCGAGCATGCCGGCGTCGTCGGTGCCGCGGGCGCCGGCGAGCGCGTAGCCGATCGTCTTGGGCAGGTGGAGGTCGCCGACGGTCACGGCGTCCGGGGCGCCGTTGCTGCGCTGGAGGGTCTCCGCCGCCGTCCAGGGGCCGATGCCGGGCACGGCCTGGAGGCGGGCGGCGGCCTTGTCGGCGTCCATCGTCGCGGCTTCTTCCAGGCGGGCGGCCACGCGGGCGGCGCGGACGACGGTCGCCGAGCGCTTGCCGTCGACGCCGGCCCGGTGCCATTCCCAGGAGGGGAGCAGGGCCCAGGCGCGGGCGTCGGGCATAACGCGCATGCGGCCGGCGGGCCCGTCGGCGGGGCCCGGCGCGGGGTCGCCGTGCCGTTGGAGGAGGAGCCGCCAGGCGCGGTACGCCTCGTCGCTGGTGACCTTCTGTTCCAGGATGGAGGGGATCAGCGACTCCAGCACCAGCCCGGTGCGGGCCAGCCGCAGGCCGGGGTGGCGGCGGTGGGCCTCGTGCAGGAGGCGGTGGCGGGGGGTGAACGCGGTGGGGTCGTCGTCCGCGCCGAGGAGCGTGGGGAGGGTGTCCAGGAGCCGGTCGGCGCCCGGGCCCCACGCCTCGGCGCGCACCTCGCCGGCGCGTGCGGCGATCCGGATGGTGCCGGGGCCCTCGGGGGTGCGGCTGGCGCGCCAGACGGCGCCGTCGGGGGCCACGCGGTACGCGGGGTCGCCGGGGCCGCGCGCCAGGACGCCGAGGGTGCGTCCCAGGTCGAGGGGGCCCGGCGGGGCCCAGGTGCGGGTGGCCATCCGGCCAGGGTAACGCCGTGTGGTTGCGGCTACTGGTCCGACGAGAAGCGCACCGCGCCGCGCGGGATCCGCGCGTCGCACCACACTCGGGCGCCCGCCCGGAACTCGTTGTCGGGGCCGATCTCCGCGTGGTCGCCGACGACCGCGCCGTCCAGGACCGTGCGCGCTCCGACGCGCGCGCCGGCGCCCACGAGGGAGTCGCGGACGGAGGCGCCCGCCTCGATGACGGCGCCGTCGAGGACCGTGCTGCCGTCGACCCGGGCGCCGGGTTCGACCCGGGCGCCGGCGCCGATCACGGTGCCGCCCATGAGCTTGGCGTCGGGGGCGACCTCGGCGGTGGGCAGCACCAGCCGCTCGCCGCAGCGGCCGGGGACCGCCGGGGAGGGGGCGCGGCCGAGGACGAGGTCGGCGGAGCCGCGGACGAACGCCTGGGGGGTGCCCAGGTCCAGCCAGTAGGTGGAGTCGACCATGCCGTGCAGGTGGGCGCCGTCGGCCAGCAGGCCGGGGAAGGTCTCGCGCTCGACGGAGACCGGGCGGCCGGCCGGGATGGTGTCGATCACGGACCGGTTGAAGACGTAGGCACCGGCGTTGATCTGGTCCGTGACGATCTCCTCGGGCGTCTGGGGCTTCTCCAGGAAGGCCGTGACGCGGCCGTTCTCGTCGGTGGGGACGAGGCCGTACGCCCGCGGGTCCGTCACCCGGGTGAGGTGGAGGGAGACGTCCGCGCCCGCCGTGCGGTGGGTGGAGATCAGGGCCTCGATGTCGAGGCCGGTGAGGATGTCGCCGTTGAAGATGAGCACGGGGTCGTCGGGGCCGGAGTGCAGCCGGTGGGCGACGTTGCGGATGGCGCCGCCGGTGCCCAGGGGCTCGACCTCGGTGACGTACTCCAGGTGCAGGCCCAGCGCCGAGCCGTCGCCGAAGTACGGTTCGAAGACCTCGGCCAGGTAGGAGGTGGCGAGCACGATGTGCTCGATGCCCGCCGCCCGGGCCCGGGCCAGTTGGTGGGTGAGGAAGGGCACTCCCGCCGCCGGGACCATGGGTTTGGGCGTGTGCACGGTGAGCGGACGCAGCCGGGTCCCCTTGCCGCCGACCAGGAGGATCGCTTCGCGCGGAGGCGGCTGATGCGGTTCAGTCAACGTGTTCGTCTCTGCTTCCTGGTGGGGCCGGGCCGTGAACGGCGGCCAGTGTATGCAGACGGTGCGGACTGAGCGGACGGTGCGCCTCCGCTACGGTCCTGGCGATGCGGTCCCGCCGTGGCGGATCCGGGTGCGGGACGGGGCCGGTCAGCGGCCCTGGAGCCGGGCCGCGGTGCTGCGCGCGGCGCCGAGCTTGCCGTAGAGGCGGTCGCCGGGGCATTCGGTGGAGTAGCCGTCGCGGTGACCGGAGATGACCTTGAGTTTGACCTTCGCCCCCTTCTTGAAGAGGTTCCCGCCGGCCGACACCAGGGTCGTGGTGCCGCGGGGGTTGGCGTTGTACAGGCCGAGCTTCCAGGCGGTGAGGGCGGCCACGGCGTTGACCGCGGCCGTGGCCGGGCTGGTCTTCCCGTAGGTGCCGAGCACCGCGATCCCCATGCTGTTCGTATTGAAACCGAGAGTATGGGCGCCCTTGACGGGCTTTGCCACCCCGCCCGCCCGGCCCTCGTAGACGGTGCCGCACTTGTCGATGAGGAAGTTGTAGCCGATGTCCCGCCAGCCGCTGCTGACGACGTGATAGCGGTAGATACCTCGGATGACGGAGGCGGACTGGGCGCAGGAGTACCCGTTGCCGGAGGCGGTGTGGTGGACGAAGGCCGCCTTCACCTTCTTGGTGTAGACGAAGCCCTTCTCCCGCAGTGACTCGTCGGCGCCCCAGCCGGCCCGGGTGACGATGCGCGGGCGCGGGCCGGCGTGCCCGGCGTAGGCGACGCCGGTGTCCGCGTCGGTGTCGTCGTCCGCGGCCGAGTCGACGACGCCGTTGGCGTCCGCCGCGTCGGCGGAGGTGTCGCCGGGGTCCCTGCCGTCGGCGGGCCCGCCCGGCCGGCCGGGTTCGGCGCCCTGGGGCTCCGCCGGGGGCCGCGCGGGTTCGGCGGCACCCTCGGCGCCCTCGGTCGTGCCGTCCGCCGCCGCGGCGTCCTCCTCCGGTCCGAACCGGTCGCCGGCGCCGCCCGTCCCGCCGGCGCCGTAGCCGCCGTCCCCGCCGTCCCCGGTGTCGTTGGAGCTGACACTGGCGCCCGGCGCGACGGCCGTGAGGGCGGCGACCTCCTTGGCGGTGGGCCGCTGGGCGGCGGCGGGGATCTCGTGGGCGCCCAGCGGGGCGAGCGGGGCGTTGACCGCGGAGGTGGCGCGCTCCTCGTCGTCGGGGGCGGGGGCCAGCGCGCGGGTGCGGGTCCGGGCGGCCGGTGCGGAGCCGGGGTCCACGAGTTCGGCGCGCAGTCCGCGCGGCAGCGTGGCCTGTGGCCGCCGCCCGGCCGGGGCGTCCGGCCGGACCCGTACCTCGATGGCGTCCGAGGCCCCGACCCAGAGCGGCGCGGTGGCCCCCCGGACGCCGGACCGGGCCTCGACGGTGCCGAGGTCGGGCCGGTCGTGGTCCTGGACCTGGACGTCCTGCCACGCGGACCAGGTCCGGGCGCCCAGGGCCCGGGTACGGACCTGGGCCCGGCCGCGGAGCTCGGCCCCCACGTCGTCCCAGACGATGCCGACCAGCGAGAAGGGTCTCACCCGCTGCGGCCGCAGGCCCCGGGCCCCGGACCCGGCCGCCTGCGCCCATGTCCTGCCGTGCGCGGCGGTCTCGGTGCCGTCCGCGGTCCCCAGCGGGACGAGGGGCAGCGAGTACGTCGCCCCCGGGATCTGCCCCCGGGCGGCGGACGGGGCCTGTGCCGGGGCCGGGGCCCGGGGTGGAGCGGCGGCGGGGAACTCCGGCGGGGCCGCGGCCGGGCGGGCGGGCGCGGAGGCCGCACCGGGCGCGCCGATGACGGGCAGGGTCAAGGTGGCGGCACAGGCGGTGACCGCCGAGGTGACGAGGAATCCACGCATGACACAGATCCTGCGCATACCCGAACAAACCTGTCCATTCATCGGGTGACGGCCTGTCGGCCCTCGAAGCCCCTCGCGGCAGGCCCGTCCGACTGACCGTCACGCCCCGCCCGGCGTACCCTTCCGGGGATGAACGCCACCGACCGCACCCCCGCCGACCTGCTGCGTTCCGCCCTCGCCGCGGACCCGTCGCGCCCGCTCGTGACCTTCTACGACGACGCCACCGGCGAACGCGTGGAACTGTCCGTGGCCACCTTCGCCAATTGGGTGGCCAAGACCGCCAATCTGCTCCAGGGTGATCTCGCCGCCGAACCCGGCGACCGCCTCGCGCTGCTCCTCCCCGCCCACTGGCAGACCGCCGTCTGGCTGCTCGCCTGTTCCTCCGTCGGGGTGGTGGCCGAGGTGGGCGGCGACCCCGCCGCGGCCGACCTCGTGGTGAGCGGCCCGGACCGACTGGAGGAGGCGCGCGCCTGCTCCGGGGAGCGTGTGGCGCTCGCCCTGCGCCCGCTGGGCGGGCGCTTCCCGCAGCCGCCGGAGGGCTTCCTCGACTACGCGGTCGAGGTTCCCGGTCAGGGCGACCGTTTCGTCCCGTACGCCCCGGTGGACCCGCAGGCTCCGGCGCTCGCCGTGTACGGCCGGGAGCTGACGGGCGCACAGGTCGTCGAACAGGCGCGCGAGGTCGCGGCCCGGCGGGGGCTGGAGCCCGGTGCGCGGCTGCTGTCCGGACTGTCGTACGACACCTGGGACGGCCTCGCCGCCGGCCTCTACGCCCCGCTGGCCACGGACGCCTCGGTGGTGCTCTGCCGGCACCTCGACCGGCTCTCCGAAGAGGCCCTCACACAGCGCCGGGCGAGCGAACGCGTCACCGTGACGGCCCTCTGACGCTGCCGGGTCGCCACTTCGGAGCGATGATCGACGGGTAGGCACCCCGAGACCCGCCCCGGAGGGAGTCGCGCAGCCGTGGCCCACAGCTCAGGCGCACCTCTCCGGCCGTCCGGACCGCCCGGGTCGTCCGGGCCCGACAGCCCCGGCGGCCCGGCCCCGGACGGCGGCTCCCGCGTGCCACGGCGCCGGCGCCGCTGGGTGCGCCGGCTGCTGCTGGGGCTGGTGGTGCTGCTGATCGCGGCGACGACGCTGACCTGGGTGCTCTACGAGCGGCTCGACGGCAACATCACCACGGACACCCGGACGGCCGACGAGCTGGCGCGGTACGAACGGGAACGCCCCACCGCGCTGGTCGCGGGCGCCCAGAACATCCTGATCATCGGCTCCGACAGCCGCAGCGGCGCCGAGAACGGCAAGTACGGCGCGGACAGCGGCACCCAGCGCTCGGACACCACGATCCTGCTGCACCTGGCCGCCGACCGGAAGAGCGCGACGGCCGTCAGCATGCCCCGCGACCTGATGGCGAAGATCCCGAAGTGCCGGAAACCGGACGGAAGCTACACCAACGAGCATTTCGCCCAGTTCAACTGGGCCTTCGAGGACGCCGGCGCCGCCTGCACCATCCGCACGCTGGAGAACATCACCCGCGTCCGCGTCGACCACCACATCATCGTGGACTTCACCAGCTTCAAACGGCTGGTGGACGCGGTCGACGGCGTCGAGGTCTGCCTGAAGCGGCCGATGGACGATCCCGAGGCCCGGCTGAAGCTGCCCGCCGGGCGGCAGGTGCTGCACGGCGAGGCGGCCCTCGGCTACGTCCGCGCCCGGTACGGCCTCGGCGACGGCAGCGACACCGAACGCATGGGCCGGCAGCAGGAATTCCTGGGGGCTTTGTTCCAGGAGATGCGCAGCGACGGAGTGCTCCTCAACCCCACCCGGCTCTACCCCGTGCTCGACGCGGCCACGAAGTCCCTCACCACGGACTCCGGCCTGGACTCGCTCCGCAAGATGTACGACCTGGTGCGCACGGTACGCAACATCCCCACCGACCACGTCCAGTTCCTGACCGTGCCCCGCCGGCCCTACCAGTACAACGCGGACCGGGACGAGTTGGTGCAGCCGGAAGCGGACCAGTTGTTCGAGCTGCTACGGCACGACCGGCCGGTGCCCGTCACCCCGCACGTCCGCCCGGCCGACGGCAAACACGCCGCTCCGCCCCGCGATTCCGAGCCCTCCGAGGCCCCCCTGGCGGACCCCTCACCGCCCGCCTCCGCCACCCCCTCGCCCGCCGCTCCCCCCACCTACGAGGGGACCACGGCGGCCCGCGGCATCTGCGGCTGACGGCGACGGGGGTACGATCGGACTTTTCGCCCCGGCGAAACCGTCGGGGGCGGCACTCCGGCGAAGAGATGGGGCGGATTGCCCAGTTGTAGGGGTGCGTGATTTGTCACTGACGTCGCTAGCCGCTGAACTGGGCGGATAGTGTGAGCGGTCCGGTGCGCACGGCCGGTGACCCGCGCACCGCAAGACGACATGACCGAGCGCCTCGGGGACAGGCGCCGCGTGGCACCGACGGAGGACTCAAGCGACCGTGGACGCGCAAGGCCGTGGGCGGGCGGACGGCATCGACCCCGCCGACCAGTGGGTGTTCGACCCCAAGACCGGCAGCTACGAGCTGCGCCTGGACCCCTCCGACACGTCGGGCCCTGTCCCCGGACATGTCTCCCCCGCCGGGGCGCGGTCCAATCCCGCCGGCGGCAATCCGCCGGGTGCCGTGTCCGGCACCGCGACGGGCCCCACGCCCGGCCCCCGGAAGAAGCCCGCGCCGGGCGCGCGGAGCGGCGGGCGCCCGCTGCCGGAGCAGCGCGGTGGCCGGCGGGCCGGCAAGGCCACGGCCGCGGCCGCGGCCACGGGGCGCCGCAAGCCGAAGCCGAAGAAGAGCGCGAAGAAGAAGGTCCTGCTGTGGACCGGCGGCACCCTGGCCTTCCTGCTGGTGGGCGGCTCGCTGGGCGCGTATCTCCTCTATCAGCACCTCAACGGCAACATCGAGAAGGTCGACGTCGGCGTCGACAACGAGGCCGTGCCTGAAGGCCCGGTCAACATCCTGCTGATCGGCACGGACAAGCGGTCGGGCAAGGGCAACACCGGCTACGGCGACAACGGGAGCGTCGGCCACGCCGACACCACGCTCCTCTTCCACGTCTCCGAGGACCGCACCAACGCGACGGTGATCTCCATCCCGCGCGACATGGTGATCGACATCCCCGAGTGCCCGACCAAGAAGGACGGCACCACCCGCACCATCCCCGGCTCCAAGAACGTGCGCTTCAACGAGAGCCTGGGTCAGGGAGACCGCGACCCGGGCTGCACCTGGCGCACGGTCGAGAAGATCACCGGCCTCAAGGTCAGTCACTTCATGATGGCCGACTTCAACGCCGTCAAGTCGCTCTCCTCGGCGGTGGGGGGTGTCGAGGTGTGCGTCGGCAAGGACGTCAACGACCCCAAGTCGCACCTCAAGCTCTCCGCGGGCAAGCACGAGATCGAGGGCGAGCAGGCCCTGGCGTTCGTCCGCACCCGGCACAGCTTCGGTTTCGAGAGCGACCTGGACCGCATCAAGCTCCAGCAGCAGTTCCTGGGTTCGATGATGCGCAAGATGAAGTCGGACGACACCCTCACCAACCCCAAGAAGCTCTACGACCTCAGCAACGCGGCCACCAAGTCGCTCACCGTCGACACCGGCATAGGGTCCATCTCCAAGCTCACCAGCCTGGCCAAGGAACTCAGCAAGGTGAACCTGAAGAACATCACCTTCGCCACGCTGCCGGTGAAGGACAACCCGGCCGACGGCAAGTACCACAAGACGGTCCTCCTGGACGAGACGAAGGCCGAACCCCTGCTCGCCATGGTCCGGGAGGACGTCTCCCTCACCGAGGTCAAGCGCAAGGAGAAGGCCGCCAAGGACAAGGAGCAGGCCGCCGAGAAGGAGAAGGACGCCAAGCAGGCGGCCCTCCTCAAGGGTCCCAAGGCGGAGCCGGCCAAGGTCCGCGTCAAGGTGCTCAACGGCAGCGGCAAGCTGGGCGCGGCCCAGGAGACCGTCGTCTGGATGCAGAACACCAAGGGGATGGCGCACGCGGGCAACGGCGGCAACGCGGGGCCCGGCGGCAAGAAGATCCCCAAGACCATCCTGGAGTTCGCCCCCAACCAGGCCGACCAGGCCCGCAGCCTGGCGGAGGCCATGGGCCTGCCGGCCGACGCCCTCCATCAGACCGGCAAGGACGCGGCCCCGCTTGCCGACATGACGCTCACCCTGGGCGCGGACTTCAAGGGCGCCGGGGTCCCGGTCACCCCGCCGAAGGCCCCCAAGCAGGCGCCCAAGGACATCCAGCGGATCGAAGCCGACAAGAACGTCTGCGCGAAGTGAATCCTGCGAACACACTTGTGCATCTCACTACCCGGTAACAGAGTCACCAGGTAACGCACCTGCCCTGCGGGCCGTGCGCACCATTCAGGGGGAGGCCCAATGCGGCTCAACGGTCTACGGGGGGAAGAAAAGGCCGAAACCGGGGGAAAGCAGAAAGCGGGCACCGACGAGACGCGCGCGGAGGAGGCGGCCGGCGAGGGCGCTCCCGCCGCGGCGGCAAAGGCCGGTCGGGGCGGTGGTAATGACGCCGCGTCCGGCCGCGCCTCGGGCGGCGGCAGACCGCCGCGGCGCCGCGCGATCCGAATAGTCCGCTGGGCCGCGCTCTCCCTCGCGGTCCTCGTCCTCGGAGCGTCGGGAGCGGGCTACTTCTACTACCAGCACCTCAACGGCAACATCCGCAAGAGCAAGCTCAACCTCGGCGACAAGCAGCTCGACCGGAGCGTCCCCAACGCGGCGGGCCAGCGGCCCCTCAACATCCTCCTCCTGGGGTCCGACAGCCGGAGCAGCAAGGAGAACCAGAACCTCGGCGGCGCCCGCGAGGACGCCGACCGGCCGGCCCTCGCCGACGTGCAGATGCTGGTCCACGTCTCCGCCGACCGCAGCAACATGTCGGTCGTCAGCGTCCCCCGCGACACCCGCGTGACCATCCCCAAGTGCACCGACCCGGCCGACGGCAAGGTCTACCAGGAGACGAGCAGCCAGATCATCAACACCAGCCTCCAGAACGGCGGTCCCGGCTGCACCGTGGCCACCTGGGAGGAGCTCACCGGCATCCCCGTCGACCACTTCATGATGATCGACTTCGCGGGCGTGGTGAGCATGGCCGACGCGGTGGGCGGCGTACCGGTCTGCGTGAAGAGCAACATCCGCGACGACAAGTCGGGGCTGCGGCTGGAGAAGGGCACGCACACCATCAAGGGCGAGCAGGCCCTCCAGTGGCTGCGCACCCGGCACGGCTTCGAGGACGGCAGCGACATCGGCCGCACCCACGCCCAGCACCTTTACATGAACTCGATGGTCCGTCAGTTGAAGTCCGGCAGCCGGCTCAGCGACCCCGGGCAGCTCACCGACCTCGCCGAGGCGGCCACCAAGGCGCTGACCGTCGACAAGGACCTGGGCTCGGTCAAGAAGCTCTACGACCTCGGCAACGACATCAAGCGGGTGCCGTCCGCCCGGATCACCATGACCACCATGCCCTGGGTGCAGGACCCGCAGGACCCGGACGCCCACGTCATTCCCAAGGCAGGCGACGCCGACAAGCTGTTCTCGCTGGTCCGCAACGACATCGCGCTGGACGGCAAGGACAAGAGGAAGCCCGAGCCGACGGAGGCCAAGGACGCGGGCAGGAAGGGCGCCAAGGTCGCCAAGGACCGCATCGCCGTCACCGTCTTCAACGGCACCGGCACCGCCGTCCTCCCGCCCGCCACCGGCCGGGGATCCGACATCGCGTCGTACCTCGTCAAGCAGGGCTTCGCCAAGGCGACGTCGGACTCCACCCCGCGCGCCCAGGCCGACACCACGATCACCTACCCGAAGCAGACGCAGCGCGCCGACGCCCTGGCCGTGGCCAAGGCGCTCGGCCTGCCGGAGGACGCCGTACGGCTGTCCCCGTCGGCGGAACAGGTGACGCTGGTGATCGGCGGCGACTGGCGCGAGGGCGACACGTACCCGAAGCCGGCGGACGCGAAGGGCGACGCCGCCAAGGCGGGCGGCACGTCCGACGGGAAGGCGAACGGGAAGAAGACCGGCGGGAGCAAGCCCGACGCCGGGGACGAGAAGGACCCGAAGAAGGGCCAGGGCGACAAGGACCGGAACGACAACAAGGCCCCGGAGAGCGCCGACCCGCTCAACGGCGACGACCGGTCCGCCTGCATGGAGGTCAACCCGCTGAACCGCTTCTGACGGTCCCGCGAAAAACGGTCCCGCGAAAAGCGGTCCCGCGAAAAGCGGAAGGGCCGCCTCTGTCCCACAGAGGCGGCCCTTCCCGCAGCGTCCGACGCGCCCGGGCTACGCCCGGACCGCCGGCCGGCGGCTGGCGATGACGCGCTTCGCGAGCGACCGCGGGCTGGTGAGGAAGCCGAAGCCCCACGACATGTGCATGGTCGCCAGCGCCACGGGGATGCGCACCCGGGCCTTGGCCGGCAGCCCCTTGCCCGCGGGCACCGAGCCGGCGACGATCGCCGCCAGGTAGCCGCCGGGGACGACCAGCGCCCACGGCGTCACCGCGACGCCGGCCACGAGCCCGGCCGCGATGGCGACGACGGCGGTCGGCGGCGCCAGGTAGCGCAGGTTGATCGAGCCCTTGTGGAAGCGGGCGACGACGTGCCGCCAGCGGCCGTAGTCCTTGTACTGCTTGGCCAGCGCCCGCACGCTCGGCCGGGGGCGGTACGAGACCTTGAGCTCCGGCGAGAACCAGATCAGCCCGCCCGCCTCACGGATGCGGAAGTTCAGCTCCCAGTCCTGGGCGCGGATGAACTCCTCGTTGTACCCGCCCTGCCGCTCCAGCGCCTCGCGCCGGAAGACGCCCAGATAGACGGTCTCGGCCGGGCCGGCCTCACCGCCGGTGTGGAACGCCGCGTTGCCGACCCCGATCTTCGAGGTCATGGCGGCGGCGACGGCCCGCTCCCAGTCGTTCTCCCCCTCGGCGTGCATGATGCCGCCGACGTTCTGCGCGCCCGTCTCGTCCAGCAGCCGCACCGCCGTCTTGATGTAGTCGGGGGACAGCATGCCGTGCCCGTCCACCCGCACCACGATCGGATGACGCGACGCCTTGATCGCCGCGTTCAGGGCGGCGGGGGTACGGCCCGTCGGGTTGGGCACGGTGTGCACACGCGGGTCCTCGCGGACGAGCTCGGCGGCGATCTCGTCCGTACGGTCGGCGGACGGACCGAGGGCGATCACCACCTCCAGCTCGCCGGCGTAGTCCTGCTCGAGGATGTGCCGCACGGAGGTGCGCAGATGACGCTCCTCGTTGAGCACCGGCATGATCACGGAAACTGCGGGCGGCTGCTGCTCTGGCATGGTTCCTCGGAAGTACGGGGGTCAGGGGTTCACCCCGCGGCGGACGGAAGCGTCGGCCACGTTACCGCGAACGGGGGACACGGACCCGCGCCGCCCGGGTGGCGGACGGGGGCCGGACGGCGTGGAAGCGCGGACCGTTGATCGTATCGGCCTACGGTGACCCGGTTCGCTCCCCCTGCCGCGCCGGGGGTGATCCCAGCCTGTCGCGGAGGTCACGAAGTGCCAGAACCGGACAGCGCCCCCCGCCCGGACCGGGGCCGGCACGGTGCCCCGCACCGGCCCCGCTGGGGACTGCGCATCGCCACCGCGCTCGCCCTCGTCATCCTCGTCGCCGGCGGCGCCGGGCACGCGGTGGTGCACGGCATCGACCGGGGCATCCGCCGCGTCGACCCCTTCGCCGGGCTCTCCCACCGCCCCCGCACGGGCCACGGCACCACCGTCCTGGTGGTGGGCACCGACGGCCGCGACGACCTCACCGAGGACCAGCGCACCCGCTACCACCTGGGCGGCGACCCCTGCCACTGCACGGACACGATGATGCTGGTCCACTTCTCCCAGGGCCGCGACCGGGCGTCCGTCGTCAGCCTCCCCCGCGACACGTACACCGTCCTGCCCGACCGCACCGACGCGTCCGGCGCGTTCCACCCGGCCCATCCGCAGAAGCTCAACGCGGCCTACGCGGAGGGCGGCCCGGCGCTGACCGTCCGGGCCGTCGAGCAGCTCACCGGCGTGCACGTCGACCACTACCTGGAGATCGACTTCACCGGCTTCATGCGCACCGTCGACCTGCTGGGCGGCGTACGCGTCTGCACCGAGGAACCGCTCCGGGACGACCACAGCGGGCTCGACCTGCCCGCCGGGACCAGCACGCTCGACGGCGGGCAGGCCCTGCAGTACGTCCGCGCCCGGCACCTCGACGCCAGCGCCGACCTCGGCCGGATGCGCCGCCAGCAGCGCTTCGTCGCCTCCCTGCTCCAGCGGGCGACGAGCAGCGGCGTCCTCCTCGACCCGCCGGTGTTCCGCCGGGTCGTCGCCGCCCTGCTGGGCTCGGTCAGCGCGGACCGCGGCTTCGCCGGGACGGAACTGGTCGAGCTGGGCCGGACCCTGCGGGGGCTCCGGCCGGCCGCGACGGAGTTCACGTCGGTGCCGATCGCGTCCGTCGACTTCCCGGTGCCCGGGGTCGGGTCGACCGTCCGGTGGGACGAGGACGCGGCGGGCCCGCTGTTCCGGGCGCTGCGGGCGGACCGGCCGCTGGCCTCGCTCGGGGGGCGTCCGAGTGAGGCTCCGGCGGAATCCGCGGAAGCGGACGGAAAGCGTCCGGGCGGGGCGGCGGGCGGGATGGCGGTGCCGTCTCCCGGTCCCGTGAACGGTCCCGCGTCCCCGGCGGACGGCGCCTCGCCCCGGCCGGCGGGCACGCCCGGGCCGTCCCCGGCACCGGCTCCCGGCGGGGCGACCGCGCCCCCCACCGCTCCCGTGGGAGCCGCCGCCCTGGGGCCGGTCGGGACGGTCACCGCCACGACGGCCCCCGAAGCCACGCCCGGCCCCGCCGTGACGGACGCGAGCCCGGCGCCCGTCGACGTGCCGCCCGGGCGGATCGGCGTCCAGATCCTCAACGGCTCCGGCCGTCCCGAGCTCGGCCACGACACCGACGCGGCGCTGCGGGCCGCGGGCTTCCTCACCACCGGCCTGCCGGCCGAGGCCCCACCGCCGACCGCCCTGCGCACGGTGATCGCCTTCGACCCGCGCTGGGACCGCTCCGCCCGCGCCCTGGCGGCGGCCCTGCCGGGCGCCGAGCTGCGGCCGGTGCCGGGTCAGGGGCCGCTGATGCAGGTGACACTGGGCGCGGATTTCGTAGGGGTACGGCCGGTGCGTGGGCCGGAGCCGCAGGCCGCGTCGCCCGGGGAGCGGGAGGTGGTCACGGGGGACCGGGCGGTGTGCGACGGCTGAGCGCCGGGGGGTGTCCCGGTGCCTCCCCCAAAGGGGGCACCACCGCTTCGCCGTCTCCCGGGGCTCCGCTCCGGACCCCGATCGCGGCTCCGCCGCCCGTCGGCAAGCGCCGGACAGGCTGAGGGGGCGCCCTTCTTCGGGAGAGGGACCGGGGCTCAGTCCTTCAGGCCCTCCGCCGCCCGGTTCATCCGAAGCTCCTTGATCGCGCGGCGGCGGGCGAGCCGGTGCGTGCGCCGGATCTGCGCCTCCTGGTAGCGCCGCCGGTCCTTCTCGGTCTCGGGGATCACCGGCGGTACGGGCCGCGGCTTGCCCTCCTCGTCCACGGCCGCGAAGACGAGGTACGCGCTGCCGACCTGCACGGCCGGCGCGGACTCGTTCCAGCGCTCGGCCATGACGCGGACGCCGACCTCCATCGAGGAGCGTCCGGTCCAGTTGCACTGCGCCTGGACGTGGACGAGGTCGCCGACGCGGACCGGCTCCAGGAAGGCCATCTCGTCCATGGACGCGGTCACCGCGGGGCCGCCGGAGTGCCGTCCGGCGACCGCCCCCGCGACGTCGTCCACCAGTTTCATGATCACTCCGCCGTGCACGGTCCCCAGGAGGTTCGTGTCGCTCGCGGTCATGATGTGGGACAGGGTCGTGCGGGAGGCCGAGGTCGGCTTGCCGGGTATGCCGGCCGCACCGGACTCGGCGGTCCGGTCGTGAGTGGTCATGCACCCCACTGTATGCGGGGTGCACGGACCGGGCCGCCCGTGTGTCAGCTCTGCAACAGCCGTGACCCGGTCCGGTACCACCCGTCCGGACGAGTCCCGCGGCCGGGCACACTTCTCCCCATGAGCGAGTGGCCCGAAGTGCGGAACAACGACCGCCGGTACCAGTACGGAGGCGGCGGCGCCCACCCGCGCCCGGAAGGGGCGCGCGGCGGCCCGCGCGCGCACCAGGGCGGGCCCCCGCCCCAGTACGGGCGGCCCGGGCCCGGCGCGCCGGGCGGCCGGCCCGACGACGGCTACAACACCGGCCAGGTCTACGGGCGCGGCGGCGGCCACCCGAGCGGTGGCGCTCCCGGCGGGCCCGGCGGCGTCCCGGGCGGTCCGGCCGCGCGGGGACGCGCGCCGCGCGGCGGCCGGCCGAACTGGCGCAAGCGGATCACCATAGGCCTGCTCGCCTTCCTCGCCGTGGTGCTGGTGGTCTCCGTGAGCACCTACTTCTGGGCCGACTCCAAGCTGCGCCGCGAGGTCGACCTCGGGAAGGTGGAGGAGCGCCCGCCGGGCGGCGACGGCACGAACTACCTGATCGTCGGCTCGGACAGCCGGGAGGGGCTCTCCGACGAGGACAAGAAGGAACTGCACACCGGGTCGGCCGACGGCAAGCGCACCGACTCGATGATGATCCTGCACACCGGTGACAACGGCACCACCATGCTCAGCCTGCCGCGCGACTCGTACGTCACCATCCCGGCCTTCACCGGGCAGAAGTCCGGCAAGCGGTTCCCGGCCTCGACCCACAAGCTCAACCAGGCGTACGCGGACGGCGGCCCCGAGCTGCTGGTCCGGACCGTCGAGTTCAACACCGGGCTGCGCATCGACCACTACGCGGAGATCGGCTTCGGCGGGTTCCGCAGCCTGGTCGACTCGCTCGGCGGCGTCGACATGTGCCTCGACAAGCCGGTCAAGGACCGCGACTCGGGCGCCGACCTCAAGGCGGGCTGCCAGACGCTGGACGGGAAGCAGTCGCTCGCCTTCGTCCGCCAGCGCCACCAGGAGGCCGACCAGGACCTCGGCCGGATGCGCAACCAGCAGAAGTTCCTGAACACCCTCGCCAAGCAGGCGGCCTCGCCGTCCACCGTCCTCAACCCGTTCACCCTCTACCCGGTGATCGGCTCCGGCCTGGACACGCTGATAGTCGACGACGACATGGAGCTGTGGGACCTGGCGTCGATGTTCTGGGCGATGAAGGACGTCACCGGCGGCGACGGCAAGCAGATGACGGTGCCGATAGGCAACGCCAACCTGGCGACGCGCGGTGACGGCGTGGCCGTGAAGTGGGACCCGGTGAAGTCCAAGCAGCTCTTCGAGCAGTTGAAGAAGGACGAGAGGGTCACGGTGTCGTAGGTCCGCTCCGTCGGGCGGGGCCGCGCTCAGGCCGGCTCCGCCCCCTGGATGACCGCGAAGATCCCGCCCTGCGGGTCGGAGACGACGGCCATCCGGCCGGCCACCATGTCGAACGGCGGTACCAGCACCGAGCCGCCCGCCCGGACGAGCGCGTCGACCGTGGTGTCCGTGCCGTCCACGGCGAAGTACGTCAGCCAGTGCGAGGGCGTGCCCTCGGGAAACCGCTCCAGCCCCTGCATCCCGCCGATCGGCCGGCCGCCCGCCTTCAGCGCGAAATAGCCGGGTGCCTCCTCCATCGGCGTCGCCTCGATGTCGAACGCGGCCCGGTAGAACGTTCCCGCCGCCTCCGGATCGGAGGTGTTGAGCTCGTTCCAGATCACCGCACCCGGCTCGTTGACCACCTCGCACCCGAAGAAGTCCCTGGTCTGCCAGAGCCCGAACACGGCGTCCGTGGCGTCCGCGACCACCGCCATCCGGCCGAACGTCAGCACGTCCGTCCCCGGCATCAGCACGCGTCCCCCGTGCCGGGTGACGGCGTCCGCCGTGGCGTCGGTGTCCGCCACCGCCAGGTACGTCGTCCACGCGGTCGGCGGCGGAGGCTGCCCCTCCTGCGCCATCGCCGGCCCGATCCCCGCCACGGCCCGCCCGTCCAGCGTGCACACCGCGTACCCACCGGTCTCCGGCGGCCCGGGCTCCCCCTGCCACCCGAACAGATTCCGGTAGAAATCGAGCGCCGCCCGCTGATCCGGCGCCATCAGATCCACCCAGCAGGGCGTTCCGGGCGCGTACGTCTCACGTACCTCGGGCATGACGCTCGCCTCCTGGCGCACGGCGGTCCCCCCAGGGGTCGATGTCCAGGGTGGGGGGTGGGGGGCGGGGGCGCCACTCGGGCGCTCCGCGCCGGTTCGGGGCGCGGTTTCCCGTTCCCTCAACCGGCACTTCTTGACCCACGGGTCGCGGCTCCGGAAGCATCGGATTCACGCGGGGAGCACACCTCAGGAGAGGGACCGATGACGCTCAAGGCGACGCTGCCGGCCAGAGCGTGTGACCTCAAGGACTGCCCGGCTCTGTACGCGACGGACCGCGACACCTTGCTCGTGCAGGGCGAGACACCGACCGACCACGGGCTCGAGATTCCCGCTCACGAAACGCTGGTGGAGATCCCGATGGAGCTCATCCGGAAGGTCATTCTGTTCGACACCGAGACCGTCGCCGTCATGCGGTATGACGATCAGGGGGCTTTCCTCAGGGTGGAGGTACTCCCCCGGGGAACAGCGGGGGACTACGTCCGGCACCGGGACACGGCGCTCGCCCATGCGGAGCCGTTCGCACACTGGTGGGCGAAGCACGGCGAGTGAACGGAGCTCAGCTCGGGGCGGCACTGCGGGCGCTGCGCGAGGCCTCCGGCAGGGAGGCCAAGGCGGTCGCCCGCAGTGCTCTCATGTCCCCCTCGAAGTTGTCGAAGATCGAGAACTCCAGGCTCGCCCCCAGCGCGACCGACGTGGACCGCATCCTGACCGCCATCGGTGTGTCGGACGCGGTCAAGGCGGAGTACACCGGAGCCGCGCGCGCCGTGGCCACGGAGGCGACGGCCTGGCGGCTGCTGAAGAGGACCGGCGTCCACAAGGGCCGGCAAGCCGTCAAAGCGCTTGAGGCCCAGATGTCCGTTCTCCGGCTTTTCCAGCCGGCTCTCGTCCCCGGCCTGCTGCAGACGGCGGAGTACATCAGGGCCGTCCTGCGGCGCCATGACCTGAGCGACGACACGCTCACCCGAACGATCACCGGCAGACTCGAACGCCAGGCCGTCCTCTACGACAGCACGAGGAAACTGCACTTCGTCATCACCGAACCGGCCCTTCGATGGCAGATCGTGCCCCGCCCCATGCCGGCCGCTCAGATGGACCGGATCGTCTCCATGTCCCGGCTCCCCCACGTGGACATCCGTGTGGTTCCCCTGAGGTCCCGGCAAAGCGACGTGGCCAACCACGCTTTCGTGATCAGGGACGACCGTCTGGTCACAGTGGAAACCGTCCATGCCGAATTGGTGGTCACCGAGCCGAAAGACGTCGAGCTATACGTCCGTAAGTTCGAAGGCTTCACGCAAGCGGCGGTGGCCGGGGACGAGATGCGGAGCATGGTCGAGGCGATCCGCGATGAGTTCTTGAGCGAACAGGAAACGTCCTGGATCCGCTCCCGGACGCGCCACCGCACTGGTCCCGTGACCCGGAACGCACAGCACGTCCAGCGGCTGAGTACGTGCTCTTCCGGCTTGCGGCCGACGCCCCCCGCCCGACCACTCAACGGCAGAGGGAGCGCAAGGATGGGTAAGAAGAACGAAGACGACTGGGACCCGTACACGAATCAGGACCAGGCGACCGATCCGGACACTCGCGTCTCCCGGAACGGGAACGTGCACAGCAGCATGGCCGACGACGAGGACCGCGAAGGGAAGTAGCGCCCGTGATCCACGGCGAGAACCTGGCGAAGGACCTGCGTCGTGACCACGGCTTCGTGCACGTCGGACGGACCAGGGACGGCAAGGCCGTCGTCATGCGCAAGCGGGACAGGTGGACCGTGGTCCCGCTGCGCTGGCTCACCGAGGACGCCGTGGAGACGATCAAGGCCCAGGCCGGGGTCGGTGGCGGGTGAGAACGCGAACGCCCCGGTCGGCTTCGACCGGGGCGTTCGGGCTGCTGTTACGGCAGGTTGCGCGCCATGACGATGCGCTGGACCTGGTTCGTGCCCTCGTAGATCTGCGTGATCTTCGCGTCGCGCATCATGCGCTCCAGCGGGTAGTCGCGCGTGTAGCCGTAGCCGCCGAGCAACTGGACGGCGTCGGTGGTGATTTCCATGGCCGCGTCGGAGGCGAAGCACTTCGCCGCCGCGCCGTGGAAGGTCAGGTCGTCGTCGAGGCGCTCGGACTTGGCCGCCGCCGCGTAGGTGAGCTGGCGGGCCGCCTCCAGCTTCATGGCCATGTCGGCGAGCATGAACTGGACGCCCTGGAAGTCGCCGATCGGCTTGCCGAACTGCTTGCGCTCCTGGACGTAGCCCTTGGCGTAGTCGAGGGCGCCCTGGGCGATGCCGAGGGCCTGGGCCGCGATGGTGATGCGGGTGTGGTCCAGGGTCTTCATCGCCGTGGCGAAGCCCGTGCCCTCGTCGCCGATCATGCGGTCGGCGGGGATGCGGACGTTGTCCAGGTAGACCTCGCGGGTCGGCGAGCCCTTGATGCCGAGCTTCTTCTCCGGCGCGCCGAAGGAGACGCCCTCGTCGGACTTCTCGACGACGAACGCGGAGATGCCCTTGGAGCGCTTCTCCGGGTCGGTCACGGCCATGACCGTGTAGAACTCGCTGACGCCCGCGTTGGTGATCCAGCGCTTGACGCCGTTGAGCACCCAGAAGTCGCCGTCGCGTACGGCGCGCGTCTTCATGCCGGCCGCGTCCGAGCCGGCGTCGGGCTCGCTGAGGCAGTACGAGAACATCGCGTCGCCCTTGGCGAGCGGGCCCAGGTACTTCTTCTTCAGCTCCTCGGAGCCGGAGAGGATCACCGGCAGCGAGCCGAGCTTGTTGACCGCCGGAATGAGGGAGGAGGAGGCGCAGACGCGCGCCACCTCCTCGATGACGATGACCGTCGCGAGCGCGTCGGCGCCCGCGCCGCCGAACTCCTCCGGCACGTGCACCGCGTGCAGATCGGCCGCGGTCAGCGCGTCGCGCGCTTCCTGCGGAAACCGTCCCTCCTCGTCCACCTGCGCGGCGAACGGCGCGATCTTCGCCTCGGCGAGCGAGCGAACGACCTTGCGGAGCTCGTCGTGCTCCTCGGACGGCCGGTACAGGTCGAAGTCCTTGTTTCCCGCCAAGGCGAACTCCCCAGAGCGTTAACTACCGTTTAGTAACCATGATTCTAGGGGCCGGGGCCCGGACGGGGATACGTGAGCTTGCCGACAGCGACAGATCATGGGGAATCTCCCCACGACCGCCCCGGACTATGCTCGGGCCACGCAGTCAGCAAGCCCGTACGTACCTGGAGCACGCATGGCCCCCAAGATCACTGTGATCGGCACCGGCTACCTCGGCGCCACCCACGCGGCGGCCATGGCCGAGCTGGGTTTCGAGGTACTGGGCCTGGACGTGGTCCCGGAGAAGGTCGAGATGCTCGGCCGGGCCGAGGTGCCCATGTACGAGCCGGGGCTGGAGGAACTCCTCCGCAAGCACGTCGCGGGGCTGGAGGGGTCCAGCGGGCGGCTGCGCTTCACCACCTCCTGGGACGAGGTCGGCGAGTTCGGCGACGTCCACTTCATCTGTGTGAACACCCCGCAGAAGCACGGCGAGTACGCGTGCGACATGTCGTACGTGGAGGCCGCCGTCGCCTCCCTCGCCCCCCGGCTGCGCCGCCCCGCGCTGGTCGTCGGCAAGTCGACCGTGCCCGTCGGCAGCGCCGCCCGCATCGCCCGGAAGCTCGCCGAACTCGCCCCGGCCGGCGCCGAGGTGGAACTCGCCTGGAACCCGGAGTTCCTCCGCGAGGGCTTCGCCGTCCAGGACACCCTGCACCCGGACCGCATCGTCGTCGGCGTCGAAGGCGAGCGCGCGGAGAAGGTGCTGCGCGAGGTGTACGCGACGCCCATCGGCGAGGGCTCGCCGTTCGTCGTCACCGACTACCCGACCGCCGAACTGGTGAAGACCGCCGCCAACTCCTTCCTCGCCACGAAGATCTCCTTCATCAACGCGATGGCCGAGGTGTGCGAGGCGGCCGACGGCGACGTCGCCAAGCTCGCCGAGGCCATAGGGCACGACGAGCGGATCGGGAAGAAGTTCCTGCGCGCCGGCATCGGCTTCGGCGGCGGCTGCCTGCCCAAGGACATCCGCGCCTTCATGGCCCGAGCGGGCGAGCTGGGCGCCGATCAGGCGCTCACCTTCCTCCGCGAGGTCGACTCCATCAACATGCGGCGGCGCGGGCACATGGTCGAGCTCGCTCGTGAAACGGTGGGGGGCGGCTTCCTCGGACGGCGGGTCGCCGTCCTCGGCGCCACCTTCAAGCCGGACTCGGACGATGTGCGGGATTCGCCCGCGCTGAACGTCGCCGGGCAGATCCATCTGCAGGGTGGTCAGGTGACCGTCTACGACCCGAAGGGGATGGAGAACGCTCGCCGGGTGTTCCCGACGCTGGGCTACGCGGACAGTGCGGCGGAGGCTTGCCGGGGGGCGCATGTGGTGCTGCACCTGACCGAGTGGGCTGAGTTCCGGGAGCTTGATCCTGCGGCGCTGCGGGAGGTTGTGGCCGCGCCGCAGATTCTGGACGGGCGCAACGCGTTGTCCGCTGACGTCTGGCGGGCCGCCGGGTGGTCGTTCCGGGCGATGGGTCGGCCGCGGGCTTAGCCCTCCGGGGGTGTGCCCCAGTCCCTCCCCTTCGCCGTTTCCTGGGGCTGCGCCCCAGACCCCCTTTTCGCGGCTTCGCCGCTCGTCCTCAATCGCCGGACGGGCTGGGTAGGGCGCCCTATCCAGCCCGTCCGGCGTTTGAGGACAGCGCGCGCAGCGCGCTTCGGGGGTGCGGGGGCTTGCCCCCGCAAGAAACGGTGATTGGGGGTCCCCCCTCTGGGGGAGGGACCGGGGCCACTCACCCGTCCAACTGCCCGATCGTCGCGATCGAAGGCCCACGCCGCGCGGCGACGGTCCGGGAAACCGCCTCCGCGTCCCGCAACACCCGCACCGCGTTCCCCCACGTCAGCTTCGCGATATCCCCCTCCGACCAGCCCCGACGCAGCAATTCCGTGATCAGGTTCGGATACCCGGCCACATCCGCCAGGTCCGATGGCGTGAAGGCCGTCCCGTCGAAGTCACCGCCGATACCGATGTGGTCGGCCCCGGCGACCTCCCGCATGTGGTCCAGGTGGTCCGCGACCGTCGCCGCCGTCGCGACCGGGCGCGGGTGGCCCGCTTCGAAGGCCTGGTGGACGGCCATCGCCTCGGGTGTCGTGTCGAGGTGGTGGAAGCCGTGCGCGCGCATGTTCTCGTCCGCCGCGCGGGTCCAGGCGACGGCCTCGGGGAGGACGAACTTGGGGACGAACGTCACCATCGCCATACCGCCGTTGGCCGCCAGCGAGGCCAGCACGTCGTCGGGCACGTTGCGCGGGTGGTCGCAGATCGCGCGCGCGGAGGAGTGGGAGAAGATCACGGGCGCTTCGCTGACCCGGATCGCGTCCCGCATGGTGTCGGCGGAGACGTGCGAGAGGTCGACGAGCATGCCGAGGCGGTTCATCTCGCGGACGACCTCCTCGCCGAAGCGGGTGAGGCCGCCGGCGCGCGGCTCGTCGGTCGCCGAGTCCGCCCACGGGATGTTGTCGTTGTGGGTGAGGGTCAGGTAGCGCACGCCCAGGGCGTACAGGGCGCGCAGGGTGGCCAGGGAACAGTTGATGCTGTGGCCGCCCTCGGCGCCCATCAGGGAGGCGATGCGGCCTTCGGCACGCGCGGCCTCCATGTCGTCGGCGGTGAAGGCGAGCCGCAGGTCCGCCGGGTGGCGGTCGGCCAGCCGGCGGACGACGTCGATCTGTTCGAGGGTGGCGCTCACCGCGTCGTCCCCGGCCATGTCGCTCCGCACGTACACGGACCAGAACTGGGCACCGACCCCGCCGGCGCGCAGCCGGGGCAGGTCGGTGTGCAGGCCGGCGGCGCTCTGGTCGGCGGCGATGTCGCGGCGGTCGAGGTCGTAGGCGACCTGTTCGCGCAGCGCCCAAGGGAGGTCGTTGTGGCCGTCGACGATCGGGTGGGCGGCCAGCAGTTCGCGGGCGCGGTCGAGCGGTTCCATCACGTCCGTCCCCTTACTTCCCGAAGCCGAAGCCTGTCTCGCCCTGTGCCTTGGCGCGCAGGCGGCGGCCCTTCTCCGTCGCCTGCTCGTTGAGCTCCTCCTGGAAGCGGCTCATCCGGTCGCGCAGGCCGGGGTCGTGCGCGGCGAGCATGCGCACCGCGAGCAGGCCCGCGTTGCGGGCGCCGCCGACGGAGACGGTGGCGACGGGGACGCCGGCCGGCATCTGGACGATGGAGAGGAGCGAGTCCATGCCGTCCAGGTACTTGAGCGGGACCGGGACGCCGATCACCGGCAGGGTCGTCACCGAGGCCAGCATGCCGGGCAGGTGGGCCGCGCCGCCGGCGCCCGCGATGATCGCCTTGAGCCCCCGGCCGGCCGCCCGCTCCCCGTACGCGACCATCTCGCGGGGCATTCGGTGCGCGGAGACGACGTCGACCTCGTAAGGGACCTCGAACTCGGCCAGCGCCTCGGCGGCGGCCTCCATGACGGGCCAGTCGGAGTCGGAGCCCATGACGATGCCGACGACCGGTGCGCCGGGGGAGCTGCTCATTCGGTGATCGTCCCTCGCAGGTATCCGGCGGCGTGGGCGGCGCGCTCGCGCACGTCGTCCAGGTCGTCGCCGTAGATGTTGACGTGTCCGACCTTGCGGCCGGGTTTGACGTCCTTGCCGTACATATGGATCTTCAGGCCCGGGTCGCGTGCCATGCAATGGAGGTACGCGGAATACATGTCCGGATAGTCGCCGCCCAGAACATTGGCCATGACGGTCCACCGGGCGCGCGGGCGCGGGTCGCCGAGGGGCAGGTCCAGGACGGCCCGCACGTGGTTGGCGAACTGCGAGGTGACGGCGCCGTCCTGGGTCCAGTGGCCCGAGTTGTGCGGGCGCATCGCCAGCTCGTTGACGAGGATCCGGCCGTCCCGCGTCTCGAACAGCTCGACGGCCAGGTGGCCGACGACGCCCAGCTCCCGGGCGATCCGCAGCGCGAGCCGCTGGGCCTCGGCGGACAGCTCGGGCGGCAGACCGGGCGCGGGGGCGATCACCGTGTCGCACACGCCGTCGACCTGGATCGACTCGACGACCGGGTAGGCGACGGCCTGGCCGTGCGGGGAGCGGACGACGTTGGCCGCCAGTTCACGGACGAAGTCGACCTTCTCCTCGGCGAGGACGGGCACCCCGGCGCGGAAGGCGTCCTCCGCCCCGGCCGTGTCACGGACGATCCACACGCCCTTGCCGTCGTAGCCGCCGCGCACGGTCTTGAGGACGACCGGCCAGCCGTCGCCCTCGGCGGCGAACCGCTCGACGTCCGCCGGATCGGCCACGACGCGGTGTCGTGGACACGGAACGCCGATCTCCGTGAGCTTCGCCCGCATCACACCCTTGTCCTGGGCGTGCACCAACGCGTCGGGCCCCGGGCGGACGGGGATGCCGTCCGCCTCCAGGGCCCGTAGGTGCTCGGTCGGAACGTGCTCGTGATCGAAGGTGATCACATCGCAGCCTTGTGCGAACGCACGAAGGGTGTCGAGGTCGCGGTAGTCCCCCACCACCACCTCGTTCACGACCTGCGCCGCCGAGTCCTGCGGAGCGTCACTGAGCAGCTTGAATCTGATGCCGAGGGGGATGCCCGCCTCGTGGGTCATACGGGCGAGCTGACCGCCGCCGACCATGCCGACTACCGGGAACGTCACGCTCTTAGGGTATCCGCACGCACGACCGGCCCCGGCCCCGCCTTGGATGATCGTCCAAGACGGAAGGTCACCGGGTGGCGACGGGCGGGGCGGCGGGCGTTCGTCCGGTATTCACCCGGTCCCCCGGCCGGTCCCGGAGAGCGCTCGCTAGCATGGGGAGTCGCCCCACGCCCTGACCGCCCATCCTTACGGAGCCTGACGAACCCATGAGTCATCGGCGCGCAGTGCGTTCCCGGCTGGAGCGGCTGGTCCGCGAAGTCGCCAAGTTCGGTGCCATCGGGGCCGTCGGCTTCGTGGTCAACGCCATCGTCTTCAACATGTGCCGGCACTCGGAGCTGGCCGTGGTCCGCTCCGGCGTGATCGCCACCTGCGTCGCCATCGCGACCAACTACGTGGGCAACCGGTACTGGACCTACCGCGACTGCGACAAGAGCCGCCGCAGCACGGAGCTGACGCTGTTCCTGCTGTTCAGCGGGGTGGGGCTGGTGATCGAGAACGGGATCCTGGCGCTGTCGCACTACGGGTTCGGCCTCACCTCCACGGTGGCGGACAACATCGCCAAGAACGTGGTCGGGCTGGGGATCGGCACGGTGTTCCGGTTCTGGTCGTACCGGACGTGGGTGTTCAAGCGCCTGCCGGCGACGCAAGCGGCAGTCGAGACCGCTGAATCGTTTCTGGCGGCGGCGGAGGTACCGCGGCAGCGGACCGGGGCCTCGTCCACGACGTCGGCCACGGCCTCCGCGTCCGCTTCCACGACCGCTTCCACGACGCGGTACTGACCCCGCCGGCGGTCCCGCCCGCCGCGGCCTCAGTCCCGCCGCTCCCCCTGCTCGGGCCGCCGCTCCTCCTGCTCGGCCGGCAGTTCCTCCCATTCGGCCTCCCGGCCGCTCCCCGGCCTCGCCTCCATGCTCAGGAACAGCGCGAACACCGGCGGGTGCTGCTGGAGCAGTTCCAGCCGGCCGCCGTCCGCCTCCGCGAGATCCCGTGCGACGGCCAGCCCCAGCCCCGTCGAGTTCCGGCCACTGACGGTCCGCTCGAAGACGCGCGCGCCCAGGTCCGTCGGCACCCCGGGGCCCTCGTCGGAGACCTCGACCACGGCCTGGTTGCCGGTGACACGGGTGCGCAGGGCGACGGCTCCGTCCCCGTGGGTCAGGGAGTTCTCGATCAGCGTCGCGATGACCTGGGAGACCGCGCCCGGCGTGCCCACCGCGCGCAGCCCCTGCTTCCCGGAGCGCACCAGAGCCCGGCCGCCGGCACGGATGGCGGGCCGCCACTCCTCCAGTTGCTGCTTGATCACCTCGTCGAGGTCGAAGGTGACGGCCGAGCCGGTCTTGGGGTCGCGCGAGTTGGTCAGCAGCCGCTGCACGACGTCGGTGAGCCGCTCGACCTGGGTGAGGGCGATCGTCGCCTCCTCCTTGACCGTGTCCGGGTCGTCGGTGAGCGTGATCTCCTCCAGCCGCATGGACAGCGCGGTCAGCGGGGTGCGGAGCTGGTGGGAGGCGTCGGCGGCCAGCCGCCGTTCCGCCGTGAGCATCCGCGCGATGCGTTCGGCGCTGCCGTCCAGGACGTCGGCGACCCGGTCGAGCTCGGGGACGCCGTAACGGCGGTGGCGGGGGCGGGGGTCGCCGGAGCCGAGCCGCTCGGCGGTCTCGGCGAGGTCGGTGAGGGGCGCGGTGAGCCGGTTGGCCTGCCGGACGGCCAGGAAGACGGCGGCGACGACGGCCAGCAAGGCCACCGTGAGGATGACCAGCAGCGTCCGCCCGACCTCCTTGCTGACGGCCGAGCGGGACTCCTCCACCCGGACCCGTTCGCCGTGCTCGCCTGACTGCTCCGAGACGATCAGGCCGCCCTCGGGGCGGGTGCCGATCTCGATGGGCGCACGGTGGGGGATCTCCACCCGGGCGTACCGGTCGGGGGCGATCTGCTCCCGCAGCACGCCCGACTCGACGCGTTCGCCGCCGGCCAGCCGGCCCTCGACGCTGCTCACCAGCCGCACCGCCTCGGACTGCACGCTCTCCTGCGCGCTGTTCTCGATGGTGCGGGTCTCGACGATGACCAGCGAGATCCCGAAGACCGCGATCACGACGAGGACGACGGCGAGCGTGGAGTTGATCAATCGGCGGCGCACGGGCGGTTCTCCGGCTCGTTGTTCCGTTGTTGCCCGGTCCGGGGCCGGCCCTGCCGCCGTCCCGTGGCCGGTCCTTCCGTGTGCGGCGCTAGTTCTTCTCGAACCGGAAGCCGACGCCGCGCACCGTGGCGATGTAGCGCGGGTTGGCCGCGTCGTCCCCGAGCTTCTTGCGCAGCCAGGAGATGTGCATGTCGAGGGTCTTGGTGGACGACCACCAGGTGGTGTCCCAGACCTCGCGCATCAACTGGTCACGGGTGACGACCCGGCCCGCGTCCCGGACCAGCACCCGGAGCAGGTCGAACTCCTTGGCGGTGAGCTGGAGTTCCTCGTCGCCCATCCAGGCGCGGTGCGACTCGACGTCGATCCGGACGCCGTGCGTCGCCGTCCCCTGCTGCGGGGACTCGGCGGCACCGCGCCGGAGCAGGGCCCGCACGCGGGCGAGCAGCTCGGCGAGGCGGAAGGGCTTGGTGACGTAGTCGTCGGCACCGGCGTCCAGCCCGACGACGGTGTCGACCTCGTCGGCCCGGGCGGTGAGGACGAGCACGGGGAAGCCGTGGCCCTCGGTGCGCAGCCGCCGGCAGACCTCCAGCCCGTCCATGCCGGGCAACCCGAGGTCGAGGACGAGCAGGTCGACATCTCCCTTGATCCCCGCGGCAAGCGCTGTGGGGCCGTCTTCGCGTACCTCCACCTCATACCCCTCACGGCGCAGGGCGCGTGCGAGCGGCTCCGAGATGGACGCGTCATCCTCGGCGAGCAGTACTCGGGTCATGCACGTGATGGTAGTCCGCTCGGGCGCACGTCAGAGCGCAGTCCTGGCACCCGGGACCGGCGGGAGGCCGAAGAGGATGACACATCGGAACCCCGGCGGATGGTTCCGCCGACCCCTGTGATCCATGTCTCAACTCCTTCCATATGCGGGCGGGGTGTGACGTATGGTTACCGGAAGTCTGTACCAGCGTCTGGGACCTTCGGCTCGGCAGTAGCGCCGGAGGTCTCTTCCGTACGCGGCACTGATACGTCACTCTTATGTGAAACCTGAACGACCTGTCGGCCGGGTCCGCCGCGCGACGATGCGCGGGGGCGTGGATCCCGGAACGAGGGCCGCTCTGCCGGCTCCCCCCGAGGGGGAGGCGAACCCCAAGGGCGTGGGGGCGAGCGAAGCCGTCGACCGGTGCCGGCCAACCCCCATACGGGCGCGCAGCAGCTCCACGCGCGTCCTCGGAACCCAAGGATCGACCATGGCGTCCAGCCTGACGAAGGAGTCAACCGCGCGGGACAACACCCCCGTCGCCGGCGGCAAGACCCTCTTCGGCCACCCCCTCGGCCTGGCCCCCCTCTTCCTGACGGAGATGTGGGAGCGCTTTTCCTACTACGGAATGCGTGCCCTTCTCGTCCTCTACCTGATCTCCGGTGGCCCGGACGCCAAGTCCGGCAGCCAGGGCGGCGGTCTGGCCATGCCGGAGTCCACGTCGCTGGCCATCTACTCGGTCTACGTGGCCATGGTGTACCTGCTCGCCATGCCCGGCGGCTGGTTCGGTGACCGGGTCTGGGGCCCGCGCAAGACGGTGGCCATCGCGGCCAGCGTGATCATGTGCGGCCACCTGCTGCTCGCGCTGCCCGGCAAGCCCACCTTCTTCGCCGGTCTGGCCCTGGTGGCGATCGGCTCGGGCCTGCTGAAGTCCAACATCTCGACGATGGTCGGCCACCTGTACAACGGCCCCAAGGACCCGCGTCGCGACGGCGGCTTCACGCTCTTCTACATCGGCATCAACCTCGGCGGCCTCGGCGCGCCGCTGGTGATCGGCACCGTCGGCCAGCAGGTGAGCTGGCACCTGGGCTTCACCCTCGCCGCGATCGGCATGGGCCTCGGCCTGGTGGCGTTCCTCATCGGCACCCGCTGGCTGGACCCGAAGAGCGCCGAGGTCCCGATGCCGCTGACGGCCGCCGAGCGGAACTCCTGGCTGCTCAAGGGCCTGATCTGGCTGGTCATCGCCGCCATCTTCTACGGCGTCGTGATCGGCACCGGCACCTTCACGATCAACTGGGCGCTCGTTCCGATCGCCCTGATCGGCCTGATCGTCCCGATCTTCGTCCTGGCCCGCATCAAGCGGGACAAGGAGCTGACGTCGGAGGAGCAGACCAAGGTCAGCGGCTACATCTGGTTCTTCGTCGCCGCCGCCGTGTTCTGGGGCATCTTCGACCAGGCCGGCTCGACGATGTCGACCTTCGCCGAGAAGAAGACCACGGACAACGTCTTCGGCATCCACTTCCCGTCGACCTGGTTCCAGTCGGTCAACTCCGCCTGGGTCCTCGTCCTCGCCCCGGTCTTCGCGGCGATGTGGGTGTCCATGGCGCGCCGCAAGCGCGAGCCCAGCTCCACGGTGAAGTTCTCCGCGGCGATGCTGCTGGCCGGTGCCTCCTTCGTGCTGTTCGCCATCCCCATGAAGATGGCGACGGGCGGCTCGACCGTCAGCCCCATGTGGCTGATCGCCATCTACATGCTGCAGACCCTCGGTGAACTCTGCCTGTCCCCCGTGGGTCTGTCGCTGACCACGAAGATGGCGCCGAAGAAGTACGCCAGCCAGATGATGGGTGTCTGGTTCCTCGCGGTCACCGCGGGTGACTGCGTCATGACCCTGATGGCGACGGCGGGCGTGGACCTCAACGGCTTCGGCGTGATCCTCGGTGAGGCCGGGGTCGCGGTGCTGGCCGGTGTCGCGGTCTGGACGTCCCGCAAGAAGATCGAGGCCCTCATGGGAGACGTGCGCTGACCCGCACCGCCCCCTGAGGCGGGCGCCGACCCGGTCGGCGCCCCTTCCCTCGTCCCACAGCCACAGTGCCCCCGGCGCGATGACGCGCCGGGGGCATTCGTGTGCGCGGGGAGGGCGTGCGGAGGGGGGCGGGCGCGGGTGAGGGCTTCCGTGGGGGGGTGACGGGTCTGATGGGGCTGCTGGGGCATGGTGACCGGGAGACGCGGCGCCGTAAGAGCGCCCGGCGGCTCCCGGTCACCGGCGGGCTCCGGGGCGTCCGCCGCCCGGCTCTCGGGCGTCTGCCGGCTCCGGGCCATCGGCTCTGGGGCGTCCACCGACTGTGGGGATCCGCCGGCTCTGAGCCGACCACCGGCTCCGGGAACCCATCGACTTTGGCGTGTCCGCCGCTGTCGGCCGCTCGGGCCTTTCCTGGCTCCACGGGCGCGTGGCCCCGCCCTGGCGGCCCTCCGGCGCGTTTCCAGGGCCGTCTCGGGCCTCCGGCGCGCGCCGGGCCCGTGCGGCCCTCCAGCGGCCTCTCAGGCCGTCGCACGAGGGTTCCGAGCCGTGGCCGCACGGCACCGCGGCCCAGAGGCACCCCGCCGGGCACACCAAAGCGGCCACCGGCGGGAGAGCCCGTGGCCGTGCGGGGGAGGAAAAGAGGACTGGGGGCGTGCGGGCGGCACGCCGGGTGTGCGTCCGTCTACGAGGGGGCGGCCAGTTCCGCCCAGACCGTCTTGCCCGTGCCGTCCGCGTTGCGGACGACACCCCAGTCCAGACAGAGCCGCTGCACGATGAACATGCCGTGTCCGCCGGGGCGGCCCGCGCGGTGGGGGGTGCGGGGTACCGGCTCTCCGGTGCCGAGGTCGGAGACTTCCAGCCGCAGCACCTTCGTCCCGCGGCTGACGAGCAGCTCGGCGGGGCCGCCCGCGTGCAGGCAGGCGTTGGTGACCAGCTCCGAGACCACGAGCAGGACGTCCTCGGCGGCGGCCCGGTGATCGGCGTCGGCCGCGGGCAGCCAGCCCCAGTCCCGGAGCGCCTGGCGGGTGAAGTCACGGGACAGGGGCACGGCTCCGCTGACCCCCACGAGGTGGAGCCTGCGGGCCGGGCCGCCCGGTGGCGCCGTTTCGGCGGGGTCGGCCGCGGCTGAGCCGTGCGCCTCCGGGCCGGGATCTCCCGGCGCCGGCGGGTACGGCCGGGTGGTGCTCATCAGCGCTTCACCTCACCGATTCACCGATTGGAAAAGAGGACTCTGTCTTCGCGTGCGAAGTCCGCGACGTCGTCGCGCACAAAGCGGTCAGCCTGCTCCTGCCCGGACGCACGCGGTGAACACCTACGACACCGGACCGGTGGCCCGCACAACACACCGTCGTCCGCCCGTCACTCGGCGAGAGCCGCGTCGAGACTGCTGTGCACCGCGAAAACCGCGCCGGCACCCGTGATCTCGAACACCCGGGCCACCACCGGCCGCATCGCCGCGAGATGGACGGAGCCGCCCGCGGCCTCGGCCTTCAGCCGGGCGCCGAGCAACACGTTGAGCCCGGTGGAGTCGCAGAACTCCAGCCCCGAGCAGTCGACGACGATGCGCGCCCCGACCTCCTCGGCACAGCTCTCCAACGGCTCACGCAGCAAATCGGCCGTATGGTGATCGAGCTCACCCTCCGGTTTCACGACCGCACTCGCACCGTGCCGCCGGACCTCTACCCGTAGCCGGGCCCCGCTCACGACTCCGACACCTTTTCCCTGGTATCTCCGCATGCCATCGCGCATCCCTTCATGGTGTGCCCGTGCCCTGCCTGCCCGCTCAGGACAGCGGAAACCCTACGCGTTCCCTACGCCTGCGGAAAGTCGAACAACCGTCATTTACCACCAAATACGGACAATCGAGACTTGCCAAGCATAGGTAAAGACCGATACGGCTAGAGGAAGACATCACCCACCACGGACGGCCCGGAGGCGCCGCAAACCGCAGCACGAGCTCATGGCACCGGCGGCCATATGCCGAGAACGATGGAGGAGACCATGTCACCCCGGCTCGACGAACCGCGTTCCCCCTTCTCCCCGGAGGCAACCATCCCGCTCTCCGAGGACACCGTTCCGTACGGGACGGCGGAGACCGCGTCGTCGACACTCCCGCCCCTTCCGGACATCCCCTCGTACACCGAGGTGGAGCCGGTCGACGCGCGGGCCCTGTCCAAGACCCTTTTCGCACGCCTCGAGACGCTCGAGGAAGGCACGCACGAATACGCGTACGTGCGCAACACCCTGGTCGAACTCAACCTCGCCCTGGTCAGGTTCGCCGCCTCCCGGTTCCGCACGCGCAGCGAACCGATGGAGGACATCGTCCAGGTCGGAACCATCGGCCTCATCAAGGCCATCGACCGCTTCGAGCTCAGCCGTGGCGTCGAGTTCCCGACCTTCGCCATGCCGACCATCATCGGCGAGATCAAGCGCTTCTTCCGCGACACCAGTTGGTCCGTGCGCGTCCCGCGCCGGCTCCAGGAGCTCCGGCTCACCCTCGCCAAGGCCGGCGACGAACTCGCCCAGCGCCTCGACCGTTCCCCGACGGTCGCGGAGCTCGCCCGGCACCTGGACATCTCCGAGGAGGAGGTCGTCGAGGGCATGGGCGCGAGCAACGCGTACACCGCGAGCTCGCTGGACGCGCCCTCCGAGGAGGACGACGGCGACGGCGGCACCCTCTCGGCCCGCATCGGCTACGAGGACCACGACCTCGAAGGCGTCGAGTACGTCGAGTCGTTGAAGCCCCTGATCGCCGAGCTGCCGCCGCGTGACCGGAAGATCCTGGCCCTGCGGTTCGTCGGGAACATGACCCAGTCGGAGATCGGCGAGGAGCTCGGCATCTCGCAGATGCACGTCTCCCGGCTGCTCTCCCGGACGCTCGTGCGGCTGCGGCGCGGGCTGCTGGTCGACGAGTAGCACGACCGGCGGGCCGGCCGGTCCGCCGCCTCCGGGTGCACGGTGGCGGGGGGGGGGACACCGCGGGGGGGAGACCCGACTTTTGAGCGGGGGTTCAGGCCGCGGGCGGGGGGGCCCCCGCCCGGTGGGGGGGGGCCGCCGGCGGGAGCGGG